>DATGVM010000001.1:0-156220 GCA_035300345.1 Steroidobacteraceae bacterium
CAGGCCCAGCTCGATGGTTCAAATCCCACCCTCTCCGCCACTTAGCGTGTGTCTGACCGCGAGGTCGGATATCTGCTCGGGAATAGGGCGCTTGCGCAGCATTGCGCCGGGCATTGTGGTCCCTGCGCCCGGCCGAGAAAGCGTATGCAGGCGTTTTTCGAGAACTTGCGATGGATTTCTTGATGAGTGAGCCGGAGGGTTCACTTCGCGCTTTGTGTTCGCTTTGGGGAGCGCGACGATTCGAATTGCCTACCGGATTGTCGTGGGCGAGTATGGACTGCGCCGCACCCATACGGCGAAAGGGGAAGACACGCCATGGACTACAGGAAGTACGCGCCGGTAGCGCTAATGTGCGCCATTGCAGCGGGTGTTGGCCTGTCGGATCGCGGGGTCGTCTCGGAGCTGGAGGATGCAGGGAATATCACCGCAATCGCCGCCGGGCTCATCGTGGCCCTGATCTTCTATTGGTACCGGCGCGATGCGCGGGATAGGGGCTATCGCACTACTTGGGGATTGCATACGGCCATGGTGGTGGTGACCGCGATCGCGCTGCCGTGGTATCTCGTCCGCTCGCGTGCAGGTGTCGCGGGGCGCAGCAAAGCCCTGGGCGCACTGGCCGCGCTGTTTGTCCTCGTCATGGCGTGTTACCGCCTCGGCGTGGGGGCATAGCAATGTCTGCGATCTGGCTCAACGGGCGTCGAGTGGTTTGCCTGGTCGTCATGTGGGCCGCTCTGTTGCCCCTGGCTGGGGTGGCAGCGCCGATTGTCGTCAACGACGTTACCCAACTCAATCCGATAACGGTCCTGGGTGTCATTGCACCCACGAGCATGGAAGAACTGGTGCGGGCTGTGAAGGAGACGCCCGGGCCGCTGTCCATCGGCGGCGGGCGATACAGCATGGGCGGGCAGACGGCCACCGAGCAGGCCGTGCAGATCGATATGCGCCGCTTCAATCAGGTGGTGGCCTTTTCTGCAGAGAATAAGGAGATCACGGTCCAGGCGGGCATGACCTGGCGACAGATTCAGGAATTCATTGACCCCTACAATTTGTCGCTGCAGATCATGCAGACCTATGCCAATTTCACCGTGGGCGGGGCGTTGAGCGTCAATGCTCACGGGCGCTATATCGGCATGGGCCCGCTGGTACTTTCCGTGAAATCCATTCGTGTGGTACTAGCGGATGGAACTGTGGTGACGGCCTCGCCGACTGAGCGCAGCGAAGTGTTTTATGGCGCTATCGGCGGTTACGGGTCGCTGGGAGTGATCGCTGAAGCGACGCTGCAACTGACCGATAACGTGCGCGTGGAGCGACACACTGAAGTAATGCCACTGAGCCGATACTGGAGCTTCTTTGACGCGACGGTGCGAGGGAATCCGGACGTCATCTTTCACAATGCCGATATATATCCCAATGCCTACGATACGGTGCGGGTGACTTCGTACCTCAGAACCGACAAGCCGGTGACGGTGAAAGAGCGTCTGTGGCCGGCTGACAAGAACTACTGGGAGGATCGACTGGCTTTCCGCGTCATTTCCGGGTGGCCGGGGGGGAAATGGATCCGTCAGCACGTCTTGGACCCCTTCATGTTTCGCGGCCCGTGCGTGGAGTGGCGCAACTTCGAGGCAAGTTACGACGTGCGCGAACTCGAGCCCGCTTCGCGGCAGTCATCGACGTACGTGTTACAGGAGTATTTCGTACCGGTTGAACACCTGCAGGTGTTCGTGCCTCGCATGGGCGACATCCTCAAGCGCCACCACGTGAACGTCATCAATATCTCGATTCGTCATGCCAAACCAGATCCCGGCACGTTGCTGGCGTGGGCGCGCAAGGAAGTGTTCGCATATGTTCTGTATTACAAGCAGGGCACTACGCCCGCCGACCGTCAAGCGGTCGGGGAATGGACTAGGGAACTGATCGATGCCGCCGTGGCGCTCAATGGCACGTATTACCTGCCGTATCAGATTCTCGCCACGCGGGCGCAGTTTCATGCGGCCTATCCGAACGCCGAGCGGCTGTTCGATTTAAAAAGAACCCTCGATCCGGGCTACAAATTCCGCAATAAGCTCTGGGATGCGTATTACGAGACCAGCGCGCCCGCCACAGCGACGGCGCCGTATCCCCCGGAGGGGCCGCTGCTGACACTCCCGCAGGTCGAGGCGATCAAGGGCTACAAGCGGGATGAAGCGCAGACCTACCTGACGCTGCCCGAGTGGGTGTTGGTTTACAACCCGGCCGAGTACGCCCAATACCTGAGTCAACACGAACCGTCAGGCTATCCGTACTTTCACTCAATTGGCCAGTTCTGGGGTACCTACCGACAGGTCTATCGCGCGACGCGCAAGAAATACCCGTTTAACTGGGGCTACCACTTCATGGTGACCGTCATTGGTACGAGTTACACCGTCGAATATGGTGTCAAGGGTATCTATGAGAAGTCCGTGGGGCGGGCCACCGAGTGGCTGGCCGGTGGCCAACCAACTGCTGAGGATCAGTTTGCCGCCGCGATGGCGCAGCGCTACGTGGATTTTATACGCGTGCGGCCCTGGTATGAATATTCGTTTCTCCGTGAGCTGAAGGGCCTGTGGCGTCAGCCGTGGTGGGGCCCGCATCCGATTCGGAAGTGGGAGCGGCGGCTGTTCCTGAGCGGGGAGTATCTCGTCAAGGCGCCTTATGCGGAGCTGATTACGGTAGGCACCAAAGTGGCCTACGGCACGGCCGACAGCGAAATCATGGTGGTCGCCGACGGCGTACCCGTATCGCCGATCGCTCTGGATGATCGCGTGAGAGTCTTGGGCCGACTGACCGATGGCGGCACGCTCCTGGGTCTGCCGCGCTATGAGGCCTTTCGAGATGCGACGATGCACCTGGCGCTCGGCGGCGTGCATTTTCGGGAGGTGGCGGGCAATGGCGAGATTCTGATGACCAGCGTGGTACCAGCGTCGTGGAATTATTCGCTGCCAGCCGGGAACGTCGTCCTTTCGGAGCCGATTCTCACGAACCCGGATACCAAGCGGATCGGTGTCATCCTGCCCGTGAATTCGCTCGACGCGGTGCTGCGTGATTTTACGGAGCTCGGAATGACCGTCGAGCACCTGTACGACTATTAGTGGTGGCAAGCTAGATCTTGACGAATTCCATCAGGCCGTTATGCGTCGGATCGCCCGCCTGGAATTCAGGGTGGTGTGCCGAGACGCTCTTCAGACCGAAGCCGTCGAGATAGCTCACCATGGCGGCGAGCGAGGTGAAATTTCGGATTTCACGCTGATTGCTTTGCCAGGGGAGGCCGAGACCCATATTGAAGACGTCGTGCGCAAGCGCGACCATGCGATTCATGTCGTCGGAATTGACGTCGTGGTCGCGCAGAATCAGACGGCCGCCGGGTCTCAGGACGCGCGCCACCGAGCGGACAAAGGCGTCGCGTCTTGCCGGCGGGCTGTGATGGAAGCCGATGTAGTTTGCGACCAAATCCAGACTTTGATCCGGCACATTGGCCGGAGAGATCGGCGCATAGTCCTGCAGTGGAACGTAGCGACCCAGTCTCGTAAGTTGTCCGCGCTCGGCAATGTCAATAAGCGAGTAGCTGGGCCTGGCAATACTTAGGAGCACCAAATCACCGCTCAAGGCGAGCTCGGACTTAAGGCGGCTGATGTAGCGACCGGTGGTGCCAATTTCCATATAGCCGTTGATTTTGGGCGACGGGCCCAGGAATCGGAGGGTCTGGCGCGCCATTTCGCCTTTTTGCTTGGCAAGGGCGGGCAGAGCAAAGCGCAGGTCGGCAAGAAGGGGTGTGACTTGGTTCAATCGTGATTGGACCAGATTGTAGATCTGCTGGTCGGTCTTGCCATCGTGGACGGCCTGGGCGATGAGCTGGTGAAAGTCGGCTTCCGGATAAAGGTGATAAACGTTGGTCAGGAACAGCAAAAAGGCGGCTTTTAGCTGCGGGTCCTGATAGATGGCGTGGAAATTGGAGCTGTGGCCAATGGCGTAGCCATTTTCGGAATCCGCCGCTGGCGGCGTCTTGCCAGAAGGCGCGGCGAGCGCGGCGGAGCCGGGATCGGCGGCCCCGTGCGCAGTCGTGTGATCCAGCGCTATGACGGCTGCGAGGCACGCCATCCTCTGCAGGGTCTCGCGGCGAGTCGGAGTCTTCATGGAGGTGTATGTGCTCCAGATGACCGCACCGGAACCGCTGTTTCGGCGCGGAAGCCTGACATGGGCCGCATCGTACCAAGGTGCGAGCTCACAATTCCGGCTGTAAGGCGTGGCGCGGATTAGCTCAGCCTGGGGCAGGCGTAACCCGTTGATATACCAGTGTAGTGAGAGGGCCGGTACGCTCCATGATCGCCACGGCCGTTTCAGCGATGGCTCATTCACTGCCCGTGGCGTGCAGTGACGCTTGCGGCTGAATTCGCTCGAGCATCTTCACATTCACACCGCGTGGCGCATGGCATGTAAGTGAACACTAATCGACGGAGCTTCCCGCCCTGAAGGTGGGACGAGAGCCTGCGCACGCGCCGTGCTGCAGGCTAGTTTGCCAGCAGCGCGACGGCTTCAGTGGCAATGATGCTGGCTTCGTCGACCGGCACCACCCATACGGCCGCGCGGCTGTGCGGCCGGGCAATACTGGCTTCGCTGCCTATACACGTCTTGTTGGCCTCCAGGTCCAGCTCGATGCCCGCCCAGTTCAGTCCACCGGTGATGCGGCGCCGGATTTCGGGTGAGTTCTCACCGATGCCGCCGCCGTAAACGATGGCATCGACGCCGCCGAGCTCCGCAACGAAAGCCGCCAGGTAATGGCGCGCGCGCCGGCAGAATATTTCGACGGCGAGCGCCGCCGCCGCATCCCCGCGCTGCTCCCGTTCCAGCAGTTCGCGCATGTCGGCGGATCCGCCCGAGAGCCCCAGGAGCCCGCTCTGCTCGTTGAGCGCACGGTTCATTTCGGCGGCGGACATGCCGCTGCGTTCCATCACGTACAGGACGGCGCCCGGATCGATATCCCCGGAGCGCGTGCCCATGACCAGACCCTCAAGCGGGGTAAAGCCCATGCTCGTGGCCTGCGCACGGCCCCCCGCACTCGCCGTCACCGAGCATCCCCGGCCCAGCTGCAGGCTGACCAATCGTGCCGCCGCCGGCGATTGCTGGAGAACTGCGCAGGCCCGGAGGCAAAGATAACGGTGCGCCAAGCCATGAAACCCGTAGCGACGGACGCCAAATTCCGTTCGCCAACCCGCGGGCACCGCATACCGATAAGCCGCTTCGGGCAGTTCGGCGTAGTAGGCCGTGTCGAACACGCCCACGACCGGGACCCGTGGATCGAGCCCGCGGCGCGCGGCGTCGATCACCGACAAGGCCGGCGGATTGTGCAGTGGCGCCAGGGGGCTGAGGACGGCGAGCGCTGCGATCTCCGCGTCACCGAGTTGGGTTGTATCGCGAAAGCGCTCGCCGCCGTGAACAATGCGATGCACGGTGGCCCTGACGCCGGCCAGCAGATTGCGGCCATGAACGGCCGGGTCGGCCAGCCAGTTCAGCGTGAATTCCGCGGCCTCTGCCAGTGAGCGGACCCGTGTCCCGGAAGCCTCCGCCGCCACGGCGGGGCGCAACACATAGTGCCCAGAGCCGTCGGCGGCATCGAGGAAGGCGCCTGCCGCGACACGGTGCGGCGGCGCGCCAGGCGCGGCATCGAACAGGTCGAACTTCAGCGAGGAACTGCCGGCATTGAAGACGAGCAGCCGCACGCCGCTAGGGCCGCCAGGCGGTCGTGAGGAGCCAGCTCGCACAGACTACGACCAGCGCCGCTCCAGCGGCCACGACGAAGGGTCGCAGCCCCAGGCGCGGCAGTTCGGTGACGGACAGGGTCAGGCCCACACCGGCCATGCCGATCGTCAGGGCGTACTCTGAGACGTGGGCGGCGGCGGCGCCGATCTGCGCCCACAGGGCGCCGGGGATCGTGCCTGTGGCGGCGGCGGCATCGCCCAGGTTTCGGGTTGCGACCATGAGGATGAACAGCAGCACGAACGGCGGGATCGCCGACCGAAGGAGGCCCAGCTGTTCCCACGGCCCGGGCTTGCGGGTCACGGCGCCGGTGTTCACGGCACGGTCCTGGCGTGAGTTGCGGATCGCGAGCGTCGGCAGCAACACCACGAGCGTCAGGTTGCGCAGCAGCTTGGCCACGGTGGCCGCGGCGAGCGCCCCGGGCGCCGCGAAGGTCTGCGAATACAGCAGTGCCGCGCCCATGACCTGCGAGGTGTCGTGGATCGAAGTGCCCAGGAAGACACCGGCCGCAATCGCATCGGCGGCGAAGCTGGCGTGCGCAAGCCAGGGATATAAGAGCATGCCCGTCAAGCCCATGATCACGACACAGCTGATGGCATAACCCATTTCTTCTTTACGCACGCGCAGCAGCGGGCTGCTCGCAAGCACCGCGGTGCAGCCGCAGACGCTGGTGCCAATGGCGATCAGCAGGCCGAATTCGCGCCGCAGACCGAGCGCGCGGGCCAGCAGTATGGATACCAGCGAGGACACCAGCAGGCAGGCGACAACGACCGGCAGGGCCCGGCCGGCGATCGCCAGCGTGCTCGCGAAGGAGAGCTTCAGGCCCACCAGCACGATGCCGAGCTGCAGGATCTGGCAGGAGGCAAAGCAGGCGCCGGAGCGCACCCGGGAGGCCACCGCGGGCAGCTGCCCGAGGGCGACGCCGCAGACGACCGCGAGCATCACCGGGCTCACCGGTGAATGGGCCACATGAAAAACTGTTACGCCCAGCAGGTTGGAAACCGCCATGGCGAGGATCGCGACCGCCCCGGCACCCAGGATGCCAGTCAGCCGATCCGCGCTTAGCGCCAGGCGCGTGCTTGCCCCCGCGGCTTTCATCAACGCGGCGTGGAGCGCGGGCCGCTCCGGCGCAGCAGGGCGCGCAGGCCGAATCCGGCGAGCATCAAGCCGACGCTGACGAGCCCAAACTCCAGCGGCGCGCGCTGCGCGGGAATGTAGGCCATGGCGGCCACGATCGCCAGCATGAGCACAATCGCCAGAACGGTCAGGTACGGAAAGCCCCACATGCGGATGCGCAATCGATCCGGCATCTGGGCTTCGAGGCGCCGGCGTAATTTCAGCTCGGAGGCGGCAATCAGCACGTACACGAAAATGGCCACGGTGCCATAGGAGTTCACCAGGAAGGCAAACACCCTGTCTGGAGAGACATAGCTCATCACCACCGCGGAGTAGGCGAACGCGGTCCCGGCGAGAATTGCGGCCACCGGCACGCCGCGTGCGTCCAGGCGGGAGAACACCCGTGGCGCATCGCCATGGGTGGCGAGCGCCATCAGCATGCGCGAGGAAGCGAACAGACCGGAGTTCAGGGCCGACAGGACCGCTGTCAGGATGATCGCGCTCATGACGAGGGTGGCCCCCGGGACATGCAGCGCCTGCAGCACACTCACATAGGGGCGCTGCATGCTCAGCGCGTCGTTCCATGGCACGATTGCGACCACCAGGAAGATCGAGCCCACGTAGAAAATCAATACGCGCCAGATCACCGACTGCATCGCCGCGGCCACGGATTTTTCAGGCTCGGCGGATTCCGCTGCCGCCACCGCGATGATCTCGGTGCCGAAGTAGAATCCGGTTGCCGCCACCGCCCCCGTGAGCACCGGCACCGGTCCGTTCGGCATGAAGCCGCCGTGGATGGTCAGGTGAGCCACGCCGCCCGCGGCGCCGGGCCATAGCCCGGTGATGAACATCGCGCCCGCGCACAGGAACAGCACGATCGCGACGACCTTGATCGATGCGAACCAGAATTCCGCCTCGCCGTAGGAGCGCACGGAAAGCAGATTCACGACCGTGAACAGGGCCGTGAGCGCCAGCGTGAACTCCCAGGGATGCACGGTGGGCCACCATTGACCGAGCAAGCGGGCGCCGGCCACGGCCTCGAGCGCCACCACGATGATCCAGAAGTACCAGTACATCCAGCCGGTCAGGAACGCCGCCAGTTCGCCGAGCGCGAGGCGGCTGTATTCGTAGAACCCGCCCAGCACCGGGCAGGCCACCGCCATCTCCGCGAGCATCCGCATCACCAGCACCACCAGCATGCCGGTGAGCGCGAAGGAAATGATCGCCGCCGGTCCGGCCGAGCCGATGACGACGCCGCTGCCGACAAACAGGCCCGCGCCGATCACGCCGCCGAGCGCGATCATCTGCATGTGCCGCCGCTGCAGCGTCTTGCGCAGCGACGCGGCCGGGTTCACCGGTGGATCCTCGCTCATGGCGCCCGCCGCCTCACGCGTAGGCCTGGTATTTCTTCAGCGATCGTACCGGCTTGGACAGGGCATCGCGGCGGAATGGATCGCCCAGTTCCTGGGTGACCATGATTTCCAGTACCGTGGTGCGGCCCTCGCTCTGCGCGTGTGCTGCGGCGCGCAGCGCAGGGCCCACATCTTCAAGCCGATCGACCGTGACGCCGCCGCAGCCGAAGGCGCGCGCCACGCCCGCCCAGCTGGGGTTCTGCAGGTTGACGCCCTGGTAACGGCGCGAGTAAAAATCGACGTGGTTCTTCTTCTCGGCGCCCCACTGGCCGTTGTTGAACACCACGACCGTCACGCCGATGCTCTCGCGCGCGCAGGTGAGCAGCTCATTGAAGCTGATGCCCCAGGCCCCGTCACCGACGTAGGCGAACGCGGGCCGCCCGGGACTGGCGATCTTGGCACCGCAGATCACCGGAAAGGCGTAACCGCAGTTGCCGAAACTCATCGCCGCAAACATGGAGCGTGGCGACTCGAAGCGCAGGTAGGAATTTGCGACCGAGCAGATGTTGCCGATGTCGGTCGAGACCATGGCATTGGCCGGCATGGCCCGCTCGAGCGCGCGCAGCACTTCGCGCGGATGCAGGTACCGGGAGTCGCTGGCGACCTCGAGCGAGTAGGGATCCCGCTCGTGCGTCCAGCTGGTCAATTCATTCTCCCAGGCCTGCTTCTCGGCATTGATCCGTGCGGTCCGCTCCGCGCGATTGGCGGCACCGGCGAGCGTGCGGCCCTTGAGTCGTTCGAGCAATGCCTCGGCGGCCGCGCGGGCGTCGGCGTGGATGCCGGTTGAAATCGCCTTGACCAGGCCGAGCATGCGGGGGTCGGCATCCACCTGGATGATCCGCGCCTGCTTCGGCCAGTAATCGAGCCCGTGCTGGGGCAGGGTGCCGAAGGGCCCGAGGCGCGTGCCCAGGGCCAGCACCACGTCCGCCTGAGCGATGAGCTTCATCGCGGCCTTCGAACCCTGGTAACCCAGCGGTCCGACGGCGAGGGGGTGCGATGCGGGAAAGGAGTCGTTGTGCAGATAGCTGTTGCAGACCGGTGCTCCCAGCAATTCGGCCAGCGCGGCCGCGGCCGCGCCCCCATTCGACATGATGACGCCGCCACCGGCGAGGATGACCGGAAATTGTGCGCCCGCCAGAGTCGCGGCGGCCGCGTCGAGTGCGGCGGCGTCTCCGGGTCCGGGCGCGAAACGCATCGGCGCCGGGATGGCGGTCTCGATCTCGCCATAGAAAAAATCGCGTGGAATATTGAGCTGGGTCGGGCCCAGCTCGAGCATGGCACGATCGAAGCAGCGCGCCGCGATCTCTGCCATCCGCTTCGGGTTGTTGACGTGTCCCTGGTACTTCGTGATCTTCGAAAAGATCGGCAGCTGCTCTGTTTCCTGAAATCCACCGAGCCCCATCGACATCGAGCCCGTTTCGGGCGTGATGAACACGACCGGCGAATGCGCCCAATAGGCGGCCGCGACCCCGGTCACGAAGTTGGTGACGCCGGGCCCATTCTGGGCGATACACACGCCGTGCCGGCCTGAGGCCCGCGAGTAGCCGTCAGCCATGTGAATCGCACCCTGTTCGTGCGCGACCGGCACGAACTTGATCCCGGCGGCCGGAAAGATGTCGAGCGCGTCCATGAAGGCGGAACCGACGATTCCGAACACATGGGTGACGCCGTTGGCGGCGAGGACTTCAACCAGGGCCTCCGACGGGCCCATTTTCTGCGGCGCTGGGTTCACGATGGGCTGGCCTCCCCGAAATGTACCGTTAATAGAGACAAATTATCTTAGTTACGGGTAGAATAGGCTCCGTAGGGCATTTGTGGCAAATTAATCTTTTTCTCGACCCTATATTGTATCGATTATCGAAACCGCACGAGGCTGACCGGAGTGCCATGAAGAGCGCAAATCTTTCCCTGGTGGGAGAGCCACGCGAGATTGCCAACGAGACCTCCTCGACGTTGAAGGCCCTCGGCGTGCTCGAGGTCCTGGTGCGGGCCGCTCGCGCTGTCACCCTCTCGGAACTGATGCAGGCTACGGAGCTGCCCAAGCCCACCCTGCATCGGGTCCTCGCGCTCTTTGAGGAGGCCGGGTTCCTGAGCCGCGAGCCGGGCGGCCGGGCCTACATGATCGGCGATCGCCTGTCGCGCTTTGGGCTGGAAGTCCTGCGCAACGATGCTGCGGCAACTGAGCGGCGCATGGTCCTGCGCCGCGTGGTCAGCGATATCCAGGAAAGCTGCAACCTGGCCGTGCTCTACAAGGGTGCGCTGATCTATCTGGATCGCATCGAGGCCAGCTGGCCGCTGCGCCTGCAGATTCCCGTCGGCGGCACCAGCATGCCACCGCACTGCTGTGCGAGCGGCAAGCTGCTCCTGGCGCACCTGCCCATCGCGGACCGGCAGCGCCTCCTGGAGGTCATGGCACTGGAGCGCTTCACGATGCGTACCATTACCGACCGCCAGGTGCTGAGCTCGGAACTGGATCGCATCGTCAAGGCAGGGTACGCCGTCGACAACGAGGAATATGTGCTGGGCGTGGCCTGTGTGGCCGTGCCGGTTCGCAACCGGCCCGGGGAGATTGTCGCCGCCGTGGCGGTGCAGGGCGCGACCGCGCGCCTGCCGCTGATGCGCGCCATCGAATTCGTGCCGCGCCTGCAGGCAGCCGCGGCAGAGATAGGTTCCACATTCGGATGACAGGGCGGAGACCGACATGGATCTGACACCGCAGGCGCTGGAGCGACACTGGCTGCCCTTTACCAACAACCGCGATTTCAAGCGTGAGCCGCGCCTGTTCGTCAAGGCGAGCGGGATGTATTACTGGAGCCAGCACGGCCGCAAGATCATGGACGGGAGCTCGGGGCTGTTCACGACGGCCGCCGGTCACTGCCGGCCGGAAATCGCCGCGGCGGTGGGCGAGCAGCTGCAGACGCTCGATTACACACCGTCCTTCATGCGCAGCCATCCCGGTGCCTTCGAGCTCGCCAATGCGGTGGCGGCACTGACCCCGCGGCACCTGGATCACATTTTCTTCTGCAACTCGGGATCCGAGGCCATCGACACCGCCATCAAGATCGCGTTCGCCTACCACCAGGCCCGCAGGGAAGCGCAGCGGACCTATCTGGTTTCGCGTGAGCGTGCCTATCACGGTGTCAACCTGGGCGGCACGGCGCTGTCGGGAATGGTCCGGAATCGCGAGGCATTTGGTGCCGTGATGCAGGGCGTGCTGCATCTGCGCCACACACTGTTGCCGGAGAACCGCCTCACCCCGGGCATGGGTGCGCGCGGCGTGGAGCTCGCCGAAGATCTGCTGCGTTTCGTGCAGCTCGTCGGTGAACAGCGCATCGCCGCGGTTTTCGTGGAACCCATTGCTGGCTCGACCGGCGTGATCGTCCCGCCGCGCGGATACCTGGAAAGGATCCGGGAAATCTGCGATCAGTACGGCATCCTGCTGGTGTTCGACGAAGTGATCTGCGGCTTCGGCCGGACGGGGGACGCGTTTGCGGCAGGGACATTTGGAGTGACCCCGGACATCATGACGATGGCCAAGGCGCTCACCAATGGCGCCCAGCCACTGGGAGCGGTCGCGGTTCGCGATAGCATCTATCGCACCATTGTCGAGGCCGCGCCGGACGGCGCCACGGAATTCTTCCACGGCTACACGTTTTCAGCTCATCCGGCCGCTTGCGCCGCTGGCCTCGCCACGCTGAAGATCTACGAGACCGAGCGGCTGTTTGCCAGGGGCCGGGAGCTGGCGCCGTACTTCCAGGAAGCGATGTTCAGGCTGCAGGATCTCGCGGCGGTGGCCGACGTGCGCGGCTACGGCATGCTGGCCGGCGTTGAACTGAAGCCCGGCAAGGCTCCTGGGCTGCGGGGGAGCGATCTGCAGGCCAAGCTCTATGATCGCGGCCTGCACGTGAAGGCGACCGGAGATGTCGCCATCGTGGCGCCGGCGCTCATCGCGACGCGCGCCGAAATCGATGAGATGGCCGCCATCCTGAGGGATGCGATCAGGGAATACTGACACGCACCAGCCTCGTTACGGGACGCTTCAGTCCCCTCCTGGCGCCTCAATTTCAACATTGAAGCTGCGCGCCAGCGCTTCGGCAAACAGGTGCGGCAGCCGATCGCCCTGCGCCTCGGTGATGCTGCGAAAGCGCTCGGTGCCGGCGCGGCCGGGACTGAGCAGCGCCGGGTCCAGCCGCTGTGTAAATTCGGTGAGTGCCGGGCGCAGCGCGCGCATCAGGGCCGCGTCGTGGCGGATGGCGAGGGCAAAGAGTTCACGCATCCACTGCACGGCGTCGAGCTGCTGCTGTTCGTGATCAAACAGCAGGCGCACCAGCAGCTCTTCCACCGGCAGGTTCTGCAGCGCCAGGCGTTCCGGATCGTCGCCGCTGGCGCGCAATCCAGCGCCCTGGCGGATCTCGCGCTGCGTGCGCGCCAGCTCCTTGATGCCGACGAGGGTCTCGCGCAGCAATAGTCCTGCCAGGCCCAGCAGGCGATCCTGGGCTTCGGCGTTCAGGGTCCGGTTCTTCAGTCCTGCGCCACGGCAGAAGGCTTCAAGGGCGGCTTGTCCGGCCGAGGCCGGGAGCAGCGCAACGTTTTTGTTGCGGGCCGCTGGTGAGGCCGGTGCAGCCGCAGTGGCCGGCGCGGGTGCGGGCGCGGGCGCCAATGCAGGTGCCGCAGGCGTCGTCGGACGGAATTTGCGGGATCCGGTCTTCTGCGCGATGTCGAATTGGAGCAGCGCCGAATCACTGACCGGGTTGCCCCAGGGGTCGAAAGCGCGCCGCGCAGCGCTCGCGTCCGGATCGGTCGTCAGCAGCTCACTGATATCCAGATTGACGCCGATACTCCCTGAGTAATCGAGGCCGGCGGTCTCGCCGTTGGGAGCGCGGTAAGCTACGATGGCACTGGCTTCGACGACCGGCGAGTCATTGTCACGCACGGCAATCTGATAGGCGCCGAGCCGCAGGCGGTCGCCCGGGCGCAGGGGTTGCGGCCCCAGCCGGCCGACGGGTTCAATCTCATCATTCAGGAACAGGCCGTTCGTGCTGGTGTCTTCGACGATGAAGCTGCCGTTGCGGTAGCTGATGCGGGCATGGTGGGAAGAGATGTAGCGCAGCCGGTCGGGCAGCACCCAGCGATTGTCGCCGGCCCTGCCGATCGTACCCCCTGCCTTTTCAAAGACGACGCTGGCGTGTTCACCCAACTCGGCAGCCTGCTCGCTGATAATGGTCAATCGCAACGCCATCGACCGATTCCTCTTCCTATAGCGCGAATCCGGAGCGCAGGCACAAGGGATGTTGACTGAATATAATAGGTGGGCGGGACCAGGTGGGTCTCGACCTCATGATACAGATGGCACCCAGTCACATCTTCAAGATTATGTTCGTGAACCAGGGCAAGGTTTACGAAGTGTACGCGCGCAAGGTCAGCCACGGGAGCCTCCTCGGTTTCGTGGAGATCGAGGAGCTGGTGTTTGGCGAGCGCAGCGGGGTGGTCCTGGATCCGGGCGAGGAGCGGATCAAGACGGAATTCGCCGGGGTCAAGCGCAGTTTTCTGCCCGTACAGGCCGTGCTGCGCATCGACGAGGTGCGCAAGCAGGGCGTCAGCAAGATCGTGGCGCTCGAGGGGAGCAACGTCACGGCGTTTCCGGCACCCCTGTATTCGCCTCCGGTCGGCGATGCCGGCCCGAAGAAGTAGCCAGTGCTGATACTGCCGGGGGCGCCGGTCGGTTCGGCGTTCAGGCGCGCACGCCAGCTCGAACGGCTGCGCACCATCGACAGCGCGCTCATCGCCGTGCACGCGCGCTACCTGTATTTCATCGATTGCCCGACGCTGCCGGATGCCGCACAGCGTGTGCAGCTGGAGGCGCTGCTGGGGCTGGAGGGCAGGGCCGTCCCCTTCGATCCCCAACACTCAGTGCTGGTGGTGCCGCGTCCGGGCACGATCTCGCCCTGGTCGAGCAAAGCCACCGACATCGCCCAGGTTTGCGGCCTGGATTTCGTGCGGCGCATCGAGCGGGGGATCCAGTATCGGATTGACGGAGCCCCGGGCGTGCCGCCCGCCGCGCTGGGGGCGCTGCTGCACGATCGCATGACCGAGGCCATCGTGCCGGCGGATGATCTGGCTGCGGCACTGTTCGCCGCCGCTCCAGCGCGCCCGCTGGCACGAATCGCGCTGGCCGCGGGCCGTGCCGCGCTGGTTGCCGCCAACGAGCAGCTGTCCCTCGCCCTGGCCCCCGATGAGATCGACTACCTGCTGGAGACCTTCAGGCGCCTGGGGCGCGATCCCACCGACGTTGAGCTGATGATGTTCGCCCAGGCAAATTCCGAACATTGCCGCCACAAGATTTTCAACGCGGACTTCGTCATCGATGGCGTCGCGCAGGACAAGACGCTGTTCGCGATGATCCGCAACACCCATGCGCAGGCCCCGCAGGGAATACTGTCGGCCTATCGGGACAACGCGGCGGTGCTGCAGGGCCCGCCCGGCGCACGCTATTTTCCCGATCCGCGCAGCCACATCTACGCCGCGCACGACGAGCCGGTCGACATCGTCATCAAGGTGGAGACGCACAACCACCCGACCGCCATCGCGCCCTTTCCCGGTGCGGCCACCGGCGCGGGCGGGGAGATCCGCGACGAAGGGGCCACGGGCCTTGGTGCCAAGCCGAAGGCGGGACTGGTGGGATTCTCGGTCTCGCATCTGCGGCTGCCCGGTTACCAGCAACCCTGGGAGCACACGATCGGTACGCCCGCACGCATCGCCTCAGCCCTTGAGATCATGCTCGAGGGTCCGATCGGTGCTGCCGCCTTCAACAATGAGTTCGGCCGCCCCGGTATCTGCGGTTATTTCCGCACTTTCGAGCAGCAGCGGCCAGGCGATCCGCCAGGGCGCGCGCGCGGGTACCACAAGCCGATCATGCTGGCCGGTGGCCTCGGCAATATTCGCCGGATGCACGTCGAGAAGGGCGAAGTCTCGGTCGGCTCGAAACTGGTGGTGCTGGGCGGGCCCGGGATGCTGATCGGACTGGGAGGGGGAGCGGCCTCCTCGCTCGGGAGCGGGGCCAGCAGCGAGGCGCTCGACTTCGCCTCAGTGCAGCGCGGCAATCCGGAGATGCAACGCCGGGCGCAGCAGGTCATCGATGCCTGCTGCGCGCTGGGCGAGGCCAATCCGATCGAACTCATCCATGATGTGGGCGCCGGTGGACTTGCCAATGCGGTGCCCGAGGCCATCGCGCACAGCGCCCGCGGCGCGCGCATCAATCTGCGCGACGTACCGAGCGCGGAACCGGGCATGTCGCCCCTGGAGATCTGGTGCAACGAGGCGCAGGAGCGCTACCTGCTGGTCATCCGACCCGAGGCGCTCACCGACTTTGCGGCCCTGGCGCAGCGCGAACGCTGCCCCTATGCCGTCATTGGCGTCACGACCGCGGACGGTGAGCTCATTGTCAGCGATTCGCTCCTCGGCGGGGATCCGGTGCATATGCCCGTGGAGGCGCTGCTGGGCAAGCCGCCACGCATGCGCCGCGAAGTGGCAAGCCTGCCCGCCCCGGTGGCGCGGGGCGAGGAATTCGCCCAGGTGAACCTGCGCGAGGCACTGTATCGGGTGCTGCGCCTGCCCGCGGTGGCGGACAAGACCTTTCTCATCACCATCGCCGATCGCACGGTCGGCGGCCTCGTCAGCCGCGACCCTTTCGTCGGACCCTGGCAGGTGCCGGTGGCCGATGCGGGCGTCACGCTCAGCGACTACCAGCACTACAGCGGGGAGGCGATGGCCATCGGCGAGCGCGCGCCGGTGGCCCTGCTGGACCCCGCGGCCTCGGCGCGCCTGGCCGTGGCCGAAGCAGTGACCAATCTGCTCGCCGCCGACGTTGCCGGACTGGGCGATATCCGCCTGTCGGCCAACTGGATGGCCGCCTGCGGCGAGCCGGGCGAGGATGCCGCGCTGTATGCGGCGGTGCGTGCGCTCGGAGAGGAGTTTTGTCCCGAGCTCGGCATTGCCATCCCGGTGGGCAAGGATTCGCTGTCGATGAAGACGGTGTGGCGCGAGGGCACGGAGCTGCGCACGGTAGTCGCGCCGCTCTCGGTGGTGGTGTCCGCATTCGCGCCGGTGGGCGATGTGCGCCGCACGCTCACGCCGCAGCTGCGTCTGGACGGCGGACCGACCACCCTGCTGCTCATCGATCTGGGGGAGGGGCGCAACCAGCTGGGTGCCTCGGCGCTGGCGCAGGTGTACAGCGTCCAGGGAGGGGCGCCGGCGGACATGAAAAATGCCGGCTTGCTGCGCCGCTTTGCGGCCGCGCTCACGGCCCTTCGTGCCCGCTCGCTGGTGCTGGCCTACCACGATCGCGCCGACGGCGGCCTCGCCGTGACGCTGGCCGAAATGGCTTTCGCCAGTCACTGCGGACTTGAGATCACGCTTGATCCACTGCGCGGCCCTGCTCTGGCGCAGCTGTTCAGCGAGGAGTGTGGCGTCGTGCTGCAGGTCGCGACCTCCGGGCTGCGCGACGTCTGGCAGGAGCTGGCCGCCCACGATCTGCTCGAGTGCAGTCGCGCCATCGGTCGGCCCCTGGCCGACCTGCGGCTGCGTGTCACGGTGGGTGCCGAGACACTCGATGAACCCTGGGCGGAGTTGCGCCGCGCCTGGTCAGAGACCTCGTGGCAGATGCGGCGCCTGCGCGATGATCCCGATTGCGCCGACGAGGAGAACGCCGCGGCACTCGACAGCACCGCGCCGGGGCTGCGCTGGCAGCTGAGTTTCAATCCGCAGGAGGACCTCGCGGCACCCTTCGTCGCCCGCGGCGCGCTTCCGCCGATTGCCGTACTGCGCGAGCAGGGGGTGAACAGCCAGGTGGAGATGGCCGCGGTGCTGGCGCGCGCCGGCTTTGAACCGCACGACGTGCACATGAGCGACCTGTTGAGCGGGCGTGAAGGGCTGGACGGGTATCGCGGCCTGGTCGCCTGCGGCGGTTTCTCCTATGGCGATGTGCTCGGGGCGGGCGGCGGCTGGGCGCGATCCGTCCTGTTCCATGAGCCCACGCGGCAGACCTTTGCCGAATTCTTCGCGCGCACCGACACCTTTACGCTCGGCGTGTGCAATGGCTGCCAGATGCTGGCCTTGCTCCGCGAGCTGATTCCCGGCGCCCAGGCCTGGCCGCGCTTCCTGCGCAACCGCAGCGAGCAGTTCGAGGCACGCCTGGGCCTGGTCGAGATACTCGAGTCCCCCTCCGTGCTGTTCGCCGGGATGCAGGGCTCGGTGCTGCCGATTGCCGTGTCGCACGGCGAAGGGCGCGCGGTGTTCACGAGCGACGCCGATCAGCAGGCCTGCACCCGCCAGCAGCTGCTGGCCATACGGCACAGCGACGGGCGCGGCAATGCCGCGCGTCTCTACCCGGCCAATCCGAACGGGAGCCCCGCGGGCATCGCCGCCCTCACCACGCCGGACGGCCGCGTGACGGTCATGATGCCGCATCCCGAACGGGTGTTCCGCAGCGTGCAGAATTCCTGGTCCCCCGCCGATGCCGGCGAGGACAGCGGCTGGATGCGCATGTTCCGCAACGCGCGGGTCTGGATCGGCTGAGCGGCGCGCGGCGGCGCGCGGCGGCGCGCACTCAGGGCGGCGGTGCGTAACTCAGTCCGGACCCCAGGGACCAGCCCGGCGCGCTCTTGCCCGCCAGGACCGTGGCGGTGGGAGACGGTCCGTTGGGCCAGCGGAAAGACAGCCGGCCGCTGAAATCGTAGCGCGCTTTGCCGGCCGCATCGCCGATCAGCACGTCGGCGAGGCCTTCTGCCTCCGTGCCGGGGAGCCAGGCGGCCACGAAGGCATCGCTCGCCTCGATCTCCGGGCGCACCCACAGCGGGCGGCCGGACAGGAACACACTGACGGTCGGAATGCCGGCGGCGTGCAGCTGGCGCAGCTGCCGCAGCGCCTGGCCCGTGTTGTAGAGCGCGACCTGGATGTCCCCGAACATCTCGGCGTACGGCAGCTCGCCGTAGACCACGACGGCCACATCGGGCCGGTCGGAGCCTGTCAGATCCGAGTCACCGACCAGCCGGCCCCCCGCGGCTGCGAGCGCCTGCGCAATCGCCGTCCTGACCGACTGCGCGCCGGGGAAGTCTGCGGCGCTGGTTTCGGTTCCCTGCCAGGTGATCGACCAGCCGCCGCACTGCATCGGAATATTGTCCGCGCCCGGTCCGGTCACCAGCACGCGCGCCGAGGCGCGGATGGGCAGCGCGCCGTGGTTCTTGAGCAGCACCAGGGATTTGCGCACCGCCTCGCGCGCCAGCTCACGGTGCGCCGGCGCACCGATCAGTTCCATGCGCCCTTCGTAGGGCCGCGGCCCCTCGAACATCCCCAGCCGGAATTTCACGCGCAGGATCCGGCGCACGGCATCATCGAGCCGCGCCGCGGGAATGGTCCCGGCGCGCGCGTCGGCGAGCGTGTTCTGGTACAGCGCCTGCCAATGGTCGGGGGCCATGAACATGTCGACGCCTGCGTTGATGGCCGCGGCGCAATGATCCGCCGCGCAGCCCGGCAGCTGCCCGTGACCGTTCCAGTCACCGACCACGAAGCCCGCAAATCCCATGCGGCCCTTGAGCACGTCGGTGAGGAGCGCGCGATTGCCGTGCATCTTGTGGCCGTTCCAGCTGGAGTAGGAGGCCATCACCGTCAACACGCCGGCGTCGATTGCACTCACGTAGCCCTGGGCGTGGAGCCTGATCAGCTCCTGCTCCGTCGCCCGGGTATCGCCCTGGTCCAGTCCATCGCTGGTGCCGCCGTCGCCAAGAAAATGCTTGGCCGTGGCCGCTACGCGTCCGGCCTGGAGCCGGTTGGCGAGATCGGCTGGACCCTGGAGCCCCTCGATCGCGGCCCGGGCATACTCACGCACCAGCGCCGGGTCCTGGGCAAATCCCTCATAGCTGCGGCCCCAGCGTACATCCTGCGGGACCGTCACGGTCGGCGCGAAGGTCCAGTCGATGCCGGTGGCGGCCACCTCTTCGGCGGTCGCGGCACCAATCCGCCGCACCAGGTCGGCATCGTGTGCCGCGCCCAGGCCGATATTGTGCGGATACAGGACGGCACCGACGATGTTGTTGTGTCCGTGCACGGCATCGATCCCGAACATCAGGGGGATCGGTTCGTGGCCCGCGCGCGTTTCGAGTGCCACGGCGTGAAACTCATGCACCAGGCGTACCCAGGCCTCCGTGGGCGCGTGATCGTTCCCGTCCGGTCCTGATCCCCCGCCCGCGAGGATCGAGCCCAGCGGGTAGCGGCGCAGATCCGCAGGCGTGATGGTCCCGATGTCCGCCTGGATGATCTGGCCCACCTTCTCTTCCACACTCATGCGCGCCAGCAGTTCGCCGATGCGCGCTTCGGTGGGCGCATCGATCAGGCCGCGGCTGCGCGCGGCCGGCCACAGCTGCGGATGCACCGCCGGAGCGGGCGTCGCCGCGGAGGCGCCCAGCGCCAGGAAGCCTGCGCAGGCGCAGGCCAGGGCGAACCGGAAGACCGCAGACATACTGACCATGCTTAACCCCGCAGGAATTTGCTGTACCACGCGCCGCTGTGCTTCAACTGCCGCCGTTGCGTGTCGAAGTCGACGTGCACCAGGCCGAAGCGGCGCGTGTAGCCCTCGGCCCATTCGAAATTGTCCATGAGCGTCCAGGCGAAATACCCCTTCACGGGCACGCCACGCGCAATCGCCTCGCGCACCGCGAGCAGGTGGTGCTGCAGGTAGCGGCAGCGCTGCGCGTCGGCAACCGAGCCGTCCGGCGCCGGGTGGTCCTCGTAGCTGCTGCCATTCTCCGTGATGTAGATCTCGCGCGCTCCGTATTCGCGCCGCAGGCGCTCGAGCAGCACCACAAGGCCGTCCGGGGACACTTCCCATCCCAGGTCGGTGCGCTCGACGCCGGGTGTCGCCACCACGCGCGCGGCCAGCGGCCCGTCCTGGGGTGCGTGCGCCACGGTCTCGGGAAAGTAGTAGTTGACGCCGAGAAAGTCCGTCGGTTCGGCAATCGTGGCCAGGTCGTCGGATTCGAGCTGCGGCGCATCGGCGCCGCACAGCGCCCAGATATCCGCCGGGTAGCCGCGGCCGTACAGGGGGTCGAGGAACCAGCGGTTGCGCAGTCCGTCATAGCGGCGCGTGGCGGCGATGTCCGCGGGGGAATCGCTCGCACTGGTGTGCGGGTGGAGGCTGAGGGCGATGCCGAGGTGCGCATCACCCCTGTTGGCGCGCAGCACGCGGATGGCACGGCCATGGGAGAGCAGCAGGTGGTGGCAGGCCTGGAGCGCGGCGCGCCAGTTGCGCAGTCCGGGCGCGTGCACGCCTTCGTAGCAGCCGATGAAGGCGCTGCACCAGGGCTCGTTGTGCGTGATCCAGTGGCGCACGCGATCGCCAAAGCGCCGGCTGACGACATCGGCGAATACGGCGAATTCGGCCACCGTGTCGCGGTGCGTCCAGCCCCCTGCATCCTGCAGGCGCTGCGGCAGGTCCCAGTGATAAAGGGTGGCCCAGGGCTCCAGTCCGCGCGCCAGCATGCCGTCGATCAGCCGCGAGTAGAAGTCGAGCCCCTTGCTGTTCGGGGGCCCTGCGAGTCCGGAGGGCAGCACGCGAGGCCAGGCAATCGAGAATCGATAGGCGCTCAGTCCCAGCTGGGCCGCCAGATCCAGATCCTCGGGCCAGCGATGATAATGGTCGCAGGCGACCGCGCCGCTCGAGCCGTCGCGGATGCGCCCGCGTTCGCTGCAGAAACGATCCCAGATCGATTCGGCGCGGCCATCCAGGCTCGCCGCGCCCTCGATCTGATAGGCCGACGTGGAGCAGCCCCAGCGGAAGCCGGCGGGAAAATCGGCGCGCCGCAGATCCTGCAGTGTTGCCGCAGAAACGGATGCGCCGGATGTTGCAGGGTTGAAACTCATCGTCCGCCTGGCCGTGTGAATCAGGCGCCCTGGCGGGGCCCGATCTCATTTGCTGTGTGACCTTGGTAAGTTACCGCAACGCTGGAAAGCTTTCCACCGCCAGCCGGGGGGCCTCAGGCCTCCGTGGCGGCCGGCCACGGGGCCGGTCCCCGCTCGTCCGCCACCGGGCGCGACCGGGGCGGCATGGCCACCGAGGCGCGCCAGGTGACGTTTATGGGGAATTCGCGCTGCACGGGCAGCAGCGAGTCATAGCAGCGATTGAGCAGGCAGTTCAGGCCGCTCACGGTCACTTCGCGCATCGGGATGTGGACCGAGGTCAGGCGGGGCGCTGAATATTCGGCACTCTGGGTGTCGTCATACCCAAGCACGGACACTTCCTGGGGCACGGCCAGTCCGGCCTGCTGGAAGTAGGACATCACCCCGACGGCCATCTCGTCGTTGGCGCAGAACAGGGCCGTGAAGCGGTGCCTCGAGGCCAGCAGTGCTTTCGCCGATACCCAGCCTCCCTCGGGCGAGAAATCGCTCTCGCTGGTCCGCACCGTCTGCGGGTCGATGCCGTGGCGGCTCAGCTCACTCCTGAAGCCCTGCAGTCGCGCGACGTTATCGGGGGCGGTAGCCGGGCCGCCGATGACGGCGATGTCGCGATGCTGGTGCTGGAGGAGCGCCTGCGCCGCGACGATGCCGCCCTGTACGTGATCCGCCGTGAAGCACTGGTCGCGGATGCTCTCGAAGACCCGGTTGAGCACCACGATATTCGGTTGCTCGCGTCCCAGCGCGACGACATCCTTCTCGAGCAGGTCGTTGCTCAACACGATCAGTCCGTCGCAATCGCGGTTGATCAGGAACTGCGCGCCCTCGATGGCCTGGCGCCGCTCATCGGCCGAGCCGTGCCCGAACGCCACTACCATATGGCGTCCCCCGGCGCGCAGTTCGGCGTCGATGGTCTGGAGGATGGGCGTGTAGAACGTGCCCTTGAGTATCGGGATATAGACGCCGACCATCTGCGTGGAGCCCGAGAGCAGCGAGCGCGCGGCGTGCGAGGGCCGGAAGTTGAGTTGTTCGATGGCGCGGCGCACGCGCTTGGCGGTCGCTGGCGCAACCGAACCTCGGCCACTCACGACTCGCGAAGCGGTGCCCAGACCGACTCCGGCGAGGCGCGCCACATCCTTGATGGTCGACATCGGAAATTGACGCCTAAAATTCGCAGCTGCTATAGTGCCAGAGCGAGTGGGAACGTTTCCAGTCCGGTGTCCCCGCGTCAGCGACCGTCGGCGGGCGCCCCCTATAATCCGCTTGCGGCCATTCGCGGCGCCTGTGCGCCGGGCCTTTAAGGGGGCAATACGAGCGGAGCAATCAGAAAGGCTGCAACGGGTCGGTGGCAGGGCCGCGCAGCACTGCGGCCCGCGCCGCTCGTGCTGATCGGCCTGTGCCTGCTGGCCGGCGACAGCCGCGGCGCAGAGGCGATCGCCGCCGCCACGGCGCCGCGCGCGGAAGTCATCCATTGGTGGACCTCAGGCGGTGAGGCGGCCGCGGTGCGCGCGCTGGCCAATGCCTATCGGGCCGCCGGCGGCGTGTGGGTGGATACGGCGATCGCGGGCGCCGACCAGGCGCGCGCGGTGGCGATCAGCCGAATTGTCGGCAACGATGCACCAGCTGCCGCCCTGTTCAACACTTCGCGCCAATATCGCGATCTCATCGACCAGGGGCTGCTGGTCACGCTCGATGAGGTGGCGCGCCGTGAGAGCTGGGCGACGATATTGCCGGAGCCAATCCTGAACGCCGTGCGGTTGGGCGGTCACTATTACGCGGCGCCGGTCAGCCTGCATATGCCGACCTGGATCTGGTACTCGAAGGCGGCGTTCCGCAAGGCGGGCATTGCCGCGGAGCCGCGCAATTTCGACGAGCTGTTCGCGGACCTCGACAGACTCAGGTCCGCCGGGTTGATTCCGCTGGCTCACGGGGGCCAGCCCTGGCAGGACAGCATCGTGTTTCGCGCCGTGCTCGCCAACCTGGGCGGGCGCGAGCTGTATCTGCGCGTGGTTCGCGACCGCGATCCGCGGGCCATTGCCTCGAACGAATTCCGGCAGGTCCTGACGGTGTTCAAACGCCTGCGCGGCTATGTCGATGCGGGCTCGCCGGGACGCAACTGGAATGACGCCACGGCCCTGCTGATCACCGGGCGCGCCGGATTCCAGATCATGGGCGATTGGGTCAAGGCGGAATTCGCGGGCGCCGGGCAGGCCCCGGGCCGCGATTTTGGCTGCATCCCGGGTTTCGGCCCGCACTCGCCCTATCTCATCCAGGGTGATGCCTTCGTCTTTCCACGCAGTGACAATCCCGAGACGCGCCGCGCCCAGCAGCTGCTCGCCGGCGCCATGACCGCCCGCGCCACGCAGCTGGCCTTCAGCGCGCTCAAGGGTTCCATTCCGATCCGGGGCGATGTCGATGCCAGTCAGCTCGACTCCTGCGCGCAGCTGGGTCTTGCGATCATGAAGGACCGCTCGCGCCAGGTGGGCAATGACGAAGCCTATCTGACACCGGACCAGAACGGGGCGATGACTGACGTGCTGACCGAATACTGGAATCGCGATCTCGCGCTGGAAGCCGTGCAACAGCGCCTTGCGGCCGCACTGTCCGACTAGGCACCGATCGTTCCCATGAAATCACTCCTGGGCCGCACGCACCTGGCGCTGTTGCCGATGGCCTTCACCGCGCTGGTCTGCTATCTCGGGGCGACGCTCTGGTCGATACGCATTTCCCTGAGCAGCTCGCACACCTTTCCCGTGGAGGACTTCGTCGGACTGGCGCAGTACCGGCGCCTGTTTGCGAACGAGCGCTGGCTGCATTCACTGCAGAACCTGGGTGTCTACGGCGCGCTATTCGTGTTCGCCAGCCTGCTGCTCGGGTTCCTGCTGGCCGTGCTGATCGAGCGCGAAGTGCGCCTGGCCGGGGGATTGCGCCTCGTGTTCCTGTATCCCTACGCCATGTCTTTCATCGCCACGGGACTGGCCTGGCAGTGGCTGCTCAATCCGCAATTTGGCATCCAGGAGGTGGTGCGCCGCTGGGGCTACCCGCAGTTCCGGTTTGACTGGCTGGTGGACCAGGATCGCGCTCTTTATACGATTGTCATCGCCACTGTCTGGCAGGCGGCGGGACTGGTGATGGCCATTTTGCTGGCAGGGCTGCGTGGCATCGACCCGGACATCTGGAACGCGGCGCGACTGGAGGGCATTCCGGCCTGGCGCCTGTACGCTTCGGTCATTGTGCCGATGCTCGCGGCACCGTTCGCCACCGCCGCGCTGCTGTTGCTGACGGCGGTTGCGAAGCTGTACGACGCGGTGGTGGCGATGACCCAGGGCGGGCCGGGCACGGCGAGCGAGGTGCCGGCGAAGTTCATCATGGATCACCTGTTCGGCCGCGCAAACATTGCGCAGGCCTCCGCCGGGGCGACGGTGCTGGTGCTCAGTGCGCTGCTGGTGCTGGCGCCGGTCCTCTATGCGCGTGCGCGTGCGGCGCGGGTGCGGGCATGAGCCTCGTTACGCTGAAAGGCGCACGTGCTTCCTTGCGGCGGGCCGGACCCGCCTGGTATGCCGATCCGGCGCGCCTGGGATTGCTCGCGCTGCTGGTCTCGGCCGCGCTGTGCTTCCTGCTGCCCCTCTACGTCATGGGACTCACCTCGCTCAAGAGCATGGAGGACATCCGGCAGGGCGCACTGTTGTCCTTCCCCGCGCACCCGTCGCTCGCAGCGTGGCGCGCCGCCTGGAGCAGCGCCTGCACCGGCGTGGCCTGCGAGGGCGTGAGTGCCGGATTCTGGAACTCGGTACTGATCGTGGTGCCGAGCACCCTGATCGCCGTCGCGCTCGGGGCGCTGAACGGCTACGTGCTGGCGTGCTGGCGCGCACGCGGTGCGCAGCTGCTGTTCGCGCTGCTGATGGTGGGGGCGTTTCTGCCCCTGCAGGTCATGATCTACCCGCTGGTGCGGCTGCTCGCGCCCTTCCATCTGGTCGGCTCACTTGCCGGTATTGTCCTGGTCCACGTGATCTTCAGCATGCCGATCATGACGCTGCTGTTCCGCAATTACTACGCGGCGCTGCCGCGGGAACTGTTCCTCGCGGCACGGCTCGACGGCGCCGGTTTTGGGCGCATCTTCCTGCAGCTGATGCTGCCGATGTCGCTGCCCATGCTGGCCGTGGCCGCCATCATGCAGGCCACGGGGGTCTGGAACGATTACCTGCTGGGACTGGTGTTCGCCGGCCGCGAACACCTGCCCATGACGGTGCAGCTCAACAACCTGGTGAACACCACGACCGGCACGAGGCTCTACAACATTGACATGGCGGCCACCATTCTCACGGCGCTGGTGCCCCTGGCCATTTATGTGCTCTGCGGACGCTGGTTCGTGCGCGGCATCGCCGCCGGCGCGCTCAAGGGCTGATCGATGGGCGCGCTGTGCATCGAACACTTGTGCGTGCGTCTCGGGGGCCGCCCGGTCATCGACGATCTCAGTCTGGACGTGGACACCGGGGAATTCCTGGTGCTGCTCGGGCCCTCCGGCTGCGGCAAGTCGACCCTGCTGCACACGGTGGCCGGGCTGCAGGCACCGGCGGCGGGACGCATTCTGATCGATGGCGTCGATCGCACCTGGAGCGATCCCAGGGAGCGCAACATCGGCATGGTGTTCCAGTCCTACGCGCTGTATCCGACCATGACCGTGGAGGGCAACATGAGCTTCGGGCTGCGTGCCCGCGGACTGGCCGGAGCGGAGGTTCGCGCGCGCGTGCAACGCGTGGCCGAACTGCTGCAGCTCGGCTCGCTCCTGCACAGAAAGCCCGCGCAGCTCTCCGGCGGCCAGCGCCAGCGCGTTGCCATCGGTCGCGCGCTGGTGCGCGATGCGGGCCTGTTCCTGCTGGACGAGCCGCTGTCGAACCTCGATGCCGGCCTGCGCGCTTCGCTCCGGCGGGAACTGAAGCTGCTGCACCAGCGCATTGGCGCCACGATGATTCATGTCACTCACGATCAGATCGAGGCGCTGACTTTGGCGACCCGGCTCGCCGTGATGCGGGACGGTCGCATCCTGCAGCTCGGAGCGCCCGCCGAGGTCTACGCGCATCCGGCCAATCGCTACGTGGCCGGTTTCATCGGTTCACCCGGCATGAACTTCATTGAGGGCCGCTTCGCGCAGCGTGGCGGCGCACTGCATGTGGTGGCGCCCGGCCTGGCGGTCGATCTCAGTGACTATGCCCTGGCCGGTGCGGCGCCCACGGAAGGCGAGGCGGTCGTGCTGGGCGTGCGGCCCGAGCAACTGCGCCTGGGCGAGCCTGGGGATGAAGCCACCCTGTCGGAGGGCAATGTCTCGCTGATCGAGCCGCTCGGTGGACATGAAGTGGTGTGGTTTGACTGCGCCGGAGTGACGCTCGCGGCGGTGACTCGCGAGGCGCGCGGGTTTAAAGTGGGCGATGCGGTGCGATTCCGCATCGATCCGGCCACCGTCTCGCTCTTCAGTCCTGGCAGCGGCGAGCGACGCTAGGGAATCACCGCCGTCCCATGCAAACGCGGCACTCCAAGATCCGGTGGCTGGCACTCGCCCTGTGCGCGGCGCTCTCGACGTTGGTGGACGCCGCTCAGCCCCGTGCTGAGGCCGTGCAGGTCTGGGTGACGACGCCCGATCGCAGCCGGCTGATGGCGCGCGATGCGGACCGGCGCTTTGGTGCTGGTGTACCGGCGGACCTGAACATCGAGGTGGATGCGAGCCTGCGCTACCAGGAATATCTGGGTGTCGGCGCTGCCTTTACCGACGCCACGGCGCAGGTGCTCGAAACGCGCCTTGGCAAGCAGGCGCGCCAGGCGCTGCTGCGCGAACTGATGGGCCCGGCCCCCGGGCTCGGCCTGAACCTGATGCGCGTCCCGATCGGCGCCACGGATTTTTCGTCGGCCCATTACAGCCTGGATGACCGCCCACTGGGTGAAACCGACCCGGCGCTCGAGCATTTTGCACTCGGGCCGCAGGCCGAGCGCCAGCTGGCGCTGGTGCGCGCCGCGCACGCCGTCAACCCCAAGCTGCGCCTCATCGCATCACCGTGGAGCGCACCGGGGTGGATGAAAAATACCGGGAGCCTGATCGCCGGGCGCCTCCTGCCGCCGTATTACGAGGCCTTCGCCGACTATCTGCTGCGCTTTGTGGAGCTATACCGCGAGGCGGGCCTGCCTCTGTATGCGCTCACGGTGCAGAACGAGCCGGGCTATGAGCCTGATGATTACCCCGGGATGCGATTCGACCCCGCAGAGCGTGCCCGCTTCATCGGTGCTTACCTGGGTCCGAAACTGGCGCAACAGACACAGGCGCCGCTGCTGCTCGATTACGATCACAACTGGGACTTGCCCCTCTCGCCGCTCCTGGTGCTCGCTGATCCGGAAGCGTCGCGCTACATCGCCGGGATCGCCTGGCACTGCTACCGCGGGCACGTGGCGGTGCAATCGCAGGTGAGTGATGCCTACCCGCAGCTCCTTTCCCTGATGACCGAATGTTCCGGCGGCGGCTGGGATCCGGGGTGGACCAAGGGCCTGCGCAAGATCGTGGGCACGCTGCTGATCGATGGCGCGCGCAACGGAGGGCAGGGGGTGATCCTGTGGAATCTCGCGCTGGACGAGCGGCATGGCCCGCACCTGGGCGGCTGCACCAATTGCCGCGGCGTGGTCACGATCGACTCAACCAGCGGGAATGTGACCCGCAATGTCGATTACTACAGCCTCGCGCACCTGTCGCGATTCGTGCGACCGGGTGCGCGGCGGATTGCCTCGGGCAGCGGCATGGGTGGGCTGCGCTCTGTGGCCTATCGCAACACGGGCGACGGTTCGCTCGCTCTCCTGGTCTACAACGGGGCGGAGGAGGCGCGACGCTTTACGGTCACGAGCGAGGACCGGCTGTTTGCCTACCAGTTGCCCGCGGGCAGTGTCGCCACGTTCTGGTGGCGTCCTGCCGCGGAGTCGATGAAGCCAACCTCTAGCGGGCCTTAGTACCCTTCTGGCTCTGCTCCGGCGTGCGAACCTCGGCCGCCAGTGTGTCAAAGGCAATCTGCTGCAGTGCGTGGGCCTCAGCAGGCGCGAGGCCGAGCTCAGCCGCCGCGACTTCCTTGTCGCCCAGGGTGCGGGGGTCATTGCCGCTGACGCTGCCATAGATCACGAGCGCCTCGAGGTAGTAGCCATAGCTGCTGGCGTGGTAGTTGTCCGGCGCCCACAGGTCGATCTGGCCCTTCGGGATCGGAAGGAGGGGGTTTCGCACCGCCAGGCCACCCGCCATCGCCCGGTTCCAGGCCTGCCCCACGGGTATCACCGCTCGGATCTCCGGCGTATGTTCGGTGGCACGGTTGCAAGCGGCCCGGATGTCGAGGGCCATGCGCTCGATCGGTTGGCCAAACCAGTGGCCGGAGGGCAGGTAGGTCTGGTCCGCCCGTGACCAGGTGGCCATGAGGCGCACATCGACGCGCGGATCCTGCGCGCGAAACAGCAGCGCCAGGCGCGCGGCATAGTCCACGACCGTGGTCGCATCACCCGGCGCCTTCTCATCCAGCGTGCTGTAGGCCTGCAGGACCACATGATCCCAGGGGCGCGTGAACAGGGGCGACTTCTGCGAGTAGTGCAAGTCCAGGTTCGCGCCGCCTACCGCTTCCAGGCTGACCTCATAGTGCAGACCGGCCTCCGTCGTGAAGGCCTTGAACAGGGCCGGCACGCCGCCAGTGCCGTCCTTGTTCAGATCCGTCACCGTTTCGGGCCGGTAGTTCTGCACCGGCGACAGCGCGCCCACGGTGAAACTGTTGCCGATGAACAGAATCGTATCGGCGCAGGCCGGCGCAGCCGTCCAGGGGGCGATCAGCAGGAATGCCGCGATCCGGGCAAATCTCGAGAGTGGGCGCAGCATCACTGGGGTCCTCTTTCTTCCGTTCTCTGAATCGCTAACCGATCCGATCGGCGGTCCCTTGCGTTGCGTGTCCGAATCGCCAGCGGGCGAACTCTCCCTCAATTTGCTCCAGCGTCTTGCCTTTGGTTTCCGGAACCCGCAGGAGAATGAACAGGAAACCGACCACGCAGACCGCGCCGTAAGTCCAGAAGGTCTTCGCGGCCCCCAGTCTGTGATTGAGAATCGGGAAAGTGAAGGTCACCAGGAAGCAGGCCACCCACAGCGCCGACACGGACACCGAGACCGCGAGGCCCCGTATGCGGTTCGGGAAGATTTCGGAGATCAAGACCCAGGTCACGGGTGCCAGCGATAAGGCGTAGCAGCCAATGGTGCACAAAGTGAGCACCAGCACACCGGTGCCCTTGATGCCCGCGGCGTAGGCACATCCAAGCAGGAGGTGTGATAGCGCGATTCCGGCGCAGCCGTACAGCATCAACGCGCGCCGGCCAAGACAATCCACCCACGCCAGGGCGATGAGCGTGAACACCAGATTCAGCGCTCCTGTTACGACGATATTGAAGAGGATGGCGCTGACACCGTAGCCCGCATTTCGATAGATCTCCTCGGCGTAATTGAAGATCACATTGATCCCGCTCCACTGCTGCAACACGGCGAGACCCACGCCGGTCAGCAGAATGCGAACGACGCCAGGGGCCAGTATTTCCCGCCAGGCAGCGCCAATCCGCTCTTCGCTGGCGAGCGACCCCCGGATCTCCGCCAGGGACTGGCGGGCGTGATCTTCACCGCCGATGCGCGCCAGAATCTCGCGGGCCTTGTCACCGTTGCCACTCTTGGCCAGCCAACGGGGGCTTTCCGGGATGAACCAGGCGCTCAGAAAGTACACCAGCGATGGCGCGGCAACGGCCGTGAACATCCATCGCCATCCCAGTTGGCCATTCCAGGACAGTCGGATCGTCTCTGCGGACGCACCGTCCGGAACGGTCTGTGCGATGGACCAATTGACGATCTGCGCAGCAAGAATTCCGACGACGATCGCCAGCTGGTTCAGCGAGACCAGGCGCCCTCGCCATGGGGCCGGGCTGATTTCGGCGATATACATCGGGGACAGATTGGATGCCATGCCGATGGCAACGCCGCCCACGATCCGCCAGGAGACAAAGGCGGGGAACTGTTGCGCCCAGCCGGTGTAGATCGAGGACACCACGAACAGAAATCCAGAGGCGATCATCAGCCTTTTTCGTCCAAGGCGATCGCTGAGCGCTCCGCATGCAATCGACCCCACCAGGCAGCCCAGCAGCGCGCAACTGTTCGCCCACCCGACTTGCGCTTCCGAGCCCAGCTGAAAATAAGCTTCATAAAAGGGCTTCGCACCCCCGATCACGACCCAGTCGTAGCCAAAGAGCAAACCACCGAGGGCGGCCACGGCTGAGACCAGCCAGACATACCGCGTTCGGTGGCTCATGGTGACATGGCCCTGCCAGGGAGCCCTTGACGGGAGCGCTGCGGCGTCACTCGATGCGCCCCGGCACCAGGCAACGCTGCATCGCGCGGTTCCCTGCAGGCGCAGCCCACTGCCGGTGCGTGGACTAAAGATGCCTCTGGAGGCTCGGTCATGCCCGACCTCTTGTGACTACCATTCGGCGACGCTGCCGTCAGCGTGGCGCCAGAGTGGATTGCGCCAATCCTGGGCCACCCGGCTCGCCTCGATAACGCGCTCTTCGTCAATGTCAACCCCGAGGCCGGGCAGCGGCAGCGGTGCGATGTACCCTTGCTCGATCCGGAAGTCGTCCTTGTTGCGCACGTAGTCGAGGAGTTCGGCCTGCTGGTTGTAATGCATGCCCATGCTGTGCTCCTGCAGCATTGCGTTGCGAGAGACGAAATCGATCTGAAGGCAGGCCGCGAGCGCAATCGGACCCAGGGGGCAGTGCGGTGCGAGCGCCACGTCGTAGGCCTCGGCCATCGCACCAATCTTGAAACACTCGGTGATGCCCCCGGCATGCGAAAGATCGGGCTGCAGGATGGAGATGCCGCCGGCTGCCAGCACCCGCTTGAATTCGGACCGGGAATACATGCGCTCGCCGGCGGCCAATGGGATGGAAGTCCTGGCGGCGAGCCTCGGGTAGTACTCCGAATGCTCCGGCAGGACCGGCTCCTCGACGAACAGCGGCCGAAACGGCTCGAGTTCGCGCAGCAGCACCGCTGCCATCGGTCCGCTGACACGACCATGAAAATCGATGCCGTAGCTGATGCCGGTGCCGAATGCGGCGTGTATCTGGGCCACCTTGGCGACCGCATCATCGATCGCACGTGGCGAGTCGATCAGCGCCAGTTCCTGGGTGCCATTGAGCTTGAAGGTATCAAACCCGGCGTCGATCAACCTGCGGATGTCTTCAATGATCTCGGCCGCGCGATCCCCGCCAACCCAGCGGTAGGTTTTCATGCGATCGCGCACCAGCCCCCCGAGCAGCTGATGGACGGGTACCCCCAGGGCCTTGCCCTTGATGTCCCACAGCGCCTGATCAATCCCGGCCATCGCGCTCATCAGGATCGGGCCACCGCGATAGAAGCCGCCACGGTACATGGTCTGCCACAGATCATTGATGCGCGCAGGATCCTTGCCGATCACAAGGTGCGAGAGCTCCTGCACGGCCGTCTCCACCGTGCGGGCACGGCCCTCGACGACCGGTTCACCCCAACCGACAATGCCCGCATCCGTCTCCATCTTCAGGAACAGCCAGCGCGGTGCGACGTGGTAGGTACTGAGCCGCACGATCTTCATGGACACGCCTCCCAAGACATTTTCAAGCACCCCCGGGCCATACAGAAGACGAACGCCGGCGACCAGGACACCCTTGAGCCCACGAGTGTCATTCGTGATAAAGCTGCAGGCGGCCGCCGTCGATGGCGATGTCGGCGGCGTTGATGAACCGCGCTTTATCGCTCGCCAGGAAGAGCGCGGTGTAGGCCACCTCGCCCGGCGTGCCAATGCGCTGGCACGGAATCAGCTCGGCCTGGCGGCGGCGGGCCGCTTCCGGATCGGGCTGAGCCGCGAGCCACGCTTCAGTCTGAGACGTCAGAATCAGGCCCGGCGATATCGAGTTGACGCGGACGCCGCGCGGCGCGTATTCGATCGCGAGTGCACGTGTGAGACCGATCAGGCCGTGTTTGGCGACTGGGTAGGGGAAGCAGCCGGGAATGATCTTGTGGCCATGAACCGAGGCAATATTCACGATGCTGCCGGCGCCCTGCGACAGCATGGAGGACAGCACGGCTTTGGCAACGGTCCAGGCGGCCTTCAGGTCGAGTTCGAGGCAACGGTCCCATTCGGAGTCAGGCAGCTCCAGCGGCGCGGCAAACACGTTGGCGCCGGCGTTATTGATCAACACATCGACGCGGCCGAAGCGATCGAGTGTGGAGGCAACGGCCGATGCCACCTGTTCCGGCCGGGTGACGTCGGCAGTGACATCCACAATGCCAGCGGCGCTACGGCGGGCGAACTCCAGGTCCAATCCGACAACCTGCGCACCCTCGTCGGCAAAGAGCGCTGCCACCGCAGCGCCGATACCGCGGGCGGATCCGGTCACAATTGCAACTTTGCCTTGCAGGCGATTGGCCATCTTTGAGGTCCGGCAGGTACGGCGGTTGAACCGCTAGTTTGTCGGCACGCAACGCATTACATCAATGAAACCATGAACTCTCATCGAAGTTGCGATGCCGGCGAGACGCGGCCTGAACGTCCGCGCTCCGTCCTGACCGTCTTGGAGATTGACAGCGCCGTATTGGCCAGCAGGTTATTCATGGCCTGGCGAGCCGCGGCCGCCTCACGCTTGCGAATAGCCTCCAGCACCCGCTCGTGCACTCCGAGTGAATCAAAGGGATTGGCGGAACTCCGGGCCGAATGGAACAGCAGCGTCTCGAGCGCCGCGCGGATCAAGGCCCCCAGGGGCCGCATGAAGGGATTGCCGGTGGCGTCCAGAATAGCCTCGTGAAACTGCAAATCGGCGCTCGTCCACTGCTCAATATCGTGCGCTGACACCATGGCGCCGAAGGCCGCCTCGAGCATCTTGAGCTGTCGCCCCGTGTGATTCGCGGCGGCCAGAGCGGCTGCCTCGGGCTCGATGACCGCGCGGAGCTGCTGGAAATTCTGCGCAAAATCCGAGTAGTCCACCACCTGGCAGTACAAGTGCAGAATCATGGGATCGAGCAGGTTCCAATCGGTCCGAGGTCGTACGCGCGTGCCGCTCTTGGTGCGGGACTCAATCAGCCCCTTGGCGGCCAGGATCTTGATGGCCTCGCGCAGCACTGTGCGACTCACGCCCAGTTCGCTGATCAGCTCCGGCTCCGTGGGAATCGACGCCTGCGGTGCATAGGCGCCATTCAGTATCCGCAGCCCGATCTCCTCCGCGACCATGCCGAGCAGGCCGCGGCCGCTGCTGCGGGGACGGAGCGAGGCGCGAGCGGAGCGCCTGGATCGGGCAGGTTTCCCGGTTGACATCGGAATTCATCGTATCATACGATGAAAGGGTGAGAAAGAGCTGACCAGGCCAATTACTTCGTCGATACCGCTGTGCATCGATCCGGAAACCCAGTCCCGCTTCGGCCGGCGCGGCGCCGCTTGCCGAGCGGACGATCGCTGCTACACTGACTGCCCCCGGGCCCATAGTCGCATGCCAATAACAGCAAAATCTGTTTGGAGTGGAGGCGCTCTGCTGAGCCTGAGCCTGCTGGCGCTGTTTGCGCCATGGCAGTGCTACGCCGGCGTCGCCGCGCCGGCGGCCTCGAAGGCCGATGCCCTGCCGTTCCTGGGGCGCTGGGACCTGACCTTGAGCACGCCGGGCCACGAGCTGGCCTCCTGGATCGAGGTCTCGCAGGCTGGCGATGTACTGACGGTGCGCATGGTCGGGCGCTGGGGGCACGCGCGCGTGCTGCCGCAGGCGGAGATCATCGGTGATCGGATCCGCTTCGTGTCGCCGAAGGAAGAGGAAGGGCGCGCGGATACCGACATGGTCTTCGAAGCGCGCCGTATGGGGTCCGAGCTGCTGGGCGATACCACGGGCCCCGACGGCACCGTCTGGCATTGGCGAGGCGTGCGCGCGCCGGCCCTTAAGGCCCGGCCTGCGGTTCAATGGGATAACCCCATTACGCTGTTCGACGGCAAGGACATGACGGCCTGGCGCATGAGTGAGGCCGGGACCAGTCATCCGTGGCTCGTCAGGGAAGGCGCGTTGATAAGCCCGGGCCAGGGGCCCGACCTGCTGACGGAGTCGCAGTTTGGTGATTTCAAGCTGCACATCGAGTTCAACTGCGAGGCGGGCGCGAACAGCGGCATTTATCTGCGGGGCCGCTATGAGGTGCAGGTCGAGGACGATGCAGCGCCCGAGACGCCGGACATGCGCCTGGGCAGCGTCTATGGATTTCTCACGCCCACGCCCCCCGTATCGCGCGATCCCGGGGTCTGGCGAACCTACGACATCACCTTCGTCGGGCGCAACATCACCGTCGTGCTCGACGGCCGCACGATCATCGATCATCAGGACATTCCCGGCATCACCGGCGGGGCGCTCGACAGCCACGAGGCCCTGCCCGGGCCGATCTACCTGCAGGGGAGCGAAGTCGGCCACGTTTCCTATCGCAACATCGTCATCACGCCTGCCAAGAACAGCGGGTGACGCGGGGGTCCGGCCGTGCATTCGCGTCGCCTATTCCTGACCCAGGCGGGCGCGATCGCCGCGGGCAGTCTGGACACCAGTGCTCTGATTGCGGGCGGGGCTGCGGGAGATTTTCCCGCGTCCGCATCGGTGAAGCTGTGCGGTGAATGGTCGTTTCGAACGGACCCTGAGGATCAGGGCGTTCCGCGGCACTGGCATGAAGCCGAAGAGACCACCGGTGACTGGCGCGTACTGTCCGTGCCGCACACCTGGCAGGTGGACGCCGCGCTGGCGGACTACCGCGGCATCGCCTGGTACCGCAGGCGTTTCGACGCGCTGCCCGAATGGGGAGCCTCCGCGGTGCGGATCGAATTCGAGGCGGTATTTCACTCGGCCACCGTATGGGTCAATGGTCAGCTGGCGGGCGAACATCTCCGCAAAGGCTACACGGCGTTCACCCTCGACATCGGCCGGCTGCTGCGGCCGGGCCGGTCCAACTCCATTGCCGTGCGCGTCGACAATTCCTTCCGCGACGGGATGCTCCCCAGGAAGCAATCCAGTGACTGGGCCCATGATGGCGGCATCTACCGGCCGGTGCAGCTGCTCATCACGCCAAAGACCTTTGTAGAGCGGGTCGATATCGAGGCACTCCCCGACCTCGCCAGCGGGGATGGACGGCTGAGCATCTCCGCCCAGCTTCGCAACACGGATTCGAAGGCGTGGCGGGGTCATGCCTCGTTCCGGATTGTCGATGGCGCGAGCGGGCTGACGCTGTTGAGCTCGGCCGATCACGCGAGCTTCACGATCGAGGGTGGAGTCGACCAGACACAAAGATTTTCCGCCACGCTGCACGAGGCGCGATGGTGGCACTTTGATCATCCACACCTGTACCAGCTGGTATTCAGCCTTGCGAATGGCGCGGGGTCCCATCAGGTCTCGACCCGCTTCGGAATCCGCAGTTTCGAGGCCAAGGGCACGGCCCTCTACCTGAACGGTGAGCGTGTACGGCTCATGGGAGTCGAGCGCATGGCGGGGAGCAACCCCACGTTCGGCATGGCGGAGCCCGCGGCGTGGATCACGCATGATCACGATGAGATGAAACGCCTGAATTGCCTGTTCACGCGCGTTCATTGGCCGCAGGACCGGCGGGTTCTCGACTACTGCGATCAGCACGGCATTCTCATGCAGAGCGAAATTCCAGCGTGGGGCTATGACAGCTTTGCGGGGATGAACGCGGAACCCGATGCGGATATCCTCGAGAACGGACTGGCGCAGTTGCGCGAGATGATCGCGCGCGACCGGAACCATCCCTCGGTCGTCGCCTGGGGCCTCGCCAATGAGATCGGTGGGCAGAATCCTCCCGCCTACCAGTTCGTGAAACACATGCTTGCTGAGGCCAAGCGGCTCGATCCCAGCCGCCTCTGTGCCTACGCCTCGAACTCCCTGGCGGATACGCCGGAACGGGACGTCGCCGGATTGATGGACGTGATCGAGGCCAACGAGTACTACGGAACCTGGGCACCGGGAACTCCGGAGACCGTGGCCAGGCATCTGGATAGCCTGCACGCCGCTTTTCCGGACAAGCCCGTGATCATCTCAGAGTACGGCTACTGCGCCTGCACGGACGATCGTCCCGAGGGAGATGAGCACCGGATCGAGGGCTTGCGCTCCCACGACGCGGTGTTTCGAAGCAAAGAGTTCGTGGCCGGCGCCATCTTTTTCTGCCTGAACGATTACCGGACCCACGTTGGACACAGCGGCGTCGGCGCCCTGAAGCAGAACGTGCACGGCGTCGTGGACCTGTTTGGAGTTCACAAGCCGTCCTTTGAGGTGCTGAATCGGGAACTGAGCCCGGTGGCCTCGCTGGATGTCGACAATCTCCTGAACTCATTTCACGTTCGCGTCCGGGCGAGGGGCGATCTGCCCTCGCACACGCTGCGCGATTATCGACTGCGCGGCGTGTTCTACGCGGCCGGGGACACGCCCCTCGAGGAGCGGGTGGTGAGCCTCGCGGAGATCGCGCCCGGCTCCGAAATCAGCGTCGAACTTGGCTTCAGCCAGCCGGGTGTGCCGGTGTACGTCGTCTTCGACGTATTCAGGCCGACCGGTTTTTCGGCCTACTCGCTGAAGTGGAAGCCATGAGCGGGAAGGGGCGGGCGCGGCCCGAGCGTTGCATCCTCGGGATTGACGTGGGCGGCACGAATATCCGGGCCGGACTGTTCAGCCCGCGAACGGGCTCCATCCGCTGCGCCCTGTGCGCGATCGAGGCCTGAGGCCATGCCGGAACCGAAATCGCGGCGGACCGTGGGCGTCGGCCTGATCGGCTCTCAGTTCGTCACTTCCATTCACGCCGAAGCCCTGCGTGCCTGCGCGCAGGCCGAGCTCAGGGCGGTCGCCTCCCCGACACCGGGCAACGCCCAGGCGTTTGCGCAGCGCCACGGCATTCCGCAGCATTTCACCGACTATCGGGCATTGCTGGAACTTCGGGACGTCGACATGGTGGTTGTGGGCGCTCCCAATGATCTGCATTGCGGCATCGCGCTGGCCGCCGCCGCCGCCGGCAAACACGTGGTGATGGAAAAGCCCCTGTGCCTGAATCTTGCGGAGGCCGACCAGATGATCGCGGCTTGCCGCAAGGCCCAGGTCAAGCTGATGTACGCCGAGGAATTGTGCTTCGCGCCCAAGTACGTGCGGCTCAAGGCGCTCCTGGATGAAGGGGCGCTCGGCCGGCCGATCCTGCTCAAGCAATCGGAGAAGCATGGGGGCCCGCACGCGGCCCACTTCCTCGACGTCGCGCGCTCCGGCGGCGGCGTCACGATGGATATGGGTTGCCACGCCATCCAGTTCTTCCGCTGGATGCTGAATCGGGCTCCGGTGAAGTCCGTCTATGCGCAGATGAGCACGCTGGTGCATGCCGACCGGACCCGCGGCGATGACAACGCGATCCTGCTGCTGGAGTTTGCCGACGGCACGACCGCGCTGGCCGAGGAGAGCTGGACCAAGCTCGGGGGCATGGACGATCGCGCCGAAGTGCACGGATCGAAGGGCGTGGCCTACGCCGACCTGCTGCACGGCAACGCCATCGAAGCGTACAGTAGCACCGGCTATGGCTACGCGGTCGAGAAGGCCGGTGCCACGACGGGCTGGAGCTTCCCCATGTATGAAGAGGCGTGGAACTACGGTTTTCATGGCGAAATGGCGCATTTCGTCGACTGTGTGCAAAACGGACGCGAACCGCTCCACAACGGCGAAGACGGCAGGGCCGTGCTCGAAGTGATATTCGCCGCCTACCAGTCCGCGCGTACGGGAAGCAAGGTGGCGCTGCCCTTTGCCACCAGGGCCCCCAAGCCCATCGATCTGTGGCGGGCCGATGCCTGAGCCCATCGACCGCGCACGGCGCAAATTGCTGCAACTCGGCGCGCTGTGCGCCTCGTTGCCGCTCCGGGCGGGCGCGGCGATGCCGGGCCTGGCTGGAACGGCGCCGCTGGGGCAACTGGGCTACCGGCAGCTGCGCCTGGCACGCGGTCCGCTGCTGAGCCAGGCGGAGGAGAATCATGCGCTGCTGCTGAACATGGACGAAGACGCACTGCTGCGCCCGTTCCGGATGCGCGCCGGCATGGCTGCCCCAGGCCACGACATGGGCGGCTGGTACGATACCTATGCGTTTGCACCCGGCGCCACCTTCGGCCAGTGGCTCAGTGCGCTGGCGCGCTATTACGCGATCACCGGCCACGCGCCGACCCGCGCGAAAGTCCAGCGCCTGGTCCGTGCTTACGCGGCGACGATCGAGGCCGAAGGCAGGTTCTATCAGGACAACCGTTTTCCCGCCTACATTTACGACAAGCTGGTCGGCGGTCTCGTTGACGCACGGGTGCTCGCCCACGACGCGACGGCGGTCCGGGAGCTGCATCGGACGACGGCGGTGGCCGAGCCGCATCTGCCGCCTCATGCCATGCCGCACAATGACAACGCCAAGCCCGGCGAAGACTTCAGCCAGCACGCCTGGGATGAGAGCTATACCCTGCCGGAAAACCAGTTTCTGGCCTGGCAACTCACCGGCGATGCGCATCATCGCGCGCTGGCGCGCCGCTTCATGTACGACGACTTTTTTGCGGCCCTGGCCCGCGGCGAGAATGTGCTGCCAGGCAAGCACGCCTACAGCCATGTCAACTGCCTGAGTTCGGCGGCAAGCGCCTACCTTTCACTCGGTACGCCCCTGTATCTGGACGCCGCCCGGAATGGCTTTGAGATGATCGACGCGCAGAGTTTCGCCACGGGCGGCTGGGGGCCCGCCGAGCATTTCATCGTGCCCGGCAGCGGCGGGCTGGGTGAGAGCCTGAAAGAGGAAGTGAGGAGCTTTGAGACGCCTTGCGGTGCTTATGCGCACTTCAAGCTGACCCGCTACCTGCTGCGGATCACGCGCGATGCCCGCTACGGGGACAGCATGGAGCGCGTGCTGTACAACACCGTGCTGGGTGCGCTGCCCATCAGGAATGACGGCCAGGCCTTCTACTATTCGGATTACACGCGCAGCGCCACCAAGGGCTTTTTCTCCGAGCACTGGCCCTGCTGTTCCGGGACCCTGCCGATGATTGCCGCGGACTATGCGATCAGCGGCTGCTACACGGACTCCACGGGCCTGTATGTGAACCTGTACGTGCCCGGCCAGGTGAGCTGGCGGCAGGGCAGTGCGGCCTGCGGCCTCGCGATCTACACCGAGTACCCGCACGCACCCGATATTCGACTGATCGTGCAGGTCCCGAGCCCGCAGATCTTCACGATTCACCTGCGCATACCCGCCTGGGCCACGGGCGCAAACCTGAGCATCAACGGGCGCAGGGCGGATGCGCCTGTGGAGCCTGGAACGTTCGCCGCCGTCCGTCGTGAGTGGCGCGCGGGTGATCGCCTGGAACTCGAGCTGCCCCTGGCCCTGAGGCTGCAGAGCGTGGATCTGCAGCATCCCGATACCGTCGCGTTGCTCGCCGGTCCGCTGGTGCTGATGCGCATGTTGGAGTCCGGGCCGGCCGCCTCGACGGCCCTGACGCGGACGGAATTGCTGTCGGCACAGCGCCGTGGGCCCGGAGGGGCGGAGTGGAAAGTTGACGCCGCAGCCGCAACCGTCCGGTTGCGTCCGTTCATCGACATCTCAGGCGAGCGTTACTCCACCTATCTGGACGTGCGCCCCGCCTGAGCCGGTTCGCACAGCCGGGTGTCCTCGCGACGCGTCAGTGGAACAGGCTGGGCCCCGTCAGGGGCTGCAGCTCGCCCTCGGCCGCCGCCCAGCTGACGCGCAGGGTGGCCCCGCCTTCTGCCTGGAAGTAGCGCAACCGGAACTTGTGCAGGCCGCGGCGCAGGGGGATATGGCCCGTGACCATCAGGCTCGGATGGTTGCCATCGTTGTCGACCACGGTTTCATCATCGATTTCCAGCACCGAGCCGTCGTCTGATTCCACGGCGAACTGGTAGTAGCTGTCGGCCGGGACGCTTACAGCGCCCTCGAAGCGGACGGCGTAGTTCGACGGCCGGTTGAACTGCTGGAGCTCAAGGGACTCGGTCACCCCGCTTGCGATCGGCGTGATTTCATCGAACCCCCGGACGCTCTTGAACGCTCCCTCGATCAGCGAGTAGCGCAGCCCGGGCTCGCGGGCCACTTCGGCCGTCGCCTCCGTGTACGGGCGCCGCAGGAAGCTGGCGCCATACACCGCACTGCGCCGCCCACCGGGCGCAACGACAATGAGATTGAGGACCCGCTTCTCGTTGAGTGGCAGCGCCAGCTGGAGCGGTGCTTCATAGCGCGGCGAGGTCTCACCCGGATCGCTCCCATCGAGCGTGTAATAGATCCGGCTGGTCGCAAGCAGGTTGTGGAGCTCAATGCGCGCATGATCGCTCGTCGTGGTGTAGAAATCCTTCAGGCCGTCGGGTTCCGGTATCCGGTAGTGCACGTCCTGCTGATCGAGGCGCTCCAGCTGGTAGACGAGGCGATGATGAAAATCGGCATAGTCCCGGCCCGCCGCCGGCGACCAGACCGCCTCGGACAGGGCCAGTAAGCGTGGAAACACCATGTATTCGAGGTAATCGGGTGTGGCGATGTATTCCGTCCAGACACTGGCCTGCGCGCCGAGCACGTATTGCCGCTTGTTCTCCGGCAGTTCCTTAGGGATTGGCTCGTAACCGTAGACCCTGTCGAGCGGGACGAAGCCCCCGATATTCTTGGGTTCGCGCTTGGGATCGCCCTGGCCATAGTCGAAGTAGCAATAATCGGTGGGGGTCATGATCACCCGGTGGTCCTGCCGCGCCGCCTCGATGCCCCCGGCTTCTCCGCGCCAGGACATCACGACGGCTCCTGCGGCCAGGCCTCCTTCCAGGGTCTCATCCCAGCCGATCATCTGTTTTCTCCGGCTTCTCAGATAACTGCCCACGCGTTTCACGAAGAAACTCTGCAGCTGATCCTCGTCCTTCAGGCCCTGGCGCTTCATGATCGCCTGCGCTTCGGGGCTGTTTCTCCAGCCGGCCTTGTCCACCTCATCCCCGCCGATGTGGATGTAAGGGCCGGGGAACAGCGCGGCGACTTCGCGCAGTACGTTGCGCACGAACGAGAAAGTCTGCTCCGTGGGGCACAGGACATTCGCGTCCCCGCGCGCGCAGGCGAGGTAGGGGTAGGCCGCCACCGCGGCTCCCGAGTGGCCCGGCATCTCGATCTCGGGAATCACCGTGATGAAGCGTGCCTGCGCGTAGGCCACGATGTCCCTGATCTGCGCCTGCGTGTAGTACTGCGCCTCGGTCCCGTTGCGATCCGCGCTTCCCGATTGCAATCCAGTCAGGCGGGGGTACTTTCTTATCTGGATGCGCCAGCCTTCGTTGTCCGTGAGGTGCCAGTGAAACCGGTTGATCTTGTATTGAGCCGCGAGATCGAGCAGCTTCTTGAGGTAGCTCACCGTGAAAAAATGCCGCCCGACATCGAGTAGCAGTCCGCGATACCCAAAGCGCGGATAATCCGTGACGTCGAGGCCCGGCAGGTCAATCGCCGGCGGGCGCTGCACCGGCAGCAGTTGCGTCAGGCTCTGCATGCCGTAGAACAATCCGGCGCCTCGGCCGCTGACCCGGACGCTCTCGGGGCCGATGGTCAGGCGATAGCCTTCCGTGGGCAATGCGTGGCTGCCGGCCGAAGTGAATTCGATGAAGTTCCCACTCTGTGTCGGCACGCCACCGATGCGCAGCCGCAATCCGTAACGCGCAAAGAGCTGGTCATCGAAGAGGGCCGCGATGCGGCGCGACTCGCGATCGCTGGGCAGAAGTCGCGTCTGATCATTGAGCAGGAAGCGGCCGGTCATCGGCTTCACCGCCACCGGCCGGGGCACAATATTCACGCCCGGCAGCGTGGCAGGGTCCGCTCCTGCCACGGCGGCAGCCGAGAGCAGTAACAGAACCCCGGCGCAGCGAGCCCGGCCCTTCACGGTGCTCTGCCGGGGCGTGGGCCTGAAATGCGCCGGGAGAGCCGCAGGTCGCGCGAGGAAGCGCCCACATACACGGTGCGCGCGCCCGGCGCCGGGTGCCAGTGCGAATCCGCATTCGACCAGTAGCGCAGGCGTTCGGGCAGGATGTGCACGCGCACGCGCTGCGCCTGTCCGGGAGACAAGCTGATGCGCGCAAAATCGGCGAGCGCATGGACTGCGAACGCAGCGCCCGCCGGCGGCTTCTCCGGCGCCCCGAGGTAGACCTGCACGACCTCATCGGCGGCGTGCTTGCCCGCGTTGCGGATCGTGCAGGCCACGTCCAGGCCACCGTCCGCGCTGCGGTCGACCGACAGCTGCGAGTAGTCGAAGCGGGAGTAGGCCAACCCGAAACCGAATGGGAACAGCGGCTCGATACCCTCGCGGTCGAACCAGCGATAGCCAATATCCACCGCTTCGGCGTACTGCGTCTTACCGCCCACGCCGGCGGAGGAGCGCTCGGGATGCGCCAGATCATTCGCCAGCCCGTCCTCGAGACGCCGCGGCCAGGTAAAGGGCAATCTTCCGGCGGGGCTGGTCTTGCCCGTCAGGAGATTCGCGGCCGCCCAGCCCCCTTCATCGCCCGTGTACCACATCTCAAGCACCGCCCGCACGTCCTTGAGCCAGGGCATCGCCACGGCCTGACCGGTATTGAGTACGACGATCGTGTTCGGATTGGCGGCCGCAACGGCGGCAATCAGCCGATCCTGATCGCCGGGCAGCCCAAACCTGGGCCGATTGCGGTTCCACGCAAACACGACCGCGACCTTCGACGAGCGCGCGGCAGCAACCGCCTCGGCAAAGTCCTGCTCCTTCATCGCAGGAGTGACCCAGGCAAGGCGGACCTGCACCGCATCGCCGCTCGCGTCGGCCTTGACCTCGACCGTGAAGGAGTGCTCCCCGGCGTTCAATTTCACCAGGCGGCGCAGGTCATCGAGACCGTCCGTGGTCGGCACGACGTTGTCCCGGTTGGCAAACACGATCTCGCCATGCCCGCCCCACCAGGCCATCTGCCCGATGGTGCGGCCATCAATGGTGAGCTTGCCGGTCGCGCCGAGCAGCTGCAGATTGATGTCGTAGTCGCCCGCGACCGGCGCCCTCAGGGTGCCGCTCCAGCGGTGGTTCGAGCCGGCAGGCAGCGGGTCGCCGGAGCGGTGCGTGTAGTCAATTTGAGTATCGGGGACCGCAGGGGCGGATGCGGACTCGCTGCGCATGAGCTGAGTGATCGCCTCGGCGGGGATGGCTACGCCCGTCATGTCATCGGCCACCGCGAGCCTGATTCCGGCGTCGCCGATCGTGGACCTGAGCGCCTGCCACACGCCAATCTCGCGCGCGGCGCGCCCGTAGGACTGCTCGATCCCGTTGACGATCGCGAAGGTCTGGAGTGCGCCGGGCCCGATCAGGGCGAGGGACTTGAGATCGGCCGGCCGCAGGGGCAATACGCCATCATTCTTGAGCAATACTGCGGCGTGCTCGGCCGTGCGCTGGATGATCCGGGCGTTGGCCGCAGTGTCCTGCGGCTGGATCGTGTGCCGCGGCGGATGATCGAGCCACCCGAAGCGCTCCATCTGCGTGAGCACATGGGCGGCGGCGCGATCGATGTCCGCGTCGCTGACCGTGCCGCGCTCAAAGGCCTCGCCGAGATTCCGGGACACGCCGGCGAGTGGCGGGGTGTCGCTGGCCGTAAATGCCGGCAGCGGAAACCGCTGCTCCTCCGGTACGCCGGCGCTCATGGTGTTGACGAGATCGGTGATCTCCTCGTTCGTCATGGGAGGTTCGTCGGGCTCCTTGCCGAGCGCAAAAAATGCCGACGGCCCGGTGCCGGGCTGCTCCATGTCCATGCCGAGGTGGATGAATTCCGCGCCGTGTGCCGCACCCCAGTCCGAGGTTACGAATCCCTTGAATCCGTCTTCGCCGCGCAGGATCTGATTGAGCGCCTCCTCGTGTCCGCAGGAATAGGTGCCGTTGATCTTGCTGTAGGCGCACATGATGGAAGCCACACCGGCGTCGACGACGGCCTTGAAGGGCGCCAGGTAAACCTCCCGCAACGTCTGGCCGTCGACCAGCGCATCGTCGGCCCCGTCATAGGCGACGAAGTGCTTGGCCTGCGCCATGACGCCGGCGGCCTGCGCCGCGACCACAAATTGTGCCGCGAGCGTGCCCGTCAGTACCGGATCTTCGCCGAGCGTGTTGTAGGCCCGCTCCCAGGTGGGATCGCGGTACATGTTGATGAAGGGTTGCAAAATGACGTCGATTCCCAGCGCACGCGCGTCGCGACCGATGAGTGCGCCATTCGCCGCCGCTTCGGCGCGGCTGAAGGTCGCCGCCATGGCGAGTGTGGAGGGCATGCCGGTTGATTCGTGACGCACCAGCACGCCGGGCGGGCCGTCCGCAAAGCGCAGCTCCGGAATGCCCAGCCGCGGCACGCCACGCGTCCAGCCCGCCTCGCCCTGGAATACCGCATCCGGTTCCTGCCCGCCGCGGATGATGCCCATCTTCTCTTCGCGCGACATCTGGGCGAGAAGGGATTGTACGCGGGCGCTCGGTTGATCGGCGCGCACCTGATTCGCCGTGGCTGCCAGTACCACGAGCAGTACGAACAAAATCGCGCTGCGAGATCGATGCGCGAGACCCATCATGCTCCCATTGTAAGACATCGCGAGCGTCACCCGGAGGCGCCGTACTGCGTGATGAACTCCGCATGCGTGGGCATAGTGTCGACACATGCCGAGATGACGCGCTGCGTGTCGGCCAGGAAGGCGCGTACCTCGTCGATCGGGCGCAGGTCGGCAAAGGGGTGGTAGCCGCGCGCGCGGATGCGCTGACCTTCCATCACCTGTACCCAACTCAACTCGCCAAACAGCTCGTTGTCCTCGCGGAAGTAGCGGCCGTTGCTGTGGTACAGGTCGATCTTGTGCTGCAGCGTGGGTGGCACGTCCATTGTGCGGCAGTACTGCCAGAACGGCGTGTCGTCGCGCTCCGTGGCCTTGTAGTGCAGGACGATGAAATCCCGCACGCGCTCGTACTCGATGCGCGCCTGCTTGTTGAACTCGTCGATTTCGACCGGCTCGAAACCGCCGCGCGGGAACAGCGTCATCAGCCGCGAGACCGCCGTCTGGATCAGGTGGATGTTGGTGGACTCGATCGGTTCGAAGAACCCGGCCGCCAGCCCCATGGCGACGCAGTTGCGGTTCCACACCCGTTTGCGCCGGCCCGGCACGTAGGAGATATGCCGCGGCTCGGCCAGCGGTTCGCTGTCCAGGTTCCCCATCAGGATCGCGGTAGCGTCCTCCCGGCCCATGAAGCGGCTGGAGTAGACGTGGCCATTGCCGATGCGATGCTGCAGCGGAATGCGCCACTGCCAGCCGGCGCCGTGCGCTGTGGCGCGCGTCATCGGGATCAGCGGCTCTACCGTTCGACTGGGCACCGCGATCGCGCGATCACAGGGCAGCCAGTGCGACCAGTCTTCATATCCGGTGTGCAAGGTCTTCTCGATGAGCAGGCCGTGCATGCCCGAACAGTCGATGAACAGCTCGCCGTTGACGCGGCGGCCATCTTCCAGCACCACCGCGCTGATGAAACCGTCCGGCTCGCGCTGCTGCACAGTGCCGATCTTGCCTTCAATGCGCTCGACACCGTTGCGCTCCGCCAGCTGGCGCAGGAATCGGGCGTACAGCCCGGCGTCGAAGTGATACGCATAGGCGATCTCGCCCAGCGGCGAGCCCGGCATGTCCTGCCTCGCCCGCATGAACTTGGCGCGGCGCGGGGCTACGGTGTTGATGGAGTAGTCACCGAGCCCGGAAGACAATCCGGCGTGCACGCCGCGCAGCCAGAAGTGTTGAAACGGCAACCCGTCCAGATCCGGGCCGAGCTTGCCGAATCCGTGGATGTACCGGTCGCCGATCGCGCTCCAGTTCACGAACTCGATGCCGAGCTTGAACGTGCCGCGCGTAGCGCGCAGGAACTCGGCCTCGTCGATGCCCAGGATGTGGTTGAAGCTGACGATATGCGGGATCGTCGCCTCGCCGACACCGACGATGCCAATCTCGTCCGACTCCACGAGGCGGATCGAGCAGCTACGCCCGAAGTGGTTCGACAGCGCGGCGGCCGTCATCCAACCGGCCGTGCCGCCGCCGACGATGACGATATCGCGGATCAGCGGCCCCGGCATGCCTCGGCTCCCTGCAGCCCTTCGATGTCAGTCATTGGCGCGCCGTGCAGTTTACACCGCACGGCGCCCGACCGCCCGGGCCTCAGAGCTTATACGACGCGCCGAACAGCAGCACGCGGCCAAAGTTGTCGTACGTCCAGGGCAGCAGGCCGAGCGAATTGCCGGCGCTGCCCACGGTCTCTGGCGATTGCCGCGTGATTGCGGGCGCGTTGGTCAGGTTGTTCCCCTGCAGCAGCAGCGACAGTCCCTTGAGCGCACCCCTGTCAAAGGCGTAGCTGAGTTGCGCGTCGACCTGCCTCTCGGCGTCAATGTGCGTGCTTCTCAGTGTGTTCAGGATCACGCCGCGCGTGGTGGCCGTAAACGCCGAACGGTAGCGCTGGCTGATTCGGGCCGAGAAGCCGCCCTTCTCGTAATACGCCGCGATGCTGTTGACGCTGCTGGAGAAGCCATCGAGGTTGATCGGGTTGCCGCTATCGTCCAAAGGCAGGCTGTTGCGGGTATTCGCTTCGCTCATGATCAGGCCGATGCCCTCCAGCGCGGGCGTGAGCAGGCCGCCGTCGAGAGAGACCGACAGCTCGAGGCCGTAGACCTTGCCGCCGCTGCCATTGTCCTGCGTGGTGAATGTGCCGAGGTTCGGATTGCAGTTGGGCTGGGACGGCGCGCAGCCCGGCGTGAGCATCGGGTTGTAGTTAATAAAGCCTGTGAAGTCGCGTACCGTGCTGTGCTGGTAGATGAAGGTGTGCAGCTTCTTCATGAACCCGGCGACGGCCACGTAACTGCGCTTCTTGAAGTAGCGCTCGAGCGAAAGGTCGACCGAGTCCGCACGCCAGGGTCTGAGTTCGGGCTTGCCGCCGCCATTGGCGCTCCATGTGCCAATCGAGCTCCCCGGCAAAATCGCCGTGAGCACCGGCTGGTCGATACCAGCGCGCATGTCGTCCATGCGCGGCCGCGCCATGGTCTTGCCCAGGCCGAAGCGCAGCATCAGGTCCTGCTTCAGTTCGAACACCAGGTTGAGGCTCGGCAGCACGTCGTTATAGGTGGCGCCCCCGTGGACCGGCACCACGGCACCTCCAACCGGCGTACCTGGACCGTCGTTCCAGGCATAGCCATCGGCGCCCTGGTTCGAGTGCACGACCTGAACGCCCAGGTTGCCGCGCACCGGCACCTTGCCGAGCGTCGAGTCGATGTCGAGCTTCAGGAAGGCGGTGGTCACTTTCTCATGTACCGCGAACTTGCTCGTCTGGGCCGACCACGGGTCCTTCGGGTCAACGGAGTACAGGCTCATGACGCTCGGGACATCCCAGCTCAGCACGCTTTGGTGAATGCCGTCGACGTCGATCGTCACCGGCGCCCGCAACGCGCCCGCCGGAATCGCCTCCAGGGGGAGCCCCAACGTCGGGTCTGATGCCCCGGTCAGCCTCAGGTAGAAGGCGTCGGAGGTGACGGACTTGTCGCGCTGGTTGTAGGCGAGACCTGCATCGAGGGCTTTGAACCAGCCCCAACCCAGGGTGCGAGTGGCCGAGAACTGCAGCGACTTGATCTCATCCTGGAATTTCGGGTCGCGCAACTCGGCCCAATTCGGGTCATTCGTAAGCTGCACGACGGCCGGGTCGGCCAGGTTCTGCGAGGTGGTCCAGGACGCGTGGTCAACGGTGCTGAGGTTGGCGAAATCGTATGAGCCATTCGCATTTGCCCGCGCCACGGACTGGATATAGAGCTCGTCCCGGTCGGCGTGCGAATAGCCCACGTCAGCCGTGCCCTTCCACTCATTGCCGAAATCCAGCTCGTTTCGCCAGCCGATCGAGCGGATCTTGTCGGTGCGGTCCCAGTTCTTGTCGTAGACCAGGCTGTGGCCGTTGGTCACTGTGCCGCTGTCAATAACCGTATTGCCGTTGACCACCTTGGTGCCAACATTGGTGAAATCCGCTGGCGGCGAACTCCACAGACCAATGTCGACCACCCAGTGGTGGCCGACGCGGTCTTGCGTGAACTTCGAATAGTAGAGGTCGACCGTGCTCGTAAAATGGTCGTTCGGCTTGAACTCCACGACGGCCATGAGTCCATCGCGCACCTGCTTGCTGGCCGTGTCGCTGGCCTCGAAGCCCTGCTGGAACACCGCGTGGTCTCCGTTGGTGCCCACCGCCGGTACGCCGGTGGCACCCGCGCCCCACTGGCCCACGTAATCGCCGTAAGCCCAGGCCCCGTACCTCTTATCCTGGCCCGGGGTGTCCAGGTGCGCAAAGCCCACTGCCAGACCGATGGTGTGGTCGGCAAACTGGTTCACGTAGGAGGCGCTGAAGCGGTTGCCGTTGGCGCCATTGCCCGTGGACGACAGGGCGCCATTGGAATTGTGCTCGCCGCGGGCACTGAAGCCCATTTGCCGATGTTCGAGGCTAAGCGGCATCAGCGGCCGGATGTCGATGGTGCCGGACAGGCCCTGGCCGACCACCCCTGCGTCCACGGTCTTGTACACCAGGACCTGGCTCACCAACTCCGACGGGAACTGGTCGTAGTCGGCGGAGCGCCCTTCACTGGAACTCACCACCTGGCGCCCATTGAGCAGCGCGCCGGCGTAGTCTTCACTCAGGCCGCGGATGGAGATGGCGGCCGGACGGCCGTTAATGCGTTGCGCTGCCAGACCCGGCAACCGCGCGATGGAGTCGGCGATGCTGGTGTCGGGCAACTTGCCGATGTCCTCGGCGCTGACGGCCTCGACGATGGAGGTCGATTCCCGTTTCGTGGCGATCGAGGCCTCGATCGAGTGGCGGATGCCGGTGACCACCACCTCTTCAAGCGAATCGCTGGCGGCGGCCTGCTGGGCATGGGCGGCACCGCCGGCCAGGAGGGCCGCAACGGCGGCGGCCACGGTATTGCGGGTCGCAGGGCGGCAAAGCGGAGCGCGGTAGCCAGCCCGGTACGCGGCACGATTCTTCATCTAACTTTCCCCCTGATTCTTGATTGGAAAGGCATCCAGAAGGACTGTTCACCTCCTGCATGCGCTGACTGCAAACCCACTCTTCCCATGCGGCGTTTTTCGGGTTCAGCGCCAAAAGATAGGCTGCCCGCAACCACAAAACGACCGCTATGGAAACCTTCCCACTTTAGTTTCTCGAAATCTACCGGTGCCGCCCCGGTCTGTCAATCACCCGCTGCCATTCCAAGGCTATCCCACATGGTGCGCCTTGAGCCACCCCTACGGCAGGGGCTCGGCGCCCATCTCGAGGTGCAGCTGCGAGCCCTCGTACGGAAACCCCTGGATGTAGTCCTCATTCAATTCAACCCCGAGTCCGGGCTCGGTGGGCGGAATGATATACCCCTCCGACCACTGGATCGGCTTCCTGAGGATGGCCGCGTGGAAGCCCTGCCAGGTTTCGATGCTCTCCTGGATCAGGAAATTGGGGCTGCAGGTGGCGAGCTGGATGTTCGCCGCGCCGACCACCGGCCCGCAGTACAGGTGCGGGGCGATCTGGACGTGATCGACTTCAGCCATGGAGGCAATTTTCTTGGCTTCCAGTATTCCGCCCACGCGCCCCAGATTCATCTGCAGGATGGCCGCGCTACCGGCGCGCAGCAGGCGGGCGAAGTCGTACTTGGTGGCCAGCCGTTCGCCGGCGGCGATCGGAATGCAGGTGGCGCGCGCCACCCGCGCCATCTGCTCCGGTGCGTCCGGCGGGACGGGCTCCTCGAACCAGAGGGGATCGTAGGGTTCCAGCCGGCGGGCGAGGCGGATGGCGCCCGCCGCCGTCATCTGCCCGTGGGTGCCAAAGAGCAGGTCCGCCCTGGAGCCCACGGCCTCGCGGAGCTGGCGCACGAAGCGCTCGCACAGATCGAGGGCCGGCAGGCGGAGCTGTCGGCCGTCGAAGGCCGTATACGGCCCGGCCGGGTCGAACTTGATGGCCGTGAAGCCCTGCTTGACCAGCTCCACCGCGCGCTCGGCCGAGAGGTCGGGATCCTGGTAGACATCCACCTTGTCGCCCGGGCGCGCGTAGATATAGGTGTAGGAGCGCAGCCGCTCATGCACGCGCCCACCCAGCAGGTTGTAGACCGGCTGGCCGGCCTCCTTGCCGATGATGTCCCAGCAGGCCATCTCGAGCGCGCTCAGCACGCCCATCAGCGTGAGATCGGAGTGCTGCGTGAAACCGGAGGAATACACGCGCCGCCAGATTTTCTCGATGTTGTGCGGATCTTCGCCCGCGAGGTAGCGGCCGAAGACGTCCTCGAGCATGCGCGCCACGATCGTGGGGTGGAAGGGAACGCAATACGCCTCTCCAACGCCGTGGACGTTGCCATCCGTCGTGAGCTTCACGAACACGAAATAGCGCCCGCCGTTGTGGGGCGGGGGATTGCCCACGACGAAGGTCTTGATGTCCTTGAGCTTCATTGCAGTCGCGTCCTTCAGGAGGCGTAGTAACCGTTGATCGATTTCAGCTCCAGAAACTCGAGCAGGCCGTAGACGCCGCCCTCGCGGCCGTTGCCCGACTGCCGGTAGCCGCCAAAGGGCTCGAGGTAGCCTGGTGAGGCGCCGTTCAGGCGCACGCTGCCAGCGCGCAGGCGGCGCGCGACCGCCTGTGCCTTCCGGGGGTCGCCCGTCTGCACGTAAGCGGCCAGTCCATAGGGCGTGTCGTTGGCGATCTCGATGGCTTCATCGAGCGTCGAAAATCGCATGAGGCACAGTACCGGTCCGAAGATTTCGTCCCGCGCGATCGACATCCGGTTATTGACTTCGGAGAATAGCGTCGGGCGCACGAAAAATCCCGTCGCGAGACCTTCCGGCCGGCCGGGGCCGCCCACCAGCAAGCGTGCGCCTTCCGCGATGCCAGCGGCGATGCAGCCCTGCACTTTCTCAAACTGCATCCGCGATGCCAGCGGGCCCAGATGATCGCCGGGCTTGGTGGGATCGCCCACCTTGACCGCGCGGGCGGTCGCCGCGGCAATTTCGATGGCACGCGGATAGACCGATTCCTCGATGAGCATGCGGGTCGGCGCGCTGCAGGACTGTCCGGTGTTGTTGAAGCACCCGCGCACGCCACGCGCGATGGCGGCGTCCAGATCGACGTCGGCGAACACGATGTTGGCCGACTTGCCACCGAGTTCCTGGGTGACGCGCTTGACGGTGTCCGCGGCAGCCCGCGCCACCGCGATGCCGGCGCGCGTCGAACCGGTAAAGGACAGCATGTCGATATCGGCGTGCGCACTCATGGCGGCGCCGACCACGGGTCCGCTGCCGTGCACCAGATTGAACACGCCCGCCGGCAGTCCCGCTTCGTCGATGAATTCCGCCAGGAGTTGCGCCGAGAGCGGCGCCTGCTCGCTGGGCTTAAGCACCACGGTACAGCCGGCCACCAGCGCCGGAGCGAGCTTGCCCATGATCTGATTGATGGGCCAGTTCCACGGCGTGATGAGCCCGCAGACACCGATCGGCTCGCGCACCACGTTCACCGTTCCACTCACCCTGCGCTCCCAGTCCAGTTCCCGGGCGGCCTCGATCGTGGCGTCGATGTGCTCCAGCCCGCTGGCGGCCTGCGTGCCGGACGACAGATCGTGCGGTGCGCCCATCTCGGTCGTGATCGCGGCGACCATTTCGCCATAGCGCCGCTCGAACACTGCACGCAGACGGCGCAGGTCCTCGATGCGCTGCTCGAGGGAGCGCGCCGCGTAGCCCGGAAAAGCGGCGCGGGCCACGAGGACGGCGGCATCGACATCCTGGGCCGAGCCCATCAACAGCTGCGCGACCGCCTGTTCGGTGGCCGGATTGATCACCGGGTATGGAGCGGCACCGCCGCTGGGCATCACCCAGCGCCCGCCGATGTAGTGCTGCAGAGATTTCACGTGCCGTATTCCTCGAGTGGGAAGAGCTGCATGGGCGGTCAGCCGACCTTGACGCCCGTCGCGCGCTCCTGGTCCTGCACCAGGCGGCGCGCTGACCAGAAGTAATGGTACGTCGCCCAGAAGCCGGTCGGCACGAGGCACAGCATCGCAAGCCGGAGCGATTCCCCAGGACCGGCGTGGCCGGGAGCAAACCAATCGCTCAGGAGGCCAACACCGACTGGGGCGACGATCAGATTGCCAACATTCGCGATGAACAGTGTCGCGGCGCAAAACACCGCACGCATACGCGGCTCGGCCAGATTGAGCAACATTCCAAAGCAGGGGCCGATGTAGAAATAGATCGATGGAATGAACAGCCAGAATAGCCAGCGTGTCAGCGCCAGGGAGTGGGTGGTGTAGATGACCAGTGACACGAGGCTCGCCAGTCCGATCCACCACCCCATCAGCCACACGATTCGGCGCGGATCGGCCATCGACGGACGGGTGAGTAGCCAGCTCGTGTACACCGTGGCGGCGACGCCGCCGTAAAGGTGGATGGGACCGGTGATCGCGCCCGCCTCGCCCGAACTCAAGCCGTAACTGCGCATCAGAAATGTTGGGGTCCAGTACATCAGTCCCCAGCCCCACAGCGCCGTCAAGGCGCTCGCGACCATGACGTGCACGGCCGAACGCTGGGTCCACAGGTAGCGCAAGGCGTCCAGGAAGGAAGGCTTCTTGTCGACCAGTACAGCGTCCAACTTGCCACGACGCGGTTCCTTGACGGTGAAATAGATCAGAAGACCTACGATGACCCCGGGCGCCCCCAGCCACAGGAAGGGCGCCCGCCAGCCGTGGAGGTCCGCGATCCAACCTGTGGTATCCGATGCGAAATATGCTCCGATCGGGGCACCCAGCGAAAATACCGTGAGTGCCATTGGGCGGCGTGCTGCGGCAAAGTAGTCGGAGATGATGGAATTCGCCCCGGGCGTACCGCCCGCTTCGCCGATGCCGATCCCAATACGCGAGAGCAGAAACTGCCAGGAGGTGCGCGAGAGCCCGGTACACAGCGTCATCGCCGACCAGGCTACGATCGACACGGAGATGATGTTGCGCCGGTTGCTGCGGTCAATGAGCCAGGAGATTGGGAATCCCAGAATCACGTAGAAAAAGGCGAGTGAGGGGCCCGTGAGCAAGCCGACTCCGGAGTCAGTCAGCTTCAGCTCGCGCCGGATGGGATCCAGCACCTGGGTGACCATGTAACGATCAGTGATGCTGAGCGTGTAGACACAGCACATCAATATCAGCACGTACCAGCGCAGTGCGGCCGAGTCCCCGCTTGCCGCTGCCGCTTGCGCGTGGGTAGTCGTGCTCATGAACTCAGCCCCCGGTGCGAAAGTAAGCCGGCCTGCATTTAACGCAAACTTGACCGGCGGCGCCAGTAAAAATGCCGGCGGCCTGTTCCAGCCAGCACCCACACCTAACGGCGCTTTCCGGTCCGGCTATATTTTTTGCTTGTTCCGGACATTGCCATGTCGCTAGCCTCTGCGCCAGCGGGGTGACTGCCTGCCCCGATATATAAGGTGGTGCTTTCGTGACTGAAGCGCGAATCGGATTCATTGGGCTCGGTAATGTGGGCAGCAAGCTGGCGGGCAACCTGCTGCGCCAGGGCGTAGACCTGACCGTCCGCGATCTGAACGATGCAGTGGTGGACTCCTTCGTCTCCCGGGGCGCGAAGCGCGCCGGGTCGCCGCGCGAGCTGGCGGCCTCCGTCGACATCGTCATCACCTGCCTGCCATCCCCGGCCGCTTCGGCGGAGGTCATGGAGCGTGCCGATGGCGTGCTCGCAGGTCTCGGTGCCGGACAAATCTGGCTGGAAATGAGCACGACGGACCATGCGGAGGTCAGGCGCCTGGCCGCGAAGGTCGAGGCGCTGGGTGCCACAGCGATGGATTGTCCGGTTTCAGGGGGCTGTCATCGGGCGGCCACCGGAAATATCGCGATTTTTGCCGGTGGCAGCCGGCCGGCCTTTGAGCGCGTGCTGCCGACGCTGGCCATTCTCGGTCGCGATATCCTGCATACCGGTCCGCTCGGATCGGCCTCGATGCTCAAGGTGCTCACGAATTATCTGTGCACGGTCCACCTGGCGGCCCTGGCCGAGGCCCTGACGGTGGCCCGCGTGGCCGGACTGGACCTGAACATGACCTATGAAGGCATTCGCATTTCCTCGGGCAATTCCTTCGTCCACGAGACCGAATCGCAGGTGATCCTCAACGGCAGCCGCGACATCAATTTCACGATGGACCTGGTGATCAAGGACGTCGGGCTGTTCGATGCGCTCGCGCGAGCGCACCACGTGCCGCTCGAACTCTCGCCGCTGGTGCTGGGAATATTTAAGGATGGCGAGCGCCGCTACGGCGCGCGGGAGCATTCTCCCAACATCATTCGCCGGCTCGAGGAGGCCTGCGGCGTGGAGGTGCGTGCGCCGGGCTTTCCGGCCGAAATGGTCGATCTTGAACCCGCGGCGCGAGGCGCCGAGGTGGTGCCGCGCGGACCGCGACGGGCGCCGGCGGCCTAGGCAGGCTTGGTGTCGGTCGGCCGGGCGACGCCCACCAGCCATTCCATGAAGGCCTTCACGCGCGGGTTGTCCTGCGACTCGCGCCGGCAGATCAGCCCCCAGCTGCCCGGGCAGACGTACTCGTGGCTGACCGGCTTGACCAGTTGCCCCGAAGCCAGCAGATCGGTGTCGAAGGGGCCATTCACGAGCGCCACGCCGCGCCCCGCGAGCGCAATTTCCAGCGCCACGGCGAGCGTGTCGACCACGATGGCCGGCTTGGCGTCGTAGACCAGCTGCGCCGACTCGCACCACAGGTCCCAGTGGTGCGATTCGCTGTAGATCGCCACCAACGGCAGCTTAAGCAGCGCCGCCGGGGAGGGCGCCGGCCCGAGCGGCAGCGCCAGCTCCGGGCTGCACACGGCGTGCAGGCGGTAATCGAAGAGCGGGATCCAGCAGTATTCCGGGCCGGGTTCCTTTTCGCAGTAGACCAGCCCGACATCGGCAATCGTGTCATCGAAGGCCCAGTCGAAGGCATAGGTCGTGAGCAGGACCTTTATATCCGGATGCGTCGCCACGAAATCGGGGAGCTTGCGCGCCAGCCAGCGAATCGAGGCGGTGATGTAAGTCTGCACGCGCAGCGGGGAGTCGGCGCGCGTGCGGCGCACGCTCTCCACGCCCTCGATGAGGGTTTCGAGCGCCCGGCGTACATAGCCGTAGAACAGGCGCCCCTCCGTCGTCGGGGCCAGCGAACGGCCGGCGCGCGAGAACAGTTCCACGCCCAGATCCTGCTCCAGGACCTGAATCTGGTAGCTTACGGCCGGATGGGTGAGGAACAGTTCATCGGCGGCCTCCCGGACACTCTGTCTTCGCGTGGCCGCCTCGAAGCCCTTGAGGGCGTTGAGCGGCGGGAGCTTCCGCAGATCGATCTTGGTGGGCAATGCGAGCGCGCTCGTGGCTGAATTCGATTACATCATAACAGGGGCAGGATCGGCGGGCTGCGTGCTGGCCGACCGGCTGACCGCGAACGGACGCTACAGCGTGCTGCTGCTGGAGGCCGGCGGCTCGGATCGCAGTCCCTGGATCCGCGTGCCGATCGGCTACGGCCGGACATTTACCGATCCGCGCTACAACTGGAAATATTTCGCTGTGCCCGATCCGGGGCTCGATAATCGCGAGTGCTATTGGCCGCGCGGCAAGGTGCTGGGCGGCTCCAGTTCGATCAACGCGATGGTCTACGTGCGCGGCCATCGCGGGGACTTCGATGACTGGGCGGCAGCGGGAAATCCGGGCTGGGGCTACGCGGACGTGCTGCCGTTTTTCAAGCGCTCCGAAGATCACGTCTGGGGCGCCACGGAGTATCACGGTGCCGGCGGCCCGATGCGCGTGAGCGAGATCTCGCACACCGCCCACCCGCTGTGCCGGCGCTTCATTGCAGGCTGCGCCGAAGCGGGCATTCCGGCCACAGCCGATTTCAACGGCGCCGTCATGGATGGTGCGGGCACCTGGCACATGACGATACGCGATGGCTGGCGCGAATCGACCGCCAGCGCGTTTCTCCGGCCGGCGATGCGTCGCCGCAATCTCAGCGTCGAGACCGGGGCGCTGGCCACGCGCCTGACTTTCAGCGGACGGCACGCGAGCGGTGTCGAATACCGGTGCGGTGACGAACGACGCAGCGCCCGGGCGCGGCGCGAGGTGATCGTGTGCGCAGGCGCGGTCAATTCGCCGCAGCTGCTGCAGCTCTCCGGGATCGGGGATGAATCGGCGCTGCGCAATCTGGGCCTCCCGGTCGTGCTGCACGCGCCCGCGGTGGGCCAGGGGCTCCAGGACCATCTGGCCGTGAACTACTATTTCCGCTCGCGCGTGCCGACCCTCAACGACGAACTCTATCCGCTGAGCGGCAAGATCAAGGCGGCGCTGCGCTACCTGCTGGGCCGGCGCGGCGTACTGGGAATGAGCGTCAACCAGGCTGGGGCCTTTGCGCGCAGCCGCCCCGGCCTGGAGCGGCCGAATTTGCACCTCTACTTCAACCCGCTCAGCTACGGGACGGTCACCGGCCTGGAACGGCGGCTCCTGCAGCCCGACCCTTTCCCGGGATTCCTGATGTCCTTCAATACCTGCCGCCCCACCAGCCGCGGTTCAATCTCGCTCGTGTCCCCCGATCCGCTCCTGGCGCCGGCCATCCGCCCGAATTCCCTGTCCACGGCCGCCGACGTGGAAGATGTCTTCGAGGGTGCGCAGCTGCTGCGGCGCATCGCCAGCGCGCCGGCGCTGGCACAGGTGATCGAGAGTGAACTGAAACCAGGCGCCGGGCGGCAATCGGCCGCGGAACTGCTGGAGGATTTCCGGCAGCGCGGCGGCTCGGTCTTTCACGCCTGTGGAACCTGCGCCATGGGACCCGATCCGCGTACCGCCGTGGTTGATCATAAGCTTAGGGTGCACGGGCTCGAGGCGCTGCGCGTCGTGGACGCCTCGGTGTTCCCCACCCTCACCTCGGGCAACACCAATGCGGCGACCATCATGGTGGCGGAGAGAGGGGCGGAACTGATCCTGCAATCTTGAAGGGTGGACCCTCTAGCGGAACACCACGGTGCGATTGCCGTTGAGAAAGAGGCGATGCTCAATGGCGAGCCGCACCGCCGTCGACAGCGCGCGCCGCTCGGAGTCGCGTCCCGCGGCCACCAGCATGTCCGGCGTATCGCGATGGTCGACGCGTTCCACCACCTGCTCGATGATCGGCCCTTCGTCCAGATCGTCGGTGACGTAGTGGGCGGTCGCGCCGATCAGCTTCACGCCGCGCTCATAGGCCTGGTGATAGGGCTTCGCACCCTTGAAGCCCGGCAGGAAGGAGTGGTGGATGTTGATGGCGCGGCCGCGCAGCTGGCCACACAGTTCGTTGGAGAGGATCTGCATATAGCGGGCGAGCACCACCAGTTCCGTGCGGGTCGACTCGATGAGCTCGAGCAGGCGCCGCTCCTGCTCCGCCTTGGTGGCCGGTGTGACCGGCAGGTGAAAGAAGGGAATGCGATGCTGTGCCGCCACCGGCTGCAAGGTCACGTGATTGGAGACGATGGCGATGATGTCCATCCTGAGCTCGCCGATGCGGTGGCGGTAGAGCAGGTCTTCCAGGCAGTGATCGAAATTCGACACCATCAGCAGCACGCGCATGCGCTCGCTGGAATCGTGGATGCGCCAGTCCAGTTCCTCGGCGCTCGCCACAGAGGCAAAGTCGTGGCGCAGCGCGGCGAGGTCGACCGGCTCTCCGCGGACCGCGCAGAAGGTGGCGCGCACGAAGAAGCGCTGCGAGATCGTATCGTCGAACTGCTGCATCTCCATGACATACAGGTGGCGGGCGGACAGGAATCCGGCGATCGCCGCGGTCGTGCCCATGCGGCTCGCGCAGCTGGCGGTGAGTACCAGCGGATGTTCGGTGTCAAAACTCAAGCGTGCTGCTCCGGCAACGGATCAGCCGTTATTGTCGGGACTGCAGGACGGGCCGATTGTCAGAATGCGACGGCTTTCTGCTTGAGGCCCGCCGCCACCGAAATGGGCCGCCGCGCCGGCGCAAGCGGCGCCGGCATCGATAAGAAGCATTGACCTAGCGATAAAATGCTTTCCGATGTCCTCGCCGCGGTATGTCGCGTGATGGTAAGTTGAGGTCGCCAAGGCGCCACCCTGAGCAGGGTGGGGGCCGTACCATGTCGGATACGGCGCAGTTCGCCCCGAGTCGGGGACTGGCTTGGCGAATGCTGTCTTCCGGGAGTCAACCGATGGGCGCGGAATCGACCGAAACGTTTGATCTTAATACCCTGAACGATCAGGAGCTGACGGAGCAGGTGCATGACGACCTGTACAACGGTCTCAAGGAAGAGATCGTCTCCGCCACGAATATTTTCCTGAAGCGCGGCTGGGGCCCGGACAAGGTGCTCAACGATGCCCTGGTCGAGGGCATGCGCATCGTCGGGATCGACTTCAGGGACGGCATCCTGTTCGTGCCCGAAGTGCTGCTCGCGGCCAATGCGATGAAGGCGGGCATGGAGATCCTGCGCCCGCTCCTGGCCGAGACCGGCGCCGAGCCGATCGGCAAGGTGGTCATCGGCACGGTGAAGGGAGACATCCACGACATCGGCAAGAATCTGGTGTCGATGATGCTGGAAGGGGCGGGCTTCGAGGTGATCAACCTCGGCATCAACAATCCGGTGGAGAATTACCTGGCCGCGCTCGAGGAACACAAGCCGGACATCCTCGGCATGTCGGCCCTGCTCACGACCACCATGCCCTACATGAAAGTGGTCATCGACACGCTCAAGCAGAAAGGATTGCGCGACAAGTACATCGTCATGGTCGGCGGCGCGCCGCTGAACGACGACTTCGCCAAGGCGATCGGGGCCGACGCCTACTGCCGCGACGCCGCCATCGCCGTCGAAACGGCGAAGACACTGATCGCGGCGCGCCGCGCTGCGGCGCACTGACGCGGATGGCTGAGGGTGCCGAACCGCTCCTCGTCATCGCCTGCGGAGCCCTGGCCCGGGAGATCGTGGCCCTCAAGCGCCTGAACGGCTGGTCGGACATGGCGGTCGAATGCCTGCCGCCGGAATTGCACAACCGCCCCGAGCGGATCCCTGCGGCGGTGCAGGAGGCGATCCGCGCGGCGCGCGGGCGCTACCAGCGCATCTTCGTTGCCTACGCGGATTGCGGCACCGGCGGCATGCTCGACACCATGCTCGCATCCGAAGGCATCGCGCGCCTGCCCGGCGCGCACTGCTACGAGTTCTTCGCCACTTCCGCGGTCTTTGCCGAGCTCAGCCAGGCCGAGCCCGGCACCTTCTACCTGACCGACTTCCTCGTCCGTCACTTCGACCGGCTCGTCATCGAGGGTCTGGGACTGGACCGCCATCCGGAGCTGCTGCCCGAGTATTTTCGCAATTACCGGCGCCTCGTCTACCTGGTGCAGGCGGCCGACGCCTCGCTCAGTGCCGCCGCCCGGGCGGCCGCGCAGCGGCTCGGACTGGCCTACGAAGAACGCCACACCGGATACGGGGAGCTGGCAAGCACGCTGGGGCAGGTCGCCACCGTTTCCGCCGCTTCGATCGGGCAACGCAAGGAGCACAGCGCGTGGCCTCATTGATCATCATCTCCTGGCGCGATATTCCCGCCCAGGTCATCGTGATGCGCGGGCGGGAGCGGGCCAAGGTGCCGCTGCCTGCCCGCTTCCAGGAAGCGGTAGACCGCGCTGCGATGCGCGCCGGCAAGGGCAGTTCGGACGCCTACCTTGCCGACTGGAAGCGCAGCCCGCCGCGCAGCTGCGGCGAGAATCTCGAGCAGGAGGCCGCCGCGGCCGCGGCCGAGCTTGATGCGCGCTACTCCGATGCCGATCTGGAACGCATCATCCGCGCCAAGGGGAACGACGAGGCGCAGGCCGTCCCGCCCGCAAGCACTGCAGGCGGCGGCGCTGGCGAGAGCCAGGCCTGATGTACGCCACGCGGCTCTGGTCGGTGCGGCATGCGCGCGGACTGGCGCGTTTTTACCAGGGTTTCGAAACGCTGCTCCTGAACCTGGCGCCGCTGTGGCGTCTGCTCGGTTACCGGCGCCTCGAGCGGCCGGTTGCCGCCGTCGAGCGCGTGGTCAAGGGCCTGCTCTTCGACTGCAAGATGTGCGGTCGTTGCGTGCTGAGCTCGACCGGCATGTCCTGTCCGATGAACTGCCCCAAGCAGCTGCGCAACGGCCCCTGCGGTGGCGTGCGCGCCGACGGTCACTGCGAAGTGCGGCCGGAGATGCGCTGCGTGTGGATGGAAGCCTTTGCCGGTGCCGAGCGCATCCCGGGAGGACTGGACGCCATCCGGGTCGTGCAGGGACCGGTGGACCGGCGCCTCGAGGGTTCGTCCTCGTGGCTGCGGGTGGTGCGCGAGAAATCGGAGACGCCGCGGTGAAGTTCGAGGACGAACCGGTACCGGGCTATCCGCTGCCGATCCGGCCCGGCCACACCTCGCCCGGCCGCTTCGAACGCGTGCTGCGGGCCGGGGCGTTCGCGGTGACGGCGGAGCTGGCGCCGCCCGACTCAGCCGATCCCGAAGACGTCTACCGGCGTGCACGGGTGTTCGAGGGCTATGTCGATGCCATCAACGCGACGGACGGAAGCGGCGCGAACTGCCACATGTCGAGCCTGGCGGTCTGCGCGCTGCTGACGCGCATCGGGCACGCGCCGGTGATGCAGATTTCCTGCCGCGACCGCAATCGCATCGCCATCCAGGGCGATATCCTCGGTGGTGCGGCGATGGGGGTGTGCAACATGCTGTGCCTCACGGGCGACGGCGTGCAGGCGGGCGATCATCCCCAGGCCATGCCCGTGTTTGATCTCGACGCGATCTCGCTGCTCGACATCGCCTGCAATCTGCGCGACCACCACCGCTTCGAGAGCGGAAGGAAGATCAGCTACGCCCCGCGGGTACTGCTCGGGGCGGCGGAGAATCCGGTCGCGCCGCCGGCGGAACACCGCGCGCTCCGGCTGGCGAAGAAAGTGGCCGCGGGTGCGCAGTTCGTCCAGACGCAGTACTGCTTCGATCTTGAGCGCCTGCGCGTCTTCATGCGCGCCGTCGAGGAGCTGGGGGTGCTCGAGCGCGCCTTCATACTGGTGGGCGTCGGCCCGCTGCGCTCGGCGAAGGCCGCCGAGTGGATGAGGGCGCACGTGCCGGGCATGCACGTGCCAGATGAGATCATCGCGCGGCTTGCCGGCGCCAGCGACCAGGCCCGCGAGGGACGGAATCTGTGCGTCGAGCTCATCCAGGAGCTGCACACGATCAAGGGTGTGAGCGGCGTGCACGTGATGGCCTACCGCCAGGAAGAGTCGGTGGCGGAAGTCATCGAGCGTTCGGGCGTGCTCGGCGGCCGGCGCCCCTGGCGGCCGGAAGGCACGCAATTTGGTTCATTGGACAGGAAAACATCATGACGGACACCATTATCAGTTCGGCCACGCGCGAGGTGGTGATCGGATTCAATCGCCCCTTCGTCATTATCGGCGAGCGCATCAATCCGACCGGCCGCAAGATCCTGGCCGCCGAGATGTCGGCGGGGGATTTCAGCCGCGTTGCGGCCGACGCGCTCGCGCAGGTCGAGGCCGGCGCGCACATGCTGGATGTGAACGCGGGCATTCCGCTGGTCGACGAACCGGCGATCCTTGCCCGGGCCGTGCAGCTGGTGCAATCCATCACCGACGTGCCGCTGTCCATCGACTCCTCGATCGTCGCCGCGCTGGCCGCCGGACTGGCCGTCTACAAGGGCAAGCCGCTCATCAACTCGGTCACCGGTGAAGAGGAGCGGCTCGAGGCGGTGCTGCCGCTGGTGAAGAAATACGGCGCGGCCGTGGTCGCGATCTCCAATGACGAGACCGGCATCTCGGAGGATCCGGACGTCCGCTTCGAGGTGGCCAAGAAAATCGTCCACCGCGCCCAGGACCATGGCATTCCGGTCGCGGACGTGATCGTCGATCCGCTCGTGATGCCGATCGGTGCGATCAACAAGGCCGGCGTGCAGGTGATGCGCCTTGTGCGGCGGCTCCAGCATGAACTGAAGGTCAATTCGACCTGCGGCGCCTCGAACGTGAGTTTCGGCCTGCCGGGCCGCGATGGCATCAACAGCGCCTTTTTGACCATGGCGATCGCCAACGGCCTGACGTCCGCGATCACCAATCCGCTGCACGGCGACATCGTCCGTGCCTGCATGGGGGCCGACGTCATGATGGGTCATGACCCGGATTGCACCAACTGGATCCGCAAGTTCCGTGAGAGCGCGCCGCCGCCCACGGGTGCGCCCGGGGAAACACGCGGCCTGCGCAAGGGTGGTCATCGGCGCCGTCCCGCGGCTCCTGGCTGAGATCCAGCCTTGAGCACGGGCGAACGCCTGGTCGTCTTCACGCCGTCCGGCAAGCGCGGGCGCTTTGCCGTCGGCACGCCGCTCCTGACAGCGGCGCGGAGCCTGGGGGTCGATATCGATTCCGTGTGCGGGGGCAGGGCCATGTGCGGCCGCTGCCAGGTACTCGTGGCCGAAGGTGAATTCGCCAAGCACGGGGTCCAGTCGAGCGCCGCCAGCCTCTCGCCGGTCTCCGAGGCCGAGCGCAAGTACGGCGCGCGCGTGGGCTTGAGCGATGGCCGGCGCCTGTCCTGCCAGGCGCGAGTCGAAGCGGACGTCGTCGTCGATGTGCCGCCCTCGAGCCAGGTGCACCGCCAGGTGGTGCGCAAGGCCGCCGAGGCACGCGATATCGAACTGTATCCGGTGGTGCGGCTGCACTTTGTCGAAGTGGCGCAGCCGGACATGCACGACCCTTCGGGCGACCTGCGCCGCCTCGAAACCGCGCTGCTGCGCGAGTGGGAGCTGTCGAATCTGGACTGCGACCTCGCGGTCCTGCAGCAGCTGCAGTCTGCGCTGCGCGCAGGCGCCTGGAAGGTCACGGTCGCGGTGCACGATGGCGCCCGCATCATCGCCGTGTGGCCCGGATTTCACGAGCAGGTCTACGGGCTCGCTGTCGATGTCGGCTCGACGACCATCGCGGCGCACTTGTGCAACCTGGCGAACGGCGAAGTCGTGGCTTCCGCCGGTGCGATGAACCCGCAGATCCGCTTCGGCGAGGATCTGATGAGCCGGGTTTCATACGCCATGATGAATCCAGGCGGCGCGGTGCAGATGACGCAGGCCGTGCGCCAGGCCCTCAGTGAGCTGGCCGCCGAAGTGGCGCGCTCGGCCGGGATCACCCCCGAGCTGATCCTCGAAGCGACCGTGGTCGGCAATCCGATCATGCACCACCTGCTGCTGGGCATCGATCCGGTGGAGCTGGGCGGAGCGCCCTTTGCGCTCGCAATCGATCGTGCACTGACCGTGACGGCCGCCGAGATCGGCGTGTCGCTGCACCCGAACGCACGCGTCTATGTCCTGCCCTGCATCGCCGGGCACGTGGGCGCGGACACCGCCGGGGTGATCCTCGCCGAGCGGCCGGACATGTCGGACGACATGACGCTGCTGGTCGATGTGGGCACCAATGCAGAGATCGTCCTTGGGAACCGCGAGCGCCTGCTGGCCTGCTCGAGCCCAACCGGTCCGGCCTTCGAAGGGGCGCAGATCAGCTGCGGCCAGCGCGCGGCGCCCGGGGCCATCGAGCGCGTGCGGATCGATCGGCAGACGCTCGAGCCGCGCTTCCGGGTGATCGGTTCGGAGCTGTGGTCTGACGATCCGGCCTTTGCGGCCGCCGCCGCCGCGACCGGGGTCACCGGCGTGTGCGGCTCGGGCATCATCGAGGTGCTGGCGGAACTGTATCTGGCCGGGGTCATCACGCAGGACGGTGTCATCGACGGCGCGATGGCGGCACGCAGCCCGCGCGTGGTCGCGGATGGTAGGACTTTTGCCTACGTCCTGCACGAAGGCTCGCAGCTGCTGCGCATCACGCAGAACGACGTGCGTGCCATTCAGCTGGCCAAGGCCGCACTCTATGCGGGCATCCGCTTGCTGATGGACCGGCACGGCATCGATACGGTGGATCGCATCCGCCTCGCGGGCGCCTTTGGCAGCCATATCGACGTCAAATATGCCACCGTGCTCGGCATGATCCCGGACTGCGATCTCTCCCGCGTGACCTCGGCGGGCAATGCGGCCGGCACGGGCGCGCGCATCGCCCTGCTGGATGCGCGCTCGCGCACGCTCATCGAGCAGCTGGTGGGGCGGGTGGAGAAGATCGAGACCGCGATCGAGCCGCAGTTCCAGGCGCACTTCGTCGAGGCGATGGCGATTCCGCACAAGACGGCGCCGTACCCGCAACTGCGCAAGCTCATCGAGTTGCCGCCGGTGAAGATTGCCGCCAGTCCGGGGGCCAATCGCGAGGGCCGCGGACGGCGACCGGTGCCGAAGCCCTAGATGTTGGAGTCCGGGAACGCTGCCTTGCGCCGATTGATGTAATCGCACAGGGCCTCATCGACGGCCACATCGAGTGGCGGGGCTTCATACTCGGCGAGCTGCTTTTTCCACATGGCGTTGGCGCGCGTCGCCATGTCTTTGGAGCCCTCGGCCTGCCACTGCTCGAAACTGTTGTTGTCCGCCAGCGGCGAGCGGTAGAACGCGGTTTCGAAATTCGCCTGCGTGTGGGCGCAACCGAGGAAGTGCTTGCCCGGGCCCACTTCGCGGATCGCATCCAGCGCCTGGCCGTTTTCGGACAGATCCACGCCCGCGAGCAGGGTGTGCATCATGCCGGCCTGGTCGGCGTCCATGACGAATTTTTCGTAGCCCATCGCCAGGCCGCCTTCCAGCCAGCCGGCGGTATGCAGCACGAAATTCACGCCCGCCAGGCAGGTGGGCACCAGCGTCTGCGCCGATTCAAACGCCGCCTGCGCATCGGGGAGCTTCGAAGCGCACAGGCCTCCGCCGGAGCGGAAGGGCACGCCGAGGCGGCGCGCCAGGGCCGCCATGATGTACAGCACGAGGGCCGGCTCCGGCGTGCCAAAGGTCGGTGCGCCGGACTGCATCGAGATGGAGGAAGCGAAGCTGCCGAAGACAATCGGCGCCCCGGGATTGAGCAGCTGCGTGAAGGCCATCCCGGCCAGGGCCTCGGCGAGCGTCTGGGCGGCGGTGCCGGCCACGGTCACCGGCGACATGGCGCCGGCGAGGATGAAAGGGGTGACGATGACGGCCTGGTTGGCGCGCGTGTACACCTTGAGCGCGCCCAGCATCGTGGAATCGTAAGTCATCGGGGAATTGACGTTGATCAGGCTCACCAGCAGCGTCTTGGGCCGGCCGGTCTCCGCATCGGTGAGATCGCCACCGAAGGCGAGCTTCGCCAGCTCGACGCTGTCGGCGGCACGCTCCGGATGCGTCACCGAGCCCATGAAGGCCTTGTCGCTGTACTTGATGTGCGAGTACACCATGTCCAGATGGCGCTTGTTGACCGGGAGGTCGACCGGTTCGCAGATCGTGCCGCCGGAGTGATGGAGCGACGGGGCCATGTAGGCGAGCTTGACGAAATTGCGGAAGTCATCGATCCGGGCGTAGCGGCGTCCTTCGTCGAGATTGTGTATGAAGGGTGAGCCGTAGGCCGGCGCGAACACCGTGTGGGGCCCGCCGATGCGCACGCTGCGGGCCGGATTGCGCGCCTGCTGCACGAACTCCCGCGGCGCGTTCTTCTGCACCAGCTCGCGGCACATGCCGCGCGGAAAGCGCACCAGCTCATCGTGCACCTCGGCGCCGGCCCGGCGCCACAGCTCGATCGCCTCCGGGTCGCCCAGGAATTTGATGCCGATCTCGGCCAGGATGGTGTCGGCATTGCGCTCGATGAGCGCCAGGCCGTCCTCGTTCAGGACCTCGTAGCAGGGCAGCGCGCGCGTGATATAGGGGATCGATGCGACGGCTCGCGCCGCGCGCGCCGCGCGCTTGGCGTCGCGCCCGCTCGGGCGGGCACGGTGTGCGGGAACTGCTTGCGGCTCTGTCATGGCGATCGTGGCCTTGGTGCCGGGCCGCCAGTATGGTCAGCGCGCTGCCGCCACGCTGATCAAATTGCGGCGTCGGCTTGCCCCGGCGCGTCATGACGGCCCCGTCACTCCATATGAGTTAACAGGGTCCCAGGTGCATGCTAGGCTCGAGCGGCCTCGCCATTCGCCACTGATCTCAAGGGTTTTTCAATGGATGCCGACCGGGACGCCGAGACCTTCGACTACGTCATCGTCGGTGCCGGTTCCGCCGGCTGCGTCCTGGCGGATCGCCTGACTGAAGACGGCCGCAGCAGCGTACTGCTGCTCGAGTACGGCGGGTCGGATCGCTCGATCTTCATCCAGATGCCCTCGGCGCTGGCAATCCCGATGAACCGGCCGCGCTACAACTGGGGCTATCACACCGAGCCGGAACCGGCCTTAAGCGGGCGGCAGCTCCATACGCCGCGCGGCAAGGTGCTGGGCGGCTCCTCTTCTATCAATGGCCTGGTGTACGTGCGCGGCAATCCCTTCGACTTCGAGCGTTGGGTAGAGGAGGGTGCGCGCGGCTGGGGTTACCGCCAGGTGCTGCCCTACTTTCGCCGCGCGGAGCGGCGCTTTCTCGGGGGCGATGAGTACCGCGGCGACAGTGGGCCGCTCTCGACCCGCTATGGGACGCTGAGCAATCCGCTGCACGCCGCCTGGCTGGAGGCCGCGAAGCAGGCCGGTTATCCGCTCACCGCGGACATCAACGGCTTTCAGCAGGAAGGGTTCGGGCGCCTGGACATGACCGTCGGTGGCGGGGTCCGTGCGAGCGCCGCCAATGCCTACCTGCGCCCTGCGATGCGCCGCCAGAATCTCAAGGTCCTCACCCACGCGCTCGCGACCCGGGTCCGCTTCGAAGGCCAGCGGGCGAGCGGTGTCGATTATCTGCGCGGCTCGCAGCCCTGCCGTGTGCGCGCGCGGCGTGAAGTGATCCTGTGCGCGGGCTCGATCAATTCACCGCAACTGCTCAAGCTTTCGGGGTTGGGACCTGGACCTGAGCTCGCGGCTTTCAGCATCAAGATGCTCCATGACCTGCCCGGGGTCGGGGAGAACCTGCAGGATCATCTCGAGTTCTATTTCCAGGTGGCCTGCCGCGAGCCGATCACGCTGTACTCGTCGATGACGCCGCTGGCCAAGCTCAGGGTAGGGTTGCGCTGGCTGCTGTTCAAGGACGGGCTGGGCGCGAGCAATCACTTCGAGACCTGCGGCTTCATCCGCAGCCGCGCCGGTATCCGCTACCCGGACATCCAGTATCACTTCCTGCCCGTGGCCGTGAGCTACGACGGCTCGGCCAAGGCCCACGAGCACGGCTTCCAGGCGCACGTCGGGCCGATGCGTTCTAGGAGCCGCGGCTGGGTGCGGCTGGCTTCGGCGGACGCGCGCGCCGCGCCGAAGATCTGTTTCAACTACATGAGCCACGAAGGTGACTGGCACGAGATGCGAGCCTGCGTGCGCCTGACCCGCGAGCTGTTCGCGCAACCGGCGTTTGACCGCTACCGCGGGCGCGAGATCCAGCCGGGCGCCGAGCGGCAAAACGATGCGGCAATCGACGAGTTCATTCGTACCAAGGTCGAGAGCGCCTACCACCCCTCCTGCACCTGCCCGATGGGCCGCGCGGGGGACCCGCACGCGGTCGTGGATGCAGAAGCACGCGTCTTTGGTGTCCAGAATCTTCGGGTCGTCGATTCCTCGATCATGCCCTCGATCACCAACGGCAATCTGAACGCGCCAACCCTCATGCTGGCCGAGAAACTGGCCGATCACATCCGCGGGCGGCCGCTGCTGCCCGAGTCAACGGCAGCGTTCTACGAGGCCCCGAACTGGCGGACGCAGCAGCGCTAGGGTGCGGGGCCCGGCGGGGCCGACAACCGGTGCTGGTCCAGGGCGGCCACGATCTGCGCCGCACCGCAGACGCCCACGAGCCCGGCGGCGCCCTCCACCAGCACCGGAAGCTTGCTGGAGCGATGGATCGCGACGATCGTCTGCAGGGAGCAACTGCCCGGCACGCGCATCAGGCGCGGCGCACCGTTCGCGGCCTCGCCGGCCTCCAGCGCTGAAATCTCCAGCGCCACCCCATCGTGCCAGGCCAGGCTCGCGCGGCCCTGCGCGTCGGTCTGCAGCTTCAAGCGCCGCTCCGCGTCGAGCCAGACCCAGGAGTGCTCGCCCGGAAGTTCCGCCAGCGGTTGCATGACCATGGCGGCGGTGAGCACCGTGAGCGGATTCATGTGGCGGACGAATGCGGCCACGTAATCATTGCAGGGGCGGGTGACGATATCGCTGACCGTTCCGGTCTGGACGATCCGGCCGCCGTCGAGTATCGAGACCTGGTTGCCGAGCCGCAGGGCCTCGTTCATGTCATGGGTGACGAACAGGATCGTCTTTTGCACCCGCGCCTGCAGCGAGAGCAGCTCGTCCTGCAGCCGCGAACGGATCAGCGGGTCGAGCGCCGAGAAGGGCTCGTCCATCAGCAGGAGGTCCGCATCGGTGGCGAAGGCGCGCGCCAGCCCGACCCGCTGCTGCATGCCGCCGGACAGTTCGCCCACCGGGCGATCCGCCCACTGCGACAGGCCGACGAGCTCGAGTTTCTCATCGACGAGGCGGCGCTGGTGTTCGCGCGTCTCGCCGCGCAATTCCAGGCCGAGCCCGACGTTGGCGCGCACGCTGCGCCACGGCAGCAGTCCAAACTGCTGGAACACCATGGCGATGCGGCGGCGGCGCAGCCCGCGGAGCGTCCGATCATCGCAGCTGGCGACGTTGACCTGTGCGGCGCCATCCTGCAGCAGCACATCGCCGCTGCTGACCCGGTTCAGCCCGTTGGCCGCGCGCAGCAGCGTTGACTTGCCCGAGCCGGACAAACCGACCAGCACGCAGATCTGCCCTGTCTCGACCCGCAGGCTGGCATCGAACACGCCCACGACGATGCCGAAGCGGCTGGCGATGTCGGCGCGCGTCGCCCCCTCGCCCAGCGCCTGCTCGGCCTTGCCGAGATTGCGCTGGCTGGCGCGGCCCTGCGTGAACAGGATGCTGACGCGCCTGAACTCGAGCGCGGCGCTCATGAGGCCGCTTCGGCGGGCCGGCTCATCCGATCGATGATGATCGCGAGCAGCACGATGGCGAAACCGGCCTCAAAGCCCATTCCAACCTGGACCGTTCCCAGGGCACGCACCACCGGTACGCCGAGCCCGCCCGCGCCCACCAGCGCGGCAATGACGACCATGGACAGGCTCAGCATGATGCATTGTGTGACTCCGGCCATGATGCTCTTGCGGGCGCTTGGCAATTCCACCTTCCACAGCAGCTGCCACGGCGTCGCGCCGAAGGCCTCGCCCGCTTCGCGCAAGGCGACCGGAACCGTGGAAATGCCCAGATGCGTGAGGCGGATCGGCGCCGGCAGCGCAAAAATGATGGTCGAGATGAGGCCCGGAACGACGCCTAAGCCAAACAGCACCAGTGTCGGGATCAGGTAGACGAAGGTCGGCAGGGTCTGCATCAGATCGAGCACCGGTCGAAGCGCCGCGTTAAACCTCGGGCGGTGCGCTGCGAGGATGCCGAGGGGCAGCCCGATGGCGGTCGCGATCAGGGTCGAGAGTGCCACCAGCGACAGGGTCTCGAGCGTTGCCACCCAATAGCCCTGGTTCAGGATGAACAGCAGGGCGAGCCCGACGAACAGCGCGAGTGCCCAGGATCGGCGCAGCAGCCAGGCCAGCGCGGTGATGGCGGCAATCATGATCAGCGAGGGAATGAACAGCAGCAGCCGCGTCAGGCCATCGATCGCGCCGCCAATGATCGCAGAGATCCCATTGAAAAAGCCGACGCCGTGCGTTTTCACGAAATCGACGGCGAGCGCCATGCGATCGCCCACGGGAATCTTGTGACCGGTGATCCAGGTCTCGAATGCCATTCCACCGACCGTCCGGGCCACCGGATTGAGCGCGAGCGTCGCGGGGCCGCCATCGGCGGTGCGTACCCCTACGAGCCAGGCGGCCATCTTTTGCGGATGCGACCGCATCCAGGCTGCCGCCGCGGCTTCGGGCGATTCCTTGCGATCAAGAATGCGCCCCATGATGTCGTTCTCTTCGTCGACGGTGAACCTGACGTTCAGCAACAGGCGCCCCATGTTCGGGCACTCTTTGACATAGCCGGCGCGCGTATTGGTGTAGACGCTGGCACCGCCGTAATTGGGACCGAACGTGGCATCGCCGCCCGTCAGGTAGCGCATCCTGAAGCGCATGTTCATCGGGTGCGGTTGCCAGCCGAGGAACACGATCGGCCGCTGGTCGCGCACCGCGCGCTCCACTTCGGCGAGCATGCCCTGCTCGCTCGATTCGACCAGCTTGAAGCTGCCCAGCCCGTAAAGATTCTGCTTGATGATGGACAGCACCAGGCGATTGCCGTCGTTGCCCGGCTCAATGCCGTAAATCGAATTCTTCAGTACGCCCGCAAAGCGCTCGATGTCGGCGAAGTCACGGAGCCCCTGCCCGTAGAGGTACTCGGGTACGGCCAGTGTGTAGCGCGCTCCCGTGAGGTTGGCCCCGAGCACATCGACCGAGCCGTCCGCGACAAACGGCTTTCGATCACCTTCCATCGAGGGCATCCAGTTGCCGAGAAAGACGTCGATGTCCCGGTTCTTCATCGACGCGTAGGTGACCGGTACCGACAGCACCGTGATTTTCGGACGATAACCGATCTGCCTGAGCAGCTCTGCGAACACCGCGGTCGTGGAAGTAACGTCGGTCCAGCCGATGTCTGACAGGCGCACCGTGGTGCAGCTGTCGGGATCGCGCGCCGTGGCGGGTGTATCGGCGCTGCGTGCCATCGGCAGGCCCGCGAGCAGCAGCAGGCAGAGCGCGCCCAGTCGCCTGCGGCGTGAAAGGCCAGTCGGGATGATTTTTATTTTGCGTGCACTGGCGGCATCGGGAGTCACGCGGTCATCATAAGCGGTATTGACCGCTCGCTCATCCTGCCCGCATGATGAATTTCCCCTGCGCCGCGGCAGGGGTGTTTTGTTGAGCAATCTAATACATGAACTAGACGTGTTAACAAATTGATATATAACAAGATAAAAGCGCGATATTCGGGCCTCTCCGGGGCGGTTCCGTGAGCGAGCGCAGGGCCGATGCCGAGTCGGCGGTGCTGCGCAGCTTCAATCCGGCGACCGGCGAAGAACTCGCCTGTCTTGCGGTCCACAGCGTCGCTGATGTCGACGCGGCGGTGCGCAGGGCGCAGCGGGCGCAGCGCGACTGGGCGGCACTGACCGGCACGCAGCGTGGACGCATACTGCGGCGCGTGGCGGATCTGCTGCGGGCGCGGAACGATGAACTCGCCGAACTGGAGACCCGCGACACCGGCAAGCCGATCCAGGAAACCTCCGTTGTCGATGTGGCTTCCGGAGCCGACTGCCTCGAATATTTTGCAGGGCTCGCCCCCGGCATTGCCGGTGAGCATGTCGATCTGGGGCCCGCTGCGTTTGGCTATACGCGCCGCGAGCCGCTGGGAGTGGTGGCCGGCATCGGCGCCTGGAACTATCCGCTGCAGATCGCCTGCTGGAAATCCGCGCCGGCGCTCGCCTGCGGCAACGCCATGATCTTCAAGCCGGCGCACCTGACGCCGCTGACGGCCGCCGCGCTCGAGAAAATCATGCTCGAGGCCGGCGTTCCGCCGGGAGTGTTTCAGGTGGTGCAGGGCCACTCGGAAGTCGGGCGCGCGCTGACGCAGCATCCGGCGATCCGCAAGGTCTCGCTCACCGGCTCAGTCGAGACGGGCAGGGCCGTGATGCGCGATGCCGCCGCCTCGCTCAAGCAGGTCACGCTCGAGCTGGGTGGCAAATCGCCGATCATCGTGTTTGAGGACGCCGCGCTGGACAACGCCGTGGCAGGCGCGCTGCTCGGCAATTTCTACTCGGCCGGTGAAGTGTGCTCCAACGGCACCCGCGTTTTCGTCCAGCGAAGTGTCGTGGCTGATTTCATGGAGCGTCTCGTGGCGCGCACCCGCGTGCTGCGGATCGGCGATCCGCTGGATCCGGCCACCCAGGTCGGTTCGCTGATCTCGCAGGCACACATGGACACGGTGCTGAAGTACGTCGAACTGGGCCGCGCCGAAGGCGCGCGGCTGGCCGTTGGCGGCCGGCGCGTGACGAGCGGTGCCCTGGGCAAGGGGTTCTTTGTCGAGCCGGCGGTCTTTGATCTCTGCGGCGATCAGATGCGCATCGTGCGCGAGGAGATTTTCGGACCTGTGATGTGCGTGCTGGCCTTTGATGAGGAGGCCGAGGTGATCCGCCGCGCCAACGACACCGAGTTCGGCCTGTCGGCCGGCGTGTTCACCTCCGATCTGACGTGCGCGCATCGGGTCATCGCGCAGCTCCAGGCCGGGACCTGCTGGATCAATCACTACAACGTGACCCCGATCGAACTGCCCTTCGGTGGCTACAAGTCCTCGGGTCTGGGGCGCGAGAACGGCCGCGCGGCCATCGAGCATTACACACAACTCAAGAGCGTCTACGTCGCCATGCAGGACGTGCAGTCGCCTTATTAGGCGTTCTCAAAACGGCCCGCGGCTCGCGGCCAACCCCCTTGTTCCGCCGTGCTTCCCAACGCCAGTGCTGTCGCGGTACGCTGTGACGGCGCGGCGCAGCGGCGCGAGGAGTTGTCCATTGAGCGCAGATCCCTCTGTCCCCGGCGAGGCAGCAGACCGCCTCGTCGTCGGACATTTCATCCACGGGCAGAACGTCCTCGCCTCAGGGGTGCGCTGCGTCCCGGTGTTCAACCCGGCGCTGGGCCGCCCGATCCGTGAAGTCGCCATGGCCACCGCCGCGGAGGTCGACGCGGCCGTGCGCAGCGCCAGATCGGCGCAGCCCGCCTGGGGGCGAACGCCGGCACTGCAGCGCTCGCGGGTGCTGTTTCGTTTCAAGGAACTGCTCGGCGAACAGCGCGCGCTCCTGGCGCGCACGCTCTCGGAGGAGCACGGCAAGACGATTGCGGACGCGGACGGGGAGATCACGCGCGGCATGGAGGTGGTCGAATTCGCCTGCGGTGCGCCCCAGCTGCTCAAGGGTGAATTCAGCGAAGGGGTGGGCACCGGCGTCGATACCTACGGAGTGCGCCAGCCGCTGGGCGTTGCCGCCGGCATCACGCCCTTCAATTTTCCGGTGATGGTGCCGATGTGGATGTTCCCGCTGGCACTCGCCTGCGGCAATGCCTTCATCCTCAAGCCATCGGAACGCGACCCCTCGGCTTCACTGCTGCTGGCGCAGCTGCTGAAGCGCGCGGGGCTGGCGGACGGACTGTTCAATGTCGTGCAGGGCGACAAGGTGGCGGTCGATGCCATCCTGCAACACGCCGGCATCGCCGCGGTGAGCTTCGTCGGCTCGACGCCGATCGCACAGTACATCCAGTCGCAGGCGGTCCAATACGGCAAGCGCGTGCAGGCGCTCGGCGGCGCAAAGAATCATGCCGTGGTCATGCCCGATGCCGACCTTGATGCGGCGACGGAGGCAATCGTCGGGGCCGCCTATGGTTCGGCCGGCGAGCGCTGCATGGCGATCTCGGTGGTCGTGGCGGTGGGCCAGGCGACGGCGGATGGACTGATCGCGCGCCTGCAGCAGCGGGTCGCGGCACTGAAGGTGGGCGCACCGGACGCGGCCGGCACCGACATGGGTCCACTGGTGACCTCGGAAGCGCGTGCCCGCGTGCTCGGCTACGTGGAGTCGGGGCTAAAGGAGGGTGCGACGCTGTGCCTCGATGGGCGGAGCCTCAGGGTGGCGGACCGCCAGAGCGGTTTTTTCGTCGGCCCCTGCCTGTTCGATCACGTGCGGGCGGACATGAAGATCTATCGCGAGGAGATCTTCGGCCCGGTGCTGTCGGTGGTTCGCGTTCCCGACTATGCGTCGGCGCTCAGGCTGGTCAACACGCATGAGCTCGCCAACGGCACGGCGGTGTTCACACAGAGCGGCGCTGTGGCGCGCGCCTTCGCACGTGAGGTCGAGGTGGGCATGGTCGGGATCAACGTGCCGATTCCGGTGCCGATGGCCTTCCACAGCTTCGGCGGCTGGCGCCGCTCGATCTTCGGTGATCACCACGTTTATGGCAGCGAAGGCGTGCGCTTCTATACACGGCTCAAGACCGTGACCGAGCGCTGGCCCGAGAACACGGCGGTACGCGCCGACTTTTCGATTCCAACGATGAAATAGCGATGGTTCTCCAGTGACGCGACGGCGCCGCTGGACGGGTGTGGCCGGCTCATTGCGGCCCAGCAGAGGGAGTGCAACTTGAAAAGCAATATCGAGATCGCCCAGCAGGCAAAAATGCGGCCCATCGTGCAGCTGGCGAAAGAGCGCCTCGGCATACCCGAAGAGCAGCTGGAGCCCTACGGACGCTTCAAGGCGAAGATCGCCCTGGACTATCTGGGCTCAGTGCCCGAGCGCCCCGACGGCAAGCTGGTGCTGGTGACGGCGATCTCGCCGACACCGGCGGGCGAGGGCAAGACCACCACGACGGTGGGCCTGGGCGACGCCCTCAACCGGATCGGCAAGCGGGCCATCGTCTGCCTGCGCGAGCCGGCGCTGGGGCCGGTGTTCGGCATGAAGGGCGGTGCGGCCGGCGGCGGCTTCTCGCAGGTCGTGCCGATGGAAGACATCAACCTGCACTTCACCGGCGATTTTTCCGCGATCGCGCTGGCCAACAACCTGCTCGCCGCGCTCATCGACAATCACGTCTACCACGGCAATGCCCTGGGGTTCGACGTCCGGCGCATCACCTGGCGGCGCGTGCTCGATATCAATGATCGCGCCCTGCGCGCGATCACCGTCGGGTTGGGCGGCCCGGGCAACGGTTATCCCCGCCAGGACGGCTTCGATATCGTCGTGGCCTCCGAAGTCATGGCGATCTTCTGCCTGTCGAACAGCCTCGCGGACCTGAAGGAGCGGCTGGGCAAGATCGTGATCGGATATACCCGAGAACACAAGCCGATCCGCGCCGCCGAGCTCAAGGCTCATGGCGCGATGACGGTGCTGCTGAAGGACGCGCTGGCGCCCAACCTGGTGCAGACACTCGAGAACAATCCGGCCCTGATTCACGGCGGGCCCTTCGCCAATATTGCGCACGGCTGCAATTCGGCGATCGCGACTCGCAGTGCGCTCAAGCTGGCCGAATACGTCGTGACCGAAGCGGGCTTTGGCGCCGACCTGGGTGCGGAGAAATTCATCGACATCAAGTGCCGCAAGTCCGGCCTGCGCCCCTCCGCGGTCGTGATCGTTGCGACCGTGCGTGCCCTGAAGTACCACGGGGGCATCGAGGTGAAGGAGCTGACGACCGAGAATCTTCCGGCACTGCGCAAGGGGATCGTCAATCTCGAGCGGCACATCGACAACATGCGCGAGCGATTCGGGCTGCCCTGTGTCGTGTCGATCAATCACCGGGCGGAGGACACCGACGCCGAGCTGAAGGCACTGCAGGAGCACGCGGCGCACAAGGGCGTGAAGCTGATTGTCGCCCGCCACTACTCCGAGGGCGGGGCCGGCGCCGTGGAAGTCGCCAACGAGGTGGTACGCCTGTGCGCTCAGCCCAGCAAATTCCGCTTCCTCTATGAGGACTCGCTGCCCCTGTGGGAGAAGATGAAGGCGATCGCGACCCAGATCTACGGCGCCTCCGAGATCACGGCGGACGCGAGCATCAGGGCCCAGATTCGCGGATTGCAGGACGGTGGTTACGGGCATTATCCGGTGTGCGTGGCGAAGACCCAGTACTCCTTCTCCACCGATCCGAAGCTGCGGGGTGCGCCGAGCGGACATGCGGTGAACATCCGGGAAGTGCGGCTCGCCGCCGGCGCGGAATTCATCGTCATGATCTGCGGGGACATCATGACGATGCCGGGGCTCCCCTCGGCCCCGGCGGCCTGCGCAATCGATCTGGATGAGCAGGGCAACATCGTGGGGATGTTCTAACGTAGCGGGGCGACGGCCATTGCCGGGTGCGCTGGCGGCGCTGTATGTGGCGACGTTGCATATCGTTTAACGATGTGTATAATATCGTTTCGCGATATAGACTGAGGCCACACCATGACCCTGACCAGCTCCCAAGCCCTCGCCGCCGCCCGGCCGGTCATTCAGGGCCTGACGGCCCTCAACCTGATCTATGCCCTCGGCCTCTGCGCGTTGCTGGGCTCGAGCTTTTTCATCGCAGGCTGGCCCGCGCGGCCGCTCGGCTTCGACATGGTGCACGCGCACCCACTGCTGGGGCAGGGACTGCGCGCGATCGTCGTCGTCGGCATCGCCGGTGCGGCGATCGTGCACACGATCCTGCGGCGTCTGCTGGCGATCGTCGGCACCGTGAAAGTCGGCGACCCCTTCATTCTCGACAACGCCCGGCGCCTGGAAGCGATCGCATGGCGCGTGCTGGCGCTCGAAGGGCTGCGCCTCATCGTCGCGGCGATCGCGGCCCTCGTGTGGGAAGCGGGGCGGATTGCGCCGTTCTCGTTCGCGCCCTGGCTCGCTGTGCTGCTGCTGTTCGTGCTCGCCGGCGTGTTCGCGCACGGTGCGCGGCTACGCGAAGACCTCGAAGGCACGGTCTGACATGGCGATCCTGGTCCGACTCGACGAGAGGCTCCATGAGCGGCGCATGACGCTGACCGAACTCGCCGCGCGCATCGACATCACTGTCGCCAACCTTTCCATTCTGAAGACCGGCAAGGCGAAGGCCATCCGCTTCTCCACGCTCGAAGCGATCTGCATCGCGCTCGCCTGCCAGCCCGGCGACCTGCTCGAGTTTCGCCGGGAAGCTGGCTGACGACGCCCCCGCGCCCGCAGTCCCCGTCAATGCGGCGGGGACTGCGGGCCATTGCACCGTTCAATGATGAGGGGAGTCCACCAGCCGGATGTACGGCCTCGGTGACTGCCAACCCGCAGGGAACATCCGGTGCGCCTCATCGTCCGCGACCGATGGCACGATGATGACCTTCTCGCCGGGGCGCCAGTTGGCCGGCGTGGCCACCTTGAACTCCGCGGTGAGCTGACAGGCATCCAGCGCCCGCAGCAGCTCGTCGAAATTGCGGCCGACGCTCATCGGATAGGTCAGCATCAGCTTGATCTTGCGATCAGGTCCGATCAGAAACACCGAGCGCACGGTCGCGTTATCCTGCGCGGTGCGCGACTTCGCATCGCCGCTGGCGTTCGGGTGGATCATGTCATAGAGCTTTGCGACCACCAGATTGGTGTCGGCGATCAAAGGGTAATTCAGGGCCGCACCCTGGGTTTCCTCGATATCGCGTGCCCAGCGGCGATGGTCCTCAACCGGGTCGACGCTCAGACCGATGATCTTGCAGCCGCGCTTTATGAATTGCGGCTGCAGCCGCGCCAGATAGCCCAATTCCGTCGTGCACACCGGAGTGAAATCCTTCGGGTGCGAAAACAGCATGACCCATTTATCGCCCATCCACCCGTACAGATGAATGGGACCTTCGGTTGTGTCGGCGCGGAAATCCGGCGCCTCATCACCTAATCGAAGCGGCATAACTCCTCCTTGGCCGACGCCGGGGGACGGTGCTGCGCATGAGGGACCTGAGTCGGCAGATATCGGCGTCGGCAAGGCGATCCGCCGCAGGCACCACGCCAAAACGGCGCCGATTATACTCCGCGCCAACCCACCCGGTGCCGCTCAGGGGACCAGCACGATCTTGCCCACGTGGCGTTTCTGCAGGAACTCCTGTTGCGCCGCGACGATATTGCGCAATGCGAAGGTTGCGCTGACGAGCGGCCGGATCTCGGCGCGCTCGATATAGCCAATGAGCTGGTTAAACAGCTCCCGTCCAGGAATGGTGCAGCCGTAAAGGCTCAGGTCCTTAAGATAAACGGTGCGCAAATCCAGCTCCACGATCGCGCCCGCGATGGCGCCCGCGACTGCATAGCGGCCGCCACGCCGCAGGATCTGCAACAGTTGCGAAAATTTCATGCCGCCCACGCAGTCGATGACGGCTTCGACGGAGGCGTGCCCGAGGAGCGACCTGAGATCGGCATCGCGGGCGAGGATTTGTTCTGCTCCCAGCTCGCGCAGCAGCGCCTCTTTTCCGGGGCTGGAAACGGCGAACACCCGCGCCCCGCGGCGACGCGCGAGCTGGACCGCCGCCGAGCCCACGCCGCCCGAGGCGCCGGTGACCACGATGGTGTCCGCCGGCCCGACGCTGGCGCGCGACAGCATGTGCTCGGCGGCCAGATAGGAGCAGGGAAAGCTGGCCAGCTCGATGTCCGAGAGCGTGCTTCGAATCGGGCAGGCGTTGGCCGCCGGCACGGCGGCGAACTGGGCGAAGGCGCCGTCACGGTCGGCGCCGAAGTAGCCGGCGTCCGCGCCATCCGCGCGTTGACCGCGCAGAATGGGATCGATCAGGACCCGCTCCCCGATCCTGCTGGCAGCGACACCGGCGCCGACCGCTGCAATATGGCCGCAGCCATCCGCACCCTGGATGCGCGGAAACCGGAAGGGGGCTCCGGTCCAGCCGCCATCGGCCAGCGGCGGCGGCGCGCCGGTGGCCGGGGCCGCCGTGGCTTGCTCCGCGGCGCGCGAGTACCAGCCGATGCGGGTGTTGATGTCGGTGTTGTTGACCGCGGCCGCTGCGATGCGCACCAGCACCTCGCCGAAGCCCGGCATCGGGACCGGAACGGTGCGCAGTTCGAGTTGCCCGAAGTCGCCGTGGCCCTTGAGCACCACGGCCAGCATCGTGCCGGGAGGGCTCAGGCCGGTCGCGGCGGCGCTCACGCCCGCATCACTCCCACTGGGCTTTGCGATATCCCTCGTCCGGGATGTGGTAGTAATCGCCCTGATCGGCGCAGAAAATGTGCCCCTCGATCCTAAGGCCCGTCGGACCATCGAGCGTTCCGGCGGTGATGGAGATCTCCTCCCCGCCGTCGGCGCGCCAGAACAGCGTCGAGCCGCACTTGGCGCAGAAACCCCGCTCGGCCTGGGCCGAGGCGCGGTACCACCGCAATGGCGCCTCGCGGATCAGCCGGAAATCCCGCCGCTCCGCGTTGGTCGCGGCCATGAAGTGGCCGGTCTGCTTGCGGCATTGCGTGCAGTGGCAGGCGATGACATTACGGAGCGGTCCGTGCACTTCATAGACGCACTCACCGCACAGGCAGCTGCCACGAAAAGGGGCCAGGTTCACGATGCACCTCCCGCACGCCGACGCGCGCCGCGCGATCGTACAGCGGGAGCGAGATTGCCGGCAAACAGCCAGGCCAGCTGTTCCATCATCGTGGCACCGAGCTGATCGACGCTCGCGATCGTGACGGCGCGCCGGTAGAAATCGCCGACCTCGTGGCCGATCCCGATGGCGAGCAGCTCGACCTCGGAACGCCGCTCGATCCACTTCACCACGTTGCGGAGATGCTGATCGAGATAGCTGCCGGGATTGGCGGACAGGGTCGCCTCGTCCAGCGGCACGCCATCGGAAATGACCATCAGGATCCGCCGCGCCTCGCCGCGGCGCATGAGACGCTCGTGCGCCCACAGCAGGGCCTCGCCGTCGATGTTCTCCTTCAGCAGTTCTTCGCGCAGCATCAGTCCGAGACTCTCGCGGGCACGCCGCCAGGGAGCATCGGCGGACTTGTAGACGATGTGCCGCAGGTCACTGAGCCGCCCGGGATTGGCACCCGCACCGGTGCGCAGCCAGTCCGCGCGCGACTGGCCGCCCTGCCAGGCCCTGGTGGTGAAGCCCAGGATCTCCACCTTGACGCCACAGCGCTCCAGCGTGCGCGCCAGCACATCGGCGCACACGGCCGCCAGCATGATGGGCCGGCCCCGCATCGATCCGGAGTTGTCGAGCAGGAGCGTAACGATCGTGTCCTTGAAATCGGTCTCCTGCTCCTCCTTGAAGGACAGCGGCGCCAGTGGCTCGACGATGACCCGGGTCAGTCGCGCCGCGTCGAGGACTCCTTCCTCGAGGTCGAAGTGCCAGCGCCGCAGCTGCTGGGCGCGCAGCAGCCGTTCGAGGCGATGGGCGAGGCGCGCCACGGCGCCCTGCAGGCTGCGGGCCTCAAGATTCAGCTGTGCGCGCAGCCGCTCCAGCTCGGCCCGGTCACACAGGCTGGCGGCGTCCACGACCTCATCGTGTGCCCGCGTAAAGATGCGGTAGTGGCGATTCGGGTTGTCCGAGTCGTCATGGAGCGGCGTGCGCACCAGGCGCTCGCCTTCGTCCCTTTGTTCCGTGCCTTGCTGCGCCTCCTTGCCCTGACCGCCCGGCAATTCGGCCGGGGCTTTCGGCGCAATGGAGGACTCATCCTGCTCGAGCTCACCCTTCTGGCGCTTGAGGCGCAGGCCGCCATCGCTCCCGGGCGCCGGCGCCACGCCTGCGCCGGCGGCGCGCGCTGCAGCGGCGGCCTGCTGCGCTCGCTGTGCCCGCGCGCCAATCTCGGAGCCCAGGTCCAGATCGCGCACCAGCGTGTGCAGCAGCAGGGCGAATCGGCTCTGATCATGCGCGGCGGCCGTCAGCGCCGCGAGGTGCGCTCCGGCACGCGCTTCGATCTCGGATCGCCAGCGCGACATGAGCGTGGCGGTGGCCGGGGGCGGCGCCATGCCGGTCAGGCGCTCCCGGAACAGCAACGCGACTGCGTGCACCATGCCGGAAGAGCGGGCCAGATGGGCGCCCAGTGCGCCGTTTTGCCCGAGCTGCTCGACGAGCGCCGCCTCGAGGTTGCGCGCCACGCCGCTCATCGCCACGGCGCCGAGGGACTGGCAGCGCATGTCCTCCAGCACGTCGTAGAGTTCCCGTGCGCGCGGACCGGCGGGGCGAAAGCGGGCATGCACAATCTCGTCGAAATAGGCCTGCCGCAACGCCAGCCGGTCGGCCCGCCCGCGCGCGCAGGCCGCGGTGCCTGCGGTGAGCGGCGTCGGGATCGGAGGCAGGAGCAATGTCCCCGCTTGCGCACTGGCTCCGGGTGCGGCGCAGGCGACCTTGAGCCCCCGCTCGCCGGCCAGCGCTCGCGTGGCCTGGATCAGCACGCTCTCGAAGCGCTGCTCGAGCGTGGCACGCCGCTGGGGTGGCCTTTGGTTCACACGACCTTCAGGCTGGTCACCGCCTCGGGCAATTCCGTGCCAAAGGCGCGCTGGAAGAATTCCGCGACGGCGGGGCGCTCCAGTTCGTCGCACTTGTTGAGGAAGCTGACGCGGAAGGCCAGGCCGATGTCCGCGAAGATCGCGGCATTCTCCGCCCAGGTGATGACGGTGCGCGGACTCATCACCGTGGAGATGTCGCCGTTCATGAAGGCGTTGCGCGTCATGTCGGCCACACGCACCATCGCCATGATCGTACGCCGGCCTTCCGCGTCATCGTAGTGGGGCGCCTTGCTGAGCACGATCGCCGCCTCCTTGTCGTGCTCCAGGTAGTTGAGCGTCGTGACGATGGACCAGCGATCCATCTGGCCCTGGTTGATCTGCTGGGTGCCGTGATACAGCCCGCTGGCATCGCCCAGCCCGATGGTGTTGCTGGTGGCGAACAGCCGGAAGAAGGGATGCGGGCTGATGACCCGGTTCTGGTCGAGCAGCGTGAGCTTGCCGCTCGCCTCCAGCACCCGCTGGATGACGAACATGACATCCGGACGGCCCGCATCGTACTCATCGAAACTCAGGGCGATGGGTCGCTGGATGGCCCAGGGGAGCAGTCCCTCGCGAAACTCGGTCACCTGATGATCGTCCCGCACGACGATGGCGTCCCGGCCCACCAGATCGATGCGGCTGACATGGCCGTCCAGATTGATGCGCACCAGCGGCCAGTTCAGTCGCGCCGCAACCTGCTCGATATGCGTGGATTTACCCGTGCCATGGTAGCCCTGCACCATGACGCGCCGGTTGAAGGCAAAGCCGGCGAGGATGGCGAGCGTCGTGTCCGGATCGAAACAGTAGCCCGGATCGATGTCGGGGACGTACTCGCTGCGCGCGCTGAAGGCCGGCACCCGCATGTCGTTGGGCACGCCGAAGTCGCGCGCCGACACCTGGGTGTCGGGCACCGTGCCCGGCAGATCATCGGCCGTGCTCATGAAGGCGTGGCCGCCGATCCGAGGTGTATCCAGGCCGACTTGGTCTGGGTGTAGCCGAGCAGGCTCTCCAGGCATTTGTCGCGGCCCTGCCCGGACTGCTTGTAGCCCCCGAAGGGCTGGGTCATGTCGCCGTGATCGAAGCAGTTCACCCAGATCACGCCGGCCTCGAGATCGCGCACCGCGGCGTGGGCCTGGCGCAGGTCGCGCGTCCAGACGGAGGCGGCCAGGCCGTAGATCGAATCGTTGGCGATCGCCACGGCTTCCTCCAGTCCGTCGACCTCGATCGCCGCGGCCACCGGGCCGAAGATTTCCTCGCGCGCGATCGTCATCTGGTTGTTCACGCCCGAAAAGAACGTGGGATTGACGTAGCAGCCGGGGAGCGATGGCGCATCGCCCCCGAATTCCAGTCTCGCGCCTTCGCTCTTGCCCTTGCCGATGTAGTCCAGGACCCGCGTGCGCTGCTTCGCCGTCACGAGCGGACCGAGCGTGGTTTCCGGATCGAGCGGGTCGCCGGCGCGATAGGCGCTGCGCCCCTGCTCGATGAAGCGGGCGATGAAATCGCCAGCGATGCGCTTGTCGATGAGGAGGCGTGAGCCGGCATTGCAGACCTCACCCATGTTGCCGAAGATGCCGTTGATGGCGTAGCTGACCGCGCGATCGAGATCCTCCAGGTCCGCCAGGAAGATCTGCGGCGACTTGCCGCCGCACTCGAGGCTGACGCGCTTCATGTTGGACTGCCCGGCGTAGACGAGCATCTGCCGGCCAATGACCGTCGAGCCGGTAAAGGCGATCTTGGCGACGTCGTTGTGCAGGGCGAGGGCCGCGCCCGCCGCATTGCCGATGCCATTCACGACATTGAACACGCCGGGCGGGCCGCCCGCCTCGACGAACAGCTGCGCCAGCAGCAGCCCTGACAGCGGGGATTGCTCGGCCGGTTTCAGTACCACGGAATTGCCGGCGGCCAGCGCGGGGGCGACTTTCCACGCTGCCATCAACAGCGGATAGTTCCAGGGCACGATGCAGCCCACCACCCCGAGAGGCTCGCGCAGGATGTAATGGAAGGCGTCCGCGGCAGTCGCGGTCACTGCCCCGTCGATCTTGTCGCAGAGTTCCGCGAAATAGCTGAAGGTCTGGACCGCCTGCGGCACGTCGATGCTGATCATGTCGCGGATCGGCTTGCCCATCGACAGGCTGTCGAGCAGCGAGAATTGCTCGCCATGCGCCTCGATGAGCCGGGCCAGGCGCGACAGGACCGCCAGCCGGTCGCGCGGGGCCATGCGCCGCCAGACCCCGCTGCTGAAACTGCGGCGGCCAGAGGCCACCGCGCGGTCGATCTCGGCCGCGCCGCCCGCGGCCACCTCGCACAGCGGTGCCCCGGTGGCCGGATTGGTGACCGTGAAGCGCGCGGCGCCCGCGGGCACGTGATCGCCATCGATGAAGTGGCCCGTCGTAAAACGCAGCGCCCCGGCCTGCTGCTGCCACTGGGCTAACTTGAGCGGACTGGACATGGTGCGACCTCTGCTGTGCGTAATGCTGATGATATGACGAACCCGGTGGCGGCCACGACCGCGAGCCTGGGCGCTGGATCATAAAGACTTGCCGGCTGGTAGATTATCTTTGCTGCGCCTTCTGGCAGACTATGCGAGGCTAGGCAGCTTCGCGGGCGGTGCTCTTATCAGGAACCCGCCGGACACCGCGCCGGAGAACCGAAAGTGTCTGAAGGCCCACCAGTCACACGGCGCCCGTCGGGGCGGGACGCCCGGCGCGCCGAGCGCGCGGCGCCCCTGCCGGACCACCTGCGGCCGGTGCGGCCGGGCATGACCAGCGGCCGCTACCAGCCGCTGGGCCCGCACGATATCGAGCAGATTCACGCTACGTCATTGCGACTGCTCGCCGAGGTGGGCCTCGCCGACGCGACGGAATCGGGCGCCGAGATCATGACCCGGGCCGGCTGCCAGCTGAGCGCCCAGGGCCGGTTGCTGTTCCCGCGCTCGCTGGTCGAAGACACCCTTGCCAAGGCGGCGCGCAACTTCGTATTGCACGCGCAGGATCCGCGTCACGATCTGGAGCCCTCGGGCAAGCGCGCCTACTTCGGCACCGCGGGCGCTGCCGTCAATATCGTGGATGCGCAGGGGGTGTACCGGGAATCCACGATCCAGGACCTGTACGACATCGGGCGCGTCGTCGATGTGATGGAGCATATCCATTTTTTCCAGCGCGCCGTGGTCCCGCGCGATATTCCCGATCCTTTCGAGATGGATTTCAACACCTGTTACGCCGCGGTCTCGAGCACCACCAAGCACATCGGGTCCAGCTGGGTGCAGCCCGAGCACGTCACGGCTTCTCTGGAGATGCTGCACCTGATTGCCGGCGGCGAGCGCCAGTGGCGCGAACGGCCCTTCGTGAGCCAGTCCAACTGCTTCGTGGTGCCGCCGATGAAATTCGCCGCCGACGCCTGCCGCTGCCTGGAAGTCGCGGTGCGGGGCGGCATGCCCGTGCTGCTGCTGTCGGCCGGACAGGCCGGCGCGACGGCGCCCGCGGCGCTCGCCGGCGCGCTCGCCCAGGAAGTCGCCGAGGTGCTCGCCGGACTGGTGTACGTCAATGCCATCAAGGCGGGGCATCCTGCGATCTTCGGCACCTGGTGCTTCGTATCGGACCTGCGCACCGGGGCCATGTCGGGCGGGAGCCCGGAGCAGGCGCTGCTGTCGGCGGCCGCCGGCCAGATGGCCAATTACTACAACCTGACCGGCGGGACCGCGTCGGGCATGACGGATTCAAAAGTCGCCGACGGCCAGTCGGGTGCGGAGAAAGCGCTCAATCACGCGCTCGTCGGCAACTCCGGCGCCAACCTCATCTATGAATCGGCGGGCATGCATGCCAGCCTCCTCGGATACTCGCTGGAGAGCCTGATCATCGACAACGACATCATTGGCGCGGCCCAGCGCACCATCAAGGGCATCGAAGTGAACGAAGAGCGCCTGTCCTTCGAGACCATCAAGGATGTGTGCCTCAATGGTCCCGGGCACTACCTGGGGAGCGATCAGACCCTGCAGCTGATGCAGACCGAGTACCTCTATCCGGGGATCGCGGACCGGCGCAGCCCCAATGACTGGGCCGAGCGCGGCTCGCTCGATGTGCTGCAGCGCGCGGCCGACCGGATCCGGGAGATTCTTTCGAGCCATTATCCGCACCACGTGCCGGATTCCATCGACGCGGCCATTCGCGCCCGCTTCCCCGTGCGCCTGGACCGTGCCGGCATGCGGCCGCGACCCGCCAGCCCGGCCGGCGCGGCGAGCGCGCCCGCCTCTGCGCAGCAGGTACGCGTCTAGATCGCATGGCCCTGCCCAGCCGCGCCAGCGTCGTGATCGTCGGCGGAGGCATCGCCGGCTGCTCGATCGCCTATCACCTGACGAAGATCGGGCTGACCGATGTGGTGCTGCTCGAGCGCCGCCAGCTGACTTGCGGCACGACCTGGCACGCGGCGGGGCTCGTCGGCCAGCTGCGGGCCACCCGCAATCTCACCGAACTCGCCAAGTACACCGCCGAGCTGTTTAGCTCCCTGGAAGCCGAGACCGGGCAGGCGACCGGTTTCAAGCAGAACGGCTCGATCAGCGTCGCCCGCACGGCCGCGCGCTTCGAGGAACTGAAGCGTGGCGCGTCCATGGGCAAGACCTTTGGGCTTGAGATCGAGGTGCTGCCGAAGGGGGCGATCCGGGAGCGCTGGCCGCTGCTCGAGACCGCGGACCTGGTGGGCGGCATCTATATCCGCAAGGACGGACAGACCAATCCGATCGACACGGCGCAGGCTTTCGCGCGGGGCGCGAAGCAACGCGGCGCGCGCATTTTCGAACAGACGCTGGTCAACCGGATTCGCGTCGAGCGAAGTCGTGCTGTTGGCGTGGAAACAGACGCCGGCTTCATCGCGGCCGACACGGTCGTGCTCTGTGCCGGCATGTGGTCGCACGCCCTCGGGCGCGACTGTGGGGTGGCCGTGCCCCTGCACGCGGCGGAACACTTTTATATCGTGACCGAGCCGATCGCCGGACTGCCCGCGAACCTGCCGGTGCTGCGGGTCTACGACGAATGTGCCTATTACAAGGAGGACGCCGGCAAGCTCCTGGTGGGCTGCTTCGAGCCCGTGGCCAAGCCCTGGGGCATGAAGGGGATCCCCGAGAGCTTTTGCTTCGACACGCTGCCCGAGGACTACGAGCACTTCGAGCCGATCCTCAACGCCGCCGTGCAGCGCGTGCCGGTGCTCGCCAATGCAGGGATCCAGCTGTTCTTCAATGGACCGGAGAGTTTCACCCCCGATGACCGCTTTTACGTCGGCGAAGCGCCCGAGGTCCGCGGCCTGTTCATTGCCGCGGGTTTTAATTCGACCGGGATCGCGTCCAGCGGCGGTGCGGGCAAGGTGGTGGCGCAGTGGATCCTCGACCGGCGGCCCCCGATGGATCTGGCGGACGTGGACATCCGCCGGGTCCTGCCGTTCCAGTCCAACCGGCGCTACCTGCGCGATCGCACCGTGGAAACCCTAGGGCTGCTGTATGCGATGCACTGGCCCTACTACCAGTATCAGAGCGCGCGCGGCGCGCGGCGCGGCGCGCTGCACGATCGATTGCTCGCTGTCGGCGCCTGCATGGGGGAGACCGCCGGTTGGGAACGCCCCAACTGGTTTGCCGCGCCCGGCTCCAATCCGCAGTACGAATATTCCTACGGCCGCCAGAACTGGTTCGACGCCTGCGGCGCCGAATGCCGCGCCGTGCGCGACGCGGTCGCGCTCTTTGACCAGGCCAGCTTCGCGAAATTCCTGGTGCAGGGCGTGGACGCCTGTGCAGTGCTCAATCGACTCTCCACAGCGAACGTTGACGTCCCGGTTGGCCGCATCGTCTACACGCAGTGGCTCAACGAGCGCGGCGGAATCGAGGCGGACCTGACCATCACGCGCCTCGGCGAGCGCGAATTCCTGGTCGTGACTTCGGCGATCTGCCAGTCCCGCGACCTGGCGTGGCTCCGGCGGCACCTGGATGCCGATGCGGACGCGCGCTGCACCGTGACCGACGTCACGGCCGGGGTGGCCATGCTGGGCGTCATGGGCCCCAACAGCCGCGCGCTTCTCGAGGGACTGTCTGGCGCGGATCTGTCCAACGCCGCGCATCCCTTTGGACATTCGCGCGAGATCGAGATCGGCTACGCGCGCCTGCGCGCCAGCCGCATCACCTACGTCGGTGAACTGGGCTGGGAACTCTACGTCCCGGGGGAACAGGTGCTCGATGTGTACGAGCGCCTGCTCGAGGCGGGCGCGGCCTTCGGCCTGCGGCACGCCGGTTACCACGCGATGGCCGCCTGCCGCGTGGAGAAGGGCTACCGGCACTGGAGTCACGACATCGGCGATGAGGACACGCCGCTCGAAGCCGGGCTTGCTTTCACGGTGGCCTGGGACAAGGCCGGCGGATTTCAGGGCCGGGAGGCGCTGCTGGCGCAGCGCGCGCGTGGACCGTTGCCTAAGCGCCTGGTGCAGCTGATGCTGGTGGATGCGAGCGAGTCCGCGCCGCTCCTGTATCACGAGGAACCGATCCTGCGGGATGCCAGGATTGTCGGCTCGATCAGGTCCGGTGCCTGGGGGCATCGGCTCGGTCGCTCCATCGGGATGGGCTACGTCAGCTGCGATGCGGGTGTCACCGCGCAGTGGTTGCAGGCCGGGCACTGGCAGGTCGAGGTGGCCGGCGTACCGTGCGATGCGCGGGTGCAGTTGCAGCCCTGGTACGACCCGGCGTCCGAGCGCATCAAGAGCTGAGCATATATAAGAGTGAAGTCCCACGCTCAGGTGGTCGTGATCGGTGGTGGCGCGGTGGGCTGCAGCGCCCTGTATCACCTCACGCAGCTCGGGGTCAGCGATGCGGTCCTGCTGGAGCGCGACGAGCTGACGGCCGGTTCGACCTGGCACGCGGCCGGCAATTGCCCGAATTTCTCGACCTCCTGGAACCTGATCAAGCTGCAGCGCCACAGCACCCGGCTCTATGCGCAGCTCGCAAAGCGCGTCGGCTACGACATCAACTACCACATCACGGGCAGCCTGCGCCTCGCGCACAGCGCCGACCGCGTCGATGAATTTCGCCACGTCGTGTCCCAGGCGCGAGCCCAGGGTATCGAGTTCGAGATGTTGAGTCCGGAGCAGATTCGCGCCCGTCATCCCTTCATCGCCACCGAGGGCATCCGCGCCGGCCTCTACGACCCGCACGACGGGGATATCGATCCGGCGCAGCTGACGCAGGCGCTCGCCAAGGGCGCGCGCGACGGAGGCGCACAGATCCATCGCCAGACGCGCGTCACGGCGCTCGAGCGCACCGCTTCGGGCGAATGGCGCGTCTCGACCAATCGCGGTGACATCGTGGCGCAATCGGTGATCAACGCCGCCGGCTATCGCGGTGGTGAGGTGGCCGCGATGGTGGGCGAGTACCTGCCGATCGTCACGCTCTCGCACCAGTACCTGATTACCGAGGACATTCCGGAGCTGGTGGCGCGCGGCGCGGCGCGGCTGCCATTGCTGCGCGATCCGGACGTCAGCTACTACATGCGCCAGGAGCGGCACGGCCTGATTCTCGGCCCCTATGAGCGGCAGGGCAGGGCCCACTGGCTGGAGGCCATACCCGAGGAGTTCGCACACCAGCTGTTCGATGATGACATCGGCCGCCTCGAAGCCTATATCGAGGACGCCTGCGCACGCGTGCCGATCCTCGGCTCGGTGGGCGTGAAATCCGTCATCAATGGGCCCATTCCGTATGCGCCCGATGGCAATCCCCTGATCGGCCCTGCTCCGGGCCTGCCCGGACTGTTCCATTGCTGTGCGTTCACCTTTGGCATCGCGCAGGCCGGCGGTGCCGGCAAGATCATCGCGGAGTGGGTGGCGCACGGGCAGCCGGAGTGGGACATGTGGCCGCTGGACTCGCGCCGCTACCTTGCCTACGCCAACCGGAGCTTCACCCTCGCAAAGGCGCTCGAGACCTACCAGGACGAGTACGGCATCGGTTACCCGGCCGAGGAGCGGCCCGCCGGCCGGCCCGCCAAGGCCTCTCCGGTCTACACGCGGCTCAAGGCCAAGGGCGCGCGCTTCGGCGCGCGCGGCGGCTGGGAGCGCGCGGTGTATTTCCCCGAAAGCGGCGATTCCACGGCCGCCCCGGAATTGTCGTTTCGGCGGCCGCGCTGGCACACTGCCATCGCGCGCGAATGCGCCGCCGTGCAGCAGCGGGTGGCGGTGCTCGACCTGCCGGGTTTCACCAAGTTCGAAGTGTCCGGGCCCGGTGCGCAGGGCTGGCTCGATCACATGGTGGCGGGTACGGTGCCGCGCCCGGGACGCACGGCGCTCAATTATTTCTGCTCACCGAGTGGTGGCATCGTCACCGAGATGACCATCACGGCCTTTGGACCTGAGCGCTACTGGCTCATCAGCGCCGCGGCGGGTGAACGGCACGATGAGCACTGGCTGCGCGCGCACCTGCCCAGCGGTGACACGGTGCGCATCGAAAACCAGTCGGCCCGTTACGGCACGCTGATCGTCGTCGGCCCGAACTCGCGCGAGCTGCTGTCCGGACTCACCTCCGCGGACCTTGGGAACGAGGCCTTTCCCTGGCTGGCGATGCGGACGATCGACATCGGTTACACGCAGGCCATCGCGCTGCGCGTCAACTATGTGGGCGAACTGGGCTGGGAACTGCACCTGCCGGTGGAGCAACTCCTGTCGGTGTACGAACTGATCTGGGAGGCAGGCGAGCGCTTCGGCATCAGCGACTACGGCCTGTACGCGATGGACAGTCTGCGGCTCGAAAAGTGCTACCGCGCCTGGAAGGGGGATCTGACCACCGAGTACACCCCGTTCATGGCCTCGCTCGATCGCTTCGTGAAGCTCGACAAGGCCGGTGGTTTCATCGGCCAGGAGGCGCTCCGGCGCGAAGCGGCGAGTGGGCCGCGCGAGCGCTTCGTGCCGCTCATCGTGGCGGCCGAGGAGGCCGACGCGCCGGCCGTGTCGATCGTCTACCGGGGCGAGGAGAGCGTGGGGCTCGTGACCTCCGGCGGGTTCGGTTACCGACTGAAGCAGAGCATCGCCCTGGCCTACGTGCGCACCGATCTCGCGACCGAGGGCACCGAGCTCGAGGTGGAGATCATCGGCACACGGCGGCGCGCCGTCGTCGGGCGCGAGCCGCTATACGACCCGCAGAACCTGCGTCTGCGCGGTTAAGATGCCTGGTCCGGTCGTTGATAAGGTTATGTTAGTGTGATAACCTTATCATGTGACCGCGCCCCACGACCCGAGCCTGGACACGCTTCCAGACCTCGATGGCCAGGTACTTGTGGTCGATCCGAAGGGCGGCTATTGGGTGCGGTTCGTGGTCACACGCGTGCCGGCGTCGACCGAAAAGCCGCACGGACTTGACTACTCGCTTACTTTGCACGGGCCTGACGGCGAACGGCTGGTCGGATTTGACAATGCCCATCCGGTCGCCAAGCAGGAGTTCGGTGGTCCGCGGGATCATCGGCACAGGTTAAGGACCGTGAAGGCTTACGAGTACCGAGATGCGGCAAGTCTCTTGGCCGATTTCTGGCGTGCTGTCGACTCCGTGCTTCGCGATCGAGGTGTGAACAATTGAAGACGCTCAAGGTTGGAATTTCATCGTATGCCGAAATGAAGGCCCGCACGCTTGCGGTGGCACGTGGAGAGCACCGTGTGGCCGATGAGCCGCGGGTCTGGTTCACGTCGACCGAATCGTTCGCCAAGGTTCTGTCCGCCGGCAATCGCGAGTTGCTGAGAATTGTCAGCGAGGCGGCACCTGGTTCGATCGAGGAACTGGCACAGCTCACGGGCAGGGCGAAGTCGAATCTCTCCAGAACGTTGAAGACGATGGCCGGCTATGGGCTCATTCGACTTGAGCGTGGCGAGCGCGGCCGGCTGGCGCCAAGAGTCGCCTATGATCGGGTAGAGCTGGACCTGGCAATTGGCGCAGCACCTAAGCGCCGTTGATGCCTGATCGAAATTGGTTTGAGCTGCTGGCGACACCGGTAAAGTGCGGCCGGTAGAATGGTCATTCAGCCGGCACGTCAGGTAATAAATGGGCTTCGCGGACTGGCGATTCAGTGAAGCTGGCTGGAATTGATTTCTCTGGGGCCACGCGCCGGGCCGACGGCACCGGCCCGCCGTCTTCGACAGCATGCTGTGGCCAGCGGTAGACTGCGTTGAATGGGTTCGCGCCCGTACTCATAGGGGGAGTAGCTATGATGGCGTTTCGCAGGAGTCCGTTACTTGGCGGGCTGACTTTCGCGCTGCTTGGATGTGCTTCGGTCACGTTCGCCGCGGATGGGCCGGCTCCCGTCGCGGCCCTTCACGCCGCGGATGACAGCTGGACCAAGGCGTACAACTCCGGGGATGTGGCTACGGTGGCCGGCCTCTATGATGAGCACGCCGTGATCTATCCTCCTGGATCGCCACCCGTGCACGGCAGGACCGCAATTCACGCTTTCTTCGCAAAAGACAATCCCGAGTTTGTCCGGGGCGGTCTGATCTTCAGTCTTGGCGCAGGACCAGATGGCGGTGTCTCAGGCAATTGGGGCTGGTCGTCGGGCACTTACAAGGTCAATGACAAAGCGGGTCGCGTGGTTGATGCTGGATGGTATTTTTCCGTATCCAGGAAAGTCTCTGGCAAGTGGCTTTACGTGCGCGACTCCTGGAATTCCAACGGCCCGCAGGCGCCTGCCAAACAATGACGTGACCCTGTTGATTCTGGACTTGCAGCGCCCGGGTTCTGGCGCCGCGTCCGAAGGCCGGAATGGCTCCGGATATTCAGCGAGGCGGCGCGTGATTCGACCTCGGCTAAGATATTAGGCGTAAAAGCCATACTAATAGCTGTTAAGGCCGTCTTGGGAGGTATAGAGATATATAAATAGCTCTTGCCAAGGACAATTTGACTAGCCCAATTCATTTGGCATAATAGCCTTAATTATAGTCTTTATGCTCTAGAATAGTCAGTTGAAGCTAGTTTTATGATCTTTATCAGGAGTGCCTGATGACCATGCACCAGACCGCCGAAGAAATGGAAGCAGCCTTGGGCGCGAGCCTGAAGGCGCTGCGCCTGGATCAAAACGTCGATCAGCAAACGGTGGCCAAACAAGCCGGTATCAGCATTGGCGCACTCAAGAACCTGGAGAACGGCAGGGGCTCCACCGTGAGATCCCTCGTCTCGGCCCTGAGAGCCCTCGGCCGTGCAGGTTGGCTCACAACGATCGCTCCGCTGGCCTCAATCAACCCGCTCACCCAGACCGAATCTGCAACCCCCAGACAACGCGCCGCGACGGGCCGGTCCGCTCGGGGCTGAGAGCGCGCAATGGCAGCGAGGAAGCAGGCCACAGCGAAAAAGCTGCGCAGGAAGACGCGGCGACTCGTGTCGTCCAGGTACACGCATGTCTCAAGCGTCGAAGTGTACTTGTGGGGCGAGCGGGTGGGCGTGACGGTCCTGGACCCACGCTATGGTTTCTATGTCTTTCGCTATACGCCGGAGTTTCGCAAGCTGGGTATCGAGCCGGCGCCCCTTCAGATGCCCACTGAGCCCGATCGAACCTATCTGTTCACCGATCTGCCCGTGGAGACTTACCAGCGCCTGCCGGCGCTTCTGAGCGACGCGCTACCCGACGATTTTGGCAACGCACTCATCGACCGATGGATGGCGGACCGAGGTATCTCGCCAGAGGAAATTACACCGCTCGATCGCCTTGCCTATATGAGCAATCGTGCGGTAGGCGCTCTACAGTTCAAGCCCGCCCGCGGCCCGTCCACCAGAACGCCATCCGCCATAAAAATGGGCGAACTCGTAAGCGAGGCCCGCAGGGCGGTCACAGGCACTATCGAAGACGACGATCACGCCCAGGCCGCACTCCGCGGGATCATCGAAGTCGGTACGTCCGCGGGCGGCGCACGCGCCAAAGCTGTTATCGCCTGGAATCCAGCCACGGAAGAAATTCGCACCGGGCAGCTTGACGCTCCACCCGGATTTGAGCATTGGCTGCTCAAGTTCGACGGCATGGGAATGGACAATGACCTGGGCGTCTCAAAGGACTACGGACGCATCGAATACGCTTACTACCTCATGGCAAGAGCTGCGGGCATCACAATATCCGACTGCCGGCTGCTCCACGAGAACGGCCGCGCGCATTTCATGACCCGCAGATTCGACCGGGGCGCCGCCAACGTTCGTCATCACGTCCAAACGCTTTGCGCGATGAGCCATATCGATTACAAGAAGGTCGGCACGAACAGTTACTCACAGCTATTCGATAGCGCGAGCCTGCTGGAACTTTCCTATTCGGACAGGGAGGAGATCTTTAGAAGGATGGCGTTCAATGTGATGGGCCGAAATTGCGACGACCATTCAAAGAACTTCTCATTCCGGCTGAAGCAAAGAGGTGCTTGGGAATTGGCGCCGGCTTACGACGTCACCTTCGCCCATAACCCTGCCAGCCAGTGGACACATCAGCACCTGATGTCGGTGAACGGCAGATTCAGTGACTTCAGCAACAGGGACCTTTTGCAGGAAGCCGACCGCTTTGGAATTGGCACCGCTCCGCGCGTCATTGATCAGGTACGGACCGCCATCAAGTCCTGGGGGAAGTACGCCAACGAGGCGGGTGTTTCCAGCGCGCAGATCCAGCACATCGAAGCGTTGCTGCGGCCTCTAGGGTAGGTCCGACGCTCTATTCTGCAGGCGTCGACTGTGGTGCGGTTGGTTTCTTTCCACCCAGGAAATCCAGGCCGATATACAAAAAGACTAGCAGTGATGTGGCCAGCGGTCGTTTCCAGACGGCACGTTCAAGTTCCTCAAATTGACACGAAGCCCGGCAGTTTAAGTGCCTTGCCATCCAAGGTTGCGGTGCCGTGGCAGCCAAGTCGGCGATTGCGGGCTTCAATCAGGCAATCCGCGAAATCGGCTGCCGAGTCCTTCCAGTTATAGAGAGCGACTTCAATGGTCGCCTCGTCCTCAAATGCCAGATCAGAGGTATCAAGCAGTGCCGAGAGGGCGGAGCAGATGTCTGCCTTTGCCAGGTTGTAACGGCTTCGCAGCACCCATTCGGTTTCCAGCAATACCAGCAGGCTGATCAGGATCGGCTCACCCTTGGCGGATTGGCGAGTGACCAATCGCCGTGCCCTCTCATACTGTGGCTGATCGTCCCGGATCAGGTACCGGACCAGCACATTGGTGTCGATCCCGAGCATTACCGCGAGAGTAAATCAATGGACAGGGGTTTCCTTCCCTTGTTATGGAGCAGTCCCGCCAGATTCGCAGCGCGTTTGTTCTTGACTCTCATCAGGACCACGCCATCAGGCATCAAAGTAAAGCTCATCTTGTCGCCAACCTTCATGCCCAATCCGTCTCGAATAGACTTCGGGATAGTGGTCTGGCCCTTGCTGGTCAGGCTCGAATTGGCACTCATGGGTGGCTCCTTAGTCCTTACGAAAAGCATTATAGTAAGGAATCCTGAGCCGTCGCAATTACGCGGCGGCGCGCTGTCTTTGAACGTGAGCCGCTTTACGATCCTCAGAGGTGGAATTCGCGTCTCTAAGGAGCCAGATTGGCACCTTAAAGGCGGGACGCGGGGCAAATAGAGAGTACCCGCTTTGGATTCACCGCCAACATAGATGACTAGATACGAAGAATCTGACGGTGACGCGATCCGGTTCGAACAATCAGGCCCGGCACTCGCCGGCGGGCGCGTACACGCCTCAACTTCGCCGCCACTGATTGCTTGAGGAGCAGTGGTTACGGGTTCGCCGACAGCTCCCGTGCGACCGTGCGCAGCAGGGTCAGGACGTAGTCGGCGAAGGAGCGCCACACTTCCACATGAAAGCGGTCCGCTGCGGTGCGCCACAGGACGATCTCGCTCTTGGCGTACACGGTGCGCGTGCACATCTGGACAGGGAAGGCCGCCAGCGACAGATCAAGTGGGCACTGTGCGTTCAACAGCAGGGCGGCGTTCGGCCCGCGCAGCTCGAACGACAGTTGCCGGTGGCTGATGTCCACCAGCGAATGGGCATGTCCTGCCAGGGCGTTACCCAGAATGGTAAGCAGCGTCGCTCGTTCATCGGCCGGTGCAAGCAGCAGTCGCTCGTCGGGGCCGAGCCACAGCGAGGCGCGGCCGCCCGTGCTCGCGGCGCGGCAGGGCATTGTGGAAGAGGGGAGCCCGAGCGCGATCGCGGCGGCGTTCTGCGCCGCCTCATCGCCGCAGAAGCTCAGGCGCGTGGCGCTCGGCACGGGCTGCAGCCAGGCGCTGGCTTCGATGCGCGGCGGGCGGGCCTGGAGGGCATCAGCCATTGAGGCGCGCTCCTTGCGGGTCGTAGAAAACGGGACTGGTCACCTGTACGGCGGCTTCGCCTCCCGGCATCGGCACATAGAGCGTCTGGCCGATGCGCGCTCGCCCGTCGGCCACCATGGCGAGTGCGATCGGGTGTCCGAGCGTCGGACTCGCATAGGCCGAGGTCACGTGGCCGATGATCTGCATGGGTGCGACCTGGCCGGCCGTGGCCACGACCTGGGCTCCTTCGTCGAGCAGTGTGGCGCGGTCGATCGAGAGCAGGCCGACCAGCTGCTTGCGTCCCGGCGCACGCATGGCCGGGCGGGCGAGTGAGCGCTTGCCCAGGAAATCGGGCTTGCTCTTGCCGATGGCCCAGGCCAGCCCCACATCGTCGGGCGTGACCGTGCCGTCGGTGTCCTGTCCGACGATGATGAAGCCCTTTTCGGCGCGCAGCACGTGCATCGCCTCGGTGCCGTAGGGCGTGATGCCGTGCGCCTGCCCGGCGGCGTAGACCGCTTCCCAGACCGCAGTGCCGTAGTTTGCCGGCACGTTGATCTCGAATCCCAGCTCGCCGGAAAAACTCACGCGAAACAGCAGCAGCGGTGCTCCGCAGATGCTCCCACGGGCCACGCTCATGTGCGCCAGCGCGCCGGCGGACAGATCCACTCCGGACACCAGCGGAGCGATCACCTCGCGTGCGCGGGGGCCCTGGACCGCGATGACCGCCCATTGCTCCGTGGTGGAGGTCAGCCAGACCTTCAGGTCGGGCCATTCCGACTGACGGTAGTCTTCCATCAATTGCAGCACGCGCGCGGCGCCGCCGGTGGTCGTGGTGACGTGGTAGCGATCCTCGGCCAGGCGGGCCACCACGCCATCGTCATAGATGAACCCGTCATCGCGCAGCAGCACGCCGTAGCGGGCGCGGCCCGGGGCCAGGCTGGTCCAGCTGTTGACGTACATCCGATTCATGAAATCGGTCGCCCCAGGGCCGACCACTTCGATCTTTCCCAGCGTCGAGGCGTCAAAGAGGCCGCAGGCGCTGCGCACGCCGCGGCATTCGCGCGCCACCGCGGCGTGCATGTCCTCAGCGCCACGCGGAAAGTAGCGCGCCCGCTTCCACAAGCCGACATCTTCGAACACCGCGCCGTGCTGCCGGGCCCACTCGTGCATCGGCGTTCGCCGCACCGGATCGAACTGATCGCCGCGATCGTAGCCGGCCAGCACCCCGAAACTCACCGGCGTGTAGGGCATCCGGAAAGTCGTCAGGCCGACCTCGGGCACCGCGCGTTCGCTTCGGTCGGCAACGATGCCGAGGGCGTTCATGCCGGAGGTCTTGCCCTGATCGGTCGCCATGCCGGTGGTCGTGTAACGCTTGATGTGCTCGATGGAGGAAAATCCCTCGCGCATCGCCAGCTCGAGGTCCCGCGAGGTGACATCGTTCTGCCAGTCGACGAAGGCCTTGGCCGGGGCCGCCCGTCCAGGCTGGGGCAGGGCGCCCGGAGTGCCGCGCGAAGCGAACTCCGTCGCCGTGACGAGTGGCGGTGAAGCCTGGCCCTCAAACCCGCAGGCGGCCGCGGCGGCGAGGCCGGCACGGGTGCCGTCTTCAAACGCGGCTGCCAGGCCATCGAGTCCGCGCGCGGCACCGGCAGAGTGTTCACGCTCGGCCGGCGCACCCGGCAAGAAGCTGTGCTCCTCGGCGCGCCACAGGAGCTTGCCGCGCGACTGCGAGTGCAGGTGGATGCTGGGGGTAAAGCCGCCGGACATCAGCAACGCATCGCAGGCGAGAGTCTCGCCAGGCCTGATCGTGCCGTCCGGCGCCACTGTCCCCAGCGTCACGTTGCGCACACGAAGCCGTCCCGCCGTACCGAGCACCGTCGCGCCTTCAATGACCCGGATGCCGGCCGAGTGCGCGGCCGCGAGAACCGCGGCGCCGGGCGCGGCGCGTACGTCGGCCACGGCGTGGATTGATACGCCGCCAGCCTGCAGATCGAGCGCTGCCCCGTAGGCGCTGTCGCAGCCGGCGAGCACCACGGCGCGCTGGCCGACGCGCACTCCGTAGCGATTGAGATAGCTGCGCGCCGCGGCAGCCAGCATCACGCCCGGCCGGTCGTTGCCCGGAAATACCAGCGGCCGCTCGATAGCCCCGCTCGCCAGCACCACTTCCCGCGCGCGCACCTGCCAGAGGCGCTCCCGTGGCAATTGCTCAGGCGGCGCGGCCAGGTGATCGCTGAGGCGCTCGCACAGGCCGAGCATGTTGTGCGGGAAATACCCGAACGCCGTGGTTCGCGGCAGCACGGTCACATTGGCCTGCGCGCCGAGTTCCGCCAGGGTCGACTTGAGCCAGCTGGCCGAATCGAGTCCCTCGATCTTCGTGGCGGGCTCATCCAGGAGTGATCCACCCATCTCGGCCTGCTCGTCGCACAGGATGACCCGCGCGCCGCAGCGCGCGGCCGCAGACGCGGCGGCGAGGCCGGCGGCTCCGGCCCCAACGACGAGCACGTCGCAGTGCGCGTAGCGCTGGGCGTAGCCGTCCGGATCGGCACCAACGGGGGCACGACCCAGTCCCGCCGCCGCGCGGATCCGCGGCTCGTACCAGCGGTGCCAGGCGAAGCGGGGCCACATGAAGGTCTTGTAGTAAAAGCCCGCCGGAAACAGCGGCGCGAGCCAGTTGCTGACGCTGCCGAAATCGCAGGCCAGGCTCGGCCAGCGATTCTGGCTGTGCGCACGCAGGCCCTCATAAAGCTCCACCTGCGTCGCGCGCAGGTTGGGCGCGCTGCGGGCTGCATCGCGCGCCACGGTCACGAGAGCATTGGGCTCCTCGGACCCCGAGGACAGCAGGCCGCGCGGACGGTGATACTTGAAGGAGCGCCCGAGCAGGTGTACGCCGTTGGCGAGCAGCGCGGAGGCGAGTGTATCGCCGGCGAGGCCGCGGTAGGGGCGCCCGTCGAAGCTGAATTCGATGGGGCGGGACCGGTCCACGCGCCCGCCGCGTTGCGCACGCCAGTCGGTCATGGCGGCGGCTCGCCGCAGCGATAGGTCGCGAGGAACTGATCCGTCGTCGTGTCGCGCAGCGCATTGAAGAAGCGTGCACATCCGCGCACGTGGCGCCAGCGCTCGGCCTGCAAGCCGCGGCGGTTGTTGCGCAGATACAGGAAGGCCACCCAGTCCTCGGCGCTCACGGACTCCGGGGGCGCGGGGCGGGCGATGTGCGCTTCGCCGCCGTAACTGAATTCGACCTCGGGGCGTTCGCCGCAATAGGGGCAGTTGATCAGCAGCATGGCTCTAGTGCGCCACCGCGGCGGCGGCCGCTTCGTCGATCAGCAGGCCATCGCGAAAGCGCTCGAGCGTGAAGGGCGCGTTGATCGGGTGCGGCTCGTCGTGCGCGATGGTCCAGGCGAACAGGTGCGCCGAGCCGGGCGTGGCCTTGAATCCGCCCGTGCCCCAGCCGCAGTTGACATAGAGACCGGGCACGCCCGTCTTGCCAATGATCGGCGAGCGATCGGGCGACACATCGACGATCCCGCCCCAGTTGCGCAGCATGCGCAGGCGGCGAAACGCGGGAAACAATTCGCAGATCGCGGCCAGCGTGTGCATATTGACGTGCAGCGCACCGCGCTGCGTGTAGCTGGTATAGGCATCGGTGCCGGCCCCGATCACGAGCTCGCCCTTGTCCGACTGGCTGACGTAGGCGTGAATGGCGTTGGACATGACCACGCAGGGCAGGACCGGCTTGATGGGCTCGGACACCAGTGCCTGGAGCGGAAAGCTCTCGAGCGGCAGGCGAATCCCTGCCAGGCCCAGCACCACGCTGCTGTTGCCGGCCGCTGCAACGCCGATCCGGCGGCTGGCAATGCGGCCGCGCGTGGTCTCGACGGCTTCGACCGCGCCGCTGGCGTCGCGGCAGATGCCCGTGACCTCGCAGTTCTCGATGATATCGACGCCCAGTGCGTCGGCGGCGCGGGCATAGCCCCAGGCAATGGCATCATGCCGGGCCGTGCCGCCGCGGCGCTGCAGTGCGCCGCCCATCACGGGGTAACGGATGTCCGCTCCAATATTGAGGGGCGGGCAGAAGGCCTGGCACTCGGCCGGGCTCAACCACTCGTTGTCCACGCCGTTGCAGCGGTTGGCTTGGATGTGGCGCCTGCTGACCTGCACGTCGTGCACGGAATGGGCAAGCATGAGCACGCCGCGCGGCGAATACATCACGTTGTAGTTGAGCACCTGCGACAGATGGCGCCACATCTTCACGGCGTGATCGTAGAGACGTGCGCTCTCGTCGAAGAGGTAGTTGGAGCGGATGACGGTGGTGTTGCGCCCGGTGTTACCGCCGCCGATCCAGCCCTTCTCGAGGACGGCCACGCGATTGAGGCCATGCTCGGAGGCCAGGTAGTAGGCAGTCCCAAGGCCGTGGCCGCCACCGCCGATGACGATGGCGTCGTAGGCGCTCTGGGGCGCGGCGCGTCGCCACTGGGGCTGCCAGCCCCGGTGGCCGCCAAAGGCCTGTTTCAGCAGCGACCAGGCCGAGAACTTCTGCATCAGGCGCGCAACTCCAGATTCTGCGGGTCGTAGGGCGAATCAACCAGCACTGTGGCCGCCTTGCGCTCGCCCAGACTGTCGATCGCAAGTCTGGTGCCGACGGCGGCATAGGCCGCCTGGACATAGCCGATCGCGAGGCTCTTTTGCAGCGCGTGCCCGTAGCCGCCGGCGGTGGTGCGGCCGACCATGGTGTTGCCGGGCCCGAAGATCGGCTCGTTGCCGAGTGGATCGGTGTCGGTGACGTCGTGAACTTCGAGTGTGATGAAGCGATTGGGGATGCCGGCGGCGAGCTGCCGTTCAAGTGCATCGCGACCAATGAAGGGGCCCTTGTTCATCCGCACGAAGCGATCGAGCCCGGCCTCGAGCGGCGTGTAGTCGCGCGTCAGGTCACTTCCCCACATGCGGTAGGATTTTTCGAGGCGGAGCGATTCCATCGCGCGCATACCGGCCATGCCGATGCCGAATTCGGCGCCGGCGGCGAATATCGCGTCGAACAGATGATGCGCGTACTCGATCGGGAAATGCATTTCCCAGCCGAGCGCGCCCACGAAGTTGACGCGCAGCAGGTACACATCGCTCGCCAGGCCCACGTCGGCGATCTTGCCGGTGAGCCACGGGAAGGCGGTGTTGTCGAGCGGTATGTCGACGAGCCTGGCCAGCACTTCGCGCGAACGGGGACCCGCGACCACGAAGCAGCCGCGGGCCGTGGTGATATTGCGCAGCTGCACCGAGCCGTCGGCGGGAAGATGGCGCTGCAGGAAGTCTGCGTCATAGCGTTCCGCGGCGCCGGCGCTCACGACGTAGAAGTGCTCCGGACCCAGCTTGCTGATCGTGAACTCGGAGCGGATGCCGCCGCGGGCGGTCAGTGCGTGGCACAGGGAGAGGCGTCCAGTCTGCGTCGGCACCTTGTTGGCGACCAGCGAGTCGAGCCAGGCCGCGGCGCCTGGGCCCGACACCTCGTGCTTGGTGAAGGGCGTCAGGTCGATCACGCCCACGGCGCTCCGCAATTTGCGGCATTCATTGCCGACGTGCGGGAAATAGTTGCTGCGCCGGAAGCTCCACACGTCGCGCCGCTCGACGCCGGGCGGTGCGAACCAGTTGGCGCGCTCCCAGCCGTAGCGCTGGCCGAAGACCGCGCCCATGCGCTCGAGCTTGTCGTAGACCGGGCTGGTCTTGGCCGGCCGCGCATCCGCGCGTTCCTCGTCCGGGAAATGGATGGTGAAGACGTTCCTGTAGGTCTCCTCATTCTTGGTCGTGAGGTAACGGCGGCTCGTGTAGGGACCAAAGCGCCGGGGATCGACCGCCAGCATGTCGATTCCGGGCTCGCGCTCGACGATCCATTCGGCCAGTTGCCAGCCGGCACCGCCGGCGGCGGTGATGCCGAAGCTGTGCCCTTCGTTGAGCCACAGATTCCGCACACCCCAGGCGGGCCCGATCAGCGGACTCCCGTCGGGGGTGTAGGAGATCGGGCCATTGATGATCTGCTTGATCCCGCAATTCTCCAGCGCAGGCACGCGACGCTGTGCCGCCTCGATGTGCGGCACCATCCGGTCCAGATCGCCGTCGAACAGGCTCTTGCCGAACCAATCCGGCACGCCATCGGCGAAGCGCGCCGGGGCGCCTTTCTCGTAGGGCCCGAGTATCCAGCCGAGGCGCTCTTCGCGCAGATAATAGGATTGCTCCGGCTCGCGCAGCACGGCCAGCTCGCGGCCGCCGCCCTTGCGGTAGTCCGACAGCTGCGGCGAGACGTCGAAGACGATGTACTGGTGCTCGACCGGAATCGCCGGCACGTTCAGCCCGAACATGCGGCCGGCCTGCCGCGCATAGTTGCCGGTGGCGCAAACCACATGCTCCGCCACGATCTCGCCACGCGTGGTCGTGAGCAGCCACTCGCCCGAAGCTCGCCATTGCGCGGCCGTGACTTCGGTGTGTTCGTAAATGTCAGCGCCGGCGGCTCTGGCGCCGCGCCGCAGCGCGGCCGTCAGGTCGGCAGGAGCGATGTGGCCATCGTCCGGGTGGTAGAGCGCGCCGATGACTTTCGCGGTCTCCTTGCCGTCACCGAGGTTGATCAGGGGCCACAGGCTCCTGACCTCCTCCGGATCAATGATGCGGAAGGGCACGCCGATGGTGTTGGCGGTGCTGCAGTACTTGAGGTACTCGTCCATGCGCTCGCGACAGGTCGCCAGGCGCAGGTTGCCGGTGACGTGAAAGCTGACGTCCTGTTCGGTCTCGGCAGGGAGCCGCTTGTACAGGTCCACGGAATACTTGTGCAGCTGTCCAACCGTGTAACTCATGTTGAACAGCGGCAGGAGCCCCGCGGCGTGCCAGGTGGAGCCGGCGGTGAGTTCGGAGCGTTCTATCAGTACAACGTCGGACCAGCCTTTCTTCGCCAGGTGGTATAGCGTGCTGACACCGACGGCACCGCCGCCAATCACCACCACGCGCGCGTGCGTTCTCATCGCTTGATTGCCCCTTCCGGACCTGTGTATTTGTTCTGGCGCAGTGTAGAGATCGGTCCGCAAGCCAAAGCTCAAATTGCGACAATCGCTTACCCAATTGCGCCAAGGAGTCTTATACTTCCGCGACTCCGGCCACGTGGCGCAGCCGCCAAGGCACCGTGAATCCAGCCGACTCGACCCAGACCACGCGTTTCGTATTCCTGACGCTGGTCAACTACTCGATGATAGCAGTATCAAATGCGGTCGAGCCGCTGCGGATGGCCAACCGGGTGTCGGGCCAGGCCGCCTACGAATGGGAAATTGCCACCCTGGATGGCACCGCGGTCGTCGCGAGCAATGGCCTCAAGCTCGAGCCGACGGTAGGCTTCAGCCAGCTGCGCCCCTTTGACCTGATCTTCGTCTGCGGCGGGACTGATGTGCGCGCCGCGATCACACCGAAGCTGCTCCAGACGCTGCGACGCCTGGCTGAACGCCGTGTTCCGCTTGGCGCACTGTGCACCGGCGGGTACGCGCTGGCGCAGGCGGGGCTCCTCGATCGCTATCGCGCGACCATCCATTGGGAGAATCTTGCGGCACTGCGCGAGCAGTTTCCGACCGTGCTGATCTCGGACCAGCTCTACACCGTCGATCGCAATCGCTACACCTGCTCGGGCGGCGTGGCGCCCCTGTCGCTCATGCTGCACCTGATCGAAGCCAAGCTGGGTGCACGGATAGCGCGCCTGGTGTCCGAGCAGTTCATCGTCGATCGGATCCGCAACGCCGATGACCGCCAGTACGTGCCGCTGCGCGCCCAGGTAGGCGCCGGACACCAGAACCTGATCGCGATCGCCGAGCTGATGGAAGCCAACATCGAGAATCCGCTCTCGCTCGAGGCCATCGCGGGGCGGGCGGGGATCTCGCGGCGCCAGATCGAGCGCCTGTTCAAGCAGTACGTCAACTGCGTGCCGAAACGCTATTACCTTGAAATGCGGCTGCGGCGCGCGCGCGAACTGCTGCTGCAGACGGCCATGCCGATCATGGCGGTCAGCACGGCCTGCGGTTTCCAGTCGCCGCCGCATTTCTCGAAATGCTACCGCAATCAGTTCGGGCACCCGCCGATTGCCGAGCGGCGCCAGAGTGCGATGAGCTAGATCCCCTGGAGCCTACGGTGCCGCCGAGTAATTCAGCGACAGATAATCGAGGATGACCTGCAGGTTCTCGGCGCTGATCGGAGCACCGAACCGGTCGACCATCTTGTGGATGGATTTGTCCCAGGCCGCGCGATTCATCACCGCGGCGTTCATCGGCAGGTAATCCAGGCTGTGACAGATGGCGCAGCTCGCCGCAGTGATCTCCCGCCCGGGAGCGTCGGTGAGTTCGATCGTCTCCTCGCCCGCCGTGGCCACCGGCGAAGCGGAGCAGGCGAGGAGCAGGATCGCCGCGGTGGCAAGCGCCCGGGCAACGCAGGTCATGCGACCTCCAGCGAGATGCTCTGCACCCGGTTGTGATGGTAGCCGGAGGGATTGGGCGTCAGCTGGTCGGGTTGACGCGCTCCTGAGCGGCTGACGGCGCGCGCCAGAATATTGACCGCTCCCCGCCCGCGCGTATCGATCCGCCAGCGAAAGCCGCGCCAGGCAAAGCGGCCCTGTTCGCGCTCGAGCGTCGCGGGGCTCCAGCTCTGGCCGGCATCGGTCGAGATTTCCACGGCGCTGATGCCAGAGCCCGAGTCCCAGGCCCAGCCGCTGAGTTCGGCAGGCCGGTTGAGCTCGAGGTGCGCGCCTTGTTCGTGACTCGTGATGAGCGAGTTCACCAGGATCTCCGTGACGGGCGTCGTCTCGGGCGTCTCCTGGCTCGCGAACCGGGTTCCCGGAAAGGCACCGGTCGGAACGCGATACGCCGTCTTCATCCAGAAGCCGTCGTAAGCCTTGGCTTCGACGCGGATGTCCGTCAGGTGCTTCACCCAGTAGGTGCCCGCCCATCCCGGCACCACGAGCCGGGCGGGCGCGCCATTCCAGTGGGGCAGCGGCTGGCCATTCATTTCAAAGGCAATGAGCGTGTTTTCATCGAGCGCCCGATCGATCGGCAGACTCTTCACGAAGTCAGGTGTGGCGGGCAGGAGTGCCGTATCGGCGCCATCGAACACCACTTCGAGGGCACTGCCGTCCACGCCCGCGGCGCGCAGCAGGTCGCGCAGGCGCACGCCGGTCCACTGCGCGTTACCCATGGCCCCATTGGTCCACTGGACTCCCGGGACACGCGGGGAAAACAGGCCGCGCCGATTGCCCGCGCACTGATTTATTGCGGCGATGGTGACGCGCTTGTAGTGGCGCTTCAGATCAGCCAGCGACAGCTCGAGGGTCCGCTGGGCGCTGCCGCCGCCGACCCGCAGGCGCCACTCGCGCAGATCGAGCCTCGGGATGTTCGCGAGATGGTAACGGACGAAGAAAGCGTCGTTGGCGGTGATTGGCCGGCGCAGATCCGCCAGGGGCGTTTCGTAGTTGGGCGGCCGGAACGTGCGCTTGATGAGGGGCCGCTTGCCCGGGAGCGCGAGCAGTTCCTCGCCCGCGGACCGCGCGCGCTCCGCGGGGAGCAGCAAGGCGGTCAGGGTACCTGCGAGCAGCTCCCGGCGCGTCAGCATGATCGGGCCATCATACCCGCATGCGCAGGCCCTTGGGGTCAAACGCGGGCTCGGACAGGCGCAGTGCCGGCCGGCGCTCGCCTAACAATTCGACTTCAAATCCCTCGCTCTGCGCCGCCACGTCACGGTTCACGTAACCCAGCGCGAGGGACTTGCCGACGCTGTGGCCGAAGCCGCCCGAGGTGACCCAGCCGACGACCTGGCCGCGGTGCCAGATCGGCTCATCACCGATGGCGTCGGCATCGTGGGCCTGCACTTCGAGCGTGACGAGGCTTCGCTGCCCGCCGTGCTTCTTCTCCTCGAGTGCGGCGGCACGGCCGATGAAATGGCCCCGATCCAGGTCGATGAAGCGGCCGAGACCCGCCTCGTAGGGACCGTAGATCGGGCGGAACTCGCGCGCCCAGGTGCCGAAGCTTTTTTCAAGCCGGAGCGATTGCAGGGCACGCCCGCCGATGAGACGCAGCTTGAAGGGTCGGCCGGCTTCACGCAGCAGCTCGTACAGTGCCAGCTGGTAGTCACTGGTGACCCAGATCTCGTAGCCCAGATCGCCCGTGAAGGACACGCGGCCGACGAGGGCCGGCACCATCCCGACATTGAGGCGCCCGAAGGACATGAAGGGAAAGGAGCCGGTGGCCAGGTCCTCCGCGACGAGTGTCTGCAGCAGGGCGCGCGATTGCGGCCCCGCGAGCGACAGCCCGGTGTACTGCATCGCGCAGGGCCGCACGCTCATCGTGGCCGGATGCGGGAAGCGCTCAAACCAGCGCCGGTAGAAACTCTCCGCGGCGTAGGTACCGACGACGAAGTAGTGCTCGGTGCCGAGCCGGCACAGCGTGAAATCACCGATCAGGCGCCCGCGCTCGTTGAGCATCGGCGCGAGTGCGATGCGGCCGACCGCGGGCAGGCGGCCCGCCATGAGCGTGGACAGCCACTCGGTGGCGCCCACGCCCATGATCTCGAACTTGCCGTAGTTCGAGATCTCCAGCATGGCCACGCCCTCGCGCACGGCGCGGCACTCGGCCGCCACCTGAGGGTGGGCGTTGGAGCGGCGGAAACTGACCTGCTCCTCGGCCGCGCTGCCGCGCGGGGCAAACCAGAGTGCATGCTCGAGGCCACAGTACTCGCCGAACACGGCGTTCTCTTCGCGCAGCCGGTCGTAGACCGGCGTCGTGCGCAGCGGCCGCGCGGCCGGCAGTTCTTCGTTCGGGAAGCGGATGCGGAAGCGGCGCGAATAATTCTCGCGCACCTTGGCGTTGGTGTAGGCCGGCGTGGTCCAGTCTCCGTAGCGTGCCACGTCCATGGCCCAGATGTCGGCGCCCGGATCGCCCTCGACGATCCACTGCGCCAGGGACAGGCCGACCCCGCCGCCCTGGCTGAAGCCCGCCATGACGCCGCAGGCCACCCAGTAGTTGCGCAGCCCGGCAATCGGACCCAGCAGCGGATTGCCGTCCGGCGCGAAGGTGAAAGGGCCGTTGATGACCCGGCGGATGCCGGCCGTGGCGAGCCGTGGAAAATGCTCGAAGGCGACTTCCAGGCTCGGCGCGATGCGCTCCAGGTCCTGCGGCAGCAGATCCTGGCCAAAATCCCAGGGCGTGGTGTGCGGCGACCAGGGCACGCCGGCGCGCTCGTAGGTGCCGAGCAGGATGCCGCCGCGTTCCTGGCGCATGTAGATCTCGCCCTCGAAGTCGATGACGTGCAGCAGTTCCTTTTGTCCCTTGAGCTCGGGCAGGTCCTCGGTGATCAGATACTGGTGCTCCATCGCCAGGACCGGGAGCTCCAGTCCGACGAAGCGGCCGACTTCGCGTGCCCACAGGCCGCCGGCGTTGACGACGTGCTCGGCGTGCACGTTGCCCTGCTCGGTGATGACATCCCAGCTGCCGTCGGGGCGTGGCTTCGTGTCCAGGACGCGGGTCTGGCGCACGATCTCGGCGCCCCCGATCTGCGCCGCCTTCGCGTAGGCGTGGGTGACTCCGTAAGGATCGATGTGGCCCTCGATCGGATCGAGGATCGCGCCGAGGAATTTCTTCTCTTCGAGCAGCGGATACAACTTTTTGGCTTCCGCGGCGGAGATGATCTGCAGGTCCATGCCCAGGTAGCGCCCACGAGCCTGCGCCATCTTCAGCCAGTCGACGCGATCCGCCGTGCCGGCGAGCATCAATCCGCCCGTGATATGCATGCCGCAGGACTGCCCTGAAATCCGCTCGAGCTCCTTGTACAGCTCGATGGTGTACTGCTGGAGCTTCGCCACGTTGGGATCGCCGTTGACGGTGTGCATCCCGCCGGCGGCGTGCCAGGTGGACCCTGAGGTCAGCTCCGCCCGCTCGATCAGCAGGACGTCCTTCCACCCGGCCTTGGTGAGGTGGTAGAGCACGCTCGTGCCGACCACGCCGCCCCCGATCACCACCACCCGGGCGTGAGAGCGCATGGCCTAGCTCACGGGCGGCGCGCCGCCCTCGGAGCTGCGCCGCTCGACATAGGCGTTCAGCGCCTCGACCACGGCAGGATCGCGCGCGGGCGCTTCGTAGCGCGCCAGTGTTTCCTTCCAGATAAGGTGCGCCCGCTCCGTGGCGGTCCGGGCGCCGTCGTTGAACCAGGTGCCGAAGTTGCGCCAGTCGGAGACCAGGGGCGCGTAGAAGGCAGTGCGGTAGCGCTCCATGGTGTGCGCGCAGCCGAAGAAATGGCCGCCGTGGCCGACCTCGGCCACGGCCTCGAGCGCGATATCGGCCGCAGTCCCACCTACGGGCTGGAAGACTTCCGCAAACATCTGCAGCATCTCGATGTCGAGGATGAACTTCTCGTACGAAGTCGACAGGCCGCTTTCCAGCCAGCCGGCCGCGTGCAGCATGAAATTGCACCCGCCCATGAGCGCGCCCCACAGGCTCATCTGCGCCTCGTAGGCCGATTGCGCATCCGGCGTATTCGAGGCCGTCGCATTCGAGGAGCGCCAGGGCAGCCCCAGGTGGCGCGCGAGTTGTCCGGCGCCGAAGGAGGCCTTGACGTATTCGGGCGTGCCAAAGGCCGGCGAGCCGGATTTCATGTCCACGTTCGAGGTGAAGCTGCCGTAGATCACTGGTGCGCCGGGCCGCGTCATCTGCGCGAGCGTCAGGCCCGCGAGCGCTTCGGCGTGTGCGAGGGTCAGCGCTCCCGCGATCGTGACCGGCGCCATCGCGCCCGCCAGGGTGAAGGGCGTGATGATCAGCACCTGGCCGGCGGCGGCCGTGTCCACGATGCCATCGGCCATGGGGATGTCGAGCTGCAGCGGAGAATTGGTGTTGATGACGGTGTAGCAGCTGGGACGGTCCCGGAACTGCTCGGTGGTGAGGCCGTGGGCAATGCGGATCAGCTCGAAGTTGTCGGCGATCTGCCCGTGACCGCGTGAAAACATGAACGGTATCTTGTCCGTCAGCAGCAGCTGCGCGCGCATCACCTCGAGGTGGCGCAGGTGCACGGGCACGTCCTGCGGCTCGACCGCTCCACCCAGCACCTGGATGACGTCGAAGTGCTGGCACAGTTTCATGAGGTTGCTGAAGTCCTCGAGCGTGCCGGCGCGGCGCCCGCCCGCGGTATCCATGATGTTGGGCGGCCCGGAAGTCGGTGCGAAGGCGACGTGGCGGCCGCCCATCGGCACGCTGCGCGCCGCGTCTGAGGCATGCATGAGGAAACTGCGTGGTGCCGTGGCCAGCGCTCTTGCGACCAGTCCCCGGTCAATCCGCACCAGCTGCGTGGCTTCATCGACCTCGGCGCCGCTGTCGCGGTAGCGGCGCAGGGCGTCGGCGGAGAGCACCTTCATGCCGTGGGTCTCGAGGATCTGGAGCGCGGCATCGTGCAGGGCGCCGACCTGGTCGTCGGAAAACACCCGCAGCGGCTCGAAGGGATTTTCAAGCTGACGGTAGGCCGTGGAACGCGCCGCGATCGGGCTCGCGTTCTCGGCGGTCGGGCTCCGGCGGCGGTTCGGGCGCCGGGCGGCGCGCATTTCAAGGTCGGTCATGCCGGAGCTGCTCCAGTCGGGGGAGGGTTGGCGGGGGCGAAACGCTCGATGAGCCAGGAGCGGAACAGGGAGATGGCCGGATCGCCGAGCGCCTCGGAATCGGTCACCAGGTAATAGCCGAAGCCATCGTCGAGCGTGGCATCGAAGGGCGCCGCCAGCCGGCCCTGCTCCAGGTGGGCACGAAACAGATTCAGGTCCACCAGCGCCAGTCCCTCGCCGCTCAGGGCGTACTGGACGGCGAGAAGTTCGGTGTCGAATACCAGGCCACGTTCGACATTCACCGCACCCAGGTTGGCCTGCCGCTTGAACTGAATCCAGAAGTGGTGCCGCGGCATATTGTCGATGCGCATGTGAATCAGCTCATTGGCGCTGATGAACGCGCCCAGGTCCGCTCCCGCATGACGCGCCGCAACGTCGGGATGGCAGACCAGGCCCATGCGGACCGGCCACAGCAGGTCGCTGACCCGTTCCGTAATCGTCGGCCGGGAGTACACCACGGCAATGTCGACGTCGCTCGAAGGCGGGCCCACCGCGTAGGGACTGACCAGGTTGATCTCGACTTCCGGACTCAGGCGCCTGAAGTCGCGCAGCAGGGGAGCGGCGAGTTGCACTGCAAAACTTGCCGGAAACTGCACCCGCAGCGTGCGCAGCGTCGGGGCGGGTCCCTGGCGGATTTCCTCGAGCGCGTACTCGATGCGATCAAAGGCCTTGGTGACGGTGGGCAGGAGGTGCTGGCCGGCGCCGGTCAGCGTCAGGGCGTGGGGCTTGCGCTCGAACAGCTGGGTGTTGAGCATGGACTCGAGCGCGATGACGTGCCGCGAGAGGGCGCTCTGGGAAATCTGCAGCGCCGTGGCTGCGGCGGTGAAACTGCCGTGCCGGGCGACGGCTTCGAAGGCTCGCAAGGCATTGAGTGGCAACCACCTTCGGTCGATCATGACCCGGTTCATCGATTCCAGACCCACCCCCGAGATGGATCGCAGGTTGAGGCAATCGACTGGGCGTGGCAAATGTCTTTTTCAGATGCTGCCATGCCATTCCGGCACCGATGTTGCACTGGCGAGACAGCTCGGGCGCGCCAGCGGGGCGACCAGTCAGCGCCCGCCCCAATGCAATAATTCCTTAACTGGATTGCGTTACGCTGCCCGGACCGCGGGAGAAGCGGCGCGCGGGAGCCGTGCAGCGTGAGCGGAGCGTTGATACCACGCCACAGGTCACGTAGAGTAGGAGAGAGAGGGGGGGAGCAGGCCGGGGTTTGCGGCTGCCTTGATGTTGTCCCCCCCAGAACTGAATTCAACAAGTTTCGGGGAGATGCAATTGAACTCTAACGACACCATTCGACGCGCCGTCCTGGCGGTGCTGGGCACTGCTGGCGCCGCGACCGCATTTGGACCGCAAGCAAGGGCCGCGGATGCGACCACCACAGCGAGCGCTGGTGGCCTCGAAGAAATCGTGGTGACGGCGCAGCGGCGCACGGAAAACGTTCAGAGCGTACCCATCACAATTCAGGCGATCACCGGAGATCAGCTGAAGCAGCTGAATGTGACCAGCTTCAGCGATTTGTTGCGTTACACGCCGAACGTGACTTTCAGCGGCAACGGTCCGGGCACCGGCAACATCTTCCTGCGCGGCCTGAGTTCCGGTGGTTCCGGAAACCAGTCGCAGTCGACGACTGCGCCATTCCCGAACGTCGCCCTGTATCTGGACGACGAAGGGATGCAGTTCCCGGCCCGCAATGCCGACGTCTACCTGGTCGACATGGAGCGCGTCGAAGTGCTGGAAGGCCCGCAGGGCACCCTGTTCGGCGGCGGCTCCCAGGCCGGCGCGGTCCGCTACATCACCAACAAGCCGAAGCTGAATGTCACCGAAGGCAATGTGAACGCCGGCTACGGCGTCACGGCCGGCGGCGATCCGAACAACAATCTCAACGCAACCTTCAACATCCCGCTGGTCGAGGGCAAGTTTGCGCTCCGCGCGACCATCTTCAGCGACCACCGCGGCGGTTACATCGATAACGTGCGTGGCGAAATCGCCGTCCCGCCGGTGGTCAATGTTCCGGCTGACGGACCGCTGGTGCGCCCCGGAAGTCCGACCGGCAGCAATGGGAAATTGGCGGGTGCCAACCTCAATACGGTGCAGTACACCGGTGGCCGGCTGTCGGCGCTCTACCAGTTCAACGACGACTGGAGCCTGCTGGTCCAGCAGAACTACCAGCAGTTCGAAGCGGACGGCTACTTCGCCGAACAGCCCGTGAGTCCGGTCAGCCCGCAACACCCGAACGGGATTCCGCTCGAGCCCTTCCAGATCATGGCGTTCCAGTCCGCCTACAGCAAGGACAAGTACTCGGCGACGTCCTGGACGCTCAACGGCGCGCTGACCGACTGGCTGAAGGCGGTCTACACCGGCAGTTATATGAGCCGGAACATCGACGGCCAGCAGGACTATTCCAATTACATGACCTCGCGCCACGGCTCCTACTACGCCTGCTCGGGGCAGGGTGCCGGATATTATTATTTCAGGTCAGCCAAGCCGACGACCTGCTACGCGCCGCTCGGCAGTTGGCGGGACACCGTCGTCAACACGCATCTGAGCCACGAGGTTCGCTTTACCACTTCGGCGGACTATCGCTTTCGAGCCACCGCGGGCGGCTTCTACGAAAGGTTCGTGATCAAAGACGACATGAACTTCAACTACATGGGCATACCCTCGTGCACGCCCGAGAATCTGGCGATTTCACTCGCGGGTGGCGTGGATTGCGTGCAGGCGGTCGGCCCGATTCCAGGTTTCTATGCGATGGATCCCACGCTGCGCACGGACTCCAACACGGCGTTCGGCGAGGACGTGTACCGCGGTTACAAGCAGACCGCATACTTCGGCTCACTTGATTTTGACATCATCCCGAAGGTCCTGACGTTGACGGCCGGCATCCGTCATTACAAGTACGATGAATTTGAAGAGGGCTCGGAGTACTACAGCGCGACCTCAAGCATCCTGAACCACGCGAACGGTACGCCCTTCGATCCCACTTACACCTACAACGGTGTGGCATCGTCATACGGCTTCGGCATCAACCTGCACAAGAGCGAGAGCGGCAACAAAAAACGCGGCAACCTGACCTGGCACATCACGCCGGACGTCCTGGCCTATTACACCTACTCGGAAGGATTCCGCCCAGGCGGTTTCAACCGTACCCAGACCAATTTCGATGGCAGCCAGATCTTCCTGAAGAAAGTGGCCCCGTACACGCCCGGCGGACCCAAGCAGTTCTACAAGCCGGCCGGTTACGAGTCCGACAACCTGACCAACAACGAGATCGGCCTCAAGAGTCAGTGGTTTGACCATCGACTCCAGCTGAACGTGTCTGTGTACCAGATGGACTGGAAGAACGTTCAGTTGCCGCTCTTCGACCCGACTCACCTGGGCAACACCACGTTCGTCATCAATGGGCCCACCTACCAGGTCAAGGGCATTGAAGTGCAACTCGTCGCTCGTGTGGTGGAAGGACTCACCGCGCAGGGGTCGCTGTCCTACAACGATTCGAAGCAGACGAACGCACCGTGCCTGACGGGCAACGTGCCAGGAACCCCGCAATTCGGCCAATGCATCACGCAGGTCAACGGCCAGCCCTACACCAACCCGTATGGCGTGCTCGGCACGGCCCCGGCGTTCTCGCCAAAACTGCAGTTCAATGGACGGGTGCGGTACGACTGGAATAACGGGGACTTCAAGCCCTTCGTGTCAGTCGGTGCCAACTACACCGGCACGATGCGCAACGAGCCGGCAAGCTTCCCGCCCGGCGACACGGCCGCGCAAAGTGTACCCACCACCACCTTGCTGAAGTATTGGATGCCCGCGTATACGACCGTGGACGCGGCAGTGGGAGTCGCGAAGGACAATTGGACGGTGGAGTTCTCAGCCAGCAACCTGACGAACAACGATGCCAGCACAAACACCTCGTCGGGTCAGTTCATCAAGACTGAATTCCCGCTGCGGCCGCGGGTGCTGACCCTGAACTTCGGATTCAAGTTCTGATCGGCGGGCATTGAGCTGCCGGCAATCGGCGCTCGCCGGTTGCAGTAGAATCAAGGGCGGACTCTCCGAGTCCGCCCTTTTTTTGCACAGACCCGTGGACACCATCGACACAGTTGCAGCGCCAGGCGCCTCGGAAGTGTCCCGCATTCGCGGGCTGATCAGAAAGCGCGAATTCGCGGAGGCGCTGTCTGCCGGCGAGGCGCTGCTGGCCGAGACTCCAGACCAGCGGGATACGCTGTTGTTCGTGGCCATCGCCCAGCGATTCCTGGGCCGCGTTCCCGATGCTCTGGATACGCTCGCCACCCTGGCGCAACATCACCCGCGCTTCAGCCGCCTCCACGAGGAACGCGGTCACTGCCACGTCGCCTTGAAGCGCGCTCCGGAGGCGATCGAGGCCTTCCTGCTCGCCGTCAACATCAATAACGCACTGCCCGCCAGCTGGACCATGCTCGAAGGCCTCTACCGCATGACCGGGGAGGCCGCCAACGCCGCCATGGCGGCCAGTCACGTGGCTACCCTGCGCAAACTGCCGCGTGAGGTGGTGATCGCGACGGGCCTGTTCATGGATGGCGATCTGGATGCCGCCGAGCCGATGATCCGTTCTTATCTGCTGCAGCAGGGTAACGATGTGGAAGCGATGCGCTTGCTGGCGCGCATCGGCATGGCGCGCAAGGTATACGAAGACGCGGAGCTGCTGCTGGCGGCGATCATGGAACTTGCACCTGACTATCGTGCCGCACGCTCGGAATACGCCGAGACGCTCATTGAGATGCACAAGTACAGCCAGGCGCGTCGCGAGCTGGACCAGTTGCTAAAGGAAGACCCGGACAACCAGCACCATTACCGGGGCCTGCACGCGGTTGCAGCGGTTGGATTGGGCGAGCATGAGCGGGCGGTCGCCCTGTACCGCAATCTGATTGCTGCGACCCCGGAAGACCCCGACCTGCACCTGTCGCTCGCCCACGCCCTGAAGACGATGGGCAGGCGCGACGAGGCGGTGGAGTCCTACCGCCGGGCGGAACGGTGTCGGCCCGGGTTTGGCGATGCGTACTGGAGTCTTGCCAACCTGAAGACCTATCGGTTCACTGAAGATGAGCTGGAACGGCTGCAGGAATTGCAGACCGCGCCCGCAATCGGAGTGGTCGATCGGTATCACCTGCATTTTGCCCTCGGCAAGGCCCTGGAGGACCAGGGCGACTATGAGGGCTCATTCCACTATTACGAGCTGGGCAACGGGCTGCGGCGCTCCAAGAGCAACTACCGGCCTGAAATCATCGAAAACAACACGCGGCAGCAGATTGCCGTGTGCACCCGCGAGTTCTTCGCCCACCGCCAGGGCTGGGGCGCAGCGGCTCCCGATCCAATCTTCATCGTCGGCCTGCCGCGCTCCGGCTCCACACTGCTCGAGCAGATCCTGGCTTCGCACTCCCAGGTCGAGGGCACGCAGGAGCTCTCCAATGTCCAACAGATCGTCGCAACGCTGCGCGGACGTGATCCGGATCTGAACAACCCCCGCTATCCACGCATTCTTCCCGAGCTGGAACCCGGGGAGGTACGGCTCCTCGGCGAGCGATACCTCGATGAAACGCAGGTGTACCGCCTCGGCAAGCCCGAAGCCGTGCCGTTTTTCATCGACAAGATGCCCAACAATTTCCGGCATCTCGGTCTCATTCGCCTGATGCTGCCGAAAGCCAGGATCATCGACGCGCGGCGCGAGCCGATTGCCTGCTGCCTGAGCAACCTGAAACAGCTCTACGCCAAGGGACAGGAATTCACCTACAGCATCGACGATATCGCCCGCTACTACCGCACCTACCTGGAGCTGATGAGGCATTGGGATGCGGTGCTGCCCGGGTGGATCCTGCGGGTGCAGCACGAGGATGTCGTCGACGATCTGGAAGGCAGCGTGCGGCGCATGCTGGAGTTCTGCGGCCTGGACTTCGAGCCGCAGTGCATCGAGTTTCACAAGACCGTGCGCAGCGTGCGCACGGCCAGTTCGGAGCAGGTTCGCCAGCCCATCTATCGCGAGGGGCTCGATCAATGGAAGAATTTCGAGCCCTGGCTCGAGCCGCTTAAGGCTGCCCTCGGCGACGCGCTGACCCGCTATCGCGATGCCTAGGGTCAATCTGCTGAATGCGCAGGCGATCGGCGAGCTGGTCGAGCTGGTCAATCAGGACCGCCTGGGTGAAGCGGAGCGGGCCTCGCGCACGCTGCTGCAGACCCATCCCAATGTGGGGATGCTGTGGAAGATCCTGAGCGTGGCGCTCCTCAGGCAGGGCAAGGACGCGCTGGAGGCACTGCGCCGGACCGCTGAGCTGTTGGCCGACGATACGGAAGCGCACCGGAATCTGGGTACCGCGCTGTGCAGCCAGGGGCAGTGGGCGCCCGGTCTGGCGAGTCTGCGCCGGGCGCTGGCGCTGGCGCCCGGCGATGCCGATTGCCTCGTTGAGACGGCGGATGCGCTGCGGGCGCTGCGGCGAGCGGGCGAGGCGGTGCCCCTGTACCAGCGGGCACTGCAGATCAATCCGCGGCACATCGAGGCGCAGAACAATCTCGGCAACGCGTTCCTGGAACTCGCACAGTTTGCGGACGCGGCGGCCTGCTATCGGCGGGCGCTGCAACTGCGGCCGGACGAGGCGCAGATCCTGTGCAATCTGGGCCATGCCGAGCGGCAGCTTGGCAATCTGGATCAGGCTCTGGACAGCTGTCAGCGGGCGGTCGCGCTCGGCCCGGAGCTCGGCGTCGCACACAATGCCCTGGGACTGGCCTTCGCCAGCCTGCGTCGGAGTGAGGAGGCGGCGATGAGCTTCCGGCAGGCGCTGAGCCTGAACCCGCGCGACGTGGAAGCGCTCAACAATCTGGGGAACGTACTGCGCGATATCGGACAACGGCGGGAGGCCGTGCCGCTGTTCGAGCAGTCGGCGCGGCTGGATCCCGGGCGCGTCGACACGCATTGGTACCTCGGCTCCGTGCTGTTTGACCTGCGGCGGACCCATGAGGCGGTGGCCAGCTTCGCCAAGGCGCTGGCACTCAAGCCTGACTATGTTCCGGCCCAGTTGAGCATGGGGATCGTGATGCGCCAGCAGCGTCGGCCCGAGGAAGCGGAGCAATGCTGCCAGGCCGCGTTGGCCAAGGACCCGAACTACGTCGAGGCGCTGGCGTTTCTGGGTGAACTGCGGGCCGATCGCGGACGCTTCGCTGACGCGGAAGAACTGTTCCGGCGGGCGATCGCGATCAAGCCGGATTTTGCCTCCGCCTATTTCAGCATCGCGACGCACCGCAGGATGACCGGTGAGGACGCAGACTGGCTCAGGGGCGCGGAAGCGCTGCTCGCCAGACGGCTGCCCCTGCCCCAGGAAATCAGCCTGCACTATGCGCTGGGCAAGTATTTCGACGATGTGGGGCAGTTCGAGCGCGCATTTGGGAACTATCGGCAGGCGAACGAGCTCGCGCGGCGCTACGGGTCCACCTATAACCGGGATCAGCTCACCGAGAGGGTCGAGCAGATCATCCGCAGCTGCAATCCCGCCTTCCTGCAGCGATCGGCGATGGAAGGGTCCGGCTCGGAGCAGCCGGTCTTTGTCATTGGCATGCCGCGCTCGGGCACCTCACTGGCCGAACAGATCCTGGCCTCGCACCCCTCCGTCGCCGGTGCTGGCGAAGTGCCCTTCTGGAACGGCGCCTTCACCGCCTACCGGAAGGCCGAGGCCGGAGGGAGCGTCGATGCGAAGCTCATCCCGGGGATGGCGGCCGAATATCTCGGGCGCCTCGCAGCCGAAAGCCGTGGCGGCCCCCGCGTGGTCGACAAGATGCCCGCCAACTTCTTCTACGCGGGGCTGATACACGCCGCATTGCCACACGCCCGCATCATTCATATGCGACGCCATCCGATCGACACCTGCCTGTCGATCTACTTCCAGAACTTCTTCGGGATGGGGCCCTATGCCAACGATCTGGAAGATCTGGCGCATTACTACGGCGAATATGTGCGCATTACAAATCACTGGCGCACGCTGCTGCCGGCCACGGCGCTGCTGGAGGTGCCCTACGAGGCGCTCGTCGGTGACCAGGAAAGCTGGTCACGGCGGATGGTGGACTTCATCGGCCTGCCCTGGGATCCGAAGTGCCTGGAGTTTCACCAGACCGATCGCGTGGTGATCACGGCCAGCAAATGGCAGGTGCGGCAGAAGATCCATTCGGCCTCAGCCGGACGCTGGAAAAATTACGAAAAATTCGTGGCACCACTCCGAGACGCGCTCGGTGACACGGTTGAGCGCTACCGCGCCTGAGGGCCCTCCAGGCCTCAGGCCGCCCGCTTCAGATCGGCGAGTACCGCGGCAATCGCCGCGACCGCTCCGGCCATGCCGCGCTCGCCGAGCTGCCCCATGCAGCCGACGCGAAAGGTCTCGATGGTCGTGAGCTTGCCGGGATAGAGGATGTAGCCGCGCGCCTTGACGGCGTCGTAGAAGCTCCTGAACTCGTAGTGCGGCGAGGGCGGCGCATGGAAGGTCACGATGATCGGCGCCTGGATCGCCGCCGGCAGGAAGCTCCTGAGGCCGAGGCCGGCCATGCCTTCGATCAGCGTGCGGCAGTTCAAGGCGTAGCGCGCGCCGCGGGCGGGACGGCCGCCTTCGGCGAGGTACTGCTCGATGGCCGCGTCGAAGGCCGCGACCACGTGCGTGGGCGGCGTGAAGCGCCATTGGGTCGTCTTCTGCATGTAGACCCATTGATCGTACAGGTCCATCGCTACGGAAGGGGAGTTGCCCTCGGCGCGCTCGAGCGCGGCGCGCCGGGCAATCACGAAGGCCATGCCCGGGGGGCCTTCCAGGCATTTGCCCGAGGCGGCGATGAGGGCATCGAAGGGCGTCTGGCGCGCGTCGATCTCGAGGGCGCCGAAGGAACTCATCGCATCGACGATCAGGCTGCGGCCGTGGCGCGCGACGACCGCGGCAATCGCCGGCAGTGGATTGAGAATCCCCGTGCTGGTCTCGCAGTGCACGAGGGCCACGTGCGTGATGGCCGGATTTGCGGCCAGCGCCCGCTCAATGTCTTCCGCGCGGACCGCGGCGTCTTCGGCATAGTCGATCGTTGTCAGGGTGCGGCCGAGCACGCGGCAGATGCGGGCGATGCGCTGGCAGTAGGCGCCGTTCTGGGGGACGAGCACGTGACCGGCGCGCGGCACCAGCGTGCCGATCGCGGCTTCGACGGAAAAGGTGCCGCTGCCCTGCAGCGGCACGCACTCGTGGGTCCCGGAGGCGTGCACGATCTCCAGCAGCCGATCGCGCACCCGTCCGGTGATCCGGTTGAAGTCAGCGTCCCAGGAGCCCCAGTCGCGCAGCATGCTCTGCTTCGTCGCCGCCGAGATGGTCAGTGGGCCGGGGGTCAGTAAATAAGGTGCGTGGGTCACGGCGTACTCGCAGGTTGGGCATACTGTAAACTACCGCGAGGGATGCCACCACCGTGCGGCCTTGAGCCGTCGGCGCAGTGCCGGAGCCGATCCACCCGAATCGGCTGGCGCAGGCGCAACCAGCGAGATCACCATGAGCCAGATCGAAGTGAACGGGCGACGCTACCGGCTGCCCAGGCAGCCCTCGGTGGTGGTCTGCGTCGACGGCTGCGAGCCGGACTACATCGCGCAGGCGGTGGCGGACGGACATATGCCGTGGATGAAGTCGGTGCTGGCGCGGGGTGCCGCCGTGATCGCCGATTGCGCCATGCCGAGCTTCACCAATCCCAACAATATCTCGATCGTCACCGGGGTGCCGCCCTCCGTCCACGGCATCTGCGGCAATTACCTCTACGACATGGCGAACAATACCGAAGTGATGATGAACGACCCGAAGTGGTTGCGCGCGCCTTCGCTCCTGGCGGGGCTGGCCGACGCCGGCTGCTCGGTCGCCGTGATCACCGCCAAGGACAAGCTGCGCAAACTCCTCGGTCACGGGTTGCGTGGGATCTGCTTCTCATCCGAAAAGGCCGATGAGGCCACGCTGGCCGAGCACGGCATCGCAGGCGTCGTCGAGCTGGTCGGCAAGCCGGTGCCGGATGTCTACAGCGCCGCACTCTCGGAGTTCGTGTTCGCGGCCGGCGTGCGCCTCATGGCCACGCGCCGCCCGGATGTCATGTACCTGTCCACGACCGACTATGTGCAGCACAAGCATGCCCCCGGCACGGGCGCGGCCAATGAGTTCTACCGGATGATGGACGGCTACCTCGGCGCCCTCGACACGCTCGGCTGCGCCATCGCGCTGACCGCCGACCACGGCATGAACGCCAAGACGCGGCTGGATGCGAGTCCGGACGTGATCTACCTGCAGGACCTGCTGGACGCGTGGCTGGGCGGTGGCCGCGCCCGCGTCATCCTGCCGATCACCGATCCCTACGTCGCCCACCACGGGGCGCTGGGTTCCTATGCGACGGTGTACCTGCCGAGCGACGTGGATCCGGCCTCGCTCGCGGCACGGATCGCGGGCCTTCGCGGCATCGAACGCGTGCTGCCGCGAGCCGAGGCGGCCGCGCACTTCGAGCTGCCGGCCGACCGCATCGGCGATCTGGTCGTGACTTCAATACGCTCGGTCGTGATCGGCGGCGCCGCGGCACGCCACGACCTGTCCGGACTCAACGCGCCGCTGCGCTCGCACGGCGGAGTCTCCGAGCAGCAGGTCCCGCTGGTGATGAACCGCCGCATCACACAACTTGACCCGAACCGGCGCTGGCGCAACTTCGATGCCTTCGACTGGGTGCTCAACCATGCCGACTAGCATCGTTCGCAATCCCTACACCGGTGGGGTGGCCGGGGAGGCACCGATCGCGTCCAGCGCCGAGGTCCGGCGCGCCATCGAGACGGCGCGCGCCTACAGATCGACCCTGTCGCGCTACGACCGCTACCAGATCTGCTACCGGGCCGCGGCGCTGATCCGTGAGCGCACCGCCCGCATTTCCGACCTGATCACCGCCGAGAGCGGCCTGAGCAAAAAGGATTCAACCTACGAGGTGGGGCGCGCCTGCGATGTATTGCTGTTTGCGGGCAACGCGGCCCTGCAGGACGATGGCCAGATCTTTTCCTGCGACCTGACCGCGCACGGCAAGCGCCGGCGCGTGTACACCATGCGCGAGCCGCTCCAGGGGGTCATCGCCGCCATCACGCCCTTCAACCACCCCTTGAACCAGGTGGCCCACAAAGTAGCGCCCTCGATTGCGACCAACAACCGCATGGTGCTGAAGCCGTCGGAAAAGACTCCACTTACTGCGCTGCTGCTCGCGGACCTGCTGGTCGAGGCGGGCCTGCCGCCGGAGATGTTCCGTGTCGTGACCGGCGATCCGCGCGAGATCGCCGACGAGCTGCTGACGCACCGGGACGTGGATCTGGTGACATTCACGGGCGGCGTGGCATTCGGCAAGTACATCGCGGGGAAGGCCGTCTACAAGCGCCAGGTGCTGGAGCTCGGCGGCAACGATCCCCTGATCGTGATGGAAGATGCCGACCTGGAGGAAGCCGCGACGCTGGCGGTGGCCGGTTCCTACAAGAATTCGGGCCAGCGCTGCACCGCCGTCAAGCGCATGCTGGTGCACGAGGTGGTCGCCGACCGGTTTGTGGAACTGCTGGTCGGAAAGTCCAAGGCGATCGTCTACGGCGATCCGATGGATCCGCGCACCGACATGGGCACCGTGATCGATGAGGCGGCGGCGCGCTCCTTCGAGGACAAGGTCAACGAGGCGATCGGCCGCGGCGCGAAGCTCCTGTACGGCAATATCCGCCAGGGTGCGCTCTACTCGCCGACGGTGCTCGATGGGGTGAACCCGGACATGCCGGTCGTCAGGACGGAGACGTTTGGCCCGGTATCGCCGGTGATCCGCTTCGGATCCATAGAGGAGGCGATCCGGATCTCGAACTCGACCGACTTCGGCCTGTCCTCCGCCGTCTGCACCAACCGCCTGGATTACATCACGCGTTTCGTGTCGGAACTCAACGTGGGTTCCGTCAACGTGCGCGAAGTCCCCGGCTATCGGCTCGAGCTGACGCCCTTCGGCGGCATCAAGGATTCAGGCATCGGGATCAAGGAAGGCGTGCAGGAAGCGATGAAGAGCTTCACCAACGTCAAGACTTATTCATTGCCCTGGTGACAGGGGCGTGCCGCGCTCGGCCCGGGGCTGGGCGGCCTGCACATTGCGCAGCGATTCATCGGCAAAGAAGCGCCGCATCATCACCGCCTGCTGCAGCCGGCCCTTGCGCACGTAGACCTGGTAGAGCAGGTCCTTGGTGACTTCGAGCAGCACGCCGGACTGCTGGTCGTCGAACATCGGCAGGCTCGGGTGCGGGTCATTGTCGCTGCCAAAAATCACGCGCTTGATGTCGATGAAGGTCGGTCCATCGATGTCGGCCATCACGCGTACGTCATTGAGCTGATCGAACAGTCGGAGCTTCCCCGCTTCGCCGAGGTCCGCGAAGGCCGCCTGCATGGTGCGCCGGCACATGCTGGCAAAGGCGTTGTAGCTGGCCTGGGAGTAGCAGCTGAGCGCCTCGCGGAACAGGATCTCGACGTTTTCCGGCAGGTAGGTGTAGCTGAACTTCTCCGCGGGCCGCTCCACTTCGGTGAACTGCGCGCCCAGCTCGATGCGGTTGTTGCCGAACATCTTGATCGGGAAGCGCAGGAAGATGGGCGAGTTGCAGGAGTCGCAACGGTAGACGGCCCCGACATGCTTGGGCCGGTGAGTCACGAGCTCATCGAAGGAGGGAACGGCGATCGGCGTGACGTGCGAGACCACCTCGCAATGCGGGCAAGTCAGTGCCAGATTCGCTTCCTGATCATGGTGCAGCCGGCCGGCGGCATCGATGTAGCTCGACATAGGCGCCTTTGGGGCGCGTGTTGTGATTCCCCTGGACCCACGCTCTCCCCAGATTCCAGTTTAGCGGAATAGGGCTCGAGCGCTAGGGAGGGTTTTTCCTTATAAGTCTAGTAGTTACATAATCTCGCTCAGGCACGCTCTCAAGCGCTGAGGCGCTTGTACTTCACGCGGTGGGGCTGTGCGGCCTCATCGCCGCGGCGGCGGCGCAGGTCCGCGACGTAGTCCTGGTAGTTGCCCTCGAACCAGACGACTTCCGAGTCGCCCTCGAAGGCCAGGATGTGCGTGGCGATGCGGTCGAGGAACCAGCGATCGTGCGAGATGACCACGGCACAGCCGGGGAAGCTGACCAGCGCCTCCTCCAGCGCCCGCAGCGTCTCCACATCCAGGTCGTTGGTCGGTTCATCGAGCAGCAGCACGTTACCGCCGCTCTTGAGCACCTTGGCGAGGTGCACGCGGTTGCGCTCGCCGCCCGACAGTTCGCCGATGAGCTGCTGCTGCTGCGTGCCGCGGAAATTGAAGCGGCCCACGTAGGCGCGCGATGGGGTCTCATAGGTGTCGACCTTGATCATGTCGAGGCCGCCGGAGATCTCCGCCCACACCGATTTCCGGTCATCCAGCGTCTGGCGCGACTGATCGACATAGGCGAGCTTCACCGTGTCGCCGAGGCGGATCTGGCCGCCGTCGGGCTTCTCGGCGCCCGTCAGCATGCGGAACAGGGTGGTCTTGCCCGCGCCATTGGGGCCGATGATCCCCACGATCCCGCCCTGCGGGAGCCGGAAAGAAAGATCCTCGATCAGCAGCTTGTCGCCATAGCCCTTGCGAAGCTTGCTGACCTCGACCACCAGCTCGCCCAGGCGCGGGCCCGGCGGGATGTAGATCTCATTGGTTTCATTGCGTTCCTGGAATTCCTTCGACGCCAGCTCTTCGTAGCGGGCCAGGCGGGCCTTGCTCTTGGCCTGGCGCGCCTTCGGGTTGCTCCGCACCCACTCGAGCTCGCGCGCCAGCGTCTTGCGCAACGCGTCCTGCTCGCGCTCCTCCAGTCCGAGACGCCGCTCCTTCTGCTCGAGCCAGGAGGAGTAGTTGCCTTCATAGGGAATGCCGTGGCCGCGGTCCAGTTCCAGGATCCACTGCGCGACGTTGTCGAGAAAGTAACGGTCGTGCGTCACTGCGATGACCGTGCTCGGATATTCCTCCAGATAGCGCTCCAGCCAGGCGACCGACTCGGCGTCCAGGTGATTGGTGGGCTCATCGAGCAGTAGCATGTCGGGCTGCGACAGCAGCAGCCGGCACAGTGCGACGCGGCGCTTCTCGCCGCCCGAGAGCTGCTCGATCTTCGCCTCCCAGGGGGGCAGGCGCAGCGCATCGGCGGCGATTTCCAGCTTGCGTTCCAGCTCCCAGCCGCCGCTGGCATCGATCGCATCCTGCAGCTTCGCCTGCTCTTCCAGCAGCTTGTTCATCTGCGCCTCGTCCATGGGCTCGGCGAACCTGTCGCTGATCTCGTTGAAGCGCTGCACCAGGCGGAAAGTTTCGCCCACGCCTTCCATGACATTGCCGCGCACATCCTTGGCCGGATCGAGGCCCGGCTCCTGGGTCAGGAAGCCGACGCGGATACCCGCTTGCGCGCGCGCTTCGCCGTCGATGTTGGTGTCGACTCCCGCCATGATGCGCAGCAGGGTTGATTTTCCGGAGCCATTGAGGCCGAGCACGCCGATCTTGGCGCCCGGAAAGAACGAGAGGCTGATGTCGCGCAGGATCGTGCGCTTGGGCGGCACGACCTTGGACACGCGATTCATGGTGTAAATGTATTGCGCCATGGTCCCTTGGAATTCGCTAGTCAATTGAAGGGGCGGGCATTATGGGTGAAGCCGCCAGGGCCTGTGAATAATTGCGCGCCCGCCCGGCTCTACGGCCCTGGCCGGTCCTTATGGTAGGCTGCGCTCCGACGCGGGCGGCCATGCGGGTGGGAATTGAAGCAGCAGCAAGCACAGACCGGCGTGGTCATGGGTGAGCGGCTGGCGCGCTACGGCTTTCCGAGCGGGCATCCCTTCGGGATCGACCGCCACGGCGCGTTCGCGCGCGAATTCGAGCGCCGTGAACTGGGCGGCCAGGTGACGCTGCTGGATTTCGCGCAGGCCAGTGTCGAGGACCTGCTGCTGTTTCATGAGCGCTCCTACGTCGAATTTGTCCAGCGCAGCTCCGAGCTCGGGACCGGATCGCTCGATGGGGGTGATACGCCGAGCTTCCGCGGCGTATACGAGGCGGCCGCCGGCGTGGTCGGCGCGAGCCTGGAGGCAATGCGCTGGGTCATGGAGCGGGGACGGCGCCGCGCCTTTGTGCCGATCGCGGGCCTGCACCACGCGGCGCGCGACCGCGCCGCCGGATTCTGCGTATTCAACGACTGCGCGGTGGTGATCGAGGCGCTGCGCCAACGCCACGAGCTCAAGGTCATCGGCTACATCGACATCGATGCGCACCATGGCGACGGCGTGTACTACGCCTACGAGGCCGATCCGGGCGTGATCATCGCCGACCTGCACCAGAGTGGCGAGACGCTCTACCCGGGTACGGGCGGGGTGGAGGAGCGGGGCCGCGAGCGCGCCCTGGGCACCAAGCTCAACGTGCCGCTGCCGGCGGGGGCGGGCGATGCGCATTTCGATGAGGTCTGGCCCGGCATGCTCGAGCACGTCGAGCGCTTCAAGCCGCAGTTCCTGATCCTTCAGTGTGGCGCCGACAGCCTCGGCGGCGATCCCCTGGCGAATCTGCAACTCACCGCGGCCGCCCACGCACGGGCGGCACGGGATCTGTGCGCGCTGGCCGAGCGCTTGGGGCACGGGCGGGTGCTGGCGCTGGGCGGCGGCGGCTACGATCGCGGCAACCTCGCCCGCGCCTGGACCGAGGTCGTGGCGGCGCTGGCCGCTTAAGCGGCACGCCTGCCGCTGGGCAGGGCTTTCGGCGGGGCTTCGGGTACAATTCCAGCCCTTTTTCCCTGCACAGGCCCCAAGCCACCCATGTTTTCCGCCGAACTGGATATCGCGAGCTTCGATCCGCAGCTGCACGCCGCCATGGAGGGAGAGCGCCGCCGCCAGGAGGATCACATCGAGCTCATCGCTTCCGAGAACTACACCAGCCCGCGGGTGCTGGCGGCGCAGGGCTCGGTGCTGACCAACAAGTACGCGGAAGGGTATCCGGGCCGGCGCTACTACGGGGGCTGCGAGTTTGTCGACATCGCCGAGCAGCTGGCGATCGAGCGGGCGCGCCAGCTCTTCGGCGCCGACTATGCGAACGTACAACCTCATTCCGGCGCCCAGGCCAATGCCGCCGTATATCTCGCGCTGCTGGCGCCCGGCGACACCTTCCTGGGGATGAGTCTTGATCACGGCGGCCATCTCACCCATGGTGCGAAGGTCAATTTTTCCGGCAAGCTGTTCAACGCCGTGCAATACGGCGTCGTGGCGGCCACGGGCCTGATCGATTACGAGCAGCTCGAGCGCCTGGCGCGCGAGCATCGCCCGAAGCTGATCGTGGCCGGGTTCTCCGCCTACTCGCGCGTCATCGACTTCGCTCGCTTCCGCAAGGTGGCCGACTCCGTCGGCGCGCTGTTCTTTGTCGACATGGCGCACGTCTCCGGACTGGTCGCGGCCGGCCTGTACCCCAATCCGGTGCCGCTCGCCGACGTGGTGACCACCACGACGCACAAGACGCTGCGCGGTCCGCGCGGCGGACTGATCCTGGCGCGGGCCAACGAGGCGATCACCAAGAAGCTCAATTCAGCGGTGTTTCCCGGCACGCAGGGCGGCCCGCTGATGCACGTGATTGCGGCGAAGGCCGTGGCGCTGCTGGAGGCGCTGCAACCGGAGTTCCGGGCCTACCAGCAACAGGTGCTCGCGAACGCCCGTGCCATGAGCGCGGCGCTGGCGGCGCACGGGCTGAACATCGTGTCCGGCGGCACGGACAATCACCTCTTCCTCCTCGATCTGGGCCAACGCAAGATCACCGGGAAGGAGGCCGACGCGGCCCTGGGGCAGGCCAACATCACGGTGAACAAGAATGCCGTGCCGAACGATCCACGGCCGCCGACGATCGCCAGCGGACTGCGCATCGGCACCCCGGCGGTGACGACGCGCGGCTTTCGCGAGCCGGAAGTGCGGCAGGTCGCCGACTGGATCTTCGAGGTCATCGAGGCGGAAGGCGCCGCCGCGGTCGTCGAGCGCGTGCGCGGCGAGGTGCTCGCCCTGTGCCGGCGATTTCCGGTGTACGGCCGCTGATCCAACCCTGATGCGCGCACCATTGGAGCGATGAGCCAGGTGCACTGCCCGTTCTGCTCGCATACCGATACCCGCGTGACCGACTCGCGGCTGGCCGCGGACGGCCGGCAGATACGCCGGCGGCGCGAGTGCCTCAGTTGTGGCGAGCGCTTCACCACCTTCGAATCGGCCGAGCTGCTGCTGCCGCGCGTGATCAAGAGCGACGGGAGCCGCGAACCTTTCGATGAGATCAAGCTCCGCGCGGGCATGGTCAAGGCGCTCGAGAAACGGCCGGTCAGCGGCGAAGCCATCGAGGATGCGGTGGCGCGGATCTGCCACCGCCTGCGCGTGCTGGGCGAGCGCGAAGTCCCCTCGCGCCAGCTGGGTGAGCTGGTGATGGAGGAGCTGCGCCACCTGGACGAGGTGGGCTACGTGCGCTTCGCCTCCGTGTACCGGAGCTTCCAGGATGTCGAGGCCTTTCGCGAGACCATCGACGGCCTGCGCCGGCAGCGCCGCCGCCGCGAGCCGGGCGGGCAGCCGGGGCGCGAGCAGCTGCCGTTGCTGCCCGCGGAGCAGGGCGGCAGCGACAAGGCGAAGTCCTAGGGGCGCCACCGCTCCGATATACTCGCTACCAACCATGGCCCGAAACTTCAACCCGCAGACTGCGGCGCGGGCGCTGGCGCGGCGCCTTGCCGTGCAGGCGCTGTACCGCTGGCAGCTCAATCCCGCGCCCTGGCAGGATCTGGCCGGCGAGTTCGCGCTCGACGCGGACATGGCGCGCGCCGATGGCGAATATTTCCGCGCCCTGGTGCAGCCGGCGATTGAACAGCACGAACTGCTGGATGCCGCAATGGCGCCGTTCCTCGATCGTGCCCCCGCGACGCTCGACCCGATCGAGCATGCGGTGCTGCTCATCGCCAGCGTGGAATTGCAGCAGCAGCCGCAGCTGCCATTTCGCGTGGTCATCGACGAGGCGGTCGGCCTGGCGCGCCGCTTTGGCGCCACCGATGGCCACAAGTTCGTCAACGGCGTCCTCGACCGCGCGGTGCGTACCTGGCGCCCTGCGGAACGTTGAGGCGCGTCGGCCATGGGCGAAGCCGACATCATCGAGCGGTATTTCAGGCACCTGGGCGCGGTGCGCGAGGACGTCGTTCTGGGTATTGGCGATGACGCAGCGCTGTTGCGGACCGCCCCGGGGTACGAGCTGGTGCAGAGCACCGACTCGCTGATCGAGCAGGTGCACTTTCCGGCGGGCAGCGCCGCTCGCTCGCTCGGGCATCGCGCCCTCGCGATCAACCTCAGCGACCTCGCCGCGATGGGCGCGACGCCCGCCTGGGCGCTGCTGTCGCTCACGCTCCCGCAGCTGGACGAGGCCTGGCTGGGCGAATTCGCCGTCGGATTTGCATGCCTGGCGCGCGAGCACGCCGTGGCCCTGGTGGGCGGGAACCTGAGTCGCGGCCCGCTCGGCATCACCGTGCAGCTGAGCGGCCAGGTGCCCCAGGGCAGGGCGCTGCGCCGCGGTGGCGGGCGGCCGGGCGATGAAATCTGGGTGAGCGGCAGCTTGGGGGATGCGGCGCAGGGCCTGGCGCTGCGGCTGGCCGGGGAGCGCGCGGCGGCGGCGCTGCCCGCGGATGCCGCGGACCCAAGGTCATGGTTGTGCGCGCGCTTTGAATTTCCGACGCCCCGCGTTGCCTTAGGGGTTGCGCTTCGCACGCTGGCGAGTGCCTGCATTGACCTGTCCGACGGCCTGCTCGCCGACCTGCCACGTCTGGCGGCCGCCAGCGGCTGCGGGGCTGAACTTGAGATCGATCGGTTGCCCCTCTCGCCGGCCCTCGAGGCCATGGGCACTGATTCGGCGTGGCAGCGCGCGCTGGCCGGGGGCGAGGATTACGAGCTGTGTTTCACGGCGAGCGCCACGCGTGCCAAAGAGCTGCGGGACCTCGCCGCCACCCTGGGCGTGCCGCTGCGCTGCTGCGGACGTCTGCGCGAGGCTCCCGGCATCGAGCTCCGGCGCAACGGGACTGTGATCCAGTTCGCGCAACCTCCCTTCGATCACTTCGGAGCATAGGCGCGCTGTACCTAAGGCCTTGGCGCCCGGGGTTCCGGGATGCAGGTCACAGATCGGCGCTCGAGCCGCCCGTATCCTCGATCCGGTAATCGCGGCACCAGGTACCGGACGGAATCCCGATGGCAGCTCCAGCAACGAACATTCTCCAGCCGCCGGCGATCCCGGAGCGCATCGGCAAGTATCCGATCATTAATGAGGTGGGTCGGGGCAGCACCGGCACGGTGTACCTGTCGCACGATTCGTACTACGGGCGCGACGTCGCAATCAAGGTGTACAACATGGACACCGCGGGCGACGACGAGCGCGCCCGCGTCACCCGCAAGATGTTCCTGTCCGAAGCCCACATGGTCGGCATGCTGCATCACCCGAATATCCTGCCGATCTACGACGCCGGGGAAGAAAACGGCCATTGCTACATCGTCACCGAACACGTGCATGGCGCGCGCACGCTGGCGACCTACTGCCGGCCCGACAACCTCCTGCGCGTCGATGACGTCGTCGAGATCATGTTCAAGTGCGTCAAGGCGATGCACTACGCCCACACGCGCGGCGTGATCCATCGCGACATCAAGCCCTCCAACATCATGCTCACCCAGGCCAGCGAAGTGCGCATCATCGATTTTGGCATCGCACTGGTGGCCGACTCGGAGATTTCTCGCATCGAGGGGATCGCCGGTTCGCCCAGCTACATGTCGCCCGAGCAGGTGCAGAGCCTCGAGCTCTCGAGCCGCTCGGATATCTATTCCCTCGGCGCCGTGATGTACGAACTGCTGACCGGAACGCGCCCGTTCCGCGCCGGCAATCTTGCCAAGCTGCTGCACCAGATCGTCTACGCGACCCCGCCACCGATCCATACGCTGCGCGGGGATGTTCCCGAGGAACTCGAAGTCGTGGTCGCAACCGCGATGCAGAAGGATCCGGAGCGCCGCCAGAAGAGCGGCCTGGATCTGGCCGGAGAACTGACTCGCGTCCACCAGCAACTGCGCGAGCAGTATTCGAAAATGGACCAGCAGGAGCAGTTCAGCCTGCTGCGCAAGCTCAAGTTCTTCCACGATTTCTCCCATGCCGAGATCGTCGAGGTCATGCGCGCCAGCCACTGGCAGGAGTACGCCAGCGGCGAAGAGATCGTCAAGGAAGGGGAGATGGACGATCGCTTCTACATCCTGGTGAGCGGCAACTGCTCGGTCGAGCGCAATGGCGTCGCCGTCGGGAAGCTCACGACGGGCGAGTGCTTTGGCGAAACCAGCTACGTGCAGGGCGCCAAGCGTAACGCCACGATCCGGGCAAATGATGCGGTCACCGTGATCAAGGTGAGTTCGACGCTGCTCGAGCAGGTCTCGGCCTCCTGCCAGCTGCGCTTTAACCGGGTCTTCCTGCGCGCGCTCATCGGGCGCCTGCAGGGCGTCGAATTCCGCCGCAGCTAGGCGCTACAATAAGACGCAGTTTCAACTAGCGCCGCGGAGCCTTGATTGCTCCCGGCGGCCACGGGCAATCATGACCGCAGCGAGGCCAAAGGCCACCCTCGAGGAGAGCCTGCGCGAGGCGCAGGCGGCCTTGCGCCTCGGACGCGCCGCGAGCGCCGAGCGCCTGCTGCGCGCGCTCGAGGCGCTGTTTCCCGGAGATCCGAATCGCCTGTCGCTTCTCGGCGTGGCGCTGCTGGATCAGGAGAAGACCGCGGAGAGCATCGCGGCGCTGGAAGCGGCGCTGGCCCGTGCACCCGAGCTGGCGCAGGCGCGCGTGGATCTGGCGCGTGCCTACCGGCGCTGCGGCCAGGCGCAGCGGGCGCGCGAGGAAGTGCGGCGGGTCCTGGAGAAGATGCCGCATCACTCGCCGGCATGGCTCGCCTATGCGGATGTACTCGTCGATCTTGAACGCTTTTCAGACGCCCGACTCGCCTTCGAGCGCGCGCGGCTGAGCGACCCGCATCGCCAGCGGGTGGAGGACGCCACCGCCGCGCTGGTCGCCGATGAGCGGGAGAAAGCAGAGCTCATCTTTCGTGACATCCTGCGCTCCGACCCGAGCCACGGGGCGGCACTGTGCGGTCTGGCGGCGCTGTCGCTCGCCGCTGACAAGGCGAGCGATGCCGAGCGCCTGCTGCGTCATGCCCTGAAGCAGTCGGCGCACAATCCGCTGGCGTGGCGGGGACTGGGACAGGCGCTGGTGGCGCTCGGACGCCTCACGGAGGCCGAAGCGGCCGCACGCCGCCTGATCAAAATAGAGCCGGAGAACCCGCAGACCTGGATCACGATCGGGTCCGTGTCGGCGCGGCTCATGCGCCAGGAGCAGGCGCTCGAGGCCTACGAGCAGGCGGCGCAGCTCCAGCCCGAAGAAGTGCGCCTGCGCATGTCCATCGGGCACCTCAATAAAACCCTGGGTCGGCGGCAGGACAGCGAAGCCGCTTACAAGGCAGCGCTGGCGATGGACCCGAAGCATGCCGAGGCCTACTGGAGCCTTGCGGACCTCAAGAACTACTTGTTCAGCGATGCCGAGATTGCCGCCATGGAGCAGCAGCTGACGAGCGATGGCATTGAGCGCCCGAATGCATCGCAGCTGCATTTCGCGCTCGGGAAGGCCCTGGAGCAGCGCCGACAATACGCCCGCTCCTTTGCCCACTACGCCCAGGGCAACGCGCTGCGGCGCCTCGATGCGCCCTTCGATGTCGGGCACTTCGAGCGCCGCACGGCGCGCATTGGCGTGTTTTTCAACGCGGCCTTCTTTGCCAGGCACGCCGGCAGCGGGGATCCGAGCGCCGCGCCGATCTTCATCGTGGGCTTGCCGCGCTCCGGTTCCACGCTGGTGGAGCAGATCCTGGCCAGCCACTCGTGCGTCGAAGGCACGATGGAGCTGCCCAACATCATCACCATGACGCACCAGTTTGACGACATGGACGCCAGCCGTGATGGCTACCCCGAGACGGTAGGCACCGCACCGGCGGGCCTGTTCGCCGCACTTGGCAGTCGCTATCTCGAGGAGACGGCGCCGCTCCGCACCGGGCGTGAACACTTCACCGACAAGCTGCCCAACAATTTCAGCCACGTCGGGCTCATCCACGCGATCCTGCCGCAGGCCACCATCATCGATGCGCGCCGCCACCCGATGGACTCGTGCTTCAGTGTCTACAAGCAGCACTTTGCCGAGGGACAGACCTTCAGCTACGATCTCGATGATCTCGGCCGTTACTACCGCTGTTACCTGTCCCTGATGGATCATTGGGACGCGGTGTTGCCAGGCAAGGTGCTGCACTTCCAGTACGAAGATCTGGTGCACAACCCGGAGGCGAATATCCGCCGGTTACTGGAACACTGCCGGCTGCCGTTTGAAGCGGCGTGCCTGTCCTTTCACGAAACGCGGCGCTCCGTGCGCACCGCAAGCGCCGAGCAGGTGCGCCAGCCGCTCTATACATCCGGTGTGGGCTACTGGCGCCACTTCGAAGCGGAGCTCGAACCCTTGCGTCACGCGCTCGGCGAGAGCCTCGGCCGCTTCGGATAGCGAGCCCGCTGCCCGGCTGTTGACTCAGGGTACCCGCGCAAAGGATGATCGCGCAGCGTCCCTTTCCATGAACGAGCGCCATAAATGAATTCCAAGCGCTCATGGAGATCGCCAATGCGTACACGTCATCGGAATCGTGCGGCAGCCTGTTTTCTAAAGGCGTCGCCCGGGCCGCGCGGCACCAGTACCGCCGTCGGCCTGGCCGTGGCCGCCGCCATCGCCGGGCTGGCCGTGCCGCAGGCACCGCTCCTGGCGGCGGAGGCGGACAACGCGGCATCGGGGCGCCTTGAGGAAATAATCGTAACGGCTCGCAAACGCGAGGAGAACCTGCAGGACGTTCCCTTGAGCATCGACGTGCTATCGAAAAAGGATTTGAGCAACCTCGGCATCACGAGTTTCGAGGACTATGCAGAGAAGGTGCCGTCCATTTCCTTTATCAGCGTGGGCCCCGGCACCCAGTTTCTGGTGATGCGCGGAGCCTCCGACGGCAGCAATCCGACTTATGCCAATTCCTCGTCGACGGGATTTTTTGTCGACGACTCCTCGACGAGCTGGGCTGGCGTGCAGCCGGATCTGCACCTCTACGATATCGAGCGCATCGAAGTGCTCAACGGCCCGCAGGGCACGACCTATGGGGCAGGTTCCATGGCCGGTGCCATCCGCTATGTCACCAACAAGCCGGACGTGAACTCATTCAGCGCCGGCGTCGATTTCGACGGTGGCACGATCAAGGGGGGCCAGCAAAACTGGACCTATGAAGGGTTCCTGAATGCCCCGCTCATCCCCGGAAAGCTCGGATTACGGATTTCCGCGTACAGCGACGCCCACGGCGGCTTCATCAATAACCAGTTGGTCACCCGCAACTGGGTCAACACGGCCGTGTCCGACAACTCCGCCTGGGCGCGCGACGACTATAACCGTGAGCATGCCGAGGGTGGCCGGATCGCGCTGAAGGCGGTCCTCAACGACAAGTGGAGTGCCTTGCTCACCTACAGTTACCAGCATCAGACCGCGGCTGGCGCCTGGGATGAGGATCCCAGCCTTCCGCCCCGGACCGTGGAGCGCTTTGGGCCAGAGAGCCACCACTTCGAGGCCAAGATGGCCGATTTCCACGTGGACGGCGATGTGGGTATTGGCGATCTGGTCTTCGCGAGCACGTACTGGGCCTTGCCCACGCGGCAAATGAATGAGTACTCACAGTACATGGAGAACTACCCCGGATACTTCAGCGTGAAAGGTTCCAACGAGGGTCTCACGTGCGAGAACGACCCGGTCTACGGCACCGGGCCCTATACCAATTGCACTCCGCCCGTGCAGTTCTACGAGTACCACACCAATCCCGAGCGCTGGTCCGATGAGCTGCGGCTTGCGTCCAAGCCGGGCGGGCGCTTCCATTGGCTCGGGGGCCTCTACTGGGAGAAGACCACCGACAAGAATTCCGGCAGCACCTATTACATGCCAGGGCTGCGAGTCGACAGTCCGGTGTTTCAGTACTACTACAACCTCTACTACACGGCCCCCTTACCAGCAAGCGGCTCGTCGCTCGGTCCGGGGATCTGGTACGCCTATCAGACCATTTCGGAATACAAGCAGACCACCGAGTTCGCCAATATCAGCTTTGATATCACCGACAAGTTCAGCGTCGAGGCTGGAGCCGTCCACTTTCATTCGGATTTCAGCTACGACAGCCCCTTTGGCCAGTTTGCCTACCAGGCCACAACTTCGGCCCTGGAAGTGGGGTCATCGAAAAAGTGGAACGGGAAATTGGGCGTCAACTACAAGCTCGCGGATCAGGTGATGGTGTACGCGAACTTCGCCCAGGGTTTTCGCGATGGCGGCAGCAATTCCGGATTTCCCCAGCAGTGCTACGACGCCGGAGTGCCACCGGCCTATTCGCCTGACACACTCAACAATTTCGAACTCGGCTGGAAATCGACGAGCCTCGAGGGGCACTTGCTGTGGAACGGAGCGGCCTACCGCATGGACTGGAAGCAGTTGCAGACGATCATCTACGACCCGGACATCTGTCCCTCGAGCAGTTTTTACGTCAACGTTGGCGACGCGCGGATTCTGGGCATCGAATCGAACCTCGAGTACAAGCTGAACCAAAACTGGTCGATGCAGGCGTCCACCAGCTACACGGATTCCCACCTGATCTCGAGCCCCTTTCCGACCTTCCAGGAAAACGTCGGCGAACGGCTCCCCTTCGTGCCGTACTTCAGCTGGAGCTGGAACTTGCGCTACGAACATCCGCTGGGCGCGGGCCTGCGGGCGTACGCGCAGATTGACATGGCGAACAAGGGTGACATGTGGGACGACCTGCATGTCTCCGGCTCCCACGGCTTGCCCAGGATCCTGCAGCCTGGCTACAGCATCACGAACCTGCGTTTTGGGCTCAATCCTGCGGGAGGACGCTGGCTCGCCGAGCTCTACATCACCAACGTCGCCGACGAGAACGCGATCGTCTACACCAACACCTATAACTTCGACCTGCGCCAGACGACCAACGAGCCGCGCGTCATCGGGCTGCGGCTGAACTACCGCTTTGGCAAGGAAACCAATTCGGAATAGGGTGGCGGCCCGCCGCTCACCCGGGGACCATGAAGACCCAGCTTTGCGCCCTGACGGTTCTGCTCGCGGCGTGGTTGCCGGACGCGGCCGCCGCCGCGGAGCCGCCGGCTGACCTGCTGCTGCTGCACGGCAAGATCCACACCCAGGACTTGAAGCGGACCGTCGTGCAGGCGCTCGCGCTCCGCGGCAACACGATTGTCGCGGCGGGCACGGATCAGGCGGTGGGTGCCTTCAAGGGGCCGAAGACACGCCTGGTCGATCTGGCCGGCCGAACGGTGCTGCCGGGCATCATCGATGCGCATATCCATCCGGCCGAGAGCGCTCAGGATGCGGGAAAATGCAGCCTCGACGATCGGGAGCTGCTGCCCGCGCAAGTCAAGGCTCATGTGGCGGCATGCCTTAAGGACCATCCGGGCGATCCAGGACTGTGGTTCGAGGTCATCCAGGTCAACGCCACCAGTCTGACGCTCACGCGCGCTGATCTGGACTCGATGCTGCGCGGCCGGCCGCTGTTGCTGAGTTCATCGGATGGTCATTCGGTCTGGGTCAATTCGGCGGCCATGAGGGCCGCCCACATCGGCGCCGCCACCAGGGACCCGCCCGGCGGCCGTTTCGAGCGGGATGGCGCCGGCAAGCCCACCGGCACGCTGCGGGATGGGGCGGCCGACTGGGCACTGGCCGCGAAGCCGGTGGCCAAGCTCGGCCAGGAGGCGTCGCGGCTCGAGAAGGCCTTTGATGAGATGCGCGCGACGGGCATCACCTCGGTGCAGGACGCCGCCGTGGATGATCACCTGATGCGCATCTACAAGCATCTGTACGACACGCATCGGCTGAATATGCGGGTGCGCGGTTCGTTCAGCCTGGAAAACATGCACGATCCCGCCCCGGCGATTATCGGGCGCGCGATCCGGTTCCGCGCCAGGTGGGCGATCGACCCGGACTTCCTGCGGGCAGACGCCGTCAAGATCTTCGCCGACGGCGTCATCGAATACCCGACGCAGACCGCGGCGCTGCTGGATCCCTATCTGGACAGCACGGGCCACCCGACGGGCAATCGCGGCCCGACCTACTACGCTCAGGAGGAGCTGAACAGCCTCGTCGGCGCGGCCGACGCGGCCGGATTTACCGTCCACATCCACGCCATTGGCGATCGGGCCATCCGGAGCGCGCTCGATGCCTTTGCCGCCTCCAGGAAGCTCCACGGTCCGCTCGACAACCGCGACCAGATCGCCCATCTGCAGCTCATCGAGCCGGCGGATTTTCCGCGCTTCAGGCAGCTGGGCGTCATCGCCAATTTTCAGCTGCTCTGGGCCGAGCGCGATCCCTACATCGTCACTGGCACGCTGCCCTATCTCGGTGCCGCGCGTTCCCAGTTCCTCTACCCGGCGCGATCGCTGCGGGATGCGGGCGCCCTGATCGCCGGCGGCAGTGACTGGAGCGTCAGCAGCTTCAATGCTTTTGAAGCCATGGAGCGTGCCGTTACGCGCTGCGAGTCCCGGGGCAAGGAGCCGCTGTTGCCCGAGCAGGCCATCGCTCTCCAGGACATCGTCGATGCCTATACGATCAACGCGGCTTTCGCGCTCAAGCAGGAGCGCACGACCGGGAGCCTCGAGCCGGGCAAGCGCGGCGATTTCATCGTGCTCGATCGGGACATCTTCGTGATCGACCCGTTCAACCTGCACGAGACGCGGGTACTCGCGACCTACCTGGACGGGCGCCAGGTGTACTCCGCGAGCGCGGCCCCATGAACGGGGATTTACGCCGCCGCTGACTGCTTGTCGCGCTCGATCAGCGCGTAGGCCGAGTGGTTGTGGATCGACTCGAAATTCTCGCTCTCGACCACGTAGGCGCCGATCCGCTTCTCGACGTCCAGCCCCAGTGCCACGTCGCGCACGATGTCCTCGACGAACTTTGGATTGTCGTAGGCCCGTTCGGTCACGTATTTCTCGTCGGGCCGCTTGAGTATCCCGTAGAGCTCGCAGGAAGCCGCAGCTTCGGCGAGTGCTATGAGCTCCTCGATCCATATGTGCTCGAGGAGCCGCACCTTGATCGTCACGTGCGAGCGCTGGTTGTGCGCGCCGCGCTCCGAGATGCCCTTGGAGCAGGGGCACAGGCTCGTCACCGGCACCACCACCCGCACCCACATGGTGGTCTGGCCGTGGCAGCACTCGCCGATCAGCGTGGCCTGGTAGTCCATCAGGCTCTCGACGCCCGACACCGGGGCGTGCTTGTTCACGAAGTAGGGGAATGACATCTCGATGTGGCCGGCGTCGGCGTTGAGCCGGGTGGTCATCTCGACCAGCATGGCCGAAAAGGAATCCACCGAGATCTCGCGCGCGTGGTGCAGCACCTCGACGAAGCGCGACATGTGCGTGCCCTTGAAATTGTGCGGCAGGTTCACGTACATGTTAAAGCTCGCAATCGTGTGCTGCTCCCCGCCCGAGCGGTCCTTGACGCGCACCGGATGGCGGATGTCCTTGATGCCCACGCGGTCAATGGCGATGCGGCGCGTGTCGGCGCGGCCCTGCACGTCCTCGACGGCGAGCTTGCGGCGGTCACGGTTGGCTACGGCAATGTCCATGGCTAGTTTCTTGAGCTCAGGTTGGCCCGGAAAGGGCGGTCGCAGCCATTCTGGTGGCGGCGCGGCCGGTATTCAAGCCGCGCGCCTGCGGCAGCCACCAGTGTTCGATGGTGGCAACCACGGCGGCCGTGTCGAGCCCGGCGTCGGCGAGACACTGCTCGCGGGAGCCGTGTTCGATGAAGCGGTCGGGGAGGCCCAGGTGCAGGCGTGGCCCGCTGAGGCCCGCCGCATCGAGCAATTCCGCCACCGCGCTGCCGGCACCGCCGGCGATGGTATTTTCCTCGAGCGTCACCAGCGCCAGGTGCTGCGGCACAAATTCCCGCAGCAGCGCCTCATCCAGCGGCTTTACGAAGCGCATGTTGACCACCGTGGCATCGAGCCGCTCGGCGGCAACCAGGGCCGCCGCCAGCATCGGGCCGAAAGACAGCAGCAACAGCCCGGATTTTCCGCGGCGCCGCAGCTCCGCCCGGCCCAGCGGCAGCGCGCTCATCGCGTTCTCGACGTGAACGCCGGGGCCCTGGCCACGCGGATAGCGCACCGCGGCCGGCCCGTTGCAGCAGCTGGCGGTGTAGAGCATCTGCCGGCACTCGTTCTCGTCCGCCGGCGCCATGATCACGAGGTTCGGAATGCAGCGCAGGAACGAATAATCAAAACTGCCGTGATGCGTGGCCCCGTCGCTCCCCACCACGCCGGCGCGATCGAGCGCGAACACGACGGGCAGGTTTTGCAGCGCGACGTCATGGATGAGCTGGTCGTAGCCGCGCTGCAGAAAAGTCGAATAGATCGCGACCACCGGCCGCATGCCCTCGCAGGCCAGGCCGGCGGCGAGCGTCACCGCGTGCTGCTCGGCGATCGCGACATCGAAGTAGCGCTCCGGAAAGCGCTTGGAATATTCCACCAGGCCCGATCCCTCGCGCATGGCCGGGGTGATGCCGATGATCCTCGGATCGCGCTCGGCCATGTCGCAGAGCCAGTCGCCGAAGATCTGCGAGTAGCTGGGCCCGACCGGCTTGCCCTTGTGGATCAGGCCGGTGAGCGGATCGAAGGGGCCGGGGCCGTGCCAGGTGATCGGGTCGGCCTCGGCGGGCGCGTAGCCCTTGCCCTTTTGCGTGACGACGTGCAGGAACTGCGGCCCGTGCAGGCCGCGCAGGTTGCGCAGCGTGCGTACCAGAGACTTGAGATCGTGCCCATCGATCGGGCCGATGTAGTTGAAGCCCATCTCCTCGAAAACCGTCCCTGGCAGCCACATGCCCTTGACGTGCTTTTCGGAACGGCGTGCAAATTCCCGCAGATGCGGCATCCGGCGCAGCACGCGCTTGCCACTCTCGCGCAGGTGCGCATAGAAGCGCCCGGACAGCACGCGCGCCAGGTACTTGGACATGGCGCCGACGTTTTCCGAGATCGACATGTCGTTGTCGTTCAGGATCACCAGCAGGTCGGTGGGCAGGCTCCCGGCATGGTTGAGCGCTTCGAAGGCCATGCCGGCGCTGAGGGCGCCATCGCCGATGACCGCGACCACGCGGCGGGATTCCCCTTTGGCCGCCGCGGCCAGCGCCATGCCGAGCGCCGCGCTGATCGAGGTGCTCGAATGACCGACGCCGAAGGTGTCGTATTCGCTCTCGCCGCGGTGGGGGAAGGGCGCCAGCCCGCCGTGCTGCTTGACGGTGTGCAGCTGCTCGCGGCGGCCGGTGAGCACCTTGTGCGGATAGGCCTGGTGGCCGACGTCCCACACCAGCCGGTCCTGCGGCGTGTCGAATACATAGTGCAGCGCGATGGTCAGTTCGATCGTGCCCAGGCCGGCGGCAAAATGACCGCCGCGCGTACTGACCGTCTGGATCAGGAACTGGCGCAGCTCCTCGGCCAGCTCCTTCAGCTTCGGCTCGGGCAGCGCGCGCAGCTCCGCCGGCGTGGCGATCGTACGCAGCAGGCCGAAGGGTTCTTTGGGGTCGCTCATGGCGGCAGTCTACTGCAGGCGCTAGTGCACGCGGTCCACGACATAGTGCGCCAGCGCGCGCAATGAGGCCGTGGCGGCACCCATACCGGTGAGTGCCGCTAATGCCCGGTCGCGGTGCTCCAGGGCCAGCTCGCGGGCGCGCTCCAGGCCGAACACGCTGGGGTAATTGGGTTTGCCGCGGGCGGCATCGGCCCCGGTGCGTTTGCCGAGCACCGCCGTCTCGCCCGTGACATCCAGGATGTCATCCTGGATCTGAAACGCCAGGCCGATCTCACCGCCGTACTGGCCCAGGGCCTGGCGGACTTCGTCACTGACCTCGCGGGCGGCGAGCGCACCGAGTTGCACGCTGGCGCGGATCAGCGCGCCGGTCTTGCGCCGGTGCATCTGCTCGAGACTGGCCTCGTCACCGGCGCCGCCGGCCGCATCGAGGTCGAGCGCTTGGCCGCCGGCCATGCCTTCCGTGCCGATGGCCTCGGCCAGTACGAGCAGCATCTGCAGTTTCGTGCTCTCGGGGAGCCGCGCCGTCCCGCGCGCCAGCACGGCGAAGGCCAGCGCCTGCAGCGCGTCACCGGCCAGTATCGCGGTGCCTTCATCGAAGGCGCGATGGCAGCTCGGGCGCCCGCGACGCAGATCATCGTCGTCCATCGCCGGCAGGTCGTCATGGATCAGGCTGTAGGCGTGAATGAGTTCCACCGCGGCCGCCGGGGCATCGAGGCCGTCCATCGGGGCGCCGAGCGCCGCACCGGTGACATAGACCAGGAGCGGGCGCAGCCGCTTGCCGCCATCCAGCACGCCGTAGCGCATCGCCGCGTGCAGCCGCGGCGCGGCGGTGTCGCGCGTGGCGAGCGCCTCTTCCAGGACCCGTTCGATGCGCGCCTGCCCCATGCGCAGCTGTTCCCGGAAGCGGCCCTCATCCTGGCCAGGGTGCGGTTCAGGGCTCGTTGCTGGCATCATCGACCGCACTGTCTCCGCTGAATTCCTCCACTCCCAGGCCCCCGGGCCGCTGCGTCAGGATCTGCACCCGCTGTTGCGCCGCCTGCAGCGCGGCCTGGCATTCGCGCGTCAACTGGACCCCGCGTTCAAAGCTGCGCAGGGCCTCATCCAGCGGCAGGTCGCCGGACTCCATGCGGGCGACGAGCGCCTCGAGCTCCGCGATCGTGGCCTCAAAGCCAGGTTCCTTGGGGGTAGACACCAATGCACCCTATTAGTGGCGGTCGCGGCGGTCAACGCGGTTGACGTGCCGCGGGCGAAGGACGTAGAGTCCGGTTTGCTTAGACTGAGTCTAAATCCATCAGGGGATAGGAGCTGACCATGAATCTCAAGGGTACCAAGACCGAGCAGAATCTGAAGGACGCCTTTGCCGGGGAATCGCAGGCCAATCGCCGTTATCTGTACTTCGCCGGCAAGGCGGACGTCGAGGGCTACAACGATGTGTCGGCCGTGTTCCGCTCGACCGCGGAAGGCGAGACGGGCCACGCCCACGGCCACCTCGAGTATCTGGAAGCGGTGGGTGATCCGGCCACGGGGCTGCCCATTGGCGAGACCAAGGCAAACCTGAAATCGGCGATTGCGGGCGAGACCCACGAATACTCCGATATGTATCCGGGCATGGCCAAGGCGGCCCGCGCCGAAGGGTTTGCCGAGATCGCCGACTGGTTCGAGACCCTGGCCAAGGCGGAGCGTTCGCACGCCAATCGCTTCCAGAAGGCGCTCGATACGCTTTGACGAACCGGGAAGGCAATCTCGAGGCCCCGACCCGGCATGCGCTGAACTGGCGCGACCCGTCGTTCTATGACGAACACGCGCTCGAGAAGGAAATCGAGCGCGTGTTCGACATCTGCCACGGCTGCCGCCGCTGCTTCAGCCTGTGCCAGGCCTTCCCGACGATGTTCGACGCCATCGATGCCGCGCCCGGCGGTGAGCTCGAGGGTGTCGACAAGCGCGTCTACTGGAAGGTCGTGGACCACTGTTACCTCTGTGACATGTGCTACATGACCAAGTGTCCCTACGTGCCGCCGCACCCCTGGAATGTGGACTTTCCACACCTGATGCTGCGCGCCAAGGCCGTCAAGGCGCGCAAGGGCGAGACTTCGTTCCGCGACCGGATGCTGACTTCGACCGACCGGGTCGGGACGCTGGCGGGCATTCCGGTGGTGGCGCAGCTCGTCAACTATGCGAACTCCACCAGGCTGGGCCGCAAGCTCCTCGATCGGGCACTCGGCGTGCACCCCGAGGCGCCGCTCCCGAAGTATCACTCGAAGAGCGCGCGCCGGCGGCTGCGCCGGATTTCAAAGCCGATCACCGCCCCGCAGGCGAGCGCGGAGACCGCCGGCCGCGTGGTGCTGTTCACCACCTGCTACGGCAACCGCAACGAGCCGGAGCTGGCGACCGACCTGGCGGCCGTGTTCGCGCACAACGGCATCGAGCTCACGCTCGCGGAGCGCGAGCGCTGCTGCGGCATGCCCAGACTCGAGCTGGGCGATCTTGCAGCCGTGGCGCGCCTGAAAGATGAGAACATCCCGCCGCTGCTGCGCCTGGTGGAGCAGGGCTACGACATCGTCGCGCCGATCCCCTCCTGCGTGCTGATGTTCAAGCAGGAGCTGCCGCTGATGTTTCCGGAGGACGCGGCCGTGCAGCGCGTCAGGGAGCGCATCTTCGACCCCTTCGAGTACCTGATGCTGCGGCACAAGGCGGGACTGCTGCGCACCGACTTCAAGGCGCGGCTGGGAAAGGTGAGCTACCACGTACCCTGTCATCTGCGCGTGCAGAATATCGGCCTGAAGACCCGCGACCTGCTCAGGCTCGTGCCGGACACCACGGTGGAGGTGATCGAGCGCTGCTCCGGGCATGATGGCAGCTACGCGGTCAAGAGCGAGTTCCGCGAGGCCTCGATGAAGATCGCCGCTCCGGTGATCCAGAAAGTCGCCGCTTCCAACGCCGATTACTACTCGAGCGATTGCCCGATGGCGGGGCACCAGATTCAAAGCGGGCTCCCGGACTCCAGAGGCGAGCCGACCCCGCCATTGCGGCTGCTGCGCATCGCCTACGGCATCTGATCCGGGCATGGCACAGCCCCTCAGCGCGGCCGACCTGCTCTCCCTGGAGGCCTACGCACGCGCACGGCCGGCGATCCGCGCGCGCATGATCGCGCACCGCGCCACGCGCCGGCTGCAGGTCGGAGCGCACTGCACCTGGAGCTTCGAGGATCGCGAAACGGTGCGCTACCAGGTGCAGGAAATGCTGCGCACCGAGCGCGTGTTCGAGCCCGAAGGGATCGCCGAGGAGCTCGCCGCCTACAATCCGCTGATTCCCGACGGCTGCAATTTCAAGGCCACGATGCTGATCGAATACCCCGATCCCGAGGAGCGCAGCCGGCGCCTCATCGAGCTGCGCGGCATCGAGCGCCGCTGCTGGATGCAGATCGTCGGGTTCGAACCGGTCTACGGCATCGCCGACGAGGACCTGCCGCGGGAAAATGCCACCAAGACTTCCGCGGTGCATTTCCTGCGCTTTGCACTCGAACCGGCCAGCGCCGCGGCGCTCAAGGACGGCGCGGCGCTCGCGGCCGGCATCGACCTGGCGGCCTACAGCGCGCGCGTCGATCCGGTGCCCGCCGCACTGCGCGCCGCGCTCCTGGCCGACCTTGATTGACTCCTTTTGCTAGAATCCGCGCGCCCGAAATAGAGGTGGGTCGAATCGCCTAATGGCACAGTCCTACAACGCTGCCGATATCGAGGTCCTGTCCGGACTCGAGCCCGTCCGTCGCCGGCCGGGCATGTACACCGACACCGCCCGGCCCAATCATCTCGCGCACGAAGTCATCGACAACAGCGTCGATGAGGCGCTGGCGGGGCACTGCAAGCAGATCGATGTCACGCTGCACGAAGATGGCTCGCTGAGCGTGAGCGATGACGGCCGCGGCATGCCGGTCGACATTCATCCGCAGGAGAAAGTGAGCGGCGTGGAGCTGATCCTCACGCGCTTGCACGCGGGCGGCAAGTTCAACGACAAGTCCTACAGTTTCGCCGGCGGGCTGCACGGGGTGGGCGTCTCGATCGTGAACGCGCTGTCCAAGCACTTGGAGTGCCGGGTGCGCCGCGGCGGTAAGGAATACAACATCGCCTTCAAGGACGGGCGGATGTCCTCGAAGCTGGAGGTGATCGGCACCGTCGGCGCGCGCAACACCGGGACCACGGTGCGCTTCTGGCCGGACCCGAAGTTCTTTGATTCCGACCGCTTCGCCGTGCCGGAGCTCAAGCGTGTGCTCAAGGCCAAGGCCGTGCTGTGCGCCGGCCTGCGGCTGACCTACAGCAACGAGGCGAGCGGCGAGCATGAGGAGTGGTTCTACACCGGGCACCTGGGCGAATACCTGACCGAGCTGCTGGAGAAGTACGAGCGCCTGCCCGCCGAGCCGGTCACCGGCCGCCACGCTTCGGAGCAGGACGTGGTCGAATGGGCGCTGGCCTGGTCGGCCGATGCGCCGCACCTCATCGCCGAGAGTTACGTGAACCTGATCCCCACGGTGGCCGGCGGCACGCACGTGAATGGACTGCGTTCCGGCATCGTCGATGCGGTGCGCGAATTCTGCGAGTTCCGCAATCTCCTGCCGCGCGGCATCAAGCTGGCGGCCGAGGATGTCTGGGAGCGGGCCTGCTACGTGCTGTCGATCAAGCTGCGCGATCCGCAGTTCGCCGGCCAGACCAAGGAGAAACTCACTTCCCGCGAGGCCGCCGCGCTGGTCGAGACGCACGCGCGCGATGCGATGGGGCTGTGGCTCAACCAGCACCCGGATGCCGGCGAAGGCATCGCGCAGTTTGCCATCGCCAACGCCCAGGAGCGCCTGCGCGCCGCGCAACGCATCACCCGCAAGCGCGCGGTCAATGGCCCGGCACTGCCGGGCAAGCTCGCCGATTGCACCAGCCAGGATCCGTCGCGCTCGGAACTGTTCCTGGTCGAAGGCGACTCGGCCGGCGGTTCGGCCAAGCAGGCGCGCTCCAAGGACTTCCAGGCCATCATGCCGCTGCGCGGCAAGATCCTGAACACCTGGGAACTGGAGCCCGGGGAGATCGGCGGCTCGCAGGAGGTGCACGACATCAGCATCGCGATCGGCGTCGATCCGGGCTCGGCGGACCTGTCGGGCCTGCGCTATCACAAGATCTGCATCCTCGCCGACGCCGACTCCGACGGCCTGCATATCGCCACGCTCCTGTGCGCGCTGTTCCTGCGGCATTTCCGTCCGCTGGTCGCCCATGGCCACGTCTACGTCGCCATGCCGCCGCTGTTCCGCGTCGATGCCGGCAAGCAGGTGCACTATGCGCTGGATGAGGCCGAGCGCGACGCGCTGCTGAAGCGCCTCGCCGCCGAGCACTCGCGCGCCAAGCCGGTCGTGACGCGCTTCAAGGGCCTGGGCGAGATGAATCCGGCGCAGCTGCGCGAGTCGACCATCGATCCGCTGACCCGCCGCCTGGTGCAGCTGACGATTGCGGCGCGCGACAACAGCGACTCGCTCATGGACATGCTGCTGGCGAAGAAGCGGGCCGGGGACCGGCGCGAGTGGCTGGAGCAAAGCGGCAACCTGGCGGAGGTGACGCCGTGAAGGCGCGCGCGCGGGCGGCGGGCGCTTGAAATCCCAGGAACTCAATTTCGAGGGCGTCGAAAAGCGCCCGCTGTCGCAGTTCACCGAGAAGGCGTACCGCGACTACTCGATGTACGTCATCCTCGATCGGGCGCTGCCGGCCCTCGGCGACGGGCTCAAGCCGGTGCAGCGGCGCATCATCTACGCGATGAGCGAGCTCGGCCTGTCGGCGGCGGCCAAGCACAAGAAGTCGGCACGCACCGTGGGCGATGTGATCGGCAAGTTCCACCCGCACGGCGATTCGGCCTGCTACGAAGCCATGGTGCACATGGCCCAGGATTTTTCCTACCGCTACCCGCTGGTGGATGGGCAGGGCAACTGGGGATCGGCGGACGATCCAAAGTCCTTCGCGGCGATGCGCTACACCGAATCGCGCCTGACGCGCTACGCGGACCTGCTGCTCGATGAGCTCGCCGATGGCACCGTCGAGTGGGGGCCGAACTTCGACGGCACGATGGAAGAGCCGCTGATGCTGCCCGCGCGGCTCCCGAACCTGCTGCTCAACGGGGCCTCCGGCATCGCCGTCGGCATGGCCACCGACATCCCGCCGCACAACCTGCGCGAGATCGCCGCGGCCTGCCTGCAGCTGCTCGACGAGCCGGAAACCACGACCCGGGCGCTGCTCAAGCACGTCAAGGGGCCGGACCTGCCGACCGGCGCGGAGATCATCTCGAACCGCAGCGAGCTGGCGGAGTTCTACAACAGCGGCAGCGGGAGCTACCGGGCGCGCGCGGTGTGGGAGCAGGAAAAGGAGAGCGGCCACATCGTGATCACGCAGCTCCCCTACCAGGTGTCGGGCAGCAAGGTACAGGAGCAGATCGCGCAGCAGATGCGCGAGAAGAAACTGCCCATGGTCGAGGACATCCGCGACGAGTCGGATCACGAGAACCCGACCCGGCTGGTGATCGAGCCACGCTCCAGCCGCGTCGATGTCGTGCAGCTGATGGCCCACCTGTTCGCGACCACGGATCTGGAGCGCAGTTATCGCGTCAACCTCAACGTCATTGCGCTCGACGGCCGGCCACGCGTCTGCGGCCTGAAGGAACTGCTGGCCGAATGGCTGGAGTTCCGGCGCCGCACGGTGCGCCGGCGCCTGGAGTTCCGGCTCGACAAGGTGACGCGCCGCCTGCACCTGCTGGACGGCATGCTCATCGCCTACCTCAACCTTGACGAGGTGATCCGCATCATCCGGCGCGAGGAGGAGCCCAAGCCGGTGCTGATGAAGCGCTTCAAGCTCAGCGCTGAACAGACCGAGGCGATCCTGGAGACCAAGCTGCGGCACCTGGCGAAACTGGAAGAGCTGAAGATCCGCGACGAACAGGAGCAGCTGAGCACGGAGCGCACGGAACTCGAAGCCCTGCTGGCGAGCAAGGCGAAGCTGACCAAGCTGATGCGCAGCGAGATCGCCGCGGACGCCGCGGAATACGGCGATGAGCGGCGCACGCGGCTGGTGGAGCGTGAGGCCGCGCAGGCGATCGAGGCCACCGACCTGCTCGCCAATGAACCGGTCACCATCGTGCTGTCGACCGGCGGCTGGGCGCGGGCGGCCAAGGGGCACGACATCGACCCGCGCACGCTCACCTACAAGACCGGGGATGCCTTCCAGGCCGCGGCGCGGGGACGCAGCACCCAGACGGCGCTCTTCATCGATACCACCGGGCGGGCCTACAGCCTCGCCGCCCACAGCCTGCCTTCCGCGCGCGGTGCCGGCGAGCCGCTGTCCGGGCGGCTCGATCCTCCCGACGGCGCGCGCTTCGCAGGCGTGCTGATTGGCGAGGCGACGGATCTGTGGCTGCTGGCCACCGATGCCGGATTTGGCTTTACGGTGCGCTTGTCGGAGCTGCAGTCACGGAATCGCGCCGGCAAGGCCGTGATCAACGTGACCGAAGGGGCGCTGGTGCTGCCGCCCGTGCCCGTGCCGGAGCCCGAGGCATTCGTCGCCGCGCTCAGCAGCGAGGGGCGCCTGCTGGTGTTTCCCATCGCCGAAGTGCCGGAACTGCCGCGTGGCAAGGGCAACAAGTTGTTCGGGATCCCCGGCAAGCGCGCCCAGTCGCGCGAAGAGCTGATGAGCGCCGTGGCCGTGGTCGGCGCCGCTCAGGCCCTGCGCGTGTATTCAGGCGAGCGCCAGATGACGCTCAGCGCCGCGGATCTCAAGCACTATCGGGGCGAGCGCGCGCAGCGCGGCGCGGTCCTGCCGCGCGGCTGGCGTACGGTGGAGCGGATCGAGGCGGTGCCGGCCTGAAGCCGCGGCGCCCGCCGCGAGCAGGGCTTCTCAGTTCTTGGGGAGCGAGAACTTGATCGCCGCTGCCGCCGCTTCCGCCTTGGCCTTCACGTCCCGGGCGGAGGTGACGGCCTCCTCGATATTGCCGCTGGCAAAGGCGGCCTGGGCCTTGCTCCACATCGCGGTGGCGTCGGTCAGGCCCGCCTTGGCGGCGGCCAGATCCACGCCCGCGCCCTGGTGCTTGCTCTTGTCCAGGGCCGAGACGCGCTTGCTGACCGCGGCGACCAGGGCCGGGACCGTGGCGGCCAGGCTGGTCCATTCACCGCCCATCGCCTTGATCACGGCGTCTTTCTTGATCGCGGCGTCGCCGAGCAGGTTTTGTGCCTCGGTCAACAGTGCGGGAGCGCCCGCCAGCACCGCGACGTAATCCTTCTTTTCTAGGGCGGCCTTCAGCTCGGCGAGCTTGCCGTTCACAGCGGCGAGTTCGTCCGGGACGTACTTGGCCGCATCCGGCGAGGCGCTGGCGATCGCGCTGTCGATGTTTGCGATGGCCTGCTTTGCAGGCTCCATCTGGTTCGAGCAGGCCCCGAGCAGCAGGGCCACTGTGGTCAGCAGACCCAGCGTCCGTAACTTCCGCATTGTCATTGCAATCTCGCTCCCCTGATCATATTGATGTTCTGGACCGGAATGGGCCTTGGGGCGGCCCTGCCGCGCTACGAAGGCCCGCAATACTAGCGCTTCGCCCTGGCGGACGCTGAAAATTACTCGCCGGCGCGATGGCAGGCGACCAGGCTGGCCCCCACGGCACGCAGGCGGGGCCGCTCGGTGGTGCAACGCGCCACGGCCAGTGGGCAGCGGGCGCGGAACACACAGCCGGAAGGCGCCTCAAGGGTGGCCGGCACTTCTCCGGGCAGGGTTGTGGGCCGGCGCGGGCCCCTGGGGTCGGGGTTCGGATTGGCCGCCAGCAGCGCGCGCGTGTAGGGGTGTTGCGGCGTGCTAAACAGGGCATCGCGATCGGCCATCTCCATGACCTGCCCGAGATAGAGCACCAGCACGCGCTCGCACAGGTAGCGGACGGTGGCCAGGTCATGGGCGATGAACAGCAGCGCGAGCCCGAACTCCTCGCGCATGTCGCGCAGCAGATTCGCCACCTGCGACTTGATCGACAGGTCCAGTGCGGCCACCGGCTCGTCGCAGATCAGCAGCTGCGGGCCCAAAATCAGGGCGCGGGCGATTCCGACCCGTTGCGCCTGGCCGCCCGAGAGCTGATGCGGGTAGCGCTCCAGCAGCTCGGCGCCCAATCCGACGCGCGCGAGCATCGCGCCGACCTGCGCTCCGCGGTCCGCGGCGGACAGCGCGGTGCGGAATTCACGCAGCGGCTCGGCCACCAGTTCGGCGACGCTCATGCGTGGATCGAGCGATCCGAGCGGATCCTGGAAAATGATCTGCAGGTGTTCGCGCATGGCGCGCAGCGCGCGGCCTTCGGCCTGGAGCAGCTCCGTGCCCTGGTAGCGCACCGAACCGCTCGCCGGCACCAGCCGCAGCAGCGCGCGCGCGATGCTCGACTTGCCACTGCCTGACTCGCCGACCAGCCCGAGGCTCTCCCCGCGAGCGATGGTGAAGCCGATGCCGGCGACGGCGCGGACGGAGTGCGCGCCGAGCAGCCGGGTGCCGAGGCGATAGCGCACGCTCAGGTCGCTGACCGCCAGGAGCGGCTCTGGGGTGGGACTCGTCACGACCAGGCCTCGGCGATGCGCGGGGCGGGAAGTGCGCAGTGACAGGCCACCTGCTGGTCCGGCTGGCGCCTGAGCAGCGCGGGACGTGCCTGGCAGGCGGAATGCACCAGCGGGCAGCGGGGCGCGAAGGCGCAGCCCGGCGGCAGTTCGGCCAGGTCCGGGGGCTGTCCCGGGATGGCCGCCAGCCGCTCCGGCAGCGGCAGGTCGAGGCGGGGCAGGGAGCGCAGCAGGCCGCTGGTGTAGGGGTGCAGAGGCGCGGTGTACAGCTGTTCGATCGCGCCCGCCTCGACGGCACGGCCGGCGTACATCACGGTGAGGCGCTCGGCCATGGCGGCCAGCGCCCCGAAATCGTGACTGACGAAGATCGCCGCCACGCCGGTGCTCCCGCGGATCGAGCTCAGGACCTCCAGCACCTGCGCCTGGATCGTCACATCCAGCGCCGTGGTCGGTTCATCGAGCAGCAGGATCTCCGGCTCGCACATCAGTGCCATCGCGATCGTGACCCGCTGGCGCATGCCGCCCGAGAGCTCGTGCGGATACTGACGGAGGCGCGCGAGCGGCGCGCTGATCTGCACCAGCTCCAGCAGTTCGGCGGCGCGGCTGAGTGCGGCGCGTCGGCTGAGCTTCAGATGGTGGCGCGCGCCCTCGCTCAGCTGCTGTGCGATGCTGAGGTAGGGGTTCAGTGCGCTCTGCGGCTCCTGGAACACCATCGCGATCCGCCGTCCGCGCAGCGCCGCGAGGCGCGCCGGCGTGGCGCCCAGCAGCTCCTCGCCACGGTAGCGGACGCTGCCGGAGAGCAGGGCCGCGGGGCCGCACAGCCCGAGCAGTGCCAACAGCAGTTGCGTCTTGCCCGAGCCTGATTCGCCGACGATGCCGAGGCAGCCGTGCTCCTCAAGGTCAAGATCGAGCTCGCGGACCGCATGCACGGGACCCCGAGGTCCCCTGTAGCTCACGCTCAGGCCGCGAACCTCGAGGAGTGCCGGGCCTGCTTCAGTCATGGCGGGGATCGAGCGCGTCGCGCAGCGCATCGCCCAGGTAGTTGAGGCAGAGGATGATCGTGGCCAGGAAGGCCGCCGGGATCACGAGCAGATAGGGGTTGGCCTGCATCTCGTTGGCGCCGTCGGCGACCAGCGAGCCGAGCGAGGCGAGCGGCGCCTGCACACCCAGCCCCAGAAAGCTCAGCAGCGCCTCGAACAGGATCACGCTCGGCACCGTGAGGGTGGCGTAGACGATGACCAGGCCGAGCAGGTTGGGTATCACATGCCGCCAGATGACCGCCGGCGTGCGCAGCCCCAGGGCGAGCGCCGCCTCGATGTAGCTGTGCGAGCGGATCGCCATGGTCTGGCCGCGCACGATGCGGGCGATGTCCAGCCAGGAGACCGCGCCGATGGCGACGAACACCAGCAGGAAATTGCGGCCGAACAGCACCTCGAGCACGATCACCAGCGGGATGAAGGGGACCGAATACAGGACATCGACGGTGCGCATCAGCAGCCCGTCGGTGCGGCCGCCGATGTAGCCGGCGGCGGTGCCCCAGGCCACGCCGATCAGGACGCTGACGAGACTGGCGGCGATGCCGACCAGCAGCGAGATGCGGCAGCCCCACATCACGCGCACCAGCAGGTCGCGTCCCAGCCCGTCGGTCCCGAACCAGGCGCCATCGCGCCAGCTCGGGCGCCGGAAGATGTGGGTCCACGAGGGCGTGGCGTAGTCGTGGGGCGAAAGCGCAGGCACGAGCAGGCACAGCGCGACGATCAGGCCCAGCAGCCCAAGGGCCCAGCGCGCGCTGCGCTGGGCCTGAAATCGCCGCCAGCTGCGCTGCCAAGGTCCTTCGCCCCGCGTGAGCGGATTCATTGGCGGGCTCGCACGCGCGGGTCGAGCCAGCCGTAGCACAGGTCCACCAGGAGGTTCATCGCGATGATCAGCGCGCCATAGAGCACGGTGATGCCGGTCACGAGCGTGTAGTCGCGATTGAGCGCCCCGGTCACGAAGTAGCGCCCGATCCCGGGCAGGCCGAAGACCTGTTCGATCACGATCGAGCCGGTCAGCACGCCGGCGAGGGCGGGACCCAGGAAGGAGACCAGCGGCATGAGCGTGGGCTTGAGCGCGTGACGCAGCACGATGCTGCGCGCGGGCAGCCCCTTGGCGCGCGCGGCACGGATGAACGGGCTCGCCAGCGCCTCGATGGCCGCGGAGCGGACGATGCGTGCGATGTAGGCCGTGAACGGCAGCGCCAGCGCCACCGAGGGCAGCAGCAGATGCCGCCAGGAACCGCTCACCCAGTCGCCGGCGGGGAGCCACTGCAGCTGAATGGCGAACACCAGGATCAGGAGCGGGGCGGTCACGAACAGGGGCACGGAAATGCCCAGCATCGCCAGGCTCATGGGCAGCCGGTCGCGCCAGCTGCCGGCCCGCGTGGCCGCCAGCAATCCGATGCTGCCGCCCAGCAGCAGCGCGAGCAGCATGGCGGTGCCCCCGATCGCCAGATCCACGGGCATCCCCTGCGCGATGAGCTCGTTCACGGAGGTGTTGCGATACTGGAAGGAGGGGCCCAGATCCCCGTGCGCGAGATCCCCCAGGTAGCGCAGGTACTGGCGCCACAGCGGCTCGTCCAGGTGAAAGCGGGCCTCGATGCTGTGCTGGATCTGCGGCACCAGTACCCGATCGGAGTCGAAGGGCCCGCCCGGCGTCAGGTGCAGCAGCACAAAGGCCAGCGTGGCGATGACCAGGAGCGTTGGCAGGGCGCTGAGCAGTCGGCGCAGTACGAAGCGCAGCACGCTATTGCCCCTGGTGTTCCTGCAGGTACATGTACTGGGAGAGATTCCGGTCCTGGATATTGCCGCTCCAGCCCCGCACATAGGATTTGATCAGATGCCGGGTGGCGTAATAATAGAGCGGGATGCAGGCGACATCCGCGTTGAGCAGGGATTCGGCCTGCGCCAGCTCGGCGTAGCGCCGCGCCGCGTCCGCCTCGTTGCCCGCCGCGTCCAGCAAGGCATCGTAGCGGGGATTGGAATATCCGCCGTCGTTGTAGCCGAAGCCAGTCTGGAACAGCTGCAGGAAGGTGTAGGGGTCGGGATAATCGCCGATCCAGGCATAGTGGAACAGGCTCAGCTTCTTCAGGTGCCGCTCGTTGAGTTCCACCCGGAACTCCTCGTTGTAGGTGCTCACCTCGGCACCGAGATTGGCACGCCACATGGCCGCCACCGCCTCGTAGGTGCGCCGGTTGTCCGAGTCGGTCGGGTAGTGCATCTCGACGTGCAGCGGGTGGCGGGCCGAATAACCCGCCGCGGCGTAATAGTGTTGTGCCAGCGCGTGGCGCTCGATGTCGCTGAGGCCCGCCCACTGAGGGAGCGGCGCGCGGTATCCGGGGAGCGGTGGGGTGGGGGTGTAGGCGGGCAGGTACAGTCCCTGGCGCACGTAGCGCACCAGCGGCTCGCGATCCACCGCGAGGGTGAGGGCCAGGCGCAATGGGCGGTTGCCCGCGAAGGGCGGACGCGCCACGTTTATTCCGATGACGAAATTGCCCAGGTAGGGGCCGCTCACGACCTGGTCGCCCAGCCGCTGGCGCAGCCAGGCGGTCTGCTCGGCTGAGAAGGAGTCGGTGAAGGCCAGATCGCCGGCAAAGAAGCGGTCCGTCTGGGCGGCGCGGTCGAGCGGCAGGTAGGTGACCTGCGTCAGCCGCACGTCCTTTGCATCCCAATAGCCCGGATTGCGCACCAGCGTGATGCGCCCGCCGATGACGTGCTCGCGCAGCAGGAACGCGCCGTTGTTCACGAGGTATTCGGGCCGGACCCAGGACTCGCCGTGCGCGCGGATCGCGGGCGCATATTGCGGTACGGCGTAGGCCTTGGTCAGCAGGCTCAGCAGATAAGGGGTCGGCGCATTGAGCCGCACCCGCACGGTCCGATCATCGGGCGCTTCGATCCCGAGTGTGGCCGGACTCATCCGCCCTTCGCTGATCGCAATCGCATTGAGGACGGGTGAGAGCGCCTGGGCGTAATCGGAAGCGGTGGCCGGATCTACGGTGCGGCGCCAGGCGTAGACGAAATCCGCGGCTTTGACGGGCAGCCCGTTCGACCAGCGGGCCTCGCGCAGGTGAAAGGTCCAGAGCCGGCCGTCCGCGCTCTGCTCCCAGCGCTCCGCGACACCGGGCACCGGTTCACCGCGCTCATCGAGCCGCGTCAGGCCCTCGAACAGATCATCCAGCACCCGCTCTGCGGGCACATCGGTGGACAGCGAAGGGTCCAGCGTCCGGACGCCGCCGGCATCGACCGCACGGGTCAGTTGCTGGGTGACGGCGAGCCCGGCGCCCAGGGTGATCGCCGGCGCGGCGGCGCCGCGGCCGGCTGGAGCGCAGGCGCCGAGCCCGGCCAGCACCGTGACGGCCAGCAGGGCCCGCAGGGCCGGTACCACCAGCGGGCACCCTCCCGCGGGCCTCACGATTTGAGTACGACCTCTTCGGGGGCGTGCACGAAGTAGCCCTGGATGAACTGCACCCCCAGCTGCCAGACCACGGCCATGGTGTTGGCATCCTCGATGCGCTCGGCCACCGTCAAGACGTTGCGCTTGGTGGCCGTCTCGACGATGGCGCGGACCTTCTGCTGCAGCTTCGGGTCACCGGTGATGCCCTGCATCAGGGAACCGTCGATCTTCAGGAAATCGACGGCCAGTACCCCAAGGAGCCCGGCCGAGTCGCGCCCGGCGCCGAAATGTTCGAGCGCAAATTTCACGCGGCGCTTGCCAAGATCGGTGAGCAGCCGCTGCATGGCCGGCAGGTTGCTCTCCGCCACGGCCTCGGTCACCTGCAGGCACAGCCGTTCGGGTTCGGCCAGCCTGGCCTTGAGCTGCGCATCGAGCCAGTCCATCAGCGTCGTGTCCAGGGCACTGTCGCGCGACAGCCGTACGAACAACTGGTCCGGCTGGCGCTTGGCGATGGACGTCAGTGCCGCCCCGAGCACCCAGCGGTCGATCGGGCGCATCAGGTCGTTCCGTTCGGCCGCCGGCAGAAATTCGGAAGGCAGGACTTCGCGCCCCTGCGTGTCGAGCATGCGCATCGCGACGTCGAACATTTTCTGTGAATTGCCGCCCAGCGAGGCGATGGGCTGCTGCACCAGGTGGAAGCGGTTCTCGGTGAGCGCGGCCTTGATGTGCTTGACCCACACCTGATCGTAGGCCAGCACCCGCGCGTCCTGGTCGACCCGCTCCTTGGCCACGACGCAATTGCCGCCGCGTTCGGCACCCCGGCGCGCCGAGTCCATCGCATCGTTGATGGCCGCGTCCAGGTTCGGATCGGCATTGGCCACCAGCGCCAGCCCCACCGTGCAGCTGATGCTCACGCGGCGCTCGCCGACCGGGAAAGGGTGCTTGCCGACGCGCTCCACCAGGCTCTCGCTCCACGCTTCGGCGTCGCGGGCAGTGCCCCGCTCCAGCAGCAACAGCAGGCTGGCCGCGCCGAAATGTCCGGCCAGATCGTGGGGTCCGAGCATGGCGCGGATCTGCGCCGGAAACAGCGCGAGTACCTCCTCCGCGGCCCTGACGCCGATATCCCGGGAGAGCAGGTCGAAGCGATCGACGCGCACCACGGCAAAGCAGCGCACGCCACCGGCCGGAGGCCTGCCGAGCCGCTCGGCGCACAGGCGCAGCAGATGGCGTCGCAGCCACAGGCCGGTCGTGGCATCGCGGCACACGGCGTCCGCAAGGTCGGTGGCGATCTGCTTGTCGTCGCGCTTGAATACCGGCACGATCAGCTGGACGCAGGGCTCGCCGTCATACTCGCTGGCGTCGAGCACCAGCTCGAGCGGCACGGTCGAACCATCGCCCACCATCGCGTCCGCTTTAAGCAGGTGATCGCTCCAGCGTCCGAGCAGGCAGGCCGCGAGGGCGCCCTTGAGCGGCGCCTGCGTCTCGGGGGTGAACAGGTCCATCACCGGCTGGCCGACCAGGGCGCTCGGTTCGGCGTAGCCGAACAGTTCCAGCCAGGAGTCGTTGACCTGCACCACGATCCCTTCCTGCACCTGTGCGATGGCATCGTTCGAGCGGCGCAGCACCGTCTCGAGTTTCTGGCGGTAGTCCTGGGCGGATCGGAGCGTGGTGGTGAGCGTGCGCTCCATGCGGAAGGCCCGCAGCTCGCGGCGGATCACCGCCGTCAGGTGCGCTACGCTGCCGATGCCCACCGTATCGCGCGCCCCGCTGGCCATGTCCTCGCCCGCGGCGGTGGCGGAAGGCTGGTCGCGGACCACGACCAGCGGCACGGTGGAGGCGAGCAGGTCGCGCGCCGCGGCCATGGCCTTCAGGTCCTTGGCCGTGGGCTCGATGCACACCAGCAGTTCGGGGTTGAGCTGCTCGAGCGCATCGGCGATGTCCTGCACCGCCGGTATCCAGGTGCAATGCGCGGCCAGGCCGGCGTTGCGCAGCAGGCTGTTGAGCATTTCCACGAGATCGCGGGAAACGCTCTGGACCAGCACCGGAAATGCCGCCGTATCGTTCAAACCGTGCTCCGAAGGCCGCTCTGGCCGGCATCGGCCAGCCAGCAGGGCGAAAAGTCTAGCATTATGACCGTGCGGTGCCATGCGCCATGCCGCGCTTTGCCCCGCTGTCACACGCTGCAAGCGACCCCTTACCGCACTTTCCTGGCAGGCGGAAGGTGATGCCGTTATCATACGCGCCCTTTCAGGACGGCCCGGTTGCAGTGGCCGGCGGGCGAGCGCAGCCATGTCGAGTTACACCACCAGTGAGATCCGCTCCGGGATGAAGGTCATCCTCGACGGGGATCCCTACGCCATCGTCGACAACGAATTCGTCAAGCCCGGCAAGGGGCAGGCCTTCAACCGCATCAAGGTCCGCAATCTCAAGAACGGCCGCACCATCGAGCGCACCTTCCGTTCGGGCGAGTCGCTCGAAGCTGCCGACGTGACCGACTCCGAGATGCAGTATCTGTACAACGATGGCACCTTCTGGCACTTCATGATCCCCGAGAATTTCGAACAGTACTCGGCCGACAAGGCCGTCGTGGGCGAGGGCGCGGTGTGGCTCAAGGACGGCGTGAACTGCACCGTCACGCTGTGGAACAACGTGCCGCTGGTCGTGACGCCGCCGGCGCACGTCGAACTGAAGATCGTCGAGACCGATCCGGGCCTGCGCGGCGATACCGCCACCGGCGGCCAGAAATCCGCCAAGCTCGAGACCGGGGCGGTGGTGCGGGTGCCGCTGTTCCTCAACGAGGGCGAGATCATCCGCGTCGATACCCGCACCGGCGCGTACATCTCGCGCGCCAAGGGCTGACGATCGCGCCGGCCTAGGCGTTCTCGCTGCCGAAGGCGAGCACTTCCCCGATGCGCCGGGCCCCGCTGCCCAGCATCAGCACCCGATCGATCCCGAGCGCCACCCCGGCGCAGGGCGGGAGCCCGAAGTCCAGCGCTGCGAGCAGGAACTCATCGATCGCAGGGACGCTCAATCCGCGTGCCGCGCGGCTGCGCTGATTCTCGAGGAAGCGCGCGCGCTGCTCGGTGGCGTCGGTGAGTTCCTCGAAGCCGTTCGCGAGCTCGACGCCGCGCAGGTACAGCTCGAAGCGCAGCGCGACGCGCGAATCGGCCGGGTCGAGGCGGGCGAGGGCGGCCTGGCTGG
>DATGVM010000002.1:0-192942 GCA_035300345.1 Steroidobacteraceae bacterium
CATCCTATTCACGCCGGCGCTGAGCACCAACAACGACATATCGTGGGCCTGCAATACCCATGCGCTCACCGGCGCTACGGTGGTGGTTGCGCTCGCCGCGGGCACCGTCCCGGCGAAGTACCTGCCGGCCGTTTGCCGTTAATTGACCCGGGTTATAAGCCGCGAGCAGGCCCCTCTCCGGAGGGGCCTGTTCTTTCTGGGAGCCCAGTCACGTAGCGCGCGCCTCAGATATGCAAACATCCCCGGGGATTTGACATTGATCACGCTATCCTGTGGGTTAGACTAGGCTCCAATCACGCGCCGGGGTCGCTCCTAAGTCCATGAACGAAAACGCTTCTTTGGCTATGAGCCCCTCTCGCAGCGGCCTGGGCGGCCTGCCGCAGCGGCTCGTGCAGGACGGCGTGGTGGCGGAGACCGGCATGCACCTGGCCCTCCAGGCCGCGGCCGAGAAGCGCACCAGCTTCGTCACGCAGCTGGTGGCCGCCGGCGCAGCCACCGCCCGAGATATCGCCCTCGCCGCCGCCAGCGAGTACGGCGTGCCGCTGCTGGACCTCAACTGCCTGGCGATCGATCTGGACACCGTCAAGGTGGTGTCCGACAAGCTGCTCGTCAAGCACCGCGTGCTGCCCCTGTTCCGGCGCGGCAAGCGCCTGTTTCTCGGTGTCGCCGACCCCACGAACCTGCACGCCATCGATGAAATCAAGTTCCAGACGGGACTTGCTGTCGAGGCCATCGTCGTCGAAGACGACAAGCTGCAGAAATTCCTGGACAAGGCCATCGAGCAGGCCGACACCTCGATGCCCAGTCTTGGCGAAGAAGACGGCGTCGACCTCGAGGCGCTCGAAGTCAGTGGCGGAGATGAAGAGCTCGGCGATGCCGTCTCGCGCGATGATGTCGAGGACGCGCCGATCGTGCGCTTCGTCAACAAGGTCATGCTCGATGCGATCCGCAAGGGCGCCTCGGACATCCACTTCGAGCCCTATGAAAAGACCTTCCGCGTGCGCCTGCGCATGGACGGCGTGCTGAAGGAAGTCGCCCAGCCGCCGGTGCAGCTGGCGGGCAAGATTTCCGCGCGCCTGAAGGTCATGTCGCGCCTCGACATCGCTGAGCGGCGCGTGCCGCAGGACGGCCGCATCAAGATGCGCCTGTCGAAGACCCGCGCGATCGACTTCCGCATGAGCACCTGCCCGACGCTGTTCGGCGAGAAGATCGTGCTGCGTATTCTCGATCCCTCGCAGGCGATGCTCGGCATCGACGCGCTGGGCTACGAGGCGCACCAGAAGGCGCTCTACGTCAAGCACCTCGCCAAACCCCAGGGCATGATCCTCGTGACCGGCCCCACCGGCAGCGGCAAGACCGTGTCGCTGTACACGGGCCTGCACATCCTCAACAAGGAAGACACCAACATCTCGACCGCGGAGGACCCGGCGGAAATCAACCTCCCCGGGGTCAACCAGGTCAACGTCAATAACAAGGTGGGTCTGACCTTCGCCGCCGCCCTGCGCTCCTTCCTGCGCCAGGACCCCGACGTGGTGATGGTCGGAGAGATCCGCGATCTGGAGACCGCGGAAATCGCCATCAAGGCGGCGCAGACGGGACACCTGGTGCTCTCGACTCTCCATACCAACGATGCGCCACAGACCCTGACGCGGCTGATCGACATGGGCGTCAAGCCCTACGCCATCGCGACTTCGGTGAGCCTGATCATCGCGCAGCGCCTGGCGCGGCGCCTGTGCGTGAACTGCAAGCAGCTCATCGACATCCCCGTCGAGGCGCTCCGCAAGGAGGGTTTCCAGGAAGTGGACATCGCGGCGGGGCTGAAGATCTATGGACCGAAGGGCTGCCAGAGTTGCACCGATGGCTACAAGGGCCGCGTGGGACTTTACCAGGTCATGGAAAATTCCGACGCCATCGGCCGCATCATCATGGCCGGCGGTCATGCCACGGACATCGCCGACCAGGCCGTCAAGGAAGGCGTCTGGGATCTGCGGCGCTCCGGGCTGGAGAAGGTCAAGGCGGGCATGACCAGTATCGAAGAAATCAACAGCGTAACGATCGAGTAAGCACTATGGCTCAAGCGAGTACGGCAATCCGCAGCGTGGTCCGGGACGTGCCCTTCAATTGGGAGGGGCGCGATCGCAAGGGCCAGAAGGTCAAGGGCCGCACCGTTGGGCAAAGCGAGCAGGCCGTGCGCGGGGAGCTGCGCCGCCAGGGCATTGCCGCGACACGCATCAAGAAACAGGCCGCGCGCACCGGCGGCGGCAAGGTCGAAGCGGGCGACATCGCGATCTTCAGCCGCCAGCTGGCCACCATGCTGGGTGCCGGCATTCCGCTGGTACAGGCTTTCGAGATCATCGGCGCCGGACACGAAAAGCCCTCGATGCAACGGCTCCTCATGGACATCAAGAGCGACATCGAAGGCGGCACTTCGCTCCACGAGGCGCTCGGCAAACACCCGCTGTACTTCGATGACCTGTACGTGAACCTCACCGAGGCCGGTGAGCAGGCCGGCGCGCTGGAATCGCTGCTCGACAAGATTGCGACCTACAAGGAAAAGACCGAGGCGATCAAGAAAAAGGTCAAGAAGGCGTTGTTCTATCCCGCGGCGGTCCTGGCCGTGGCGTTGATCGTTACAACTATTCTGCTGATCTTCGTCATCCCGCAATTCGAAAGCCTGTTCAAGGGCTTTGGCGCGGACCTGCCGGCCTTCACCCAGGCCGTGATTGACCTGTCGCGCTTCGTGCAGAAATTCGGCGTGCTGATCGCCCTGATCGTTGGTGCCGGAGTTTATGTCTTCATCTACTTTAAGAAGCGCTCGCGCAAAATGCGCGAGTTTCTTGATCGCGCGATGCTCCATTTTCCGATCATCGGCCCGATACTCAATAAGGCGGCGATTGCCCGCTTCGCCCGTACACTCTCCACGATGTTCTCGGCCGGTGTGCCGCTGGTCGAGGCGCTCGAATCCGTGGCGGGCGCCACCGGCAACATTGTCTACGAGGACGCGGTGATGAAGATGCGCGACGAAGTCGCCACCGGACAGCGGCTGCAGCGCTCGATGGAAAACACCGGCCTGTTCCCCAATATGGTGGTGCAGATGATCGCGGTCGGTGAGGAATCCGGTTCGCTCGATACCATGTCGGGCAAGGTCGCAAGTTTCTACGAAGAAGACGTGGACAACGCGGTGGACAGCATGTCGAGCCTGCTCGAACCCCTGATCATGGCGATCCTCGGCGTGCTCGTCGGCAGCCTCGTGATCGCAATGTACCTGCCGATCTTCAAGCTCGGCTCGGTCGTCTAGAGCTCAAGGCGTGCTGGCCCTGCCGGAGGTCTCGGGCGCGGCTTGGGCCGCACTCGCCGGCGTGTTCGGGCTGCTGGTCGGAAGCTTCCTCAACGTCGTCATCCATCGCCTGCCGAAGATGCTCGAGCGCCAGTGGCGCGAGCAGTGCGCCGAACTCGCGCCGGGCACGAGCGCGCCAGGTGCGAGCGCACCGGTGGCGAAGACCGGCCCGGCTGCGGCGCCGTATAACCTCGTCACGCCGCGCTCGGCCTGCCCGGCCTGCCAGGCGCCGATCCGCGCCTGGCAGAACATTCCGATCATCAGCTACCTGGCGCTCCGCGGGCGCTGCGCGAGTTGCGGGGCGCGCATCAGCCTGCGCTATCCGCTCGTCGAGCTGCTGTGCGGCCTGCTCACCGCGGCCGTGGCCTGGAAATTTGGGGTCAGCTGGCCGGCCTTCGCGGCCGCCGTCGTGACCTGGTTTCTGATCGCACTGGCCGGGATCGATCTGGACCACCAGCTGCTGCCCGATGACCTGACGCTGCCGCTGCTGTGGGCCGGACTGGTGGCTTCCCTTCTGTGGACGCCAGCGAGTGCAGCGAGTCTGCCGGTGAGCCCGGTGGAGGCGATTGTGGGGGCCGCCGGCGGATACGTCAGCCTCTGGCTGGTGTACCACCTGTTTCGCCTCTGCACCGGCAAGGAAGGCATGGGGTACGGTGATTTCAAGCTGCTCGCAGCGCTCGGCGCCTGGCTCGGCGGCCGCATGCTGCTGCCGATTGTGCTCGGCTCAGCCAGCGTCGGGGCCGTCGTCGGCATCGTCCTGATCGTGAGCGGCCGGCGTGGCCGCGGCACACCGCTTCCCTTTGGGCCCTTCCTGGCCGCCGCCGGCTGGCTGGCGATGATGTGGGGTCCGGAGTGGGTGGCCCGGTACCTGGGGTTGTTCGCGCCGCCGTAGGCCCCGGTTGGGGCCTGTAGACTCACGCCATGAGCAGGACCGCTCCCTGGCGCGTGGCCCTCACCGGTGGCATTGCCAGCGGCAAGAGCACGGTTGCCACGCTGTTCGCCCAACTGGGCGTGCCCATCATTGATCTGGACCTGATCGCCCGCGAGGTCGTCGCGCCCGGCACGGCGCTGCTCGAGCGCGTATTCGCACAGTTCGGCAGCGCTGTGCGCCGCGCTGACGGTGACCTGGACCGCCGCGCCCTGCGTGAGCTCGTGTTCCGCGACGCCAGCGCGCGAGGGGCCCTCGAGGCACTGCTTCACCCCGCCATCAGCGAGCGCGCCGCGCACCAGTCCGCGCAGGCCGGCGGCCCTTACCAGATCATCGTCATCCCGTTGCTCGCGGAGACCGGCGCCGCGGGCGACTATGAGCGGGTGCTGCTGGTCGACTGCGACGAGGCGACGCAGCGCGCGCGCCTCGCGCAGCGTGACGGCATGAGCCCGGAGCTCATCGAAGCCGCGCTGGCTTCCCAGGTCACGCGCGCGGCACGCCGGGCGGTCGCGGCGGACGTGATTGACAACTCCGGCGCCGCCGATGCGCTGCGCCCGCAGGTGGAGCGGCTGCATCAACGCTACCTCGGGATGCGTCAGGGGCGCGCGGGCGAGCCGGGTGCTTTCACCGCAACCTGAGGCACGAATGTATGCGCGCACAGCCCGCGGGAATCACGCTCTATTCCGGCCCTCTCAGCATGTTTGGCGCCAAGGTGCAGATCGCCGCGCTCGAGAAGGGCCTGGATTTCGATCTGGTGATGGTGGCCTACGACTCGCGGCTGGGCTATAGCCCGAAGCACGCTGAAGTGTTGCGCGTGAACCCCAAGGGGCAGGTACCGGTACTGGTGCACGGCGATCTCGAGCTTTTTGATTCAACACAGATTTTCGAATATCTGGAGGATTTGCAGCCGGCTCCGGCGCTGTGGCCGCGCGATCTGAGGAACCGGGCGCGTGCGCGCCGGTTGGAACACCAGTCTGATGAAGTCTATTTTCCACACGTCATTCGACTCATGAGTCTGCAGAAGGATCTGGGCGACGCCGTCGCGATAGCGAGCATCGCGGCGGCCACGGCCTACTACGCCGGGATGGAGGAGCTTCTGGGGACCGAAACGTGGCTGGCAGGCCAGTATTCATTCGCGGATATCGCTTTTTACATGGCGGCGCTATTTGGTGAGCGTCAAGGTGCGCCCATCACGCCAGACACACCGAAGCTGCTGGAGTGGCGCGATCGCATGACGCGGCGAGCTGCGGTGCGCCCTGTCGTCAGTGCCATGGCCAGGTGGCTGCAAGCCGCCGACCGGCCGGTGCCGGCGTTCATGCAGACGGCTTGAGAGAGCAGGCCCGCGCGGTTTACGCGCCCTGCCGCGCTCAAGCACAATAGGCGGATGAACGCAGAGCAGCATGAGGGCACCGCCGCCAATGGCGCGGAAGCGATCGTGTACGAGCAGCCCCTGAACGAGCGGCTGCGGACCTTTCTGCGGCTGGACTTCCTCTACAGCCAGGCGCTGTACCAGAACGACAAGGCGAGCAGCTGGGGGAGCCGCGCGGCAATGAACAGCCTGCTCGACATGCTCGCCATCGCCACGCGTGGCGACGTGCGGAGCGAGGTGCTCAAGGAGCTGGAGCGCCATGCCTCCAAGCTCACCGAATACCAGAACCACCCCGGCATCGATGCGGCACGGTTGCGCGCCCTGATGACCAACCTCATCCGGCTGCGCACCGACCTGGCTGCGGCGGGCGCCGCCTGGCTGGCGCCGCTGCGCGATTCGGAGTTCCTCGCCGCAATCAAGCACCGCAGCGCGATACCGGGCGGGACCTGCGAGTTCGACCTGCCTGACTACTACTTCTGGCTCAGCCAGCCCGACGCCACGCGTATGTCCGCGTTCGTGCGCTGGCAGGGGCTGTTGCGGCCATTGTGCGACGCGATCGCCGAACTGTTGTGGCTCACGCGCCAGAACGGCCGCTCACGTGAGGAAGTGGCCAAAGGCGGCCTGTTCAACGTCGCCTTCGATCGCGACAGCCCCTACCAGCTGCTGCGCATCACGGTACCGGCGGGCGTCTCGCTGTATCCGGAGATCAGCGGCAGCCACTACCGCTGCTCGATGCGCTTCCTGGAGTGGATGGATGTCGACTGCCGTCCGCGCCAGACCGGCACCGACGTGCCCTTCACCCTCACCTGCTGCACGTGAACCGCGCCAAGCTCATCCCCTGCCCGACCTGCAAGCGCGATATCGAGTGGAACGAACAGTTTCCATGGCGCCCGTTCTGCAGCGAGCGCTGCAAGCTGGTGGACCTGGGCGCCTGGATGAGCGAGGCGCGCGCCATTCCCGGCGAGCCGCTCGATGAGAGCGCGGCGGATCCTAGTCCAGCGGCAGACCCGCCTGCTTGACGACCGGCCGCAGCACGAAGCTCGAATCGACGCGTGCCACGCCCGGCAGCTTGGTGAGCACCTTGCTGTGCAGGCGCTCGAAGTCGGCGGCGCTGCGCGCCACCACGCGCAGCATGTAGTCGGACTCGCCGGTCGTGAGATAGCATTCGGCCACCTCCGGCACGCGGCACACCGCCTGCTCGAAGGCGCCCAGGTCCCGGTCGGTCTGCCCCTTGAGCGTGATGCGCACCAGGAAGCTCACGCTGATGCCGACCAGCAGCGGATTGAGGATCGCGGTGTAGCGTTCGATGACGCCGGACTGCTCCAGCAGCTTGACGCGCCGCAGGCAGGCGGATTCGGACAGGCCAACGCGCAGGGCGAGCGCCGCGTTGGCGATGCCGCCGTCGCTTTGCAGCTCACCGAGGATCCGCCGGTCGGTCCGATCTATCTGCATATTCTGCGGAGTAATGACCTTATATTCGCATTTTCCACCAGATATCTACCGTTTCCGGGCTCGTTTTGCAACCCCCTGCGAAGGCAACGGCAGCACAATGGCGCCCATACGACCCCTCAAGGGGGCTCCTGCCACGAGGATCAACGACCATGCGCATCGGCGTTCCTTCGGAAATCAAAATCCATGAATACCGCGTCGGACTGATGCCGGCCGCGGTGCGCGAGCTCGTCAGCGATGGCCACCAGCTCGCCGTGCAAAGCGGCGCGGGCAACGGGGTGGGCTGCAGCGATGAGGACTACCGCGCCGCCGGCGCACAGATCCTGCCCGACGCCCGCGCGGTGTTCGGCGCGAGCGAGATGATCGTCAAGGTCAAGGAACCGCAGGCCGCCGAGTGCGCCATGTTGCGGCCGGGACAGGTGCTGTTCACGTACCTACACCTCGCCGCGGACCGCGCGCAGGCCGAGGCGCTGATGAAATCCGGCGCGGTCGCGATCGCCTATGAAACCGTCACGGCCCCGGACGGCTCACTGCCGCTGCTGGTGCCGATGAGCGAGGTCGCCGGCCGCATGTCGGTGCAGGTCGGCGCCTACTACCTGCAGAAGGCGCAGGGCGGGCGCGGCGTGCTGCTCGGTGGGGTGGCCGGCATTCCACCCGCCCGGGTGCTGGTCATCGGCGGCGGCGTCGCCGGAACCCACGCCGTCGAGATGGCGCACGGCCTGCGCGCCGATGTGACGGTGATCGACCGCTCACTCCCCCGGCTGCGCGCGCTCGATGTGCAGTTCCATGGCGTCGTGCAGACCCTGTTTTCCACGCTCGAAACGATCGAGCGCTGCGTCGCCGATGCCGACCTGGTGATCGGTGCCGTGCTGGTGCCCGGCGCCGCGGCGCCGAAGCTCGTGAGCGAGGCGATGATCAAGCAGATGCGTCCCGGTTCCGTGGTCGTCGATATTGCCATCGACCAGGGCGGATGCTTTGCGACCAGCCGGCCCACGACGCACGCCGATCCGGTCTACGTGGTGCACGGCGTAACGCACTACTGCGTCACGAACATGCCCGGTGCCGTGGCGCGCAGCTCGGCGCAGGCGCTCAACAACGCGACACTGCCGTACGTGAAGGCCCTGGCGCGCAAGGGCTGGCAGCGGGCGCTGGACGAGGATAGCGGCCTGAAAGCCGGACTGAACGTCCTCGAGGGCCGCGTGGTGCACGCCGCCGTGGCGCGCGATCTGGACATGAAGGTCTAAGGCGCTGGCGATCGGGCTGGCGATCGCCCGACGTTAACGAGCACCCGGCGCGAGCAGCGTCGCGACCTCGGCGTCGATCGATGCGGGCTCATCACCGGGCGCGTAGCGCTTCACCACCGCGCCGCTCCGGTCCACCAGGAACTTGGTGAAATTCCACTTGATCGCCTCGGTGCCCAGCAGGCCCGGCTTCTCGTGCTTGAGATACTGATACAGCGGGTGCGCCGCAGGTCCGTTGACATCGATCTTCTCGAACAGCGGAAAACTCACCGCGTAGTTCGTGGAGCAGAAGTCGCGGATCTGCGCCGCGGTGCCTGGTTCCTGCTGCCCAAACTGGTTGCAGGGAAAGCCGAGGACTTCCAGGCCCTGGCCACGGTACTTCTCGTACAGCGCCTGCAGGCCCTGATACTGGGGCGTGTAGCCGCACTCGCTCGCCACATTCACGATCAGCAGCACTTTGCCCTGGTAGGCAGACATCGCCTGCCCCTTCCCTTCCAGCGTGCGCACCGGGATGTCGTAGAGGCTCATATCAGAGCTTGATCTTGCCGCCGCCCGGCAGCGCGCCGCCCGCGACGTCCGGGACGACGATCCGCGAGGAGGCTTCGCGGCGGTACTCCCGCGCCTCTTCGATGGCCTGCTCGAGTGCGACATGCACGGCGGCGGGAAAGCGCTCGGCGGCCTCGGCGAGCGTGCCCGCCTCGATCTCGAAGGACAGCGGCAGCACGCCGCCAGGGGTGAGCAGCTGGGTCTGGCCTGAATACAGCACCGGCCGGGCGTGGTCGACATCGCCGGCGGCGGTGACGGGCAGCAGGCGGCGGATGGTGCCGGCCTTGCGGTCGGTGAACACCTCTTCGCGGTACAGCGTCTTGCTGTCCACCTCGATGTCGGGCAATCCTGGTGCTGCAGCCATCGTCGGTTCCTTCAGTTGACGGAATTCGTAGCTTCGAGCCGTTCGACAATCGGCCAGTCCGCCGGGAGCATGGCAAGGGTACGCAGCCCCGGGGCCGCTGACCAGTGCAGCGGCTGGCCCTCCAGCGCCGCCGGCGCGCCGGCATATTCACTCACCACCCAGACCGACAGCACGACGCGGCGCTCCGGATACTCGTGCGTCAGCTCCTCGAGCGGGCGCGCGCTGATGATCTCGATGCCCAGTTCTTCGCGCAGCTCGCGCCGCAGCGCGTCCGCATCGCTCTCGCCGGGCTCGACCTTGCCGCCCGGGAACTCCCAGTGGCCGGCCATCGATTTTCCGGCGGGCCGCTGCGTCACCAGGACCTGGCGCCGCTCATCATAAAGTACCGCGGCCACGACCCGCACCGTGGGTTTCAAGGCTCGAGCGCACCGTGGCACTGCTTGAACTTGCGGCCCGATCCGCAGGGGCAGGGCTCGTTTCGCCCCACCTTGCGATCACCACGCACGAACGGCGTCGCGGCCTCGGCGCTCATGGCGCGCGCCGCGGCCGGACCACCTATTGCCGCCGGCGCACCCGAGGCCGCCGGCGCCACGACCGGCGGCGGCAGCGCGCCCGGCAGTTCGGCGTGCTGGGCCTGGAGCGCGCGCATCAGGCGCTCGCGCCGCTCCTGCTCCTCGCGATCGATCTGTTCCTGGGTGCGCACCTCGATCTTGGCCAGCATCGAGGCCACCTCGTACTTCACGCGTCCAAGCAGCGCGGTGAAGAGCTCAAAGGCCTCGCGCTTGTACTCGTAGCGATAGTCCTTCTGCGCATAGCCGCGCAGATGGATGCCCTGGCGGAGGTAATCCATCGCCGCCAGGTGATCGCGCCAGTGCTGGTCGAGCATGCGCAGCACCACGTCACGCTCGATGTGGCGCATGATCGGCTCGCCGATGCGCGTCACTTTTTTCGCATAACCCTCGAGCACGGCCTGGACGGCACGCTCGCGCAGCGCGGACTCCTCCATCTGCGGATCGAGCACCAGCCAGCCGGCGATATCCACGCGCGCGTTGAAATCGCGCTCCAGCGCCGCATCGAGCGCGGTCAGGTCCCAGTCGTGGGGTGCGCTGCCGGTCGGCAGGTGCGCATCCATGAGGCCCAGAACTGCCTCCCGGTACATCCCCTTGACCGCCTCGCTCAAGTCCTCCGTACCCAGGATCTCGGTGCGCTGCTGGTAGACCACCTTGCGCTGATCGTTCGCCACGTCATCGAACAGCAGCAGCTGCTTGCGGATATCGAAGTTGTGCGACTCCACCTTGCGCTGCGCCTTTTCGATCTGGCGGGTGAGCATGCCGCTCTCGATGACCTCGCCGGCCCTCATGCCGGCCATCTGCAGCCAGCGCTTGGTGCGGGTCGGATCGCCGAAGATGCGCATCAGGTTGTCTTCCATCGACAGATAGAAGCGGCTCGAGCCCGGATCGCCCTGGCGGCCGGAGCGGCCGCGCAGCTGATTGTCGATGCGCCGCGATTCGTGACGCTCGGTGCCGATGATGTGCAGGCCGCCGGCGCCGATCACCGCGTCGTGCCGCTTCTGCCAGGCGCTCCGTACTTCCTCACGCGCCTGCTCGCTGGTGTCTTCCGGCAGCGCGTGCAGCTCGGCCTCGACGTTGCCGCCCAGGACGATGTCGGTGCCGCGGCCGGCCATGTTGGTGGCGATGGTGACCGTGCCCGGGCGTCCGGCCTGCGCAATGATGTGCGCCTCGCGCTCATGCTGCTTGGCGTTGAGCACGTTGTGCTCGATGTCGTCCTTCTGCAGCAGGCCCGCCAGGTATTCGGAGGTCTCGATCGAAGTGGTGCCCACCAGCACCGGCTGCTTGCGCGCCACGCAGTCGCGGATGTCGGCGATGATCGCCTCGAACTTGTCGCCCTGCGTGAGATAGACGTGATCGGCGCTGTCCTTGCGGATCATCGGCCGGTGCGTGGGAATGACGACCACTTCCAGGCCGTAGATCTGCAGGAACTCCGGCGCCTCGGTGTCGGCGGTGCCGGTCATCCCGGCCAGCTTGCGATACAGCCGGAAATAATTCTGGAAGGTGATCGAGGCGACCGTCTGGTTCTCCTCGCGCACCTTCACGCCTTCCTTGGCCTCGACCGCCTGGTGCAGGCCGTCGGACCAGCGCCGGCCGATCATGGTGCGGCCGGTGAATTCATCGACGATGATCACCTCGCCATTGCGCACGATGTATTCCACGTCGCGCTTGTAGAGCGCATGCGCGCGCAGCGCCGCGTTGAGGTGATGCATCAAGCGCACGTTGGCCGCGTCGTAGAGGCTGTCGCCCTCGCGCAGCAGCCCCGACTCAAGCATCAGCCGCTCGACGTGCTCGTGGCCATCTTCGGTGAGATGGACCTGCTTGCCTTTCTCGTCGACTGAAAAATCACCCGGGCCGTCCTCGGCCTTCTGGCGTTGCAGGCGCGGCACCAGGGCATTGATGCGCTGGTAGACCTCGGTGCTTTCCTCGGCCGGCCCGGAGATGATCAGCGGCGTGCGCGCCTCGTCGATCAGGATCGAGTCGACTTCGTCGATGATGGCGTAGGTCAGCGAGCGCTGGACGCGCTCCTCGAGGCGGAAGGCCAGGTTGTCGCGCAGATAGTCGAAGCCGAATTCGTTGTTGGTGCCGAAGGTGATGTCGCAGGCGTAGGCCGCGCGCTTCTCCGCCGATTCCTGCTGGCTGCGGATCACCCCGACGGTGAGGCCCAGAAAGCGGTACACCGGACCCATCCAGTCGGCGTCGCGCTGCGCGAGGTACTCGTTGACCGTCACGATGTGCACGCCGTTGCCCCGCAGCGCATTCAGATAGGCGGGGAGCGTCGCGACCAGCGTCTTGCCCTCGCCGGTGCGCATCTCGGCGATCTTGCCCTGGTGGAGCGCCAGTCCACCGACCAGCTGCACATCGAAGTGCCGCATCTTGAGGACGCGCCGCGCCGCCTCGCGCACCACGGCGAAGGCCTCGGGCTGCAGCTCCTCGAGGGTGGCGCCCGCGGCGAGTCGCTGGCGGAACTCATCGGTCTTGGCCTTGAGCTGCCCCTCGCTCAGGGCCGTATACGGCTCCTCGTAGCCTGAGGACTGTCGAACGGCACGGCCGAAGCCCTTCACGAGCCGCTCATTGCGGCTCCCAAACACTCGCGTCAGGGCCTTAAGCACTTGCACTTATCCTTTGGAATCAAGCCCGCAGCCCCTACGGTACGGTGCCTTGGGGACAGGCGGGCGGAACCGCGTATTGTACGGATAGATGGGGCGGGGAGGAATTTGTTCAAGCGGCAGGCGGTGCGGGCGAGCGGCGCCCGGGCCTGTCCGGAAGGAGATTTAAAAGCCGCGCGGCCGAGGCGCCGCGGCTAATGCCCGATGAACGCCATCGGGTCGATCTGCCGCCCGTCCTTCAGAACTTCAAAGTGCACGTGCGGCCCGGTCGAGCGGCCGGTGGATCCGACGACGGCGATGGCCTGGCCACGCTGCACCGTATCACCGACGGCGACCGCCACGGCGGAGTTGTGCGCGTAGCGGGTGACGTAGCCGTTGCCATGGTTGATCTCGACCAGCACGCCATAGCCGGCGCGCGGGCCGGCCCAGCTGACCACGCCCTGTCCCACGGCCAGCACGTCGGAACCGCGATCGCTGGCGAAGTCGAGGCCCTTGTGAAAGGCCTCTTCGCCGTCGAAGGGATCCATGCGCTCGCCAAAATAAGAGGAGATGTAGCCGCTCAGCACCGGCCGGCCGGTGGGGCGGATCTCGGCCGAGAGCTGGCGCCCCAGCAGCACGTATTCCAGCGCATTGAACTGCGTGGCGCGAAAAGCGAGGCGGCGATCGAACTGGTCCAGCATCGCGGACAGATCCGGGACTTCCGCGCCGCGGCTGCCGGTCCCGGACTCCGGTCCGCCGAGGGCCGGGTCGTGGTCGAAATCAAATTCGCTGCTGCTGAGGTTCGCCATCTGGGTGAGGCGCTTGCCGAGCGCGTTGAGGCGGATCAGGTGGGCATTGAGCAGGCCCATGCGCAGGGACAGTCCGTCGATGCGCTCCTGCAGGCGCGCCCGGATCTGGGTCAGCTCCGCGCGTTCCTGGGCCAGCGCCACCGGTCCGCCCGTGGCACCCAGGTCCAGGCCCCTGACCCCGACCTTGACGCCGGCGACGAATATGCCCACCAGCAGCAAGACGGCCATGAGGCTGACCAGCGTGAGGGTCACCGGATGAGAGAGATTGAGATGCCGCGCCTTCCCCTGTCCGCGGGAAAAGAAAATCAGATTCATCCTGGCCGCCACGCACGCCCGTGGCGTATCAAGGCTTGGACCTCGCGAACTGGCAACCCCGGTATCATGGCGCTCCAGCAGTAAATGGGTGGCTGTGCTTCCCCGCCCCCCGGCGGTTCCGCCCCTGGATCAGTGCGAAGGACTATGCCCAAGAAGCCCCCCCAAGACAAGAAGTCGCTTCCCGAAAAGCGCAATAGATCGGCGATTGGCCGGCCGGGCGCCCGGTTGCGTGGGCCCGCGCAACGCCTTGACGGCATTATGAAAAAACAGGGCTGGCTGCTGGGTCTGCAACGCGAAATGGGGGCCCAGCGGCAGTGGCTCGAGTGGCTCTCCGAGGCCCTGCCGGCCGAACTGCGGGGCCAGCTGGTCCAGGCCCGGCAGAGGGGCCCGGAGCTCACCGTGCTGGCCGCCTCGGCCGCCTGGAGCGCCCGGATGCGCTTCGCCCTGGCCGAACTGGAGCCGCGGATTCGAGCGCGGCAGCCAGATATTGTCAAAGTCACGGTGGGCGTCGCGCCTGCGAAGCGCTGAGCGGAAGAAAAGCCGGTTTTGTCAGGAAGCGAGCGCGGTCGCCGGAATCGAGAGGGCCTGCACGTAGGAAATCGGCGCCTGGTCGGGGCGCTCGAACACGACCTCTTCCCAGGCCTGGGTGTCGGCCTGCAAGGCTCGCAGCAGCCGGTTGTTGAGCGCGTGGCCCGATTTGTGCCCACTGAATTCTCCGATCAGGCTGTGCCCGAGCAGGTACAGGTCGCCGATCGCATCGAGGATCTTGTGCTTGACGAATTCGTCCTCGTAACGGAGCCCGCCCTCGTTGAGCACGCCGGAATCATCCAGCACGATCGCGTTGTCGAGCGTGCCGCCCAGGGCCAGGTTGCGCGAGCGCAGCATCTCCAGGTCACGCATGAAACCAAAGGTGCGCGCGCGGCTGATTTCCTTGAGGAACGCCGTGGTGGAAAAATCCATCGTGGCGCGCTGCATGCGCCGCTTGAAGATCGGGTGGTCGAATTCGATTTCGAAATTGACCTTGAAGCCCTCGTAAGGATCAAACTGCGCCCATTTGTCGCCGTCCGTCACGCGCACCGTGCGCTTCACGCGCGTGAAGCGCTTCGGGACCGGCTGCTCCTCGATGCCCGCCGCCTGCAGCAGGAACACGAAGGGACCGGCGCTGCCGTCCATGATCGGAACCTCGGGCGCATTGAGCTCGACGCGGGCGTTGTCGATGCCGAGTCCGGCGAAGGCCGACAGCAGATGCTCGACGGTCGAGACGCGCGCCTCTCCCGCGCCCAGCGTGGTGCCCAGCGTGGTCTCTCCCACGTTGGCCGCGCGCGCCGGAATGTCGGCCGCCCCCGGCAGATCGGTGCGCTGGAACACGATGCCGGTGTCCGGCTCCGCGGGCCGCACGGTCATCAGCACCTTGCGCCCGGTGTGCATCCCGACGCCGGTGGCGCGGATGCTGTTGCGGATCGTGCGCTGGCCAACCATGGCGTTACCGTACCACAGGGACGCGGTGGCGGGGTGCCGCGTTCCTGTGGCGGGGCGCTGCCATTCAGTCGGCCTGGCGGCGCAGGAACGTCGGGATGTCCAGCAGTTCCTCGGCCGCCCCACCATCCACGCGCAGCCCGTCACCCACCGCGCGCTGGCGCTGAAACGTAGGCTTTTCCAGCTTGATGTAGTCGGGCGCGGCCATCATCTCGCGCCTGACCGGGTAGATCCGCGGCGCCTCGCGCGTGTGGTGGGCGGCCTCCCGCATCGGCGGCACGGCGTTGCGCACTGCGGCGGGCTGGCGTCCCAGGCCCGTGGCGACCACCGTGACGCGGATTTCGCTGGTCATCTCTGGATCGATGACCGTGCCCACCACGACCGTGGCGTTCTCGGAGGCAAATTCCTTGACGATGCGGCCGACCTCCTCGAACTCACCGATCGCCAGGTCGAGCCCGGCGGTGACATTGACGAGGATGCCATTGGCGCCGGACAGATTGACGTCTTCGAGCAGCGGCGACGATACGGCGGCCTCGGCCGCGGCGCGCGCCCGGGTCTCGCCCGTGGCCACACCGCTCCCCATCATGGCCATGCCGGTCTCGGACATCACGGTGCGCACGTCGGCGAAGTCGACGTTGATCAGCCCCGGGCGCGTGATCAGCTCGGCGATGCCCTGCACCGCGCCCTGCAGCACCTGGTTGGCGGCCTTGAAGGCGTCAAGCAGCGTGGTCGTCGGCCCGAGCACCGTCAGCAGTTTCTGGTTGGGAATGGTGATCAGCGAATCGACGTTCTTGGTCAGTTCCGCGATGCCGTGATCGGCCACCATCGAGCGCTTGTTGCCCTCCATCTGGAACGGCCGCGTCACCACGGCCACCGTCAGGATGCCCAGCTCGCGCGCGATCTGGGCGACGACCGGCGCGGCGCCCGTGCCCGTGCCACCGCCCATGCCGGCCGTGATGAACAGCATGTCGCAGCCGCTGATCAGCTCGATGATGCGGTCGCGATCCTCCACCGCCGCCTGGCGGCCAATCTCGGGGTCGGCGCCGGCCCCGAGTCCCTTGGTGATGCTGCTGCCGATCTGCAGCGCGGTCTTGACCTTGGAGGCCTTGAGCGCCTGCGCATCGGTGTTGATGCAGATGAAGTCCACCCCTTCAATGCCCGTGGCCACCATGTGCGTGACGGCGTTGCCGCCGCCACCGCCCACGCCGATGACCTTGATCACAGCGCTTTGGCTGTATGCGTCCATGAGTTCAAACATGAGTGTCAGCTCCCGTATTGGTCGGTTGAACGATCGGAAATCAGAAATGACCCTGAAACCAGCTCTTCATGCGGCCGAGGGCGCCGCCCATGCCGTTGCCCAGCAGCGCGCCGCGCGCCGCCGGTGCCGTGTTCTCGCGCGCGTACAGCAGCAGCCCGACGGCGGTCGAGTAGATCGGGTTCTGCACGGCCGCGGAGAGTCCACGCAGCTGGCCGGGCACCCCGAGGCGCACCGGCACGTGGAAGATCTCCTCGGCCAGCTCGATCGCCCCTTCCATCCGCGCGCTCCCGCCCGTGAGCACGATGCCGGCCGCGATGACTTCCTCGAAGCCGCTGCGCCGCAGCTCCTCGCGAATCAGGTTGAACAGTTCCTCGTAGCGCGGCTCGACCACTTCGGCGAGCGTCTGGCGCGCCAGGCGCCGTGCCGGCCGGTCCCCGACGCTCGGCACCTCGATGCTCTCGTCCGGATTGGCGAGCTGCGAGAGCGCGCAGGCAAAGCGCACCTTGATGTCCTCGGCGTACTGCGTGGGCGTGCGCATCGAGACCGCGATGTCGTTGGTGACCTGGTCGCCGGCGATGGGGATCACCGCCGTGTGGCGGATCGCACCGCTCGAGAACACCGCGATGTCGGTGGTGCCGCCGCCCACATCGACGATGCACACGCCGAGCTCCTTTTCATCGTCGGTGAGCACGGCGAAGCTGGAGGCCAGCTGCTCGAGCACGATGTCCTCGACCACCAGGCCGCAGCGCTGTACGCATTTGATGATGTTCTGCGCGGCACTGTCGGCGCCGGTGACGATGTGCACCTTGGCCTCGAGCCGCACGCCGCTCATGCCGATCGGATCGCGGATCCCTTCCTGGCCGTCGATGATGAATTCCTGCGGCAGCACGTGCAGGATGCGCTGGTCGGCGGGGATGGCCACCGCCTTGGCCGCCTCGATCACGTGCACGACGTCGGCGTGCGTGACCTCGCGGTCGCGGATCGCGACCACGCCGTGGGAGTTGAGGCTGCGGATGTGGCTGCCGGCGATGCCGGCGTAGACCGCGTTGATCTCGCAGCCGGCCATCAGCTCGGCCTCCTCGACCGCGCGCTGGATGGACTGCACGGTCGACTCGATGTTGACGACCACGCCCTTCTTCAGGCCGCGCGAGGGCTGCGAGCCCAGGCCGATGATCTCGATCGCTCCGTCGGAGGTGAGCTCGCCGACCAGCGCGACCACCTTGGAGGTGCCGACATCCAGCCCCACGACCACGGTGCGTTCGGCGCGCTTAGCCATCGACCCTTCCCTTGATTGCATTCCCGCCCGTGGCCAGCCGGCTGGCGCTGCGCCAGCCGATCGCGAAACCATTGGTGTAGCGCATGTCCACGTAGGCGATATCGGCGGCGCGCTGGCTGATCATGCGCAGCGCCACCGCCAGGAAACGCGCACAGCGCTCATCGACCTGCTTGCGGCCGATGCGCACCACCACGCCGTTGTCCAGCTGCAGCTCCCAGGCGCCGCGGGCGTCGAGGCGCAGCGCGGCGAGGCGGAGCCCCGCCTCCACCACGCCGACCTGCAGGGCCTGGAAGCGCCGCACGACTTCCGCGGCGCTGCCGTTGGGCCCGCTCAGCTGCGGCAGCTCGGGCGGCACGAAACGCGCATTGCTGGCGAAGCGATCGCCGCGCACGTTGACGAGGTCCGATTCGTTCCAGCGCGCGACCGCCTGCTGCTCGGTAACGCGCACCAGCAGGCCCCGCGGCCAGCTGCGCTGCACCGTCGCCGCATCGACCCAGGGCAGCATGCGGAGCGAGCGGCGCACCTCATCGAGATGCACGCCCAGGAGCCCAGCGCCGTGCAGCTGCTCGCGCACCGCCTTTTCGACATCGAGCGCCGTGAGGTGCTGGAACTGCCCCTCGACCTGGATGTGCTCGATCGGCTGGTTGCCAAGCAGCGCCAGAGCGGCGCCGCCGGCCAGCATTGCCAGCAGGCCGGCGCCGATCAGTCCGAGGCTCCGCCACGGGAGCTCCGGCAGCTGCCAGCGCTCGCGCGTGCCCTCGCGGCGTCGATGGTTGCGGCGGCGAATCAGCATGGCGTGCGCACCAGGCTGGTCTCCAGCACGCGCCAGGCGAGCTCCTCGAAATCGATCCCGGCGGCGCGGGCGGCCATCGGCACCAGGCTGTGATCGGTCATGCCCGGCACGGTGTTGATCTCGAGCAGCAGGGGCTGGCCGCGCGGGTCCATCATGAAATCGGCGCGGCCCCAGCCCTCGGCTGCGCAGGCCTCGAAGGCGGCGAGCGACAGGGCGGACAGCTTCTGTTCCGCCTCCGTGGGCAGGCCGGAGGGACAGAAGTAGCGCGTGTCGTCGCGAAAGTACTTGGCCTCGTAGTCGTAGAAGGCCCGCGGCGTCTCGATGCGGATCGATGGCAGGGCGGCGCCCTGCAGGATCGCCACGGTGTATTCCCCGCCGGTGATCCAGGGCTCGGCGAAGGCCACCGGCTCGAGCTGCGTGGCCGCCCGCCATGCAGGGTCCAGATCGGCGGCCCGCTCCACGCGCGTCATGCCCACGCTCGAGCCCTGCGAGGCAGGCTTGACGATCATGGGCAGGCCCAGCCGGGAGAGCGCCACCTTAAGATCCGCGCTCTCGCGCAACACCACGAAGTCCGGCGTCGGCACGCCGCTCGCGCCCGCCAGGCGCTTGGTGCGGAGCTTGTCCATGCCGATCGCCGAGCCGGTCACGCCGCTCCCGGTGTAGGGAATGCCAAGGAATTCCAGCGCACCCTGCACCGTGCCGTCCTCGCCACCCGGACCATGCAGTGCGATCCAGGCGCGCGCAAAGCCGTCGCTGCGCAGGGCGCTGAGCTCGCGCTGCGCCGGATCAAAGCCGTGGGCATCGACGCCGCGGCGCTTGAGCGCGGCGAGCACCGCCGCCCCGGTGAGCAGTGAAATCTCGCGCTCGGCCGAGCTGCCGCCGTAGAGCACCGCGACGCGCCCGAAATCCGCCGCGGCGCTCACGCGCCTGAAGCTCCGGCTGTCATGCCGCAGGCGCATCAGGGCGCCTCCCCGACCATGCGCACTTCCGGCACCAGCAACACGCCGTGCACGCGCTGCACGGTCTCACGCACCTGGTTGATGAGCGCCTCGATGTCCGTGGCCGTCGCGTGGCCCTGGTTGAGGATGAAATTGGCGTGCTTTTCCGCGACCACCGCGCCCCCGATGCGCGCACCCTTGAGGCCGGCCGCTTCGATGAGCCGCGCGGCGTGATCCCCCGGCGGATTGGTGAATACCGAGCCGCAACTCCACTCCCCCAGCGGCTGGGTCTGCTTGCGCCGCTGAGCCAGCTCGCGCACCACCCCGGCCTCGGCCGCGTCGCGCGGCGTGAATTCCATTTCGGCGGCCAGAAACCATTCATCGTTCGCCGGCGCGGCCACGTGGCGATAGCTCACCTGGTATTCCGCGGCGGCACGCGTGCGGCGGGTCCCGTCGCGCCCCATCACCTCGACGCTCACCACCTGGCGCCAGGTCTCCCCGCCAAAGGCGCCGGCGTTCATCGCCAGCGCGCCGCCCAGCGTGCCGGGTATGCCGGCGAAGAACTCGGCCCGCCCCAGTCCCCAGTTGCCGCACTGGCGCGTCAGGCGCGCGCAGGGCACGCCCGACTCGCAGTACACGCGCAGCGCCTCACGCCGCTCCAGGCGCGTGAAGGCGCCGTGGGTGCAGACGACCGCACCGCGGATGCCGCCATCGCGCACCAGCAGATTGCTCCCCAGGCCCACCCACAGGAGCGGCATCGACTGCGGCAGGGTGCGCAGGAAGGCGGCAAGCTCATCGCGGTCGCGCGGCGTGAAGAAGATGTCCGCCGGGCCACCGACCCGCCAGGAAGTGTGCCTGGACATCGGCTCGTCGCGCCGCACGCGCGACTGGAATTCCGGGGCGAGTTCGGCGTTCATGTGCGGCGCTCCGCCACCCGCGGCACCGCCAGCTTCGCGGGCAGCTGGTGCGCGACGCTGCCGATGTGGCCCGCGCCCATGGTGACCACCACATCCCCGTCGCGCAGCAGGTCGCGCAGCGCGTTGGCGATGTTCTCGGCGCGGGCGACGAACACCGGCTCGAGCTTGCCGCGGCTGCGGATCGCGCGGCAGATCGCCCGGCCATCGGCGCCCTTGATGGGCGCCTCGCCGGCGGCGTACACCTCGGTGACCAGCAGCACGTCCACTCCGGACAGCACGTTGGCGAAATCGTCCAGCAGGTCGCGCGTGCGGGTGTAGCGGTGCGGCTGGAAGGCGAGCACCAGGCGCCGTCCCGGCCAGGCCTGGCGCAGCGCATCGAGCGTGGCCGCGATCTCGGTCGGGTGATGCCCGTAGTCATCGACGATGGTGATGCTGCCGGCGCGCGTCTGCACCTCGCCGATCAGCTGCATGCGCCGCTCGATCCCCTGGAAGCCGCTGAGCGCGCGCGCGATCGCCTCGTCGCTGATCTCCAGCTCGGTCGTGACGGCGATCGCCGCCAGCGCGTTGCGCACGTTGTGGAGGCCGGCCATGTTGAGCACGATCGGCAGGACACCGCTCCTGCCTCGCCGCTCGACATCGAAGGCCGTGCGCGCGAGCTCGCGCCGGATGTTGACGGCGCGCACATCCGCGTCGGCGTGCAGGCCATAGGTGACGATCGGCCGTCCCACGCGCGGCATGATGCCCTGCACCTGTTCATCGTCCTGGCAGAGCACCGCGAGGCCATGGAAGGGCAGGTTGTGCAGGAAGCTCACGAAGCTCTCGCACAGCCGCGCGAAATCCCCGCCGTGCGTGCCCAGGTGATCGTTGTCGATGTTGGTGACGATCGCGATCATGGGCTGCAGGTGCAGGAAGGAGGCGTCGCTCTCGTCGGCTTCGGCCACCAGGTACCGCCCGGCGCCGAGCCGGGCATTGCTCGCGGCGCTCTTGAGCCGCCCGCCGATCACGAAGGTCGGGTCCTCGCCCCCCTCGGCGAGGATGCTGGCGACCAGGCTGGTGGTCGTGGTCTTGCCGTGCGTGCCGGCCACCGCGATCGACTGGCGGAAGCGCATCAGCTCGCCCAGCATCTCGGCGCGCGGCACGACCGGCACGCGGCGCGCGAGCGCCGCCTGCACTTCCGGATTGTCGCGGGCGACGGCGCTGGAGGTCACGACTACATCGGCGCCGTCCGCATTGGCAGCGCGATGTCCGAGCCAGATGCGCGCGCCGAGCCGCTCCAGGTGCTCGGTCACCGCGTTGGCCTTGAGGTCCGAGCCCTGCACCCGGTAGCCCAGGTTCAGCAGCACTTCGGCGATGCCGCCCATGCCGCTGCCGCCGATGCCGACGAAATGAATCGTGTTGATGCGGCGCATGCGCTGGCTCATGCGGCGACTCCCGCGAGCTGCGCGCAGGCGTCGGCCAGCTCGGTGGTGGCGCTGGTGCGCGCCAGGAGCCGGGCGCGCTCGGCCATGGCGATGAGCCGGCCGCGGCCCGTGCACAGCGCCAGCAGCTCCGCGGACAGGCGCTCGGCCGTCAGGTCGCGATCGCTGATCAGGAGCGCCGCGCCTTCACTGACCAGGAAGCGTGCGTTGTGCGTCTGGTGATCATCGACCGCGATCGGCAGGGGCACCAGGATCGCACCGACCCCCGCCGCGGCCAGCTCGGACACCGTGAGCGCGCCGGCGCGGCAGATCACGAGATCGGCCCAGCCGTAGCTTTCCGCCATGTCCTCGATGTAGGGCGTGACGCGCGCCGCCACCCCCACCTCGCGATAGGCGCGGCGGGCGCTGTCGACCCAGCGCTCCCCCGACTGATGGCGCACGTCGATGTCGATGCGGCCGGCGAGCCGCGCCAGCGCGAGGGGCAGGACGGCATTGAGGCGCGCCGCGCCCAGGCTCCCGCCAAACACCAGGATGCGGATCGGGCCGCCGCGCTGCGCGAAGCGCTGCGCCGGCGGCGGGAGCGAGGCGATCTCGCTGCGCACCGGATTGCCGATCACACGCGTAACCACCCCGTCGCCGAAGGCGTCGGGAAAAGCGGCAAACACTTCGACCGCCAGCCGGGCCAGGCACCGGTTGGTGTAACCGGCGATCGCGTTCTGTTCGTGGATCAGCAGCGGGCGGCGCGTCAGCCAGGCCGCGAGGCCCCCCGGGCCGGAGACAAAGCCGCCCATGCCGACGACCACCGCGGGCCGGTGGCGGCGCATGACGCTTAAGGCCGCGATGAGAGCGCGCGCCAGTTTCAGGGGCGCGGCGAGCCAGGTCAGCCACCCCTTGCCGCGCAGACCACCGATGCCGAGCCACTCGATCGGGATGTTTTCCGCCGGCACCACACGCGCTTCCAGTCCGCGTTGCGTGCCCAGCCAGATCACCTGCCAGGAGCGCGTACGCAGCTCCCGCGCCAGGGCGAGGGCCGGATAGACGTGACCGCCGGTGCCGCCGGCCATGATCAGCACGACGGGGGCGATCATGCCAGCCTCCCGCGGGCCACGCCGCGCGCGCCGCCGGCCACTTCGTGATGGACACGCAGCACCAGGCCCAGCCAGGCCAGCGCGACGATCATGCTGCTGCGTCCGTAGCTCATGAACGGCAGCGTCAGACCCTTGGTCGGCAGCACGCCCATGTTGACGCCGATGTTGACGAAGGCCTGCACCAGCAGCCACAGCCCGAAGCCGGAGGCCAGATAGGCGTGGAATTTCATGCCGGCGTCATTGGCCCGGCGCGCCAGCGCGAACACCCGCCAGGCGAGCGCCAGGAACAGGGCCAGTGTCAGCACCACACCGACCAGTCCCAGCTCCTCGGCCAGTACCGCGAACAGAAAATCGTTGTGGGCCTCGGGCAGGTAGAACAGCTTCTGCACGCTGGCGCCCAGGCCCACGCCGAACCACTCGCCGCGACCGATCGCGATCAGCGATTGCGTGAGCTGGAATCCCGTGTTGTAGGGATCCGCCCAGGGATCAAGAAAGCCGGTGACGCGCCGCATCCGGTAGTCGGAAAACATGACCAGCAATGAGAGCAAGGCAGTGGAACCGAGCATTGCGGCGATGACCCAGCGCAGCTGCGCACCGGCAAGAAACAGCAGGCCGAAGCCCGTGATGAACAACACCGCGGCGGCCCCCAGGTCGGGCTCGGCGAGCAGCAGTGCCCCGAAGAATCCCAGCAGCAGGAGCGGGCGCAGCAATCCGCCGCAGCTGCTGCGCAGGGCGGACTCGAAGCGCACGCAGTAGTGCGCGATGTACACCAGCGCCAGCACCCGGGCGGCCTCGGAGACCTGGAAGTTGATGCCGGGCAGGCGCAGCCAGCGCCGCCCGCCCTTCACGACGTGGCCGAGGCCGGGGACCAGCACCAGCAGCAGCAGCACTCCGCCCACGATCAGCAGCGGCAGCGCGCAGCGCTCGATGAGCGCGATCGGAACGGCAAAGATCAGCGCCGCGAGCACCACGCCTGAGGCGACCAGCAGCAGCTGGCGCTCCAGGTAGGCCAGCGGGTCGCCGCTCTCGCGGGCGGCCGCGGTGATCGAGGCGGAGGTCACCATGACCAGTCCCAGCAGCAGGATGGCGGAGACCAGCAGCAGCATGGGCACGTCCAGGCGCAGCAGGCGGTGGCGCTCCTGGGGGCGATTGACGGCGGCGGCGATGGCGTTCACGCGGCCAGCTCTCGCACGGCGGCGGCGAAGACTTCACCGCGGTGCGTGTAGTCGCGGAACATGTCGAGGCTGGCGCAGGCCGGCGAGAGCAGCACGGTGTCACCGGGGCGCGCACGGTCGGCCGCGGCGCGCACCGCCGCTTCCAGCGTCGCGGCGTATTCGATTTCGCAGGCGCCGGCAAGCGCCGCGCCCAGTGCGCGCGCGTCGCGGCCGATCAGCACCGCCCGGCGCACCTTGCCGCGCAGCGCGGCGCCGAGCGGAGCGAAGTCCTGTCCCTTGCCGTCCCCGCCGGCGATCAGCACCAGTGGGCCGCCGAGGCCGGACACGGCCGCCAGCGTCGCGCCGACGTTGGTGCCCTTGGAATCATCGATGTAGCGCACGCCGGCGATGTCCGCGACCCAGGCGGTGCGATGTGGCAGCCCGGGAAACTCGCGCAACTCCTCAAGCAGCGCGGCGCGCGGCAGCTCGAGGGCTTCGCCCAGTGCGAGCGCCGCCAGCGCGTTGGCCGCGTTGTGGCGGCCGGTGAGCTTGAGCTCGCTCGCAGGCAGCAGCCGCTCCTCCCCGCGGGCCAGCCAGGGCGCACCGGCCTGCAATTGCAGCGTGTAGTCCGCGCCGCTCGCCGGATCGAGCGAAAAGCGCAGGCGCCGGCGGGCCAGGCTCGCCATCGTCGCCACCAGCGGATCATCGGCGTTGAGCACGGCGGTGCCGCAGCGCCTGAAGATCCGCGCCTTCGAGCTGGCGTAGTCGGCGAGGGTGTCGTAGCGATCGAGGTGATCGGGCGTCACGTTGAGCACGGTCGCGGCCTGCAGCGTCAGGGATTCGGTGGTGTCGAGCTGGTAGCTCGAGAGCTCCAGCACGTAGAGTTCCGCGCTCGGGTCGAGCAGCTCGAGGGCCGGCTCGCCCAGGTTCCCGCCGACGCGGGCGCGCCGGCCGGCGCGCTGGGCCATGCGGCCGAGCAGGCTCGTGACCGTGCTCTTGCCGTTGGTGCCGGTCACGCCCACCACCGGGGCGCCGGCCGCGCGCGCGAACAGCTCGATGTCACCGATGAGCGGCAGGCCGCGGGCGCGCACCGCGTCGAAGAACGGCCCTTGCGGCGCCAGGCCTGGAGACAGGACGATGTCCCCGACGCCGGCCAGCCATTGCGGGTCCAGGTCCCCGGTGCGAACCTCGACTTCCGGTGCCATGAGGCGCAGCGCCCGGAGCGCGGGTGGCGCCTCGCGGGTGTCGAGCACGGTGACGGGCCGGCCGCGGGCGCGTAGATGCCGCACGACCGACAGGCCGGTCTTGCCGAGGCCGACGACGAGCGTGTGGGGCGCGAGTGTGGCGGTGTGGCTCATCGCAGTTTCAGGGTCGCCAGGCCAGCGAGCACCAGCAGCACGCTGATGATCCAGAAGCGCACGATGACCTTCGGCTCGGCCCAGCCCTTGAGCTCGAAGTGATGGTGGATCGGCGCCATGCGGAACAGGCGCTTGCCGGTCAGCTTGTAGGACATGACCTGCAGGATCACCGAGGCGGTCTCGAGCACGAAGATGCCGCCCATCACCAGCGTGACAATCTCCTGGCGCACGATGAAACCCATGCAGCCGAGCGCCGCGCCGAGTGCGAGGGCGCCGATGTCGCCCATGAACACCTGCGCGGGATAGGAGTTGAACCACAGGAAGCCGAGCCCCGCGCCGACGATCGAGCCGCACAGCACGGCCAGCTCGCCCGCACCGGGCACCGCCGGTATCTGCAGGTAATTGGCGAACACCATGTTGCCGCTCAGGTAGGCAATCACCGCCAGCGCCCCGGCCACCATCGCCGCCGGCCCGATCGCCAGCCCGTCCAGTCCGTCGGTGAGGTTCACGGCATTGCTCATGCCGACAATCATCAGGTAGCCGAGGATCACGAAACCCGCCGCGCCCAGCGGCAGCGCCACGGTCTTGAAGAAGGGCACGTGAAAGGCCGTCACGGCGCCGGCGTGGCCCAGCGAGCGGGTCACGTGGTAGATCAGGATCGCCGCCGCCAGGCCCACCACCGTCTGCCAGAAATATTTCCAGCGCGCGATCAGGCCGCGTGAATTGCCGACCACGAGCTTGAGGTAATCGTCGTAGAAACCGATGAGCCCGAAGCTTAAGGTCACGCCCAGCACGATCCGCACGAAGCGGTTGGTCAGATCCGCCCACAGGACCGTGGTCACGGCGACCGCGACGATGATCAGGAGCCCGCCCATCGTCGGGGTACCGGCCTTGGGCAGGTGCGACTGCGGGCCGTCGCTGCGCACCACCTGGCCGATCTGGTAGCGCGAGAGGCGCTCGATCATGTGCGGGCCGACCAGCAGCGCGATCGCCAGCGAGGACATGGTCGCCAGGATCGAGCGCAGCGTCAGGTAGGAAAAGACGTTGAACAGCGAGACATGCGCGGCCAGGTGTTTTGCGGCCCAGTACAGCATTCAGACCGCCCCGCGCGCGCCGCGCGCGCCTGTGAGCGCCGCGACCGCGCGCTCGAGCCGGTTGACGCGTGAACCCTTGACCAGGAGGCGCACGTCGGCCTGCAGCGCCCCGCCCACCGAGCGCACCAGCGTGTCGATGTCATCGTGACGCTCGGCGCCGGCGCCGAAACTGTCGGCGGCGAGCGCCGCGAGCTTTCCAAAGCTGTAGAGCCGCTCGACCCCGCAGGCGCGCGCCAGCGTGCCGAGCTCGCGGTGGCTGGCTTCCGCAAAGGCACCCAGCTCCGCCATGTCGCCCAGCACCAGCCAGCGCCGGCCCGGCAGTTCGGCCAGCACTTCGAGTGCGGCGCGCGCCGAGCTGGGATTGGCGTTGTAGGAATCGTCGATCAGCCAGGCGCCCTGGGCCGCCGGCTTGAACTGCAACCGGCCCTCCACCGCCCGCATGGTGGCCAGGCCCGCGGCCACCTGCGCCAGCGTCGCGCCGGCGGCCTGCGCCGCGGCCGCGGCGGCCAGGGCGTTGTAGACGTTGTGGCGGCCGGCGAGCGCGAGTGCCACGGGCACCGCGCCACCCAAGCCGTGCAGGGTAAAGCGGGTGAGAAAGCCTGCGGCGCCGGCCTCGAGCCGCAGCTCGCTGGCGCGCACGTCGGCTCCCGGCTCCAGTCCAAACGTCAGGACCCGCGCCCGGGTCATGCTGCGCCACAGTGGCGCATAAGGATCATCGGCGTTGATGATCGCCACGCCTTCGGCCCCGAGCCCCGCGATGACCTCGCCCTCGGCGCGCGCCACGCCGTCGAGATCCCCGAAGCCTTCGAGGTGCTCGGCCCCGGCGTTGGTGATGAGCCCGATGTCCGGCCGGGCGAGCGTCATGAGTTCCGCCACATCGCCGGCGCGATTGGCGCCCATCTCGATGACGGCGCTGGCGTGGCCCTCGCGCAGGCGCAGGAGAGTGAGCGGCACGCCGAGCTGGTTGTTCAGATTCCCGCGGGTCGCCAGGCACTCGCCGCGCGCCCCCAGGATGGCGGCTAGCATTTCCTTGGTCGTGGTCTTGCCATTGCTCCCGGCGACCGCGACCAGCGGGCCGTGAAAATCAGCGCGCCAGGCCCGCCCCGCCTCGCCCAGGGCGGCGGCCACGTCCGTCACCACGACTTTGGGCAGCGCGACGCCCACGGGACGACTCACCAGCGCACCGGCAGCGCCCGCCGCAGCGGCGGCGCCGACAAATTCGTGGCCGTCGGTGCGTGTTCCGGGGAGTGCCGCGAACAGATCGCCCGCGCTCAAGTTGCGCGAGTCGATCAGCACCGCGGCGAAGGCGGCGTCCGCGCCCTCGAGCCGGCCGCCGCAGCAATCGGCAAACACGGACAGCGTGCGCTTCATGCCGCGCTCCGCACGCCGAGTGCCGCGCGCACCTGGGCCAGGTCGCTGAAGGATCGCCGCTCCGTGCCCACGAGCTGGTAGTCCTCGTGCCCCTTGCCCGCCACCAGCACCACATCGCCCGGTTGCGCAGCCGCCAGGGCGGCCGCAATCGCGGCGGCGCGATCGTGCTGCACGGTGGCGCGCTCAGGCGCGCGCAGGCCCGTCAGGATGTCATCGACGATGCGTTGCGGGTCTTCGCCGCGCGGATTGTCGTCTGTGACGTACAGCGTGTCGGCCAGCGACTCGACCACCCGGCCCATCTCGGCGCGCTTGCCGCGATCACGCTCCCCGCCGCAGCCAAACACGCAGATTAGCCGCCCGGCGCAGTGCAGGCGCGCGGCACGCAGCGCCTTGTCGAGCGCGTCGGGCGTGTGCGCATAGTCGACGATGGCCAGCGGCAGGCCGCTGCCGCCGGAAACCTGCATGCGCCCCGGTGGCGCGCGGCACTCGGCCAGCGCGCCGCAGGCCTGCTGCAGCGTGCTGCCGGTGGCGAGCAGCACGCCCAGCACGGTGAGCAGGTTGTCGACGTTGAAATCGCCGAGCAGCTCGCTGCGCAGCATGGCATCGCCCCAGCTGGTGGTGAGTTCGATGCACAGGCCGCGCGCCTCGGGCGCGCTGCGCCCCGAGCGCACAAAGCGCGCGCCGGGCAGCAGCTGGGCCGGATCGGAGCGCCGGCAGGTCAGGACCAGGCCCTCGCCCGGTGGTGAGCGTGCCGCGAGCGTGGCGCCCAGCGGATCATCGATGTTGATCACTCGCGCCGTGAGCGTGGGCCAGTCGAACAGCGCGCTCTTGGCGGCACCATAGGACTGCATGTCACCGTGATAGTCGAGGTGCTCGCGGCTCAGGTTGGTGAAGGCCGCGACCTGGAAGCGCACGCCGGCGCAGCGCTGCTGGTCGAGGGCGTGCGAGGACACCTCCATCGCCGCGGCCTGCGCACCCGCGTCACGCAGCTGCGCCAGCTGGCGCTGCAGCGTTACCGCATCGGGCGTGGTGTGCGAGCCTGGGCGCACCTCCCCGGGCAGCCCGCTGCCGAGCGTGCCCAGATAGGCGCAGCTGCGGCCCAGCGCGCTCCAGGCGTTCGCGAGCAGCCAGGCGCAGGTGGTCTTGCCATTCGTGCCGGTGATGCCCGTGACGAGCAGCCGCGCGGAAGGCGCACCGAAGAAGCGATCGGCGATGAATCCGGCCTGCGCGCTAAGGTCCGGTACCGCGACAACCAGAACCGGCGGATCGAAGTGCGGGGCCCCGGTGCCGGGCGCGGGCTCCCACAGGATGGCGCGCGCCCCGGCGGCCACGGCGTCCGCCGCAAATTCCACGCCGTGGTGCGTGCGCCCGCGGCAGGCAAGGAAGGCGGCGCCGGCGCGCACTTCGCGGCTGTCGAGCGTCAGGTCGGACACCTCGATGTCCGCGGGCACCTCGATGCCGCCACCGAGCAGCGCCTTGAGCGGGCGCCATTCTGCAGCCGCCGCGGCGCTCATCGCAGTGCCACCCGCGCCGGAGGGGGTGCGGGACGGCCCTCGCCAGAACCGCCGCCCTCACCGGTAGAGAGATCATCGGGCGGGATTCCCATCACCCGCAGTGCGCCGCCCAGGATGGCGGCAAACACCGGCGCCGCGACATCGCCGCCGTGATACTTGCCGGCACTCGGCTCATCGATGACGACCACGGCTGCGAGCCGCGGGTTGCTCAGCGGCGCCACGCCACCGAAGACGGCGACGTAGCGGTTCTGCGAGTAGCCGCCGCCTTCGGCTTTCCAGGCCGTGCCCGTCTTGCCGGCGACGCGGTAGCCCGGGATCATCGCGAGCTTGCCGGTGGCGCCGGGCATCGTGATCACGCCTTCGAGCAGACGGAGCAGTTCCATGCTGACTTTGCCATCGAGCACACGCTCGCCGGGCACCGGATCGTTCACGCGCAGGAGCGATACCGGACGGCGCAGGCCCATCGCGCCGAGTGTCGCGTAGGCCTGCGCCAGCTGGAGCGGCGTGACCGACAGGCCATAGCCGTGCGACATAGTGGCGACGAGGACGCTGCGCCAGTGCGAATAGTTGGTGAGCTGACCGGCCGATTCGCCGGGAAAGCCGCTGGCCGTGACCTGGCCGAACCCCAGGCCGTTCAGCGTGGCCCAGATCTGCCGCGGCTCCAGCGACAGGGCCAGGTGGGCCATGCCGACGTTGGAGGACTTCGCCAGGATGGTCGCCAGCGATGCGGGGCCAAAATTCTGTTCGTCGTGGATGAAGGCCGTGCCAACCTGGATGTAGCCCGGGTTGGTGTCGATGACGCTGTCGACGCTAAAGCGTCCGGAGGCCAGGCCCGCGGCGACGAAGAAAGGCTTGATGCTCGAGCCGGGCTCGAACAGGTCGGTGGCGGCGCGATTGCGGTACGCGATGGCATTGAGCTGGTCGCGATCATTCGGGTTGTAGGCCGGCTGATTGACCATGGCCAGCACTTCGCCGGTCCGGATGTCGATGATCACGGCCGAACCGGAGCTGGCGCGATTGTCGCGAATCGCGGCCTTGAGCTCGCGATAGGCCAGGTATTGCAGCCGCAGGTCGATGCTCAGCTGCAGTTCGCGGCCGGGCCGCACCGCGCGGATGCTCTCGATGTCCTCGACCTTGTTGCCGTCGCTGTCCTGGATGACGCGCTTGGCCCCGTCCTCACCGCCCAGCCAGTGATCGAAGCACAGCTCCGCGCCTTCCTGCCCGCTGTCGTCGACGTCGGTGAATCCCAGCAAGTGCCCGGTCACCTCGCCCGCCGGGTAATAACGGCGGTACTCCCGACTCAGATTCACGCCGCTGATGTTCAGTTCCCGCACCTTGCGGGCGTCGGCGGGCTGGAGCCCGCGCCTCAGGTAGAGGAACTCGCGGTCCAGCCCGGTGCTGACGCGGCGCATCAGCTCGTGGGGATCGGCGTGCATGGCGCGCGCCAGGAGCAGCAGCTGCTCGGTGTTGCCGGCCAGCAGCTTCGGATTGGCCCAGACCGAATCCACCGGCGTGCTCACCGCCAGGGGCTCGCCGTAGCGATCGGTGATGGTGCCCCGGTGCGCGCTGATGGCCGCGACGCGCGTGAAGCGCGCGGCGCCCTCGCTGGCGAGGAAACGGTGCTGCAGGAGCTGCAGCTGCACGGCGCGGCCGGCGAGCGCCACGCCGGCTGTCAGCAGCAGGCCGAAGACGACGACCAGGCGGAGGCGGAAGGAGCTTGGCCGGGGGGGACTGGCCCGGCTCATGGCGTAGGCATCTTGATGTCGCTGGAGGCGGGGATGTGCATGTGCAGGCGCGTGCTGGCGACGTTTTCCACGTAGGCATAAGTCGACCAGGAGCTCTGTTCGATCTGCAGCCGGCCCCACTCGGCCTCGAGCTCGTCGCGCCCGCTGTTGAGATGCTCGAGTTCCACGAACAGCTCGCGCGCGCGATGCTTGCAGTAGATCGCCGCGGTGGCGGAGACGAGCACCGCCAGCCACAGCGCCGGCAGGACGAACCAGGCGGCGGCACGCGGGAGCGGCTTCATGCGCTCCCCGTGCGGACGCGCTCGGCAACGCGCAGCAGCGCGCTGCGCGCACGCGGATTGGCGGCCACTTCCTCCGCCGGGGCGCGCAGCTTGCGGCCGATGAGCCGCAACGGCGGCGTCAGCTGCGGCGGGAGCGAGGGCAGGCGCGCCAGCGCCGGCTCGAGACTGGAGGCGCCGCGCAGGAAATCGCGCACCACGCCGTCCTCAAGCGAATGAAAGCTGATCACCGCCAGACGCCCGCCGGCGGCGAGCAGCTCTATGGACTGCGCGAGCGCACGGCGCAACTGTCCGAGCTCATCGTTGACCCACATGCGCAGCGCCTGGAAAGTGCGGGTGGCCGCATGCTTGCCTGGCTCGCGTACCGGCACCGCGCGCTCGACGAGCTGCGCGAGCTGCAGCGTGCGCGTCAGCGGTGCGCTCTCGCGCGCGCTGCAGATGGCCCGGGCGATGCGCCGCGCGTAGCGCTCTTCGCCAAGGCTGGCGATCACGTTGCGCATTTCCTCGAGCGATGCGCCAGCCAGCCACTCGCTGACGGGTGCTCCGCGTCCCGCATCCATGCGCATGTCGAGCGGCCCGTCCTGCTGGAAACTGAAGCCGCGCGCCGCGTTGTCCAGTTGCGGTGAGGAAACGCCGCAGTCCATGAGGATGCCGTCGTACAGGGCGACTTGCGGCTGCGCCTGGCGCAGCAGCGCCGCCAGCTCGCCAAAGGCTCCATGCACAAGCGCAAGACGCGGCTCCGATGCGAAGCGCGCCTGCCCGGCCGCGATCGCCTCGGCGTCGCGGTCGATGGCGATGAGGCTTCCGTGCGGACCAAGTGTGTCGAGGATGGCGGCGCTGTGGCCGCCGCGGCCGAAGGTGGCGTCGACATAATGGCCGGCGGGGCGCACGGCAAGAGCTGCAAGCACCGCGTCGACAAGCACCGCTTTGTGCTCATCCAAACTCCCCACCCTGGCGCATCTGGTCCGGTCCTAGAGCGATAGCGAATCGAGATCGGCCGGCAGCGTCCCGGCCGCGTCATCGCTCTTGAGCCAGACGTCACGCCGCTCTATCCAGCGGGCTTCATCCCACAACTCGAAGCGGCCGCCCTGGCCGACCAGCATCGCGTGGCGATGGAGCCCCGCGAACTCGCGCAGCTCCGGCGGCAGGAGCAGGCGTCCATGTGCATCGAGTTCGAGGTCCGTGGCGTGCCCGACCATCAAACGCTGCAGGCGCCGGGCCTGCGGCTGCAGGCTCGGCAGAGCCATGAGCCGGCGCTCGATCTGTTCCCATTCGGGCAGGGGATAGATGAGCAGGCACTGGTCGCGATCCACCGTGATCACCAGCTGCCCGCCGCATTGCTCGCGCAGGCGCTCGCGGTGACGCGTGGGCATGACCACCCGTCCCTTGTCATCCACCGTCAGCTTGGTCGCACCCCGAAACATCGCTTCCACGGGCCAGGAACGCCCATATACCCCCACTTTGTCCCACTTGCCGCCACTATAGAAATCGGGACACTCCTATGTCAATGCTTATGAGCTGGGTTTTTCTCCAGTTGCACAAAGACTTACGCGCGAAATCAGCCGCGGAGGGACAGCAGCGGGGGCTGTGCTCTTATTGATCAGGCACTTGGCCCGGGAAGCTCAAATATAGATGAGGAAGAAGGAGAGCCGGCCGATAAGCCGGGTTCTGTCGTGGACAGTCATTCCTCTGCGACGCACGTCGCCGTGCGCCTCTAGCGGCCTACCCGGAAGCACGCGCAGGTCTGGCGCTGCGGTGTTGCCACCGCGACTTCCCTATTTGGCCTTGCTCCAGGTGGGGTTTGCCGAGCCGTCAGGTGTTGCCACCGACGCGGTGCGCTCTTACCGCACCGTTTCACCCTTGCCAGCACCGTTTCCAGTACTTCGGCGGTTTACTTTCTGTTGCACTTTCCGTGGGCTCACGCCCCCCAGGCGTTACCTGGCACCTCGACCCGCCGAGCCCGGACTTTCCTCCACCCGTTAGGGCAGCGACTGCCTGGCCGGCTCTCCAGCGGCCACCATACTCGGATCGAGCGGTGCTCTGCAGCGTTTTCGCGCGCCGCGCCGCTAGCGCTCCGCGGCCAGCTGCCGGGCCTGCTCGTAGGCGGCCCGGCGCGGCATGCCGCTCAGCTGCGAGGCGATGGCCGCCGCCCGTGCCGGCGGCAGGTCCTTGAGCAGCAGCGGCAGCGCTCGTGCCAGCAGCGCCGCATCGCCGGCGGTCGCTTCGGCGGCACCGGCGATGACGATCGTGGCTTCGCCGCGCGCCAGGTTTTCCTCTGCTGCGGCGCGCTGCTGCAACTCCCCGAGCGTGCCGCGGTACACGCACTCGTGCACCTTGGTCAGTTCGCGCGCGATGGCGGCGGAGCGCTCGCCCCCGAAAGCCGCAGCGAGCTCCTGCAGGGTTTTTTCGATGCGGTGCGGCGCCTCGAACAGCACCAGGGTGCGCCGCTCGCACGCCAGCCGCGCCAGCGCCGTCTTGCGCTCTCCGGCCCGCGCGGGCAGGAAGCCCTCGAACACGAAGCGGTCGGTCGGGAGCCCCGCCACGGCCAGCGCCGCCGTCACCGCTGAGGGTCCCGGGATCGTGCGCACTTCGATGCCCGCCGCGGCGCAGGCACGCACCAGTATGAATCCCGGGTCGGACACGAGCGGCGTGCCCGCATCGCTCACGAGCGCCAGCACCGCACCATTTTTCAGCCGCCGCAGCAGGGACTCGACCCGGCCGCTCTCGTTATGATCGTGCAGCGAGAGCAGCGGGCGTGAGATGCCGCAGGCGCCGAGCAGCGTCGCGGTGCGGCGCGTGTCCTCGGCCAGCACCAGATCCGCGGCCATCAGGCACGCGCGGGCGCGTGGACTTAAGTCGTCAATGTTGCCAATTGGCGTCGCAATGACCTCCAGCCTTCCCGCAGCAGCTGCCACTATAATCTCCACTGGCCCCAAACCGAGTCTAGCTTGCCGGGCACAATGCCACCGATGCAATCAAGCCTGTCCGCCTACCCCCTCGCCCGCCTGCTCGGCGCGGTGCTGCTCGCATCGGCCCTGGCGGCCTGCGCGCATTTCCCACCGGTGCATTTTCCAGGTGCTGCTCCCGGCGGGACATCGCAGGCGCCGGCCGGTGAGCTGCGGGCGGCGGCCATCGCGCTGGAAAATGCCGCGCACCAGGCGCCTCCGGCCGAGCAGGGGCAACTGCTGCTGCGCGCCGCGCGCGCCTGGCTGCAGGCCGGGCGCGCGGGGGAAGCGCGCCGCGTGCTGGACTCGCTCAGCCCGAACCTGAGCCCGGTGCAGAACATCGAGCGGCGCGTGCTCGATGCGGACATCGAACTGGCGAGCGGGCGGGCGCAGCAGGCCTGGCAGAAAATGGGCGCGATTCCGGAGCCGGCAGGGACCTCATTGGCGCCGCAGTATTTCGACAGCCGCATGCGCATTGCACTCGCGGCCGCGCGCCCGGTCGATGGCGTGCGGGCCGAGATGGACGCGGAGCGGCTCGCCGCCGATAACGCCGGGCGCAGCCAGCTGCGCAGCGAACTGCTCGGGCTGTTGCGCGCGGCGCGCGAGAGCGGCGTCAAACTCGAGCCCGAGGCGAGCCGCGATCCGATCGTACGCGGCTGGCTCGAACTGGGCGCCATGGCTGGCAGCGGCGGTGGCGCGGCCATCAGCGGCGGGTCCGAGGCGCTGGAGTGGCGTGCGCATTACCCGGATCATCCGGCCACCGAGCTGCTGGCCGACGCGCTGCCGGCCGCGCTCCCCATCCCGACGCAATTGCACCGCATCGCCCTGCTGCTGCCCGTGAGCGGCCAGGCGGCCGGCTATGCCGCCACGATCCATGCCGGGTTCGACTACGCCCTGCAGCAGCTGCCGGCCGAGGGGCGTCCGCAGATGCAGCTCTACGACACCGGTGTGCTGCCGGTCAACGATGCGCTGCGCCAGGCGCGCGCCGACGGCAACGACTTCCTCGTCGGCCCGCTGACCCGGCAGGAAGTGGACATCGCGGCCAGCTCATCGCCCGGACTGCCCATGCTGGCCCTGAATTTTCTCACCGCCGGACGTACGGCGCCCTCCGGGATGGACCAGTTCGCGCTCTCGCCGGAGGATGAGGCGCGGGACATCGCGCGCCGGCTGCTGGCCTCCGGCCAGAAGCGCGGCGCCACCCTGAGCCCGACCGGTGAGTGGGGCACCCGGGTGCTGGCAGCCTTCACGCAGGAGCTGCTGGCTGGTGGCGGCACGCTCCTGGCGCAGTCGGTATACGACCCGGTGGGGCATGATTTCGGCCTGCCCATCCGCCAGGTGCTGGCCACCGACCAGAGCATCGCGCGCCACGAGCGTCTCGAGGCGGTGCTGGGACAGAAGCTCGAATTCGAACCCCGCGGCCGCGCCGATCTCGATTTCATTTTTACAGTCGCCAGCCAGCCGGTAACGGCGCGCCTGCTGCGCCAGCAGCTGCGTTTCCAGTACGCGGGCGACGTGCCGGTCTATGCGACCAGCGACGCCTACACGGTTGAAGGCGGGGTGGCGAACCAGGATCTGGACGGACTGATCATCCCGGCCATGCCCTGGGTGGTGCCCGCGAGCGGCTTCGCCTCGACCATTCGCGCCGCGGTGGAATCGGCGTCAGGCGATAACACGCTGTGGCAATCAGGCCTGTACGCCTTCGGCTACGACGCCTGCCAGCTGGCCATGGCCATCGCGGCGGCCGGCGGCAATAGCAGACTCGTGCACGTCGCCGGACTGACCGGCGAATTGACGGTCAACGCCGACGGGCGCGTGCATCGGGAACCGTCCTGGGCGCGCATCTCGCGCAGTGGTGAACCCCAGCTGCTGGGCAGCGCCACCGCCAGTGGCGCGGGCGAGTAGCGCGCCGGCCACGCCGCCCGAGCGGCAGCGCCTGGGTCGCGATGCCGAGGAGCGCGCCGCGCAGTACCTGCAGGCCGCCGGACTGCTGCTCCTCCACCGCAACTACCGCTGTCGCATGGGTGAACTCGACCTCGTCGCGCGCGAGGCCGGCACGCTGGTGATCGCGGAGGTGCGGCTGCGCTCTTCGTCCCGCTTTGGAGGCGCGGCGGCCAGCATCACCCACGCCAAGCGGCGCCGCATCGTGCTCGCCACACGCCACCTGCTGGCCCGCTACCCCTCGCTGCAGAAATGGCCGGTGCGCTTCGATGCGCTGCTGGTGGGAGCGCCAGGCGGTCCCATTGAATGGCTGCGCGGGGCCTTCGACGCCTGTTGAGCCCGGAGCGGTCAGTCGGCAGGGTTGTACTTGGCAAGAAACGCTTCCATCGCACTCAGCAGTGCGACGCGATCTTCCTGCCGGGTGAAGTGGTGATCGGCCAGCGGCAGCGAGACGAACTCGACGCTCTTGCCCGCCTTGCGCATCTTGTCGTACATCTTCGATGAGTGCGCGTAGGAGACCGTGATGTCCTTCTTGCCGTGGATCAGCAGCAGCGGCGTCTTCAAGCGATCGATCGCGTTGATGGGTGACACCGCATCGAAGTTGGGGGCCATGCGCTCCCAGGCGTCGCGACTGATATTTTGCGTGGTTGAGGTAAAGTCATTCACCTCGCGCTTCAGGCTGCTCACTCCGGCGATCGAGATGGCGCAGCGGTACTGGTCCGGGTCCTTGGCGATGCCCCACATCGCCGCGTAACCGCCGTAGGAAGCCCCGACGATGCAGACGCGGTGCTCATCGGCGAGCCCCTGGCTGACCGCCCATTTGACCCCGTCGGTCACATCGTCCTGCATCGCGAGCCCCAGCTGGCCCTCCCCGGCATGCATGAACGAGGTGCCGTACCCGGTCGAGCCGCGAAAATTCGGCTGCAGCACCCCATAGCCACGGTTGGCCAGGAATTGCGCCCAGTAGTCGTAGTCGAGTGAATCCTGCGCCCAGGGCCCGCCGTGCGGCAGGACGATGAAGGGCAGGTTTTTCGGTTCACGTCCCACCGGCAGCGTCAGTACCGCCTCGATCTTCAGCCCGTCGCGGGCCTGGTAGTGCACGAGCTTGACCGGCGCCAGGTGCCGGCTGCCGATCGCCTCGTTGATGAAGGCCAGCCGGTGCAGCACGCCATCCTTGAGGTCCAGAAAGGACAGTTGGCCCGGCATGTCGGGCGCACCGATGCCGACGAGCATCCGCGATCGATCGCTGCTCACGCTTTCGATGAGCACGCCGGCGGTCGACACCGATTTTTGCAGCTCCACCTGCAGTGCGGCCAGGCCCGGATCAATCCAATGCAGGCCGACCGTGTGATCGGAGACGGCCACACCGAGCAGCGTGCTGCCATCATCGGAAACCACGACGTCCTCCACTTCACCGGAGGGCGGCTCGTAGACCGTGCGCACGTCGGCCTGCGTGGCCAGATCGACCTCGTAGATGGAGGCCATGCCCTTGTCATTGTCATGCATGACCAGCGCATGATCGCCCCCGGGCAGGAACAGGAACGGCCGCAGCAGGCTCTCACCCTTGCGTTCGCTGGCACGGTCCACGGTCCGGAAGGAGTCCCTGCTGCCGGCCGGGCGGTAAACCAGGCGCGAGGTGCGCCGTGAATCGTCATAGCCGACGCCCGCCCGAACGGTGCCCTCCCCGTCGGCCATCCATTCACTGATGCCCGGGTGGGGCGCAACCACCACGTGATCATGTCCGTTCGTGATGTCGACCTGGTGCACGGCCGGCCACCAGTCGAGTTCCTGGTAGATGGAATTCTGCGCGGCAACCAGCACCTCGTTGCCCGCCTTGTTCGGCATCCATATGACGTCGCTGGCATTCTGCCCGCCCACGTCCCACAGCAGGTACGAGACCTTCCCGGTGACGCGATTGACGCTGACAAGGCGCCGTACATACCAGTCCTCTGCAGTGACCCTCACCAGCGCGTCGAGACCGACCAGCACATTGTCGGCGTTGGCCCAGCGCATCCAGCGCACATTGGTCTGATCCGGCACCATGATGCGCACGGCCACCGCGGGCTTTTCGAAGAGGTTGAAGATCGCGATCGACTGGATGCCGCCCAGTCCCAGCAGGCCCGCCCAGTGAGTGCCGTCCGGTGCAATTGATGGGTACTCGACGAAGGGCAGGCGCGCAAAGGAATCCACCGGGAGTTTTTCGCCAGGCGCCGGGGCCGTGGGCGGCGCCGGAGTCGCGGCGGGCGATGGAGTCACCGCGGGCGCTGGTGCCGCGGTGCTGTCCGCAGCCCGCAGCGGCAGCGCCATCAGCGGCGTCAGCGCCAGCAGCAAGCCCAGCCGTGCGAACCGCCTTGTCACCCTGATCTCCTTCGCCGCTATCGCCGGATCATTTCACCACGGTGAGCTTGGCGCGCCGCATTTCAGTCTTCGGCGCCGGCGCCCCGGCTTCCGCGGGGGGCGGAGCTTCGGGTCCGGACTCGTTGAACACCATGCCCTCGCCGGTCTCGCGCGCGTAGATGCCGAGCACGGCGGTCATCGGCACGCGCACGTGGTGCACGATGCCGGCGAAACGCGCGTCGAACTCGATCCCCTGGTTCAGCAGCTGCAGCCGCTGCGTGGCATTGAGCGAGACGTTGAGGACGATCTTGCCGTCCTTGACGTAGGCATTGGGCACCTCGACGTCCGTGCGCCCCGCATCCACGATGATGTGCGGCGTGAGGCCCGCATCACCCATCCATTCGTGCATGGCGCGCAACAGGTACGGCCGGCGCGACAGGCTGCTGAGCGGATCGCCCACGGCCTTTATCCGCCCAGGCCCATCTCGAGTTCCGCGTCCGACAGGCTGGCACGGAAAGTCGGACGGGCGAGAACCGATGCCGCGTAGCGCGACATCGCCTGCGCCTGGGGCGGCAGCTCGATTTCGTAGCGGCGCATACGCCAGAGGATCGGCGCGATCGTGGCGTCGACCACCGAAAATTCGTCACTGAGAAAATACGGCTTGATCTTGAAGAGGTCGGCGCTTTCCAGCATCGCGTCGCGCAGCTCCTTCTTGAGCCGGGCCTGGTTCTTGCGGTCCGTCTCGCGCTCGATCTGGTCGGCCAGCCCGTACCAGTCCCGCTCGATGCGGTACATGGCCAAGCGGAACTGCGCGCGCAGTACCGGATCGACCGGCATCAGCGGCGGATGCGGAAAGCGCTCATCGAGATAATCGATGATGACGCGGGCGTCATACAGCACCAGGTCGCGATCGACGAGGGTCGGGAGGCTGCGGTAGGGATTGAGGTCGAGCAGGTCCTCAGGGTAGCGCCCGGGCACCACGCTGATGACGTCCATGTCGTTCGCCTTCTCGGCGAGCACGATCCGCACGCGGTGGCTCTGCGGCTCACCGGGCGCGGAAAACAACGTCATGACCGCCCGCCGACTAGACATCTAGACCACTCCTGCGACACTTGCGCGACGCTGCCACCACGTCAGTGGACGTCTTTCCAATATTCTTTCTTCAGCAGCCAGGCGAGCCAGGTGAATACCAGCAGGAACAGTACCACCCATACGCCGAGGCTGCGTCGATCGACCTGCGCCGGTTCACCGGCGTAGTCGAGAAAATTGACGGTGTCACGCAGGAAAAGATCAAACTCCGGCCCGCTCATCCGGCCGGGCACGACGGTCACGAAATGGTCGAATTGCTTCGTGCTCGTGCTCTTGCCATCGACGGTGACGTCGACATTCCTGAACACCGCTTGCTTCACGCCCTCCAGATCCGAGAGCACGGCCGGCATCGCCGCGGCATCCAGCACCAGGTTGTTGGTGCGCGTGGGGCGTGACGGATCGAGGTAGAAAGTCTTCAGAAACCTGTAGCTCTTGTCGACGCCGAGTGAGCGTGCGATCAGCGACAGGTCCGGCGGCTCCTTGCCGAACCAGGCCACCCCATCCTGCGGCTTGAGGCTGGCGTGGATGTAATCCTCCGGCGCCGCGCCGTCGGGCAGCAGGTCCGCCTTGAGCATGGGAATCGGAATTTTCAGGTCCGTGGCCACACGCGAGTAGCGCACGTACTTCATGGAGTGACAGCCGGCGCAGTAATTCATGAAATTGCGGAAGCCGCGCTGCAGCGAGGCGACGTTGCTGACCTCGTTTCCCGCCTGCCACTTTTCCCAGGCCACGCTTTCCGCGGCGGGCGCGGCCGGCTCCTGCGCAACGGCGGCGAGCGGGCACGCGGCGCCGAGGAGCGCGGCGGCGACCAGGGCTGCCTTATTCATGGAACCTGACTCTCTCGGGCACGGGCTTGACGCGATCCCAGCGCGAATACCAATACATCAATCCAAAAAAAGCGAAATAGCCGACAGAGAAGACACGCGCGGCGATGAGGTAGTTCGGGGTAATCGGCTTCAGCCCAAGCCACATCAACGCACCAAAAGATATGGTGAATTCGGCTAGAAAGGCCTTGAACCACCAGCCGCGGTAGCGGATCGAGCGGACGGGGGAGCGGTCCAGCCACGGCAGGAAGAAGAAGGCCATCACCGCGATCAACAGCAGCAGCGCACCCAGGCGCTGGTTCGGCACCGCGCGCAGGATCGCGTAGAAGGGCGTGAAGTACCACGCGGGCGCGATCGGTTCGGGCGTCGAGAGCGGATTGGCCGGCTCGAAGTTCGCCTCCTCCAGGAACAGGTTGCCAAAGGTCGGCACGAAGAACACCACCACGGCGAATAGCGTCAGGAACAGGCCAATGCCGACGACATCCTTGACGGTGTAATAGGGATGGAAGGGGATGCCATCGAGCGGCCGGCCGTCCGGCCCGCGGCGCTCCTTGATCTCGATGCCGTCCGGATTGTTCGAGCCGACCTCGCGCAGCGCCACCAGATGCAGCGCCACGAGCAGCAGCAGCACCAGCGGAATCGCCACCACGTGCAGCGAGAAGAAGCGATTGAGGGTCGCATCGGCCACGCCGTAATCGCCGCGGATCCACTCGACCAGGCCCGGGCCGACGAGCGGGATGGTGCTAAAGAGGTTAATGATCACCTGCGCCGCCCAGTAGGACATGTTGCCCCAGGGCAGCACGTAGCCCATGAAGGCTTCGGCCATCAGCGCCAGGTAGATGAACATGCCGAACAGCCACAGCAGCTCGCGCGGCGCCTTATACGAGCCGTACATCAGCGCGCGGTACATGTGCAGGTAGATGACCACGAAGAAAGCGGACGCGCCCACCGAGTGCAGGTAGCGCAGCAGCCAGCCGTAGTTGACCTCGCGCATGATGTATTCGACGGAATCGAAGGAGGTGGTCTCGCCCACCTTGTAGAACATGGTGAGGAAGATGCCCGAGAGCAGCTGCATCACCAGCACCACCAGCGCCAGGGAGCCGAAGAAATACCAGATGTTGAAATTCTTCGGCGCGTAGTACTCCAGCAGCTGCTCGCGTACGAATTTCTCCACCGGCAGGCGCTTGTTGAGCCAGCCCCAGAAGCCGGGGGAGTATTCGGCGTCGTTGCTCGCCATCACGCGGCTCCCGAGGCGACTGCCGTGCCATCTTCACCGATGAGCAGCGTGTTCTCGTTGGGAAAACTGTAGGGCGGGACGCGCAGATTGACCGAGGCCGGCGAGCCGTTGAACACGCGCCCGGCCAGATCGAAGCGCGAGCCGTGGCAGGGGCAGAGAAATCCGCCGGGCCAGTCGGTGCCCAGCTGGGCATCGCCGGGCTCGAAGCGCTGCTTGGGCAGGCACCCCAGATGGGTACAGACCCCGATCAGCACGGCAATATCGTCGCGCCGCGAACGCCGCTCGTTCATGGCGTAGGCAGGCTGGTCGGAATCGGTCGACCTGGGATCCTTGAGGCGATCATCATGCGTGGCCAGCTGCGCGACCAGCTCGGGCGGGCGCCGGAACACATAAATCGGCTGCTTGCGCCACACCGGCATGATCATCTGCCCGGCTTCGAGCTTGCTTAAATCGACCGTGACCGGCGCGCCCTCCGCCCGGGCACGCTCCGAGGGCTGCCAGCTGGCGACAAAGGGGCTGGCGGCGAAGACCACGCCCACGGCCGCGGTGGCGCTGGTTGCCGCGGTCAGGAACTTGCGGCGATCGGCATCGACCACTTCCTGGTCGTCACTCGCTCCGGCATCCGTCATCTGTCGCTACTCCGCTGCCCGTGTCTGGCCAGAGTTTCCGCGCTGTGGGCGGTCACCTCGGCAGGTCTCACGATTGTCCCGGGAAGTGTCGCATTATACACAACCCGTTGTGGCGCCCCGGCTGCGGTAGCGGTGGCATTTCGACCCCGAGGCGCCGCGGGCAATGTTCGAGGAGTCGGTATGAATCTGCGCAAACTGGGCCTCGGAGTGGTGTTTCTGACCGGGGCGATCATCGGCGGGCTGGCGCTCGCATTTCTGCTGGTGGTATTCCGGCCGGAGCTGCTGCTGCATCCGCAGAAGGCCGGCACGGCCGCCATCGATGAGTCCAATCCGGCACCCGCCCCGCCCCTCACCACAGTGGCGACGCCGGGCGGCAACCCTCCGGTCGCGAGCGAAGCGGGCACCGACGGCGCCTCCGCCCGCTCCTTCGCCGCCGCCGTCCGCCGGGCCGCTCCGGCGGTGGTCAATATTTATACGGCGCGCGTGGTCACCGAGCGGATACAACCCAGTTCCCTGGAGCAGCTGTTCGGTGAATACGGTCCGCGCTACCAGCAGCACGTGCAGCGCGCGCTGGGCTCAGGCGTGATCGTCGATGACGGCGGCCACATCATCACCAACAACCACGTGATCGCCGATGCGACCAGCATCAAGGTGCAGCTGGCCGATGGGCGCAGCGCCGAGGCGCGGGTGGTCGGCCGCGACCCGGACACCGACCTGGCGCTGCTCTCCATTAAGCTCGGCAAGCTCCCGGTGATGGCGCTGGGCCGCTCGGATCGCCTGCAGGTCGGTGACGAGGTCCTCGCCATCGGCAACCCGCTCGGGCTGCAGCAGACCGTGACGCACGGGATCGTCAGTGCGACGGACCGCAAGGAGCTCGGGGTTGCCACCTTCGAGAATTTCATCCAGACCGACGCGGCGATCAACGAAGGCAATTCCGGCGGCGCGCTGATCGACGCGAACGGTGAACTGGTGGGCATCAACACCGCGGTCGTCGCCAAGAACCTGGACGCGACCGGCGTGGAAGGCATCGGCTTTGCCATCCCCGTGAATCTCGCCCGCGGCGTGATGCGCGAGATTCTTGATCATGGTCACGTGGTGCGGGGCTGGAGCGGCATCGTGGCGCAGGATTTCACCGACGATCAGGCCGCCTATTTCCAGCTGGCGCGCGGCGGCATTGTCGTGACCCAGCTCTACGTCAACAGTCCTGCGGTCAGCGCCGGAGTCCGGGTCGGCGATATCGTACTGGCCATCGACGGGCATGTGGTGCAGCGTGCGCAGGAAGCGCTCGCGCTGCTGGCGACCCACAAGCCCGGCGGCAGCGTCACACTGCACCTGCAGCGGGGCACCGCGCAGCTGGACCTGGACTGCGCGGTGCGCGAGCGCCCCAGCCAGTTGTAAACGCGGCCGCGCCGCTTCAGTTCGGCACGCGCCGGATCTGCGCCCCGAGCTGCGCGAGCTTTTCCTCGATCGCCTCATAGCCGCGATCGATGTGATAGATGCGCTCGATGTCGGTGCGGCCCCGGGCCACGAGCCCGGCCAGCACCAGGCTGGCCGAGGCGCGCAGGTCGGTGGCCATCACCGGCGCCGCGGTCAGCTGTCCGACACCATGGATGATCGCCGTGTTGCCCTCGAGGCGGATCTCGGCGCCCATGCGCCGCATCTCCAGCATATGCATGAAGCGGTTCTCGAAGATGGTCTCCACCACGGTGCCGACGCCGGTGGCGATCGTGTCGAGCGCCGCGAACTGCGCCTGCATGTCGGTCGGAAAGGCCGGGTACGGTGCGGTCCGAACGTCGACGGACTTCGGCCGCCGCCCGCGCATGTCCAGTTCCACCCAGTCCGGGCCGCTGCCGATCGTGGCGCCGGCCTCGGTGAGCTTGCCGAGCACGGCATCGAGGTGCGCGGGCTGCGTGTGCTTCAGGCGGATGTGGCCGCCGGTGATGGCCGCGGCGACCAGGTAGGTGCCCGCCTCGATCCGATCAGGCAGCACCTCATAGGTCGTGCCATGCAGGGCCTTCACGCCGTTGATCACGATCTTGTCGGTGCCCGCACCCTTGATCCGCGCGCCCATGGCGATGAGGAAATTCGCCAGATCGACAACCTCCGGCTCGCGCGCGGCGTTCTCGATGACCGTCTCGCCGTCGGCCAGCGAGGCGGCCATCATCAGGTTCTCGGTACCGGTGACGGTGACGGTGTCGAGCACCAGGCGCGCGCCGTGCAGGCGCTCGGCCTGCGCGCGGATGTAGCCGCCCTCGATGTGGATATCCGCACCCATCGCCTGCAGTCCCGCGACGTGGATGTTCACCGGCCGCGCGCCGATGGCGCAGCCGCCCGGGAGCGACACCTCGGCACGCCCGTGGCGGGCCACCAGCGGCCCGAGCACCAGGATCGAGGCGCGCATGGTCTTCACCAGCTCGTAGGGCGCGAAGCACTCGCGGATGGACGCGGCATCGACCTCGATGCGCATGCGCTCATCGACCGTGACCGTCACCCCCATGCGCGCCAGCAGCTCGATCATCGTGGTGACATCGTGCAGGTGCGGCACGTTGCCAATCGTCACCGGACCGTCGGCCAGGAGTGCGGCCGCCAGGATCGGCAGCGTGGCGTTCTTGGCGCCCGAGATGCGGGTCTCGCCTTCCAGGGCCACGCCGCCTGTGATCTGCAGCTTGTCCATGCTCACGGCCCCGCGTTGGCGCCGCGCGCGGCGAGTTCCTGCGGCGTGAAAGCCTCGATCGACAGGGCGTGGATCTCGCGGCCCACGCGCGTACCGAGGGCGCGATAGACGAGCTGGTGGCGGGCAAGGCTGCGCAGGCCCAGGAAGCTGTCGCTGACCACGCGGGCATTGAAATGCGTCTGGTCATCCGATTCGACCACGACCTCGGCGTCCGGGAGCGCGGCGCGAATCAGCTCGGCGACTTGGCTGGGGTGCATGGCAGGTCCGTGTCCTGGAGGCCGCGGCGGTTCGGCACGGCCTTCGGGGCGCATCTTAAGAGAATCGGCAAGTGCTTCGATACCCTGGGCGGACAGGAAGGCGAATCCGGCCCCGTCCGCGCGCTATGATGCCGGGCCAGATGCGAAGTTCCACCGTCAGCCCCCCGGACGCCGCCGCCCTGCTGGCCGCCGGCCGGCGCACGCTCGCCAGCGAGCAGGCCGGCATTGAAGCGCTCCAGGCCCGGCTCGACGACCGCTTTGCGGCGGCCTGCCGCATTCTGCTGGCCTGCGCGGGCCGGGTCATCGTCTCGGGCATGGGCAAGTCCGGCCACATCGCGCGCAAGATCGCCGCCACCCTGGCCAGCACCGGCACGCCGGCGTTCTTCCTGCATCCGGCCGAAGCCGGCCACGGCGATCTGGGCATGATCACGCGGCAGGACGCGCTGCTGGCGCTGTCGAATTCCGGTGAGACGGTCGAGATCCTGCTGCTGCTGCCGCACCTCAAGCGCCTCGGGGTGCCGCTGATCGCCCTGACCGGCCGCACCGACTCCGCGCTCGCCCAGGCCGCGGATGTCGCGCTGGACGTCGGCGTCGACCAGGAGGCCTGCCCGCATAACCTGGCACCGACCACCAGCACCACCGCAGCGCTCGCCATGGGCGACGCCCTGGCCGTGGCGGTGCTGGAGGCGCGGGGATTTTCGGCCGAGGATTTTGCCCGGCGGCATCCGGGCGGCGCGCTCGGGCGCCGCTTGCTGCTGCGCGTGGAGGAAATCATGCGCACCGGAGCGGCGCTGCCGCGCGTGGCCCCGGACACGCTGCTGGCCGCCGGCCTGGTCGAGATGAGCGCCAAGGGCCTCGGCCTCACCGCGGTGGTCGATTCTGAGGACCAGGTGCTGGGCGTTTTCACGGATGGGGATCTGCGCCGCTCCCTCGACCTGCGCGTCGATGTGCATGCGACCAGCATGCGCCAGGCGATGACCCATGGCGCACGCACCATTGGCCCGCGCGAGCTGGCCGCCGCCGCCGCGCACCTGATGGAAACCCACCGCGTCACGGCCCTGCTGGTGGTCGATGAGCAGCAGCGCCTCATCGGTGCGCTCAACGTGCATGATCTGATGCGCGCGGGCGTGGTGTAGGGCTTGGGGACCAAAAGCATGGCACGCCGCCCCACGCCGCTCGCCGCCATCCGCCTGTTGATGCTGGACGTCGATGGCGTGCTCACCGACGGCCGGCTGCACTATGGGTCCGAGGGCGAGACCGTAAAGAGCTTCCACGCCCGTGACGGCCGGGGCATCAAGGCATTGCTGGCGGCCGGGGTCGCGGTCGCCGTGATTTCGGGGCGCAATTCCGCGGCGGTCCTGCGGCGCTGCGAGGAACTGGGCATCCGCGATATCCAGCAGGGGATCGCGGACAAGGCCACGGCGGGCCGATTCCTGGCGGCGCGCCTGGGGGTCGAACTGCGCCACTGCGCCTGTGTGGGCGATGACTCGCCGGACGTGCCGCTGATGAAACAGGTGGGACTGGCCGTCGCGGTCGCCGACGCTCACCCCGACGCGCGCCGCGCGGCACATCGCCGCACGCAGCTCGGCGGCGGCGCGGGCGCGGTCCGCGAGGTGTGTGACTGGCTGCTGGCGGCGCGTGCCCGGGCCGCCCGCTAGGCTGCCTGGATGCGCCGCACCTGGTTGTTGCTGATCCTGGCCGCCACGCTGGCCCTGTGGCTGTGGCGCGCGCCGAGCCGCGGCGTGGTCGAAAACGAGAACGGCGAAGCGAACCATTCCGCCGCGTCCGGCTACGTGGCCAGCGACGCCGAACTGATCGACACCAACGCGGATGGACAACCCGAGTTCCGCCTGATCGCCGAGCGGGTCGAGCAGCCCTGGCCGGCCGCCGACGTCGAGCTGACCGCACCGCAGATCAGTTATGCCGGCGAAACGGCGTGGACCGTCACGGCGCAGCACGGCGTGCTGCAGCAGGCCATCGAGCAGGTCTCCCTGTCCGGCGATGTGCGGGTGACCGCGATGCGGCCGGGGCAGCCGCCATGGCAGATCCGCACCGACACCCTCGATGCGGACATGGTGCAGAAGCGGCTCGACACCCATTCCACCGTGGCCATGATCTGGGGCCGCAACCGGCTGTGGATGTCCGGCCTGCATGCCGATATCAAGGCGGACCGCCTGCTACTGACATCGCCCATCAATGGCGAGTTTGCACACCGCTGATGCCCGCCCGATCTGCAAGAATCCGGCCATGAACCTGCGCCTGGCATTTGCGCTGCTCACGGCCTGCGCCCTGCTTGGGCCGGTGGCCGCGGGAACCGGCGCCGATACGGCGGCAACGGCCCCGGCCACGACGGAAAAACGCAACTGCGACCCGGCCAATCCGGCCACCTGGCCGGCCTGCAATACGGGCGATCTGTGCCTGTGCGTCGGCGGCGGCGGCGAATACCGGCGCGACAAGGTGCTGCTGAACCAGTTCGTCATCTACCAGGGCGGCACGCCGATGCGCATCCAGGCCGACCACGCCGAAGCCTCGGCGCTCGACTTCGACAATAGCACCTGGACGCTCACCGGCGCGGTGAGCGTACGCCTGGCGCAGGGCGAACTCGCCGCCGCCAGCGCGACCGTGCATTTCGTCGACGGCAAGCTCAGCACCGCCACGGTCAGCGGCGCTCCGGCCACTTTCGAGCAGCTGGCGGGCACGGTCGAGCACCCGGGCACGGCGAAGAACCCGACCTTCGGCAACGCGCACGGCCACGCCCAGTCGATCGCCTACGACCTGGCCGGCGGCGAAGTGCGCTTCACCGGCGATGCCTGGCTCAGCAATGGCTGCACCGAGCTGAGCTACGACACGATCGTCTATAACCTGGTCCAGAACAGTGTCGCCGCACCCGGCGGTGCCGGCGGCCGGGTGCAGGGCATCATTCGCCCGCAGTGCAAACCTGGAATGCATGCGCCGGGCAGCGCACCATGAGCACCCTGAGCGCGGCGGGCCTGAGCAAGAGCTACCGCTCGCGCCAGGTGGTGCGCGACCTCTCGCTCGAGATCAGCACCGGCGAGGTGGTGGGGCTGCTGGGCCCGAATGGCGCCGGCAAGACGACGGCCTTCTACATGATCGTCGGCCTGCTGCCCGCCGACCGCGGCACCATCCGGCTCGATGATCGCGACCTCACGCCGCTCGGCATCGACCAGCGCGCGCGCCTGGGGCTCGGTTACCTGCCGCAGGAATCCTCGGTGTTCCGCCGGCTCAGCACCGCCGACAACATCATGGCCATCCTGGAACTGGTGCCGGGGCTGGAGGCCGCCGATCGCAAGCGGCGCCTGGAGGAGCTGCTCAGCCAGCTGCACATCGGCGAGGTGCGCAACACGCTGGGCATGTCGCTCTCGGGCGGCGAGCGGCGCCGGGTCGAGATTGCCCGCGCCCTGGCGGCGGAACCGAGCTTCATACTGCTCGACGAGCCCTTCGCGGGGGTCGATCCGCTCTCGGTGGCGGACATCCAGCGCATCATCCGCGAGCTGGCGGTGCGCGGCATCGGCGTGCTGATCACCGACCATAATGTGCGCGAAACACTCGGGGTCTGCGCACGCGCCTACATAGTCGATCGTGGCACTGTAATCGCTTCCGGTTCTGCGGAACAAGTGCTTGCCAACCCGCAGGTTCGTGAGGTGTACTTGGGCGACAGTTTCCGTCTTTAGGACTTGCCAGGCCCCCCATCATTGCTTAAAGCCTCCCTGCAGCTTCGACTGGGCCAATCGCTGACGATGACACCGCAGCTGCAGCAGGCCATACGCCTGTTACAGCTGCCCACCATCGAGTTGCAGGCGCACATTCGCGCGGCCCTCGAGTCCAACGTCATGCTGGAGCAGGACGAGGAGTCCGATACAGCCAGCTTCCGGCCCCTGGCGACCACCGAGATGGGCGGGGAGCCGGCCCCGGAGGCGGCGGAGGCCCGCGTCGAGGTCATCGAGGAGGGCTGGAACGACCAGAGCGTCGGACCCGCGGAGAATCCCTGGAGCCCGGGCGACGATGACCGCCAGCCCGATATCGCCGATGAACGCGGCCAGACCCTGCGCGAGCATCTGCTCTGGCAGCTTGAGTTGCCCCGGCTCAGTGCGCGCGAGCGCTCCATCGGCCGCGCGATCATCGATGCCATCAACGACGATGGTTACCTCGGCGACTCGCTGGCGGAGGTCGCCGCGACGCTGCGGCCGGAAATCGACGCCACCGAACAGGAAATCACCGCGGTGCTGGCGTTCGTGCAGGGCTTCGACCCCTCAGGGGTCGGCGCCCGCACCCTGAGCGAGTGCCTGCTGCTGCAGCTCCGGCTCCTCGACCCGGCCACGGCGGGACTCGCCACCGCGCAAGTCCTGGCGCAACGCCATCTCGACCTCGTCGCCCGGCGCGAACTGCCGCTGCTGCGCACCGCGCTCCATGCCAGCGACGAGGAACTCGAGCAGGCGCTGGTGCTGGTGCGCGCCTGCCATCCGCGGCCCGGCTCGGTGGTCAGCAGCGCGGCGGCCGAATATGTGGTGCCCGACGTGTTCGTGCGGCGCACCGCGCGCGGCTGGTCGGTGGAGATCAACCCCGCGACGCTGCCGCGCGTGCGGGTGAACCAGAGCTACGCGCAGCTGCTGGGGCGCGGGGCTGAACACGCGACCATGCGCACGCAGCTCCAGGAGGCGCGCTGGCTGCTCAAGAGCCTGGAAATCCGCAATGACACCCTGGTCAAGGTGGCGCGCTCGATCGTTGCGCGGCAGAGCGCATTCCTGGAGCGCGGCGAAGAATTCATGCGGCCGATGATCCTGCGCGACATCGCCACCGCCATCGAGATGCACGAGTCCACGGTGTCGCGGATCACCTCCGGCAAGTACATGCACACGCCGCGCGGCGTGTTCGAACTGCGCTATTTCTTCTCCAGCCAGGTCGAGAGCGCCAGCGGCGGCGGCACCTCCTCGACCGCGATCCGCGCCAAGATCAGGAAGCTGATCCGCGAGGAGGCGCCGGCCAATCCGCTGAGTGACAGCCGCATCGCCGAGCTGCTGTCGGCCGAGGGCATCCCGGTCGCGCGCCGCACGGTGGCCAAGTACCGCGAGTCTATGGGCCTGGCGCCCTCCAACGAACGGCGGCGGCTGCACCCGCAATGAACACAATGGCACTGCATCCCACCTATAACGACAAGGAGTAGCCCATGCATTTGAGCGTCACCGGCCATCATGTCGAGATCAGCGCCCCGCTGCGAAGCTACGTGGAAAAGAAGCTCGAGCGACTGGTGCGCCACTCCGATCACGTGATCGACGCACATTGCGTACTGACGGTCGAGAAGCTCCAGCAGCGGGCCGAAGCGACATTGCACCTGCGTGGTGAGACGGTGCACGCGCTGGCCGAAGACGCCAACATGTATGCGGCGATCGACGCACTCGCCGACAAGCTTGACCGGCGGGTGCGCAAGCACAAGGAAAAAATCTCCGATCATCATGCCGCCGAGGCGCAGAAAGGCGCGCGCGTCTAGAGGCCGCGGCGGCTGGCGGCGCGTACGGGCGATCCGATGCAGCTCATCATCCTCAGCGGCCTGTCCGGAGCCGGCAAGAGCGTGGCCCTGCACATGCTCGAGGACCTGGGCTATTACTGCATCGACAATATTCCGGCCGCGCTCCTCAAGGCCTTCATCTCCCACACGCTGCGGAGCGGTGAGAAGGTGTATGAGCGCACCGCGATCGGTCTGGACGCGCGCAACACGGACGCCGAGATCGCCTCGGTCCCGACGCTGGTCGATGAACTGCGGCGCGGCGGCATCGAGTGCGAGATCCTGTTCCTGGTGGCCGCCGAGGAAGAACTGCTGCGGCGTTTCGCCGAGACCCGCCGCGCCCACCCCCTGAGCCGCCAGGGCGAGAGCCTGCGCGAGGCGATCGCCAGCGAGCGGCGCCTGCTCGATCCGATCGCCAACCATGCCGACCAGGTGATCGACACCTCGCGCCTGGGCGTGCACGACCTGCGCGACCTGATCAACCGCCGTGCCGACCCGCGCGAGCGTGGACGACTGTCGCTGCTGTTCGAATCCTTCGGCTTCAAGTACGGCATTCCGGGCGACGCCGACTTCGTCTTCGACGCGCGCTCGCTGCCCAATCCCTACTGGGACAAGTCGCTCCGCCCGCTCAATGGCCGCGATCCGCCGGTCATTCGATTCCTGGAGCAGCAGCCAGGGGTGCGCCGCTACATCGAGGACGTCGCGGCCTTCCTGGAGGCGCGCATTCCCGTCTACCGCGAGAGCGCGCGCCGTTACCTCACGGTCGCAGTCGGCTGCACCGGCGGCCAGCACCGCTCCGTGTACATCACGGAACGCCTGGCGGAGCGCTTCGCGCGCTCGCTCCCGGAGGTGAGCGTGCGCCACGCGGCGCTGACGCAGGCCGTGAGTTGAGTCGCGCGGGGGCTGCGAGCTGCAGGGACGCGCAAGCCACGGTCTATTGATTCTGGTGTGAGGCCATCGTGCCACCGCCTGCACTTGACCCATGGCCTTTGGTCTCCCAAAGTCGCGGTGTCGCCGATCTGAACGGCTTCGAGAATCGGAGGAAGCGAAAATGAGCGCAACAAAGCTCGTCGCGGCCGTGCTGCTGGTGCTGGTGGCCACCGACGGCATCGCCGAGGACCATCAGCACGACAGCGGTGAGCAATTGGGCAAAGTGAGCTTTGCCACCTCTTGCAACAGCGCCGCCCAGATGGACATCAACCGCTCGGTAGCGCTGCTTCATTCCTTCCAGTTCAGCCGCGCCATAGAAGCCTTCAACGCCGTGCTGGGAGAAGACGGGACCTGCGCTATCGCCTACTGGGGCATGTCTCTGAGCGATTGGGGCAATCCCTTCGCTCCAGGGCAAAAAGACAAGGGTCAATTGCAGACCGGGCGGGAAGCCGCCGAGCGCGGCATTGAGCTCGGCGCAAAGACGGAGCGCGAACGTGCCTATCTCACGGCCGTCGGCAAGCTCTACGCCAACTTCGAAGCAGCACCCCAGCGAGAACGCCTGCTCGCCTATCGCGACGCCATGGGGAACGCCGCGGCCCAATACCCGGAAGACCACGAGGCGCAGATCTTCTACGCATTGGCGCTCGCGGTCGCGGAAGATCCCAGTGACAAGACTTACGCGGACCGGATCAAGGCAGGAAGACTTCTGGAGAATCTGTTCGAGCAGCAGCCGACCCATCCTGGCCTGGCCCATTACATTATTCATGCTTACGATGTGCCTGCCCTGGCGAGTCAGGCGCTGACGGCGGCGCGGCGTTACGCGACCATTGCCCCCGACGCACCACACGCGCTGCACATGCCGTCCCATACATTTACCCGCCTGGGATACTGGCAGGAATCGATTGACAGCAATGTGGCCGCTGCCGCGGCAGCACGGCGCCAGGGCCAGACCGCGGAAGAACTGCATGCGAGCGACTACGAGACTTACGCCTACTTGCAGACCGGGCAGGACCAGGCGGCAGCGCGGATCGTGGATTCCCTGCCGGAAATAGCCTCACGCTTCGATCCTAAGGCCCTGCTGTCTGGCGCCGGACCCCCGCCCGCTGGTTATTTTGCCCTCGCGGCGATCCCGGCACGCTACGCGTTGGAACGCCGCGACTGGAGGCAGGCGGAGCAGCTCGTGGTGCAGGAGACGCCGTATCCTTACACCGATGCCCTAACCTGGTTCGCACGAGGACTGGGCGCGGCGCGACTCGGGCACTCTGCGGCAGCACTCGAGGCCGCGGCGGCGCTGCAGCGTCTTCAAGAGCGCCTCTTGAGTGCCAACGAACCTTACTGGGCGCGACAGGTTGAGATCGAGCAACGCGCGGTCTCGGCCTGGGCTGCGTGGGCAGCGGATGAGAAGCAGGAAGCACTGCGGCAGATGGAATCGGCGGCCGAACTGGAAGACGGGACGGAGAAAAGTGCGGTGACACCTGGACCGCTGTCGCCGGCGCGGGAACTGCTGGCCGAGATGTGGCTGGAGACGGACCAGCCTGCCAAGGCATTGGAGCAGTTTGAAGCGACCCTCAAGCAGGAGCCGGGGCGCTTCCGTTCGCTATACGGAGCGGCGCACGCAGCCCAGCTCAGCGGGAAACGCGATGCGAGTCAGCGGTATTTTCGCGAACTGCTGCGGGAGTGTGCCCGCTCCGACAAACCGGCACGATCTGAACTGCAGGAGGCGAGGCAAGCCGGCGCGCGGCAATAGCAATCGCCGACCCTGCCCCAAGGCGGCCACGCCTTCGGCCTGCGGACCAGCAAGTTGCCGATGGCGCGGGATTCTTCGCGACCAACGGGCAGCCTGGACTTCCCAGGCTGCCCGCCTCGCTGGTGTCGGCACGCGGAAAATGTATTAGGCGGTCGTCAATGGAACCTCAGCTGGTGCTCAAGTCCGTGCTCACATGCCCACAATGCGGGTTCGAGGCGCTCGAAGCCATGCCCACTGATGCCTGCATTTACTTCTACGAATGCACCAGCTGCCACACCCTCCTGCGCCCGAAGGCCGGAGACTGCTGCGTCTTCTGTTCTTACGGCTCGGTAAAATGCCCGCCCGTGCAACGGGATTCCGGCTGTTGCGGCAACGCGGGTTGACCGACGCGCGCGGCCAGCTCGCCTCAGCCCGAGCGCTTCGCGCTGTAGCCGCGCTTCAGGAGTTCCGCGACCAGCGTGTCGCGATGTTCGCCCTGGATCTCGATGGCGCCTGCGCGCACCGTGCCTCCCGAGCCGCAGCGCTTCTTGAGCTCCGTGGCGAGCGCGTCAAGCTCGGCCTCGCCCAGGGCCAGCCCGCTGATGACCGAGACGACCTTGCCGGCGCGCCCCTGCGTGGAGCGCCCGACCCGCACCTTGGATGGGCCACCGCGCGCACCGTAGCCCACCAGCGCGCCTAGCTGCGGGCCGAGCGCGGCCCCGCGCCGGCGCCGAGCGCTCCGGCATCGGCGACGGCAACCGCCGACATGTCGACGATGCGGCGTACGGTGGACGAGGGCGTCATGATGTGCACGGGCTGCGCGATGCCCAGCAAGATGCCACCGACGATGACCCCGCCGCCCGCGGCGATGCGCAGCGAGTTGTAGCAGACGTTGGCGGCGTCGACGTTGGGCATGATCAGCAGGTTGGCGTCGTGCCGGAGCCGGGAATTCGGGAACTCGTTTTCCCGGATCGCGCTCGACAGGGCGGAATCGGCGCGCATCTCGCCGTCCACTTCCAGCTCCGGCGCGCGCTCGCCGATCAAGGCCAGGGCCGCGCGCATCTTGCGGGCCGAAGGCGCGTCGGAGCTGCCGAAGCTCGAGTGCGAGAGCAGCGCCACCCGTGGCGTCAGCCCGAAGCGCGTCACCTGCTCGGCGGCCAGCAGCGTCATCTCTGCGATCTGCGCGGCGTCCGGATCGCGATTGACGTGCGTATCGCAGAAGAACAGCTGCCGGTCGTTGAGGATCAGCATCTGCATGGTGGCCACGGTGCTGACGCCGTCGCGCAGACCGATGACCCGGCGCACGTACTTGAGGTGATCGAGGTAATCGCCCACGGTGCCGCAGAGCATGGCGTCGCCGTCGCCGCGACGTACGAGGATCGCACCGATGAGGGTGGTGCGGCTGCGCATCTCCTCCATGGCGAGCGCGCGCGTGACACCGTCCCGGCAGGCCAGCTGGTAATACTCGGTCCAGGCGTCGCGGAAACGCGCGTCGCTCAGCACGTTCACGCCCTCGCAGTTCTCGCCCAGCTTGAGGCGCAAACCCAGCTTCTCGATGCGGGCGGCGATCAACTCGGTGCGGCCCACCAGGATTGGCCGCGCCAGGCCCTCATCGACCACCACCTGCGCCGCCTGCAGCACGCGCGGATCCTCCCCCTCGGCATAGATCAGCCGCTTGGGGCGATGCTGCGCCGAAGCGAACACGGTGCGCATCGCCGAGGCCGATTGATAGACGTAGTGTGTCAGCCCGGCGCGATAGGCGTTCAGGTCGGCGATCGGCCGCGTCGCCACTCCGCTGTCCATGGCGGCCTTGGCCACCGCCGGTGCAATCGTGGTGATCAGGCGCGGATCGAAGGCTCGCGGAATCAGGAAATCCGGGCCGAAACCCGCACCGCTCTCGCCATAAGCGGCGGTGCACACGTCCGACTGCTCGGCGCGCGCCAGCTCGGCCAGCGCGTGCACCGTGGCGAGCTTCATCTCCTCATTGATCACCGTCGCGCCAACATCCAGTGCGCCGCGGAAAATGAAGGGGAAGCACAGGGAATTGTTCACCTGGTTGGGGTAGTCGGAGCGGCCCGTGCACACGATGCAATCCGGCCGCACCTCCCGCGCCAGCTCCGGACGGATCTCGGGCTCCGGATTGGCAAGCGCCAGGATCAGCGGGCGCGGCGCCATGCGCGCCACGTCCGCGGCCTTGAGCACGCCGGGGCCCGAGAGGCCCAGGAAGATGTCGGCCTCGCCGACGATCTCCGCCAGCGTGCGCTTGTTGGTGGCCTGGGCGTAACGGAGCTTGTCGGCGTCGGTCTTCGGGCGACCCTGGTAGACCACGCCGCTGCTGTCGGCGATCGTCACGTTCTGTTTCTTCAGGCCCAGTGCCACCAGCAGGTCGAGGCAGGCGATCGCGGCCGCCCCGGCGCCCGAACCGGCCACCTTCACCTTGCCGATGTCCTTGCCGACGACCCTCAGGCCGTTGAGCACGGCGGCGGCCACGATGATCGCGGTCCCGTGCTGGTCGTCGTGAAACACGGGGATCTTCATGCGCTCGCGGAGCTTGCGCTCGATGTAGAAACACTCCGGGGCCTTGATGTCCTCGAGGTTGATGCCGCCGAAGGTGGGCTCCAGCGCCGCGACGATGTCGACCAGCCGGTCCGGATCGTTCTCGGCGATCTCAAGATCGAAGACGTCGATGCCGGCGAATTTCTTGAACAGGCACCCCTTGCCTTCCATGACCGGCTTGCCCGCCAGCGGCCCGATGTTGCCCAGGCCCAGCACGGCCGTGCCGTTGGTCACCACAGCGACCAGATTGGCGCGCGCGGTCAGGCTGGCCGCCTGCAGCGGATCTTCCTTGATGGCGAGGCTCGCGTAGGCGACGCCGGGGGAATAGGCCAGCGACAGGTCGCGCTGGTTGGTGAGCGCCTTGGTCGGCGTCAGCGAAATCTTGCCGGGTGTCGGCAGGCGGTGGTAATCGAGCGCCGCTTTCTTGAGTTCTTCTTCCACGTGCCCCCCGCAACCGCAGTGCGCCACGCTTGGCGCGGCGCCAGAGGAGCTATTGTGGCAGCCGCGGCGCCGGGCAGCCAGCGGCGGGGCTCAGCCGCCCGCGAAGCGCGCCCCCCCGGCATCAAGGGGCAGGACCGGCAGCATGATGGTGCGGGTCAGCTGGCCGCCGCCGAGAAATTCCATCAGCTCATCGGCCTTGGCCATCGCATCCTTCACGCCGAGCGCGATCAGCTCCCGGGTGAAGCTGGCCTCGAACATCAGGTAGCTGGCCAGCTGCGCGCCGGCCGTGCCGCGCGCACCCATGACGCGCAACAGCGCGCGCAGTCCGCGCGGCAGGTTGCGCGTGTGACGCATGGCGATGAGGCGCAGATCCTGGCTTGGGGCGATCATCAGGGTCGCCACCTTGTGCACGCCGGGCACCGCCTGCGGCGCCACTTCCGCCACATGGTTCAGGCGCGCGACGTGCTCCACGTTGGCGTAGATCTGGTCCATGAACAGCGTATCGAGCATGTATCCAAACAGCTGTCCGGGCGTCGGCGCCTCGGCGGCCGTGCGCGCCCGGTCGCTCACGCCGGCGCCCAGCTGCGCGCGCACGCCTATGACCAGCAGCCGGTCGGCCCCGAGGTGAATCGCCGGACTCAAAGGCCAGAGCTGGCGCTGCGCACCGTCGCCGTAGTACTCGCCGTCCAGGCTCACGGGCGGAAACAGGAAAGGCACCGCCATGCTCGCCATCAGATGGTCGATCGTGAGGGACTCGCGCCGGCCGAGTCGCTGGTGGCGTTCCCAGTCGGGCAGATCGCTCTGCCCGTCGAAGAAAGCGACAGAAGCGGCGCTGCTGTAACTGGTGGCGCACAACGCGAGGGCCTTCAGCGCTCCGCGCTTCACGCTGGTGCGCAAGTGGCTCCAGTGGATGCTGCGTTCGAGCAGCTGCCGGAGCGGTGTGTTATCGAACAGCGCCCGCGGCGGGGGCAGGAGCAGTCCCCCGGACATCAGCGACAAGGCCCAGTGCATCCCTGAGCGCAGCATGCTCGCGGGGTCGGCGTGAAACACCTGCGCGACATGAAAGTTTTCCCACACCCGTTCGAGGGCGTCGACCGCCTTGTGCCAGCGAAACGCCTCCGCAGCCAGCACCGTGGCGGCGACCGCGCCGGCCGAAGTGCCGACGATGATGGGAAAGGGATTGGGCGCTCGCGGCAGCAGATTGGCGATGGCCCGCAGCACCCCCACCTGATAGGCCGCGCGCGCACCGCCGCCCGGAAGCACCAGGCCGACGGTGCTCCCGACACCGGCCCCCGGAGTCAGTGACGGAGGTGCATCCACGCGCATAAGATAACCGGAAATCGCGGAGCACTGACATGAACCGAAGTCTCGTTTTGCGCCTGGGCGTCCTGTCCCAGGTGCTGCTGGCGACGTGGCTGTCCCTCGGGCTGCCGGTGCGGGCCGTCGCCGACGCCGCGATGGGCATGCCGGCGCCAGCCTTCCGATTGCAGGACCAGCATGAAGCCTGGGTGAGTCTGGCGGACCAGAAAGGCAAGTGGGTGGTGCTTTACTTCTATCCCCTGGACGATTCCCCGGGCTGCACCACCGAGGCCTGCGAATTCCGGGACAATATCTTTGCCTTCCGCAAACTCGGCGTGAATGTACTGGGCGTCAGCGTGCAGGATGTGGCCTCCAAGAAGGCCTTCGCCAGCAAATTCAGCCTGCCCTTCCCGGTGCTCGCGGATACCGACAAATCGGTCGCGAAGGCCTACGGCGTGCTGAGCATGATCGGCTACGCGCGCCGCGACACCTTCGTGATCGACCCCCAGGGTCGCGTCGCCAGGCACTATCGCGGCGTCGATCCCAAGACGCACTCGGCTCAGCTGCTGGTCGACCTGAAGGCGCTCATCAAGCCCGCCAGCTGACGAGCGTGTGCCTGAGCGCCATCTGGAGGCTCCAATGGGCAAAGGTCAATGGTTTCTCGCGGTCTATTCCGGTGCGGTGACCGCAATACTGGGCCTGCTCGTGCTGCATGGCCTGCCACACTCGAACCGACCGTCGTTCGAGCAGATCACCGTCCAGCGCCTAAACATTGTCGAGCCGGATGGCACGCTGCGAATGGTGATCTCGAATCACGCCGAGTTGCCCGGAATTGTGGTGCATGGGAAGGAGCAGGCCTTTGCTCGGCCTCAAGCCGGAATGATTTTCTATAACGATGAGGGCAGCGAAAACGGCGGCCTGATCTTTGGGGGACACCAGAACGCCAGGGGCGAGGTCGAAGACTCAGGCGGGAGCCTGTCGTTCGACAAGTACGGCGCCAATCAGGTCGTGCAACTCATCGGAGTGGATGATCGTGAGGACCGGATGTCCGGGCTGAGCGTGACCGACAGTGTCACCGGCAGCGACAATCGGGAGCGCGTCTGGGTCGGCCGAAAGGACGACGGCGCAGCCACCGTGCGGCTCATGGATGGGCGTGGCCACCCGCGCATCCAGATGCAGGTGACGGCCGAGGGCGCCCCCAGCCTCAGTTTCCTCGACGCTGACGGCAAGATCCTGAAGAAGCTGCCCTGACAGCTCGCTGTCGCGCGCCGTCATAGATGCCCTGTCGGCGGCACGCCGCCCTCGGGGCGCGCGCACTCAGCGCTGCGTGACCCGCACGATCTGCATGGAGTTGGTGCCACCGACAATCCCGGTCAGGTCGCCCTTGGTGAGGATCACCAGGTCGTTGACCTCCACCAGGCCCAGGGTCAGCAGCTGCTCGAAGATCGCGTGATACAGCTGCTGCGGGTCGGTGTGGGTGATGTCGAAGGGCACGGCGTAGACGCCACGGTACAGGGTCACCCGGCGGCGCGTCACCGGTTGGCGCGTGAAGGCATAGATCGGTATGTCGGCGCGAATGCGGCTCATCCACAGCGGCGTGAGGCCTGATTCGGTCAGCGCCACAATGGCCCGCACGCGCAGGTGGCTGGCGGTGTACATCACCGCGCGCGAGATCGCCTCCTCGGTGTTGCTGAACTCGTCCTCGACGCGGATCAGCCCCTGCGGGGCGCCGAGCTGGTATTTCTCCGCGCCGCGGATCACGTCCGCCATCGCCTGCACGGCCTTCACCGGGTACTTGCCGGCCGCGGTCTCGGCCGAGAGCATCACCGCATCGGTCCCGTCGAGCACCGCGTTGGCCACATCGCTCACTTCGGCGCGCGTCGGCATCGGATTCTGGATCATCGATTCCATCATCTGCGTCGCGGTGATCACCACGCGATTGCGGGCCAGGGACTGGCGGATGATGGTCTTCTGCAAGCCGGTGAGCTCGGCGTAGCCCATCTCGACGCCCAGGTCGCCACGCGCGACCATGACCGCATCGGTCACCGCCAGGATCCCGGCCAGGTTGTCGAGTGCCTCGTGGCGCTCGATCTTCGCGACCACGCGGGCTTCGCCCCGCCACTTGCGCAGCTCATTCTGCGCCCGGCGCATATCATCGCCGTCGCGCGCGAAGGACACCGCCAGGTAATCGATGCCCAGCTCGGCCGCCAGCTGCACGTCCTCGAGATCCTTCTCGGTGAGCGCCGGGGCCGAGATGCCGCCGCCCTGGCGGTTGAGGCCCTTGCGGTTCGAGAGTTCCCCGCCCACCCGCACTACGCAGAAGATGCGTCTGCCGGCCACCCGCTCCACGCCGAGCACGATCTGTCCGTCGGCGAGCAGCAGGTTGTCCCCGGCGCGCACGTCGGCGGGCAGGTTCTGGTAGGCGCAACCGACCTCGTTGACGTTGCCGGCCGAGGCATCGAGCCCGGTATCGAGGGCAAACGGCGCCCCTTCGAGCAGCTGCACGCTGCCCGTCACGAAACTCTCGATGCGGATCTTCGGGCCGGCCAGGTCGGCCAGCACCCCGATATTGCGCCCGGCGGCCAGCGCCTTGGCCCGCACCAGGTCGACGCGTTTGCGTTGCGAGTCGCGCGTGCCGTGGGAGAAGTTGATGCGGGCGACATCCAGTCCCGCCTCGATCATGTCACCCATCACGGCCGGGTCATCGGTGGCCGGGCCCAATGTGGCGACGATCTTGGTGCGGCGTGCAGTATCCATGTCAGTGTGGTCCCGTGGCGGCGCGCGCCTGCAGCATGGCGACCGCGGGCAGGGTCTTGCCTTCGACGAATTCCAGGAAGGCACCCCCGCCCGTGGAGATGTAGGAGATGCCGTCCTCGACGCCGTACTTCTCGATGGCGGCCAGTGTATCGCCGCCGCCGGCGAGCGAGTAGGCGGCGCTGCTGGCGATGGCGTTGGCGATGGCGCGCGTGCCTTCGCCGAACTGATCGAATTCGAACACCCCGACAGGGCCGTTCCACAGCACCGTGCCCGCGGACTTGATCAGGGCGCTGAAACGCTCGGCCGTGTCCGGACCGATGTCCAGGATCATTTCCTCGGCCGTCACTTCCCCGACCGGGCGCACATCGGCGTGCGCCGTGGCGGCAAATTCACGGGCCACCACCACATCGGTCGGCAACGGGATGGCCGCGCCGCGCTCGCGGGCGCGCTCCAGGAGCCGGCGCGCCATGCCGAGCATCTCGGTCTCGCACAGCGACTTGCCCACCTGCACGCCGCTGGCCGCCAGGAAGGTGTTGGCGATGCCGCCGCCGACGATCAGCATGTCGACCTTTTCCAGCAGCGTCTCGAGCACGGTGAGCTTGGTCGAGACCTTCGATCCGGCCACGATCGCCAGCAGCGGGCGCGCCGGCTGTTTCAGGGCGCGCTCCAGGGCCTCGAGCTCCGCCACCAGGAGCGGACCTGCGCAGGCCACGCGCGCGAAGCGCCCGATGGCGTGCGTGCTGCACTCGGCCCGGTGCGCGGTGCCGAAGGCATCCATCACGTAGATGTCGCAGAGCGCGGCGATGCGGCGCGCCAGGCCCTCGTCGTCCGATTTCTCGCCCTTGTTGTAGCGCACGTTCTCGCACAGCACCGCGCTGCCGGGCGCGCATTCGACGCCGTCGAGCCAGTTGCTGACGAGCGGCACCGGCGCGCCCAGCAGTGCGGAGAGCCGCACGGCCACGGGCGCCAGCGAGAATTCGGGCTCGCACTTGCCTTCCTTGGGGCGGCCCAGATGCGAGAGGATCATCACCCGGGCGCCCTTGTCGAGCGCCTGGCGGATCGTGGGGAGCGCAGCGCGGATGCGCGCGTCACTGGCGACCGCGCCGTCCTTGATGGGCACGTTCAGGTCTTCGCGGATCAGCAGCCGCTTGCCGGCAAGCGCCAGATCCGCCATGCGCAGGATCGCCATAGGTGCCGGCCCGCTTCAGGCCGCGCGCGACCAGGCCAGCGTGGTGTCGAGCATGCGGTTCGAGAAGCCCCACTCGTTGTCGTACCAGGCGCAGACCTTCACCAGGTTGCCCTCGATGAGGCGCGTCATGGTCGCGTCATAGGTGGAGGACGCCGGGTCGTGGTTGTAGTCGATCGACACCAGCGGCGCATCGGTGTAGGCCAGGATCCCTTTCAGCGGCCCGCTGCCGGCGGCGGCCTTGACCAACTTGTTGATCTCCTCGATGGTGGTGGCGCGCTTCGGCCTGAACGTCAGGTCCACCAGCGAGACGTTGATGACCGGGACGCGGATGGAGAAGCCGTCGAGCCGGCCCTTGAGCTCGGGCAGCACCAGTCCGACCGCGGCCGCGGCTCCGGTCTTGGTCGGGATCATCGACATCGTGGCCGAGCGTGCGCGGCGGATGTCCTCATGGAACACGTCCGTCAGCCGCTGGTCGTTGGTGTAGGCGTGGATGGTGGTCATCAATCCGCTGTCGATGCCCACGCCGTCATTGAGCACCTTGGCGAGCGGCGCCAGGCAGTTGGTGGTGCAGGAGGCGTTCGAAATGACCGTGTGCGTGGACTTCAGCACGTTGTGGTTCACGCCATAGACGATGGTGGCGTCCACGTCCTTGCCGCCGGGCGCCGAGATCACCACTTTCTTCGCGCCGCCCGCCAGGTGCTTGCCGGCGTCCGCCTTGGTGGTGAAAAAACCGGTGCACTCGAGCACGAAATCGGCGCCCATGGCGCCCCAGGGAATCTGCGCCGGGTCGCGCTGCGCGACGACCTTGATCCGATCGCCGTTGACGATGATCGAATCGCCCTCGACGCTGACCTGGCCGGGAAATTTGCCATGTGCCGTGTCGTAGCGCGTCAGGTGTGCATTGGTCTGCGAATCGCACAGATCATTGAGGGCCACGATCTGGATTTCTTTCTGCCGGCCGCTCTCGTACAGGGCCCGCAACACGTTGCGCCCGATGCGCCCGTAGCCATTGATGCCAACCTTCACTGCCATGTCTGCTCCCTGAAAAAATGGGCCCGCGCCCGTGCGTAGCCCGCCGTACTCATGGTATCGAACTTGATATGGCGTTGAGCACATTTTCTGCGCTCAATCCGAATTTGCGGAACAGCTCCGGCGCCTTGCCCGAAGCGCCGAACTCATCGATCCCCAGCACCCGGCCCTGGCTGCCCACGTAGCGCCACCACAGACCCGTGGCGCCCGCCTCCACCGCGAGCCGCCGGCCAACCGCCGCCGGCAGCACCGCTTCGCGCCACGCGGCGTCCTGCGCGTCAAACACACTGGTGCAGGGCATGGACACCAGGCGCACGCGCGCGCCCCGCCCCTGGGCCGAACGGACCGCCTCGTACGCGATCGACACTTCCGAACCCGTCGCAATCACGATGAGCTCGGGAAGGCCGGCACAGTCGAGCAGCACATAGCCACCGCGGGCAATGTGTGCGGGCGGGACGGCGCCCGACAGCTGCGGCAGGTTCTGGCGCGTCAGCACCAGGCAACCGGGTGCATCGCGGCGCTCGATGAGTGCGCTCCAGGCCACTGCGGTTTCGAGCGCGTCGGCCGGCCGCCACAGCTGCAGGTGGGGCATCAGCCGCAGGCTCCCCAGATGCTCGATGGGCTGGTGAGTCGGACCGTCCTCTCCGAGCCCGATTGAATCGTGCGAGTAGACCAGGATCACGCGCAGGCGCATCAGGGCGGCCATGCGCACCGCGTTGCGTGCGTAATCGGAGAAAGTGAGAAAGGTGCCGCCAAAGGGAATAAAACCGCCGTGCAGGGCCAGCCCGTTCATCACCGCGCTCATGCCAAATTCGCGCACGCCGTAATGCAGATAGTTCCCCGAGGCGTCATCGTGGGTGATGACGCGCGCGCCCTGGCGCAGAGTGTTGTTCGAACCGGTCAGGTCGGCCGAACCGCCCAGCACTTCGGGCAGTCCGTCGCCGATGTGATTGAGCACCTGTTGCGAGGAGACGCGCGTGGCCTGCGCCGCCGTGGTCGCCGCCGCCGCCGTGTACAGCCCGGCGCGCATCTGTGGCCAGGCCGCCGGCAGATCGCCGCGCATGCGGCGCGCGAGCTCTGCGGCGAGCTGCGGGTACTCGCCCTGGTAGCGCGCATACACCTCCTGCCAGGCAAGTTCAGCTGCGCGGCCCCGCGCCTTTCCGTCCCAGGCGGCGCGCAGGGTCTCGGGGACCACGAAGGGCGGGTCGGTCCAGTTGAGGAGTTTGCGCACCGCGACAATTTCCTCCGCGCCGAGCGGCTCGCCGTGCGCCTTGGCCGTGCCGCCGCGGGTGGGCGCCGGGTAGCCGATCACGGTGCGGCAGCACAGGAGCGATGGGCGCGCAGTGTCGGCCTGCGCGGTGCGGATCGCCTCGGCCACCTCCTCCCCGTCCTGGCCGTCGATGGCGCGAATCACCTGCCAGCCATAGGCCTCGAAGCGCTTGGCGGTGTCGTCCGCGAACCAGCCCGCGACCTTGCCGTCGATGGAGATGCCATTGTCATCGTACAGGCCGATGAGTTTGCCCAGTCCCAGCGTGCCGGCGAGCGAGGCCGCCTCGTGCGAGATGCCTTCCATGAGACAGCCATCGCCGACAAACACCCAGGTGTGGTGATCGACCACGGCCAGGCCCGGGCGGTTGAACTGCGCCGCCAGTACTTTCTCCGCGAGCGCAAAACCGACCGCGTTCGCGAGGCCCTGGCCGAGCGGCCCGGTCGTCGTCTCGATGCCGATCGCCGGTTCGTGCTCCGGGTGGCCGGCGGTGCGGCTGCCGAGCTGGCGGAAATGGCGGATCTCCTCCATCGCCAGCGGGTAGCCCGTGAGATGCAGCAGCGCATACAGCAGCATCGAGGCGTGGCCGTTCGAGAGCACGAAGCGGTCACGGTTCCACCACTGCGGGTTCGCCGGATTGTGCCGCAGGAACTCCCGCCACAGCACTTCCGCAATATCGGCCATCCCCATGGGCGCGCCCGGATGGCCGGAGTTGGCCTGCTGCACGGCATCCATGGCCAGGACGCGGATGACGTTGGCGAGCTCGCGGCGAGTGGGCATGCGGTCCTCGGCTGTGGGGATCTTAAGGCGGACGGGGCGCGCATTGTCCCCGAGCCGCGTGGCTGCGGCAATTGCCGCCACTCCCGGGGGACCTGCCTCCGGGTGGCGCGGGCCGTCCCCGCTACGGCCGCCAGTCCTGCGCGCGGGCGCGCTGCTCGCCCGCCGCATCCAGCGCTTCGCCGTCGATGCGCTGCTCGACCTCGCGCATGATCGAGGCCGGCCAGGCGCTGCCCGCCATCCGCAGCCGGTCCGCACCGCCGGCCTCTGCGGGAGCCGCCGCTACGCCCTCGACCAGCCAGTCGGGGCCGGCGCGACAGGCGATGCCCGCGCTGGATTGAGCCTGGACCATGAAGGTCCGGCACAGCCGCCCCGCATGGTCCCGAAAACTCAGCCCAATCCGCACCGCCGGGTTGGCGGGCTGGGCGCTGACCAGGCTGCCGGAGAGCGCCGAGGCGACCGGGCCGCGGACCACCAGCTGGCCGTTCCTGAGGGAGAGGCCGCCGGCACCGGGCGCTCGCCACAGCGCCACGCCAAGGACACCGGCCAGCAGCCAGCTGGCCGCCAGTGCGGCGGGCCAACCCCAGGGGCGCGCGGCCCGCGGCTCTGCCCGGGCCCGGGCGCGCCAGGCGCTGAGTGCCACCACGGGCGCCTTCCCGGCGGGCGCCGTACGCGCGATCTGCAGCAATCGCTCGGGCACCGGCTCGGCCAGCTGCGGATCCAGGCTCGAGGCGAGGCGCGAGCGCAACTCGCGCTGCGCCGCGACGCGGCGCACCAGCGCCGGATCGGCAGCCAGGGCCCTTTCAAACTGCGAGCGCGCCATCGGGTCGAGCTCGCCGTCGACATAGGCCATCAGCTGTTCATCTTCAGGCGTCATGCTCACACCTTCCGGTCGTTAAGCCACGGCGCTCAGGCCAGCGCCACGGCCAGTGCTTCCCGGCCGCGCGCCAGGCGGCTGGTCAGCGTCCCGATGGGCACCTCCAGCGCGGCGGCGGCCTCCTTGTATGAGAGACCCTCCACGAGCACCAGCAGCACCGCCAGCCGCTGCTCTTCAGGCAAGGCGTGCAGCGCCGCCTCGATCGCCAGGGCCTCGAGCGGTTGGGCGGCGCCATGGTCTGCCACGCCGGCCACGGCTTCATCGTCCAGCAACACCTCGCCCCGTCGCCGGCGCGAGCGCAGTTCGTCGATCCACGCGTTGCGCATGATGCCAATCAGCCAGCAGTCCAGGCGCGTGCCGGGCCGCCACTGCAGCCAGCGCTCGAGCGCGCGCTCCAGGACCCACTGCACCAGGTCATCCGCGTCGGCCGATTGGCGCGCGAATCCGCGCGCCACGCGGCGCAGCCGTGGCAGCAGGGCGACGAGCTGTTCGCGGAACTCGGCCAGGCCCGCGGCGCGCTCGACACTCATGGGTAGGTACGTCCGGCGTCCGGCATTTCTTCCCGGTAGGGCTGGATTGATTCCGCTATGTGAACCGTTAACTTAGCAGTCATGTCACCCACAGCACCAGTATCGGCAGCCCGGTACCCGGCACGCTGGCGCCGCACCACGGCGCTGCTGCTCATCCTCGCGGCGGGCCCGCTCGAGGCCCAGCTCCAGCTGCCCACCGTGCCGGTGCCCCTGCCGCCCGGCCATGTCATCGATGCGGCCACCCAGGCGCTCAGCGGCACCTCCGAGCGGCTGCTCGATGCCATCACCGGCGCCCGCAGCGCCGCGGCCCGCGCGCTGATCCGCAAACAGCGCGCCTACATCGAAGCCGATCCGGACGGCGCCCCGATCGTGCGCGCGGAACTGCTCGCCTTTGATCCGGGCGCGGCGGCCCTGAGCAACGCCACGGCCATGGGATTCGAGATCCTGCGCCGCGAGACGCTGGCGGGGCTGGCCGGCGAACTCGTGACGCTCCGGGCACCTCCCCGCATGTCCACCCGCGTCGCACTCGCGCAGTTGCGCCGCATCGATCCGGCCGGGGACTACGACTACAACCACATCTATCTGCCCAGCGGCGCCGGCGACGAAACGGCCGCGCCGGTCGCGGGCGCTGCCGCTCAAGCCCCGCCGCCGACCGGCCCGCGCCTCGGGATGATCGATTCGGGCCTCGATCTGACCCATCCGGCACTGGCGCAGAGCCACGCCCGCCAAAGCGGCTGCAGCGGGCCGGACGTTCCGGCCGCCCATGGCACGGCCGTGGCTTCGCTGATGGTCGGCAGCGACGCGAATTTTCACGGCGCGCTTCCTGGCGCGCAGCTGATCGCGATCGACGTGTACTGCACCGACGTGACGGGCGGATCGACCGATCGGGTCGCGCTGGCCTTCGCCTCGCTGGTGAACGCCGGCGTGAGCGTCATCAACGTCAGCCTCGTTGGGCCGCGCAATGCCACGCTGGCCCGCGTGGTCGCCGCGGTGCAGGCCCGCGGCGTGCTCATCGTCGCCGCCGTTGGCAATGACGGCCCGGCCGCGCCGCCGCTGTATCCGGCCGCGCTGCCGGGCGTGATCGCGGTCACCGGTGTCGATGCGCGCGGCCGGGTGTTGCCTGAAGCCGGCCGCGGCGAGCACGTGATGTTTGCCGCGCCCGGTGCCGAGCTGCGCGCGGCCGACCTGAAACACGGCTACGCCACGGTGCGCGGCACTTCCTACGCCGCACCGATCGTCGCAGGACTGCTCGCGGCCGCGCTGGGCCCGCCGCCCGACGCCAGCGCGCAGGCACTGCGCTCCCTGATTGCCGCCAGCCGTGACCTCGGCGCGCGCGGGCGTGACCCGGTCTATGGCTACGGGCTGGTCGGCGAATCGCTGCGCTCGGCGAACTCGCGCTGAGCATTGCACTTAATCCGGGTGGGCCGGCCCGATGGAAGAAACGCGCCTCCACCGTCGTTGTTGCTGTTGAAGGCCCGGGGAGTTCCCGGCCGCAGACAGGAGTAATCCCATGAAGACCAAGCTTACGATGGCTGCGCTCGCAGCGACCCTGAGCCTCACAATCGCCCCCGCGTATGCCCAGTTGCTGGGCGGCTCGGTCGGCGGTGCGCTGGGCGGCGCGGCCGGCGGCATGCTCGGTGGCGACATCAGCCACGGTGCCAACGGTGGCTTCGCCGGCAACGGCAGTTTCGCCGGCAACGGAAACCTTGGCGGGAATCTGGATGGTGCCAAGAACACCACCCGCCAGGTCGGGAGCGAGGCCACGGCCACGGGCAATGGAGCCGCCAGCGCTTCCCGGAATGCGGGCAACAAGGCGGTCAGGAAAGGCGATGCGGCCACGGCGACCACCCAGCAGGCCGCTGCGGGCACGGCCGCTGCAGCGAGCCGCACGCCGGTGCCGGCGCCGCCCACCGCGGCGTTCAGCGCGAGTGGCTCGGGCAATCAGCAGGCGGACGTGACGCGCTCGTCGGTGCCCGCCAGCCTCAGCGGCAGCGGCAACGGCAGCGCCAGCTTGATGCGCGAGGTCGGGACCGACTCCGACCCGGGCATTGCCGCGCAGTCTGAGCGTCACGGCGAGGCCGCAGCTAACGCTTCGCGTTGACATCACGGCCTTCGGGCCGCTTCGAGGCGCCGCACGGATCGATGCCTGATCCGTGCGGCGCCGCTTTAGTCGGCCGCGACCGGTCGCTATACTGCCGACCCCTTTTCCAGGCGCGACCTCCATCATGTCCAGCAGCTTTCTGTTCACCTCGGAGTCCGTGTCCGAAGGCCACCCCGACAAGGTCGCGGACCAGATTTCCGACGCCGTGCTGGACGCCATCCTCCGCGCCGATCCGGGCGGCCGGGTGGCCTGCGAGACGCTGGTCAAGACCGGCGTAGTCATCGTCGCGGGCGAAGTGACGACCTCTGCCTGGATCGATCTCGAGGCGCTGGTGCGCCAGACCGTGCTGGACATCGGCTACAACAGCTCGGACATGGGTTTTGACGGCGCCAGCTGCAGCGTGCTCAACATCATCGGCAAGCAGTCTCCGGATATCGCCCGGGGCGTCGATCGCAAATCAAAACGCCGGCAGGGCGCGGGCGATCAGGGCCTGATGTTCGGCTACGCCAGCAACGAGACCGACGTGCTGATGCCCGCGCCGATCACGCTGGCCCAGCGCCTGGTCAAGCGCCAGGCCCAGATGCGCAAGCGTGGACGGCTCCCCTGGCTGCGGCCGGATGCCAAGAGCCAGGTGACGCTGCGCTACGAAAACGATCGGCCCGTGGGCATCGAGGCGGTCGTGCTCTCGACGCAGCACAGCGATGAGATCTCCACCTCCAAGCTGCGCGAGGCCGTGATGGAAGAGATCATCAAGCCGGTCCTGCCGCGGCGCTGGCTCGACAAGCGCACGCAGTACCACATCAATCCGACCGGCCGTTTCGTGGTCGGCGGGCCGGTCGGAGATTGCGGGCTCACCGGCCGCAAGATCATCGTCGACACCTACGGCGGCTTTGCGCGCCACGGCGGCGGCGCCTTCTCGGGCAAGGATCCCTCCAAGGTCGACCGCTCGGCCTCCTATGCGGCGCGCTACGTGGCCAAGAACCTGGTCGCCGCCGGGCTCGCCGAGCGCTGCGAGGTGCAGGTCTCGTATGCGATCGGAGTGGCCGAGCCGACTTCGATCATGGTGGATGCCTTCGGCACCAGCGCGCTCTCGCGCGAGCAGCTGACCACGCTGGTGCGCCGCCATTTCGACCTCACGCCCTACGGCCTGCGCGTCATGCTAGATCTGGCGCGGCCGATCTACCTGCCGACGGCCGCCTACGGCCATTTCGGCCGCGAAGAGCCGGGCTTCACCTGGGAGCGCACCGATCGCGCCGCCGCCCTGGCGGCCGCGGGTCGCAAAATGGCGCGCCGGGCGGGCACAAATCCCCGCTCCTGAGTTATAATTTTCGTCCGACGTGCCGCCTGCCGGCACGCCAGTGCGCCAAGGAGCGTTGCGACAGGGACTAGCCCTGCCAGGCTTGGTGCGTTGTGGCTAGCCATAGCCAACGGCGCTCACTACCAGAGACTGACACTCAAGGAGTAGCGACGCCATGAAAGCCACCGTCAAACCCGTGACCGAGACCCGCGATTTCCACGTGGCCGACCCCCGGCTGGCCGACTGGGGCCGCAAAGAGATCGCCATCGCCGAGACCGAGATGCCCGGCCTGATGGCGATACGCGAGGAATTCGCGCCGCTCCAGCCGCTGCGCGGCGCGCGCATCGCCGGCTCGCTCCACATGACGATCCAGACCGCGGTGCTGATCGAGACGCTCCAGGCGCTCGGCGCCGAAGTGCGCTGGGCCTCCTGCAATATCTTTTCGACCCAGGATCACGCCGCGGCGGCGATCGCCGCGCGCGGCACGGCCGTGTACGCCTACAAGGGCGAGACCCTGGAGCAGTACTGGGATTTCACCCACCAAATCTTTGCCTGGCCCAATGACCTCCACGCGAACCTGATTCTCGATGACGGTGGGGATGCCACGCTGCTGCTGCACCTGGGCGCCAAGGCCGAGCAGGACGCCACCGTGCTGCGCCATCCGGGAAGCGAAGAGGAGACCGCGCTGTTCGCCGCGATCACGGCCACCCTGAAGCGTGATCCGCGCTGGTATTCCACCCGGCTCGCCTCGATCCGCGGCGTCTCGGAAGAGACCACGACCGGCGTCAAGCGCCTCTACCAGATGGCGCGCGACGGCCAGCTGGCCTTCCCGGCCATCAACGTCAACGACTCCGTGACCAAGAGCAAGTTCGACAACCTGTATGGCTGCCGCGAATCGCTGGTCGATGGGATCAAGCGCGCCACGGACGTGATGGTCGCCGGCAAGGTGGCGGTGATCGCCGGCTATGGCGATGTTGGCAAGGGCTCGGCGCAGGCATTGCGCGCGCTGTCGGCCCAGGTGTGGGTCACCGAGATCGACCCGATTTGTGCGCTGCAGGCGGCGATGGAAGGCTACCGCGTGGTGACCATGGACTACGCGGCCGACAAGGCCGATATCTTCGTGACCGCCACGGGTAATTTCCACGTGCTCACGCACGAGCACATGAAGCGCATGAAGAACAATGCCATCGTCTGCAACATCGGCCACTTCGACAATGAGATCGACTGCGCCTCGCTCAAGCAGTACGCCTGGGAGAACATCAAGCCGCAGGTCGACCATGTGATCTTCCCGGACGGCAAGCGCATCATCCTGCTGGCCGAGGGGCGCCTCGTAAACCTCGGCTGCGGCACCGGCCACCCGAGTTACGTGATGAGCAGCTCCTTCGCCAACCAGGTCCTGGCGCAGATCGAATTGTGGAGCCATCAGGAGCGTTACGCCATCGGCGTGCACGTGCTGCCCAAGCACCTGGACGAGAAGGTGGCGCGGCTGCAGCTGGTGAAACTCAACGCCGAACTGACGGTACTCACCGACCGGCAGGCACGCTACATTGGCGTTGATCCGCAGGGCCCCTACAAGCCGGATCAGTACCGATATTGAGGGGTTGACGCGAGTCTGCGACGGTTTCGCGGCGGCCGTTTAACATCATCGGCGCCGCGATCTTCAGAACTGTGGAATGCGTCGGCGGTCCTATTTCTAGCAGACTTCGCGATGTTGATGCAGGTCACCTGGCGGGAATCGCGCAGCCGGTAACATATGCGCCATGAACGATGAGATCCGCCTGCTGCAGTTCACCGACCCGCACCTCATGGCGCGGGCTGATGGTGCCCTGCGCGGCGTTAACACCCGCGCCTCGCTCCAGAGCGTGCTGCGCCATGCCCGGGCTCACCACTGGAACGTCGATGCCCTGCTGCTCACGGGTGACCTGGTCAACGACGACCCCGGCGGGTACGCGGTGGTGCGCGAGATGTTTGGCGATCTGGGCAAGCCGGTCTGGTGCCTGCCTGGCAACCACGACGATGCCGACCTCATGGCCCGGGAGCTGGGCGGTGCACCATTTCAGGTTGGCGGCTTCGTGGACCGGGGCGCCTGGCGGATCGTGATGCTCGACAGCTGCGTGGCCGGTCAGGCTCATGGTCAGCTGCGTACGGCGGAGCTCGCGCGCCTCATTGCCTGCCTGGAGGGCAGCGGCGAGCGCCACGTGCTGGTCGGATTGCATCACCACCCGGTGCGCATGGGCAGCCGCTGGATCGATTCCGTGGGCCTGCAGAATTCAGATGAATTCTTTGCGATCACCGATCGCTATCCGCGCCTGCGCGCCATCGTCTGGGGGCACGTGCACCAGAGCTTCGACACCCACCGCAAGGGGGTGCGCCTGCTCGCCGCACCCTCGACCTGCGCGCAGTTCCTGCCGCACGCCGATCAGTTCGCGATCGACCCGAATCCGCCCGGATACCGGCGCCTCACCCTGCACGCCGACGGGAACCTGGACACTGAAGTGCTGCGCGTGCCCGACTGGTCGACCGAGGATTCCGTCCGGCGCGCCGTCGGCTAGTCTCCCTGCCGCAGCTCCTCGGGCACCTCGATCAGCGGCGCCAGCCGCCGCATGCGTTCCTGCGGATCGTCCAGCTCCAGCAGGGCCTGCTGCATCGCGCGCTCGAGCGGCAGGAGCTCGGCCAACCGATCCGCGACCCAGCCGGCATCGTCGAGTTGCACCTCCAGAAGCTGTGCCGTGGCGCTGAGCTCCTGCAGCACGCGCTGCAACACACGCGCCACCGGCCGATGTTCCGGTGCCAGCGCGCTCGCGGGCGCGTCGGCAATCCAGTCGATGGTGCCCAGGTGCAGACCATCGCCCTGCTGGCGGCGCGAGTGCAGCCGGAAGCGCCGCGCACCCCGGCACATCAATCCGAGCAGCCCGTCGGGGAGCGTATTGAAATCGATGATGCGGGCGCTCGTGCCGACATCAGCGACGGCCGCGATCGCGCCGCTTTCCTCGCCGCGGGTGATCAGCACCACGCCAAACTCACCGCCGTCGCTCATGCAGCGGCCCACCATGTCGACGTAGCGGGGCTCGAAGATCCGCAGCGGCAGCAGCCCGCCCGGAAACAGCACCGTGCGCAGCGGGAACAGCGGCAGTTCAGGCATTGGCGCCGCGCGCCGTGAGCGCGCCGAGCAATCGCTCGTGCAGTCCTCCGAATCCACCGTTGCTCATCAGCAGCGCGTGATCGCCCGCTTGCAGCTCGCGCCCCAAACCGGCCAGCAGGGCGTCCATGTCGCGCGCCACGTGGACGCGCTCGCCCAGGACCGCCAGTGCCGCCGCCGCGTCCCAGCCCAGCACCTTGCCCGCGTACAGCCACACGCTGTCGGCACCGCGGAGCGAGGCGGCCAGGGTGTCGCGATGCACGCCCGCGCGCATGGTGTGCGAGCGCGGCTCGAGCACCGCGACGATGCGCTCGCGACCCACGCGCCGGCGCAAGCCTTCGATCGTGGTCGCGATCGCGGTGGGATGATGCGCAAAATCGTCGTACACGCGCACCCCGGCGGCCACGCCGCGCAGTTCCATGCGCCGGCGCACGCCGCTGAAGTTCGCCAGCGCCGTGCAGGCGCGCTCCGCCGTCACGCCGGCGTGGCGCGCCGCGCCGATCGCCGCCAGGGCATTGTCGACATTGTGCAGGCCGATCAGCGGCCAGCGCACCGTGCCCACGGCACTGCCGGCCAGTTGCACGCTGAATTCCGAGCCGTCGCCCTCGCGCGGCATCTTCGCCGACCACAGGCTCGCGCCGCCGGCGCGCGCGGACCCGGCGCTGGGCGCAAAGCGCTCCACCTCGCTCCAGCAGCCCTTTTTCAGGACACGCTCCAGGCTGGCCTCGCCCGCCTTGACCAGGATCCGTCCGCCGCCGGGCACGATGCGCAGCAGCTGGTGGAACTGCCACTCGATGGCGGCGAGATCCGGGTAGATATCCGCGTGATCGTATTCCAGGTTGTTCAGCACCAGCGTGCGCGGCCGGTAATGCACGAACTTCGCGCGCTTGTCGAAGAAGGCCGTGTCATATTCATCGGCCTCGATCACGAAGTAGGGCAACTCGCCGAGCCGGGCGCTGACCGGAAAATTGCCCGGAATGCCGCCGATCAGGAAACCCGGCGCGAGGCCGGCGTCCTCGAGGATCCACGCCAGCATCGCCGCGGTGGTCGTCTTGCCGTGCGTGCCCGCGACGGCGAGCACCCAGCGATCGGCGAGCAGCGCGCGCGACAGCCATTCGGGCCCGGAGGTGTAGGGAATGCCGCGCTCGAGCACCGCCTCGACGACCGGCATGCCGCGGGTGCACACATTGCCCACGATGACAATATCGGGGCGCACGTCAAGCTGCGCGGCCTCGTACCCCTCGGTCAGCTCGATGCCGAGCGCCGCGAGCTGCGTGCTCATCGGCGGATAGACATTGCGGTCCGAGCCCGTGACCCGGTGCCCGGCCGCGCGGGCGAGCGCGGCGATTCCGCCCATGAAAGTTCCACAGATACCGAGGATGTGTACGTGCATAATCACGCGGATTGTACACTCGTGCCTGTGCACGCCCTTAGGGCCAAACTTGTCCGCACCGATCGCTGATTCCGCTGCCCTGGCCGCCGCTGCCGCCGTCATCGCGCCCCACCACGCCCTCGGCCTGGACACCGAGTTCATGCGTGAGCGCACCTACTACGCGCAGTTGTGCCTGCTGCAGCTGGGCACGTCAGAGCTTTCGGTGTGCGTCGATCCTCTGGCCATCGATAGCCTGGATCGGCTGCGCCCGCTGATGCGCGCACCGGCGTTGTGCAAGATCCTGCATGCCGCGCGCCAGGATCTCGAGGTGCTGGCCCCGGTGCTCGGCAGCGTGAGTCCGGTCTTCGACACGCAGGTCGCCGCGGCGCTGGTGGGTTTTCCGGCCCAGATCGGCTACGCCGATCTGGTGCGCGAACTGCTGGGCGTCGATCTGCACAAGAGCCAGACCCGCACCGACTGGTCGCGCCGGCCCCTGTCCGCGGCGCAGATCGACTACGCGCTCGACGACGTGCGCCATCTGCCCCCGCTCCGCGAAGTACTCGGGGAGCGGCTCGGGCGGCTCGGCCGCCGCGCCTGGTTCGACGAGGAGATGGAGCAGATCGGCACGGAATCACTGGCGGTGGACCCCGAGGAGGCCTGGACGCGCATCCGGGCTTTTGCCGAGCTGGACCCGGACCGGCAGCGGCTGGCCCGAATGCTGGCCGCCTGGCGCGAGACGCGCGCCATGCAGGCCGACCGGCCGCGCGGCTGGATATTGCCCGATCCGGCGCTGCGCGACCTGGTGCTGCAGGCGCCGCGCGACCTGGCCGCGCTGGAGCGGCTGCGCGAATTACCGGCCGGGATCCGCGAGAACAGTGGCGCGCAACTGCTGGAGCAGATCCGCGCCGCTGGGCTGCCCGCGCAGCTCGACCCGCTCCCGCAGCGCCGCCGCCCGGACCAGCAGCAAATCGACACCCTGGCGCGCCTCACCGACATCACGCGCCGCGTCGCCGCGACCCTCGCCGTGGCGCCGGAGATCCTCGCGACCCGGCGCGAAATGGAACGCCTGGCGGGCGGCCACCGCGACGGGGCGCTGCTGAGCGGGTGGCGCCGCCAGGCCATCGGCGACGACCTGTTGCGGGCCCTGTAGTGGGCCCTGTAGTGGACTCTGTAGTGGGCCCTGTCCTGGGCCCCGCAGCGGCGGCTACGCCGGCGCCAGCACCGCGAGCAGTCGCGCGGTCACCGCATCCACCTCACCCTGCGCATCGATCGTGCGCAGCAGCCCTTGTGCGCGGTAGTGCTCGATGAGCGGGCGGGTCTGCTCATCGTAGACGGCGAGACGGCGGGTCACGGTCTGCTCGTTGTCATCCGGGCGCTGCGTCAGCGCCGCTCGCGCCTCACAGCTGGTGCAATGGGTGATGCCCGGCGTCGTCGCATCATGCACGTTGTAGATGGTGCCGCAGTTCGGGCAACTGCGCCGGCCGGAGATGCGGCGCGCGATCTCCGCATAATCGACGTTGAACAGCACCACGGCCTCGAGGGGCTGGTGGATTGCCTCGAGCATCGCCGCGAGCGCCGTGGCCTGCGCCTGGTTGCGCGGAAAGCCGTCCAGCACGTAGCCCTGGCGGGCGTCGCTCTGCCCGAGACGCTCGCGGATGATGCCGATCACGATGTCGTCGGCCACCAGCTGCCCGGCATCCATGGCCGCCCTGGCGCGCCGACCGAGCTCGGTTCCGCGCGCCACGGCCGATCGCAGCAGATCACCGGTGGACACCTGCGGAACGCCAAAGCGCGCGACCAGGCGTTGCGCCTGGGTGCCTTTGCCTGAGCCAGGCGCGCCGAGTAGGACGATCCGCATGTGTGAAAGGTACCGAGGCACCGTCGGGCGGTCAAACGCCCCCCGCCGCCAAAAACGGGCGCCCTTCGGCTATCCTCGCCATCCCGCCTGAACACTTGCCCGGACGGAGTCACTCAAGACCATGAGCAAATCCACAGCACGCAACGCGGTCTACGCCCAGTCTGGCGGCGTCACCGCCGTCATCAATGCGTCCGCCTGCGGTGTCATCGAAGCCGCACGCAAGGCGCGCGCCCACATCGGCCGCCTCTACGCCGGGCGCGATGGCATCGTCGGCATCCTCACGGAAAACCTGATCGACGTGAGCGCCGAGGAGCGCGCCACCATACGCGCGCTGCGCCACACGCCGGCGGGTGCCTTCGGTTCGGCGCGTTTCAAGCTCAAGGGCCTGGAGGAAAACCGCGCCGAGTACCAGCGCCTGATCGAAGTGTTCCGGGCGCATGACATCGGTTATTTCTTCTATAACGGCGGCAACGATTCGATGGACACGGCGCACAAGGTGGCGCAGATCGGCGCGCAGCTGGGCTACCCGATCGCCTGCATCGGCATTCCGAAGACCGTGGACAACGACCTGCCCCATACCGACTGCTGCCCCGGCTTTGGTTCAGTGGCCAAGTACATCGCGGTCTCAACGCTCGAGGGCGGGATGGACGTCGCCTCGATGGCCCGCACCTCGACCAAGGTCTTTGTGCTGGAAGTGATGGGCCGCCATGCCGGCTGGATCGCGGCCGCCGGCGGACTGGCGGGCCGCAAGGCGGGCGATCCGCCGCACCTGATCCTGTTTCCGGAGATCGCCTTCGAGAAGGACAAGTATCTCGCACGCGTCAAGCAGTGCGTCACGGACTATGGCTATTGCGTGATCGTCGTCTCGGAAGGCGCCAGGTATGCCGACGGGAAGTTTCTCGCCGAGGCGGGCACCAAGGATGCCTTCGGACACACGCAGCTCGGCGGCGTGGGTCCGGTGGTGGCCAACATGGTGCGCGAGGCCTTCGGCTACAAGTTTCACTGGGCGGTCGCCGACTACCTGCAGCGCGCGGCGCGCCACATCGCCTCGAAGGTCGATGTCGATCAGGCCTACGCCGTGGGCCGGGCCGCGGTCCAATACGCCGTGCAGGGCCAGCACGGGGTGATGCCCGCGATCAAGCGGCTCTCATCGCGCCCTTACCGCTGGAAGATCGTGCCGGTGCCGCTCGCCGCGGTGGCCAATGTCGAGAAGACCGTGCCGCGGCATTTCATCACGCCCGATGGCTACGGCATCACTGCCGCCTGCCGCCGCTACCTCGAGCCCCTGATCGGCGGCGAGGACTATCCGCCCTACCAGGCCGGCCTCCCCGCCTATGCGCGGCTGCGCGGCAAGAGCGTGCGGCGCCGGCTGACTACCCCGTACCTGCTGAAGTAGGCGGCCATGACCGGCCAGCGCAACCTGCCGGGCATCGGCGCGCTCGTGGCGGCCGCTGCGCTGTTCGCGCTGATGGACGCCGGCATGAAACTGCTGTCGCCGGTCTACCCGGCGATGCAGGTCACGGCACTGCGGAGCCTCGCCTCGCTCCCGCTGGTGTACGGCTATGTCGCGCTGCGCGGCTCGCGGGCGGCGCTGCTGCAGATCCGCTGGCCCTTGCATCTGCTGCGCGGGACCCTGGGTACCTTCATGCTGTGGCTGTTCATCCTCGGCCTGCGGACGCTGCCGATGACCGAGACTTACGCGATCTTCTTCATCGCCCCGCTGCTGATCACGGCGCTGTCGGCACCGCTTCTGGGCGAGCGCGTCGGCGGCGCACGCTGGCTGGCGATCATCGCCGGGTTCATCGGCGTGCTGGTGGTTCTGCGTCCGACGGGCGAGGGCATGCTGACCTTCGCGGGCCTGGCGATACTCGGTTCGGCGCTGTGCTACACCGTCTCCGCGCTGATCATCCGCATCGCCGGGCGGACCGATTCGACCGAGAGCCTGATGTTCTGGCTCATCACCATGCTCGCCGTTGCCTCGAGCGCGCTGGCCCTCCCCGCCTGGCAGGCGGTTCGGGTGCAGGATTACTGGCTGATCGGCGGGATCGGCATCAGCGGATTCTTCGGCCAGCTCGGCGTCACCTACGCCTTCCAGCATGGGGAGGCGTCCGCCGTCGCGCCGTTCGAATACACCGCGCTGGGCTGGGGCGTGCTGTTCGACCGCGTCCTCTGGCACACCTCGCCCGATCGCTACACGCTGCTGGGCGCCACCATCATCATCGCCAGCGGCTGGTACCTGGTGCGGCGCGAGAAGACGCACACCGAGGCGGAACACCCTTGAGGCGATGAGCCGGGCGGCTCTAGCGCGCCGCGCTCTTTTGGGCCAGCACACCGTCGGCCCGCAACTCGGTGGCGAATCCGGCGCGCTTGAGGCGCCGGGCCACCTCGTGGGGCAGGTTGCGGCCCGTGGTGAGCCGGTTCGGCGTGCCGGTGTAGTGAAACAGGCGCCCGCGCCTCTTCAGCACCCGCGCCAGCTGCTCGTAGAAATTCAGCGAATAGAGTTCGCCGGCGATCCCGAAGCGCGGCGGGTCGTGGAGAATCGCATCGAAATACGCTTCCGGGTGTTCCTGAATGCGCTCCGTGATGTCGCCAAGCTCCAGCCTCATGGCGCGGGTGTTCTGGGCGGACCAGGCGCTGTCCGGCGACCAGGGGTTGAGACTACGGAGCCACAGCACGTCCTGGTGCTTCTCATAGCTGTGCAGCTGCGCGGCCTCGCCCTGAAGGCACCAGGCCGCGAAATAGCCGAGCCCGCCGCAGGTGTCGAGGATGCATTTGCCGCGCGGTTCGATCAGGCTGACCTTGTATTGCGCGTCCGCGTAGGGCGAAACGCGCGCGCTGGGCAGCATCTTGATGCCATCGATCTCGAAGGTCGGTGCACCCCAGGGCGTCGGCACGAGCTTGATGTGTGCGTGGGTGAAGCGCGCGGCGGGCTGGAAGTCCGCGCCCGACCAGTAGTAGATCGTGCGCTCCTTGCACGATGGCAGGTACGGATAGCGCTGCCCGTCCCAGCCCCAGTCCGCCGGACCGAGCGTGATCGTGCGTGTGGAGCGCTCCAGATCCACGGAACACTCCACGGAGGCCGCGCCCCTGCGCCGCGCCGACACCAGGGTGTCGTGCACGCTTGAGGTCAGCAGCGGAGTCAGTTGCTCATTCACGTGCGGGCCATGCTGATCGGGGCGGGCCGTGCCCCTGTGATATATTGCGCGCCCGCTGCACAGCGTCCATCCTTTAGGGACTGGCCGCAGCCCATAACCAATATAGTGTATTGATTTCCGGAGGATTTCCATGGATGCCGCTAACTGGCTGTGGCTCGCTGTATTCGCTGGCCTCCTCGCCGTGGTCTACGGGCTGTTCTCGATGGCGGCGATCCTGCGCCTCGACGCCGGCAATGCCCGCATGCAGGAAATCGCGGCCGCGATCCAGGCCGGTGCCAAGGCCTATCTGAACCGCCAGTACTCGACCATCGCGATGGTCGGGGCGATGCTGTTCGTGGTGCTCTGGTGGGCGCTGGGCGCGGCGACGGCCGGCGGCTTCGCGGTCGGTGCCATCCTTTCGGGACTGGCCGGATACATCGGCATGAACATCTCGGTGCGTGCCAATGTGCGCACCGCGCAGGCCGCCCACGCAGGACTCAACGCCGCGCTCCAGGTGGCGTTCCGTGGCGGCGCGATCACGGGCATGCTGGTGGTGGGCCTGGGGCTGCTCGGCGTGGCCGGGTATTTTCTCGCGGTGCGCGGCGCCATCGGCGATGAGGCCGCACTGCACTCGCTCATCGGCCTGGCCTTCGGCGGTTCGCTGATCTCGATCTTCGCGCGCCTCGGCGGCGGCATCTTCACCAAGGGCGCCGACGTTGGCGCCGATCTGGTCGGCAAGGTGGAGGCCGGCATCCCCGAGGACGACCCACGTAACCCCGCGGTCATTGCCGACAACGTCGGGGACAATGTCGGGGACTGCGCCGGCATGGCGGCGGACCTGTTCGAGACCTACGCCGTGACGATCGTCGCGACGATGCTGCTGGGCGGCCTGCTGCTGCAGGAAGCCGGGATGGCGGCGATCGTGTTCCCGCTGGCGCTCGGCGCCGCATCGATCGTCTCCTCGATCATCGGCACCTTCTTCGTCAGGACTTCCGACGGCGGCAAGATCATGAACGCGCTCTACAAGGGCGTGGTCGTCGCCGGGCTGATCTCCGCGCTGCTGTTCTGGTTCATCACGCGGCAGATCATGCCAGGCAATCTCAACGCCCTGTTCTCCTGCGAGCTGGTGGGCTTAGGGCTGACCGCGGCGCTGATCGTCATCACCGAGTACTACACCGCCACGGAATACCAGCCGGTGCAGCGCGTCGCCAAGGCGTCGATGACCGGCCATGCGACCAACATCATCGCCGGGCTCGGCGTGTCGATGAAATCCACCGCCCTGCCGGTGATCGCGGTGTGCGCGGCCATCCTTGCGGCCTATCATTTCGCGGGACTCTACGGTATCGCCATCGCCGCGACGGCGATGCTGTCGCTGACCGGCATGATCGTCGCGCTGGACGCCTATGGCCCGATCACCGACAACGCCGGCGGCATCGCCGAGATGGCGAAGCTCGATCGCAGGGTGCGCGACATCACCGATCCGCTCGACGCCGTGGGCAACACCACCAAGGCCGTGACCAAGGGCTACGCCATCGGTTCGGCCGGGCTCGCCGCGCTGGTGCTGTTTGCCGACTACACCCACAACCTCGAAGCGCATCTGACTGGCGCGGGCCGCACGATGGTGGAATTCTCGCTGTCCGATCCGGCCGTGATCATCGGCCTGTTCCTCGGCGGCCTGGTGCCCTACCTGTTCGGCGCCATGGCCATGGAAGCCGTGGGCCGCGCGGCGGAATCGGTCGTCGTGGAAGTGCGCCGCCAGTTCCGCGAGATCAAGGGGATCATGGAAGGCAGCGCGAAACCGGACTACTCCAAGGCCGTGGACCTGCTGACGCGCGCGGCGATCCGGGAAATGATCGTGCCCTCGCTGCTGCCGATCCTGGTGCCCATCATCGTCGCCTTCGGCATGAATGCGCTCATGGGCCCGGGCGCCGGACTTAAGGCGCTGGGCGGACTGCTGATCGGCACCATCGTGACCGGCCTGTTCGTCGCGATCTCGATGTGCACCGGCGGCGGCGCCTGGGACAACGCCAAGAAGTACATCGAGGAAGGTCACTTCGGCGGCAAGGGCTCGGAAGCCCACAAGGCCGCCGTCACGGGGGACACTGTGGGCGATCCGTACAAGGATACGGCGGGACCCGCGATCAACCCGCTCATCAAGATCATCAACATCGTCGCGCTGCTGCTGGTGCCGCTGCTGTAGGCTACGGGCGCTCCGAGCCGGCCCGAGTTTGAGAGCAAGACTTTGGAGTGATCCGGCGTGCCCGGGTGGCTACAGTTCCAGCCACCTGCAGCGGAGGATCAGACATGATTGACACGGCAGTCCAGAGCCGGCCACCGGCCACGCAGCTCGACCCACGCTGGGCCACGGTGCTGGCGCGCGACCCGGAGAACCGCGGCGACTTCTACTATGCGGTCAGGACGACCGGCGTCTATTGCCGCCCCTCCTGTCCATCGCGCCGCGCCAGGGCCGAGAATGTCGCCTTCTACGACAGCTGCGCGGAAGCGGAGCGGGCCGGCTTCCGGCCCTGCAAGCGCTGCCGCCCACGCGCCCCGTCACTCGCCACCGAACGCGCCGCAATCGTCACGAAGATCTGCCGCTACATCGACGCCGGGACTGGAACGCCGACGCTCGCCCAGCTGTCCCAGCGCGCCGGCATGAGCGCCTATCACTTTCATCGCGTCTTCAAGTCGGTCACCGGATTGAGCCCCCGCTCCTATGTGCTGGCCCGGCGCGCCCAGCGGCTGTCGGGCGAGTTGCGCCGCGGCGGCAGCGTGACCCGGGCGATCCTGGATGCCGGCTATAACTCAGGCGGCCATTTTTACGCCACCTCCAGCCAGCTGCTGGGCATGACGCCGCGCAATTATCGTGACGGCGGCGCCAACGCCGAGATCCGCTTCGCCACCTCCGGGTGCAGCCTGGGCCGGGTCCTGGTGGCGCGCAGCGATCGGGGCGTCTGCGCGATCTCGCTCGGCGGCGACGCGGAGGCCCTGCGGCGCGAACTGCAGCAGCGCTTTCCGAAGGCGCGGCTGATCGGCGGGGACGCGGACTTCGAACGCTGGGTGGCCGAGGTCGTGAGCCTGGTCGATGCGCCGGGCGTCGGACTGCGCCTGCCGCTGGACATACGCGGCACCGCATTCCAGCGGCGCGTCTGGCGCGCGCTGCAGAAGATCCCCGTCGGCAGCACCGCGACCTACAGCGAGGTCGCTCGGCGCATCGGCGCCCCGAAAGCCGTGCGCGCCGTCGCCCAGGCCTGCGCTGCAAACCCACTCGCGGTGGCCATTCCCTGCCACCGCGTGGTGCGTAGCGATGGCTCGCTGTCAGGTTACCGCTGGGGCGTCCACCGCAAGCGCGCGCTGCTCACTCGGGAGGGCGCGCGCGCCTCAGCAAGGGCGGAATAACGGCGGCACGCCACCGGCTCAGGCGGCGCCGAACCAGCCACGCCGGGGGCGCGCAGGAGGGGAGATCATACACTCCGCAATGGCAAGGCCCAGTTCACCGGGAGGGGACTTGACGAGCATGCCAGGCAGGACGGTGACGTTCCAGGAGCGCGGCACCAGGCGCCGGAAGACGCCCTGCAAGGCGGGTGCGGTGATCAGCAGGACCTCGTAGCGTTGCTGCCCGGGCACCGGCCGATCCGCCGCCGCGATCACGGCACGCAGGAAACTCTCCGTCGCGTGCTGCCGGTCTGCCGGTCGTGGCATCAACGCATGACGCAGACCGTTCCAGCCTTTCGGGCGACGCGGCGCGCGCGAACCTGACCCGCGCTCGTGGCGGTGGCCGGCCGGATTGACGAGCCGGTCCAGAATGCACAGCGGCGCGGCGGGGGCCGCCAGATCGTAGATCGTGGCGTTGCGCTGGTCAGCCACTATGACGGTATAGGCGGGCATTTCGTGGGCCTCCGGGGACTCCGCTCAGAGTTGTGCCTCCGGTCCCTCAAACCCATTAGGTGTATATACGCGTAGCGGCCGGCGCGGGCAATTGATCCGTGGACGGGCCCGAGCCGTGGCCCGGCGCCCCGCGGGGCCGCGGGCTCGCCTGGCGCTTCACGCGCGCTGATTCTGCACCCTAGAATCTGCGGCGTGTGCACCCGCAGTCATTCCGCGCTTCCGGACCCGGCATGAACCGCCTGGCGCTGTGCGGCGCTGTGGCGCTGCTGGCGGCGAGCCCGCCGGCGCCGGCCCGTGCGCCCGCGCCTTTGCCGCTGATGACAGCGCCCGCGGCGGGCGATCGGGTGCTCGTGATCGCACCGCACCCGGACGACGAGACGCTGTGCTGTGCCGGCTACCTGCAGCGGGCGGTGCGCGCCGGGGCCACCGTCGCGGTGGTGTGGATCACCGCCGGCGACAGCTTCGAGATTGATGCCATGGTCACCGAGCGCACGCTGCGCCCACGCTCCGCGGGGCTCGAGCAGCTCGGCCTCCGTCGAATTGCCGAAGGGCACGCGGCGGCCGATCTGCTCGGCGTGCCGCGCGCCAACCAGTTCCTGCTCGGATTTCCGGATCGGGACATCGCCGCCCTGCTGCAGCACCCGCAGGCTCCCGCGCTCCGCTCGCGCTACACGGGCGCCAGCGCCGTTCCCTACAGCGACGCGCTGCGGCCGGGCGATCCTTACACCGGCGATGCGCTGCGGGCGAATCTGCAGGAGGCCATCGATCGCTTTGCGCCCACCATCGTGCTGGCCCCCTCGCTCCTTGACCGGCACCCGGATCACAGCAGCAGCGGCGCGCTGGCGCAGGAACTCCTGGGTGCAGGCCATCCCGGCGCGCAGCTGTACTTCTGGATCGTGCACGCGGGCCTGCACTGGCCCGCGCCGCACGGCCTGCACCGCAACCGGCCCCTGTCAGCGCCGCGCCGTGCCGCCGCCCTCACCTGGCGGCAACTGCCGCTGGATGCGGCCCAGGAGGCGGGCAAGCTCGCGGCGCTGCACGCGCATCACACGCAGATGGAAGTGATGAGCCGGTTCCTGAATGCGTTCGTGCGTACGAACGAAATCTACGCGCCCTCGCCCTGACGGCGTGCGGCTAGGCGGCGATCGGGAGCGGTGCGGGGCGCCCCAGGGCGTAGCCCTGCAGGTAATCGACGCCGATGGAGCGCGCGGCGGCAACAGAGGAATCATCTTCGACCTGCTCGGCGATGACCTTGAAGTTCAGCGTGCGCGCCAGCTTGATCATGGCCCCCACCATCGCCTGGTTGACGCTGTCGCGGGCCAGGTTGCGCATGTAGGAGCCGTCGATCTTCAGGAAGTCGACCGCCAGCAGCTTGAGGTTGGCGAACGATCCCATGCCGCTGCCGAAATTATCGAGCGCAAAGCGGCAGCCCATGCCGTGCAGCACACCGATGAAACGGCGCGCCTGGTCAAGGTTGGCGATCACCGTGCTCTCGGCGATCTCGAAGCAGACCTGCGCCGGGCTCGCCCCGGTCGCGTCAAAGCACTCGACCACGAAATCCAGGAACTGCCCATCCGCGAGCGTCTGGCCGGAGATGTTGATGCCGATGCTGCGCTTGTGCGGCAGGGCAATGGCGCCGCGGCCGAGCGCGGTCAGCGTGGTCTGCACGACCTGCCGGTCGATCAGCCCCATCAGCCGATAGCGGTGTGCGGCCTGCAGGAACTCGCTGGTCGAGATCTGCTCCCCGGCGTCATTGCGCAGCCGCACGAAGACCTCCATAGCCGGCCCGGCATCGCCGTCCCCGTAGGCCGCGATGATCGGCTGGCAATACAGCTCGAAGCGGTGATCGCGCAGCGCCGTCTGCAGCAGCTGCAGCCAGTGAATCTCGCCGGTCTGGCGCGCGTAGGCCTGGTCGCGGGCCGAGTAGACCATCACGTGCCCGCCCTGGCGCTTGGCCTGGTAACAGGCACTGTCGGCCGCCGCCAGCGATTCCTCGACGCTGCCGGACTCGCGCGCCAATTCCACCAGGCCAATGCTGGCGCCGACGTTGAAGATGCGTCCGTGCCAGACGAAGCGGTGATCCGCCACCTTGCTGCACACCTCATTGGCAATCTGCCGCGCCTTGTCGAGCGGGCAGCCGACGAGCAGTATGCCGAACTCATCCCCGCCGAGGCGTCCCACAAGGTCGGAGTCGCGCACCGCGCCGCGCAGGAGCTTGGCGATATCGCGCAGCAGGCCGTCGCCGGCCTGGTGACCGCTGGTGTCGTTGATCACCTTGAAACGATCAAGATCGACGTAGCACAGTACATGGCTGCTCTCCCCGGCCCGCGCGGCATCCACCGACTCCTGCAGCCGGCGCTCGAATTCACGGCGGTTCACCAGACCGGTCAGTCCATCATGCGCGGCCTGGTAGGAGATCTGGCGCGTCAGGCCGCGCGACTCGGTGACGTCGTGGAGCATCAGCACCGCGCCGTCTATGTCGCCCCCCTCATCGCGCAGCGGCGCGACGGCCACTTCCATGTGGCGCTCATTGTCACCATGGTTGAGCAGCAGCACGCGCCGGCCCAGGTTGACCGGCGATCCGGCGGTCAGGGCCTGCTGCACCGGCTCGGCCAGCAATTTGCGGTCCGCCTCGTTCAAGGCCGTGGCCAGCTTGTCCAGGCTCTGGCCACGCGCCGCCTCGGCGGAAACACCCAGGAGCAACGCGGCCAGGGGGTTGAGGAAATCAACCCGGCCTTCGCGATCCACCGTCACGACGGCGCCGGGCATGGATTCGAGCGTGGTGCGCGCCCGCGAGCGCATGCCGGCGGGAAGCCCGAGCGCCACGTTGGTCTGGGTGGGGAGCACTTCCACACCCACGATCAGCAGCGCGCGATGGCCCTCATGCTCGATGGGCCAGGAGCTGAGTTCGAGCCGTGAATGCTGCCCCTGCAGCCCCAGCAGGTCGACTTCGTAGCGCTCTGCCGTCGGCTCGCCGGCCAGCCGATGGCGGATGTTCGCGCCGACGATCTCGGTGTACTCCGGCGGCACCAGGTCCTCGAGGCGGCGGCCGATCAGCTCGGCGGGCTGCGCGCCGATCAGGCTGGCCAACTGCGGGTTGGCGTAGGCGATGCCGCGCTCGGTCTGGATCAGGACCACTTCATGCAGCCGGTCTCCGAGCTCGCCGACCGCGGCGGGCGCGGCGGGCGCGGCGGGCGGGCTCGCCGGTTCGGGACGGACCGCGCGCGTGAGCAGATGATTGACGACGGTGACCAGTGCCCCGATTTCGCGCTGATCGGTATCGAGTTCGACGCGACGGTTGAGTGAGCCACCCACGGCGATGCGGTGCACCTGGCGCGTGAGTTCCTCCAGGACGCCGCGTTGTCGGCGTTGCAGGAACAGCAACGCAAGCAGTGCCAGCGCCAGCACGGCGAACAACAGACAAAGCGACGCTAGAACTGTCATGAAACTGCCGGAATTCCCTCTAAAACCGGGGTGCGACGCGCACTTGCAGCGCGCCGCAATTTAGCAACTCCAGCATAGCCCAGCGGGTGGTCGCGCCGGTGGGCATATTCACCATATCATGCCAACATTACTGCATCCTCCGCCCGCGTCCAGCCGCGCCGGACGCTGCCGGCCAACCCGCGAATTAAGTTAACCGTAGTATGATTACGGCACCCATGACAACGATTCAGGCCGCCCGCGACCAGATGATCGCCCAGCAAGTGCGCACCTGGGACGTGCTCGATGCGCGCACGCTCGGCGCCATGCGCGAGGTGCCGCGCGAGCGCTTCGTGCCCGCCGCCTGGCGCTCCCTCGCCTACGCCGACTGCGCGCTGCCGCTGCCGCTCGGCAAGCACATGCTGACCCCGATGCTCGCCGGCCGGATCCTGCAGGCGCTCGAGGTGAAGCCGGGCGACCAGGTGCTTGAGATCGGCACCGGCTCGGGGTACCTGTCCGCCTGCCTGGCGACCCTCGGCGGGAGCGTGCAGACCCTCGAGCTGCACGGTGCGCTGGCCACGGCCGCGCGCAGCAACCTGCGCGCGGCCGGCTTCGAGGGGATCGAGGTGACCACGGCCGATGGCGCCTCCCTGGTCAGCGAAACCGCCTACGACGTCATCGTGCTGACCGCTTCGCTCCCGATCTATGAGCCGCGCTTCGAGCGGGCCCTGAAGTACGGCGGCCGGTTGTTCGCGGTGGTCGGCACGGGCCCCGTGATGGCGGCCCAGCTGGTGCGCCGGCTCGGGCCCAGCGCTTTCAGCACCCAATCGCTGTTCGAGACGACCCTGGAAGCGCTCGAACACGCCCCGGTCCCCCCGGCGTTCAATTTTTGAGCATGGCCGCTGTAACCCAGATCGACCCTGCCGGGTTAAAGGCCTATATGGATGCCGGAGGGAGCTTTTGCCTGCTCGACGTGCGTGAGCCGTGGGAGCTGGCGCTGGCGCAGATTCCCGGCAGCGTGTCCATTCCCCTGGACGAGATTCCGGAGCGCTGGAAGGAACTTGACGCCGATTCCGAGATCATTGTCATGTGCAAGCGGGGGCAGCGCAGCCAGCGGGCCGCAGACTTCCTCGCCGCACACGGCTTTACCCGGGTGAGAAATCTGCAGGGTGGCATCGATGCGTGGGCGCGCGACATCGACCCGGAAGTCGGCGATTACTGATACGCCGGCGCCCTTTTTCAAGCTTAAGCAAACCATGGAAGACTGCGCATGAATCGTCACTGGCTCATCGTCCCCGTCCTGCTCTGCAGCGCCCGCATCGCCAGCGCGGAGGATCTGCAGACCGTTTACGACCACGCCCTCAAGGCCGACCCGGTCATGCAGCAGGCCGAGGCTACCCACATGGCGAGCCGCGAGACCCGCACCCAGGCGATCCTCAACATGCTGCCGCTCAACGCCGCGGCCAGCAAGAACTGGTACGGCGTCGGCAACCAGCGCCAGAGCACGCCCGCGTTTGCCAATCTCGACCTGCAGGTCAACCTGTTCTCGTGGGACAACTGGATCGCGCTGAAGCAATCCAGCAGTACCGTGGCGCAGGCCGAAGCCAACTACCAGGCGGCGCGCGAGGACCTGATTTCGCGGGTGACGCAGCAGTACTTTGCGGTGCTGGGCGCCGCCGATGCGCTCGCGGCCCAGGAATCTGCCCTGGAGTCCGTCACGCGCCAGCTCGAGCAGGCTGAGCGGCGCTTCGAAGTGGGCCTGATCGCGATCACGGACGTGCAGATCGCGCGCGCCGCGCGTGACAGTACGGCCGCCGCCGTCATCGCCGCCAAGCGCACGCAGGCCACCGCGGAGGAGCAGCTGCGGGCGATCACCGGCGAGAAGTACCGGCGCCTGGCGGCCCCCGGCGACAGCATGCCGCTGCTCTCGCCCGACCCCGCCAGCGAGGACGCCTGGGTCACCACGGCCCTGAGCCAGAATTCCAACCTGATTGCGAGCCGGATGGCCGAGAGCATCGCCCGCGACGGCTATCTCACCGCCATGGGCGGGCATCTGCCCTCGATCAATGCCTCCGCGTCCCGGGCCTGGGACCTCACCGGCGGCAACGGCACCGGGTTTCAGAGCGGCGGCTCCGGCAATCCCATCACGATCGACACCCAGGATATCGTCTGGTCGGTCGGCGTCACGGTGCCGCTGTTCAGCGCCGGGGCCACGCAGTCGCGCGTGCGCCAGGCGAAGTACCTGTGGAAGGCGGGCAAGGCCGGCTACGAGAGCGCCTTGCGCCAGACCGAACTCCTGGCGCGCGACGCCTACCAGGGCGTGGTGAGCCAGATCGCCCAGGTCGGCGCGCTCAAGCAGGCGGTCGAATCGAACCGCATTTCCCTGAAGGCCACCGAGGCCGGCTATGAAGTGGGCACCAAGACCGCGATCGATGTGCTCAGCTCCCGCCAGCAGTTCGTGCAGGCCCAGACGAACTATTCGCAGGCCAAGTACGGCTACCTGAACGACCTGGTGGCGCTGCGCGTGGCGGCCGGCAATCTGGACCGCGCGACCATCGCGCAGATCAACGCCTGGCTGGTGGAACCCCCCGACACGCAAGTGCCCGCGACCGCGCCGGGGCAGGTGACAGCGCCCGCGCCTACGGATGCGCCGGCGCCCGCGCCCCCGCCAACTGCGCCTTGATGCGCACCAGCAGCTGATGGAGCGCGCCGCGGTTGGCGATCACCGCGGCCTGGCCGGCCGCCGCCAGCCGGGCGCGCATCGCCCGATCGCCCAGCAGCTCCCGTAGCGCCGCGCCCAGCTCCACCGCATCGTGCACGATGCGCAGCCCGCCGCCGGCCGCGAGCAGGCGCGCGACCTCAGGCGCATTTTCCAGGTGGGGTCCGCTGAGCGTCGCCACGCCCAGCGCCGCCGGTTCCAGCAGGTTGTGTCCACCGACCGGCACCAGGCTTCCCCCGACGAAGGCGATGTCGGCGGCGGCGTAGCAGTTTTCCAGGTCACCCAAACTGTCGAGCAGCAACACCGCGATCGCGGCGCAGGCGGCTGGCCCGAGATTGCAGCGCTGGCTGTGCCGCATCCACGGCAGTCCGCCGCCCTCGAGCAGCCCGGCCACCTCCTCGAAGCGCGGCCGATGGCGCGGCGCGAGCACCAGGAGCGCGGCCGGGTGCGCCGCACGCAGCGCGCGGTGCGCCGCCAGTGCGGCCTGCTCCTCGCCCGCGTGAGTGCTGCCGGCGACCCACATGGGACGTGCCGCGGCGTACTGGGAGCGCAGCGCAGCCCCCGACGCCGGCGCCGTAGCGGCCGGCGCGCGGTCGAATTTGAGATTGCCGCCCACCTCGATGCACGCGGCGGGCACGCCCAGGGACTCGAAGCGCCCGGCGTCGGCGCTCGATTGCGCCACCACCGAGACGCCGCTCCCGAGCGAGCGGCGCAGGAAGGAGCCGAAGGCTCGCAGCCGCACGGCGCTGCGCGCCGACAAGCGCGCGCTCACGAACATCACGGGGACAGCGGCCGCGGCGCACTCGGCCAGCAGGTTCGGCCAGATCTCCGTCTCCATGATCAGCAGCAGCGCCGGGCGCACCCGGCGCAGCGTCCCCTTAAGGCACCACGGCAGATCGTAGGGGCCATAGCGCACGTCAAGTTGCGATCCGTAAAGTTGCCGGGCGCGCTCGCGCCCCGCCGGCGTCGCGCTCGTGAGGGTCAGGGGCAGCTCCGGCCAGGTGGCGCGGAGCGCTTCCACCAGCGCCGCCGCGGCCTGCACTTCGCCCACCGAGACGGCGTGAATCCACAGGCGCCGCGCCGCGCCGGCGGGCGTGGAGCCGCGGCCAAAGCGCTCGCCCCAGCCACGCCAGTAGTTGCGATCGCGCAGGCCCCGCCACAGCACCAGGAGCGTGGCGAACGGCAGTGCCAGCGCAACCAGCAGCGTGTACAGCCGCCGCACGCCATCACCTCGGACGCGCGGCGCGCAGGGGTTCCGGCCGCGGGGCCGCCGCAAAATAACTGTCCAGCAGCGCCTGCCAGTCCGCGCTGCCGAAGCGCTCGGCGTCCAGGGGCGCGCTGAGCTTTTCCAGCGAGCGGTGGAGCCGCGCCAGATTCGCATCGCTCCACCAGCCCGGCGCGCGCAGCGTGCCGCGATCGAAATCGATGAACCAGACCGCCTCGTCTTCCGCGCCCAGCAGGATGTTGTGGGCGTTCAGGTCCGCGTGGCAGACGCCGCGCTCGTGCAGGTGGCGGATCCAGCGGCCGATGGCCACCCAGCGCGCCAGCGGCACCGATCCGGCTCGAATCGCGGCCGCCAGCGAGCGCACCTCCGGAAGGCGCTGCACGAGCAGGTCCGCGCTGTAGCGGCGGTGGCCCCGACGGTAGGCCGCCGCCACCGGCATGGGCACCGGGAGTCCGGCGCGATGCAGGTGATACAGCAGGTGCCACTCGCGAAACGAGCGGGTGCGCTCCGCGCCCCGCCACCAGTAGCGGTCGGTCGAGAGTTTCGCCATCAGCCCACCGCGCCGGTAATGGCGCAGCACCATGCTTCGGCCGTCCGCTTCGATCAGGAAACTGGAGCCGCGGCCTTCGCTGACCGGCTGCACCTCGCCCCGCTCCGCCCACCAGCCCGGGTCGAGCCAACCGGGCACGGCGTTGCCCGCACGGGAGCTGTCATATAGCATCGCGCCGCCCGCAAACTCCTGCAGCCGCACTTCCGGGCCGATGGCCATGAAATTCAAACGATACACAGCGCGCCTTTCCTAAGACATGAGTGAGGTCGTAACGCCGCCCCGGAGCCTGTGCATTCTGCGCCTCTCTGCCATCGGCGACGTGTGCCACATCGTGCCCGTCGTCCGCACCCTGCAACACGCCTGGCCGGAGACGGCGATCACGTGGGTGATCGGTAGGGTCGAGGCGCGCCTGATCGGCCTGTTGCCCGGCGTCGAGTTTATCACCATCGACAAGCGCTCCCTGCGTGCCGGCGCCGTGGCGCTGCGCCGCGCGCTGCGCGCGCGGCACTTTGATGTCCTGCTGCACATGCAGACCGCGGCGCGCGCCAGCCTGTACTCGATGCTGATCCGCGCCACCCGCAGGATCGGCTTTGATCGCGCCCGCGCCCGCGAACTGCAATGGCTGTTCACCAACGAGGGCATCCCGGCGCGCCGCTGCGAGCACGTGCTCGACACCTACTTCGGCTTCACCGAGGCGCTCGGCATCGGCGAGCGCCGGCTCGAATGGGGGCTGCCGATCCCCGCGGAGGCCAGCGCCTGGGCGCGAGCGCACATCGCCCCGGGCGAGCGCACGCTCATCGTCAGCGCCTGTTCCAGCCGGCGGGCACGCAACTGGCGCGCGGAGCGCTACGCCGCGGTGATCGATCACGCCGTGCAGCGGCACGGACTGAAGGTGCTGTTGTGCGGCGGCCCCACGGACTACGAGCGCGCCATGGCCGCCGCGATCGCCAGCGCCGTTCGCGTACCGCTACTCAATCTGGTCGGCACCGATACGCTCCCGCAGCTGCTGGCGCTGCTCGCCAACGCCACGGCGCTGCTCGCCCCGGACTCCGGTCCGGCCCACATGGCGACCATGGTGGGCACGCCCGTCATCGGCCTCGGCGCCACCACCCGCAGCGCGCGCAGCGGTCCCTACCTGTCGCGCCAGTGGTGCGTCGATCGCTACGCCAGTGCGGCCCTGAAGTTCCGCGGCCGGCGCGCGGAAGAGCTGCCGTGGAACGAGACGATCGAAGATCCCGGCGTCATGGATCTCGTGGACGTCGCCTCGGTCTGCGCGCGCCTGGATGCGCTGCTGGCCCATGCTACGATGGCCTGATGCAAGAGATTCTGGTGCCGGTGTCGCCCGGGGAACTGCTCGACAAGATCACCATCCTGCGCATCAAGTCCGAGCGCATGAACGATGCGGCGAAACTCGTCAACGTGAGGCACGAGCTGGGATTGCTGGAAAGGAGCTGGCGCGCCGCGGTGCCCGCCGGCATGGACCTCGGCGCCGAGGAGCGAGCGCTCGCGGCGGTGAACGCGAAGCTCTGGGACGTCGAAGACAAGCTGCGCGAGCAGGAAAGTGAGCGGCGCTTCGACGCGGATTTCATCGAGCTGGCGCGCGCGGTCTACATCAACAATGACGAGCGCGCCGCGATCAAGAAGCGCATCAACATCGCCCTGGGCTCGGTGCTGGTGGAGGAAAAATCCTACCAGCGGTATCGCTAACGCCTGAGCGTGTACTCCGCCCCGCAATAACCGCACTTGGCCCAGCCGGTCTGCTCGACGTCCAGGTAGACGCGCGGATGAGAATTCCACAGCACCATGCCCAGTCCCGGGCAGGACAGCGGCAGGTCCTTCTCCGTGACTTCGTAATGCATCTGCGTGTTGGCGGGCCGCGCTGGATTTGGTGCGTTCATGAGCGGCACATTATACCTGCATCGCCTGCTCCCAGATGAGCGTAACGGCCGCGCGTTCCGCGCCGAACTCGCCGGCCGGGATCACGGAGTTCAGTCCGGCGATGGCGCGGTGATGGCTGCGCTCGCGGTAACGGCGGTAGGCCTGCGTCAGCACATCGATCGTCGCCTGCGGCACCAGCGCGGCGGAAGCCACCGACTCGAGCTGGCGGATCGTGTCCGAATACCAGGCCACCGGCGGGTACTCGCCCGCCCAGCGCAGCGCCCAGTACTGCGCCAGGAACTCGACGTCGGCGATACCGCCCGGATCCTGCTTGAGGTCAAACTCGCCCTTGCGCGCCTCGCTCAGCTCGAGGCGCATGCGCTGGCGCATTTTCTCCACCTCCTGGCGCAGCGAATCGCGCTTCACGTCCCGATGCAGCACCCGCTCGCGCAGGGCGGCGAAGCGCTCACGGAGCCCCGCGTCGCCGGCCACGGCGCGCGCGTGGAGCAGCGCCTGCTGCTCCCAGGTCCAGGCCTCGTGGCGCTGGTAGTCCTCGAAGGCCTCGATGCTGGTGATCAGCATGCCGCCCTTGCCGCTGGGGCGCAGGCGCATATCGACCTCGTAGAGCCGGCCAGCGGCCGAATGCCAGGTCAGCGTGTGCACCAGGCGCTGCACGAAGCGCACGAAGAACACCTGGTTGTCGACCGAGCGCACGCCCTCGGTTTCCTGCCGCTCGCCGCTCGAATCGTGCAGGAACACCAGGTCCAGATCCGAGCCGTAGCCGAGTTCCATGCCGCCGAGCTTGCCGTAGCCCACCGCGCAGATGCGCACGGCGCGCCGTGCCGCCCCCGCGCCGCACATCGGCGTCCCGAGCTGTGCGGTGACGAAATCCCAGCTTAAGCTCAGCACCCGCTCGATGATCAGCTCGGCGACTTCGGTCAGCCGGTCGCTCACCACCATCAGCGGCAGGAACCCCGACAGGTCGGCGACCGCGATGCGAAACAGCGCGGCGCGCTGGAAGCGGCGCAGCTGCTCGACGAGCTGCTCCTCATCGCCCTCCTCGGCCTCGGCGCAGCGCTCGGTGAGCTCGGCGGCCAGCTCGGCGCGCGCAGGCAGGCGCTCGAACAGCCGTTCATCCAGCAGCTCATCCAGCAGCAGCGGGAAGGCGGCGATCTGCGCCAGCAGGAAATCCCCGTGGCGCGCCAGCTCGACGAGCCGGCGGCGCGCCACCGAGTTCTCCAGCAGCAGCGCGAAGTAGGTCGAGCGCGCACCGATGGCCTCGATCACCCGCGCCAGCCGGCGCAGCACCGCCAGCGCATCCGGGAGCAGTGCCACCTCCTCGCCCAGGCGCCCCAGGAGCGCGAGCAGACGCCGGCGCCCCGGCTCGTCCAGCCGCCGCAGGGCCGCCGAAGCGTGCAGATCCTGCAACAGCTGCGCGCTCGCCGCGGGCTCGACGTATCCGAGCTGCACCAGCCGCGCCTGCAGCGCCGCGCGCCCGCCCTCGCCCTCCAGCAGGGTAAGGAGCGGGGCCGGTTGCGCGGGCCCCGGCGGATCGGCGGACTGCACCAGCGCGGCGAAGTGGCCTGCCACGATGCGTCGATGCTGCTCCAGGGCCGTGGCGAGCTCATCCCATGACCCGAAGTTCATGGCCGAGGCCACGCGGGCCTGGTGGAGCGGCTCAACCGGCAGGGTATGGGTCTGCTGGTCGGTGTACATCTGCAGCCGGTTCTCCAGGCGCCGCAGAAAATCGTAGGCCGCCGACAGCTCCTGCGTGACGGGGGCGGGCAACAGCCGCGCGCCGGCGAGGCGCGGCAGGGTCGTCAGGAGCGAGCCGCCCTGCAAGCGCCGCTCGCTCCCTCCGCGGATGAGCTGGAGCGATTGGACGATGAATTCGATTTCGCGGATCCCACCGGGGCCGAGCTTGATGTTGTCCTTGAGCTCGCGCCGCTCCACCTCGCGCTCGATCAGCGCCTTCATCTCGCGCAGCGACTCGAAGACGCCAAAATCCAGGTACCTGCGGTACACAAAGGGCCGGACACTGCCCTGGAACACGTCCTGGTAGAGAGCCGCGCCGGTGACGGCACGGGCCTTGATCCAGGCGTAGCGTTCCCACTCGCGGCCGTGCCGCTCCAGGTAATCCTCGAAGGCGGCGGCGCTCGCGACCAGCGGCCCGCTGGCCCCGAAGGGCCGCAGGCGCATGTCCACGCGGTAAGCCAAGCCATCGGCGGTCGGCGCATCCAGGTAGCGAATCAGCCGCTGCCCGAGGCGCAGATAAAACTCCTCGTGCGCCAGGGCGCGCGGCCCGGCGGTCTCGCCGTGCGCGCCGAAGAGGAATACGAGATCGACGTCCGAGGAGAAATTGAGCTCCTGCCCGCCGAGCTTGCCCATGGCAATCACGATGAGACCCGCAGTTGCCGCGTCCCCCGCTGCCGCCGGTGCGCCGTGGCGTTCGGCGAGCTGCCGCCAGGCGAGCTCCGAAGCGGCGCGGATGGCGCCGTCGGCCGCATCGCTCAGGTCGAGCAGGGTTTCACTCAGCGTGGCCCAGCCCGCCAGGTCCCGCCAGGCGATGCGGGTCAGCTCCGCGCGCCGCCAGCTGCGCAGGCCGCTCATGAAGTCGGCCTCGTCAGGGCTAAGCGGCAGGGGCAGTGAACGGGCGAGACGCGCCGGGCAGGCCAGCAGCTGGGGCAGCAGCTGCTCATCCCGGGCCAGCGCGTCGATCACGAAATCGCTGGCCGCGAACACACGGCGCACGCTGTCCTGGAACTCCGCCGGGGCTGTCTGCAGCAGGGCCGACGTACCCGGCGATCGCTCGTGGAGTGATTGAAGCCCGCGCTCAGCGAGCTCGTCTGCCCGTGACATGCCGCAATTCTAGCGGCGCACCGAGCCGCGATCTGGATCCCCAAAAAAAGAGCCCCGCAAGCGGGGCTCCAAGTATGGCGCGGAAACGGGGGGTCATGTTCCGCGACTTCCGGGATGAGTCGAACCGTTGGTCCAACCCTTCCCTTGGGACACATGATACGTCTTTCCATTGGTTTGTAAAGTGAACTAATTGGGCCTGATCGCGCTGCCACAGCTGCCTCCTAAGCGATTGATAGATATCATTGTTTTCCCCAGCCCCGGCAGGCGCGAACATTAACGGGTGGGTAACGTCCGGCCCGGCTTGCGGGGTGTGAACAGCGTCACATCGAGGGGAGTGGTGCGCCGCCTTATGGTGCATCGGAGGCAGGCATCACAGTTGCGGCGCAAGTGGGTTGGTAGGCTCCGCCGCATGATTCCCGGGAGCCACAAATCGCTGTGCTGGCGTACCCAATTCCTGTGCGCCGCGCTGCTGGGCGCCGGGTTGCTGGGCGCCGGCGGTGCGAGTGGCCGCAACGACGATGCGGTGCGCCTGGATCAACTGCCGCAGCAGTGGCGTGACGATCGCGGTACGCCCCTGGCGCTCACGGCACTGCTCGGCCAGCGGGTCGTGATTGCGATGGCCTATACCCGCTGCCGCACCATCTGCCCGGCGACCATCGCCGAGCTCAAACGCATGCAGCGGACCCTGGATGAGCGCGGCGAGGCGGCCAGCTTTGTCATCGTGGGCTTCGATCCGGACAGTGACGATCCGGCGAGCTGGCGCCAGTACCGCATCAACCACCAGCTCGATCGCAGCAACTGGCACTTCCTGACCGGCAGCCGGCAGGAGACGCGGCAATTTGCCCACCAGCTCGGATTTGATTTCTGGACCTACGACACCCACGTCATGCACGAACCACGGCTGGTGGTGTTCGATGCCCAGGGACGCTGGCGCGGCGCGGTCAATCCCTCGTCCGGGAACTGGCCGGCACTGCTTTAACACTTGGAGTAGACATGCGACGCTTTTCGATCAATCGGCTCACTTCCCGCCTGGGTGCCGCGCTGCTGCTGGGCCTGCTGATCGGCACCGTGCCGGCGCGCGCACTGTGCGCGGAGCGCGCCGCCACGCTGGAGGAGCTGCAGCAGAAACTCGATCAAAGCCTCAAGGCAATACAGGAGCTCACGGAACGGGTGCGTGAACTGGAAGCCCGGCAATCGGGGGCCGCCGCGGGAGCCGCGCCGGCGGCGGGAGAATCGAGCGCGCCCAGCGCGCCCGAACCCACGCGGCTCGAGGCCGTCGAGCAGCAGCTGGAACAGCTGGAAACGGCCAACGCGAGCCGCGCCAACGACGAGACGGGCATGCCGCTGCACGGCTTCGCCGATGTCGGTGTCGGCACGCATAATCCGATCAACCCGGATCTGGAAGGCTTCTTTGTCGGCAACCTGGATTTTTACCTGACGCCGCGCCTGAGCGATCGCGGCCGCGCGCTGTTTGAAATGAATACCGAAGTCGGTGCCGAGGGCGCGGTCGGCGTCGATCTGGAGCGCGCGCAGATCGGCTACCAGCTCGCCGATCAGGCCACCCTCTGGCTGGGCCGCTTCCACTCCCCGTACGGCTACGTGAACACGGCGCTGCATCACGGCGCCTGGGTCAACAATTCGCTGCGGCGCCCGGGATTCTTGCAATTCGAGGACAGCGGGGGCATTGTCCCGGCGCACACGGTCGGCCTGTGGATTACCGGCGCCCCTCGCGTGGGTTCGGGCAAAGTGCAATATGACGCCTACGTGGGCAACAGCCAGCAGATCATCGACGGCGTTCTCGACATGCGCAACGCGGGCAACGCGCATGGCAACCTGATTGTCGGTGGGCGCCTGGGATACCTGTTCAACGCCGGCGCTGTCGAGGGACTGACCCTCGGTGTCCATGCCTTCAACGCTCGTATCGGCGATAATGCCGTGCCCGCCAACATGACGCGCGTGTTCAGCTACGGCGGCTACGCCGTCTACGATACCGAGCAGTGGGAAAATATCGCCGAGGTCTACCTCTTTGATGATGAGGACCTGTCCGGCACCAGCGGCACCCATCACAGCCATGCGGGCTTCGTCCAGCTCGGATACCACGCCTCATGGGGCGTGCCCTATGCCCGCTACGAACTCACCTCGCTGGACCAGGCCGACAACTATTTTGCGGCGCAGACATCCGGCTTTTCCTATCACCGCAGCGCGCTGGGCCTGCGCTTTGACCTGAGTGCGGACGCGGCCGTCAAACTGGAGCTCGCCGACACGCAGCTGACCGACCGCAGCCGCATCCAGTACACGCAAGGGTTGATGCAATATGCAATCCGCTTCTGACCGCCGCCATCGCCGGGCGCCACTGACGCGCTCGGCAATGAGCTGGCTGCTCGGGACCGCGCTGCTCGCCCTGTCGCTGCGTGCGGCTGCCGGCGATGTCTACGTGGTCTGCAACATGGGCGTCAACCTGCAGGCCGGCGACATACGCGACGTGTTCGTCGGCGAGAAGAGCTTCGCCGGCACGGCCCGGCTGGCCCCAGCCGACAACAGCGCCGCGCAGGCCGCCTTTCTCGAGAAGGTGATGAAGCTCGACGCCCGCAAATACGCCACGCTGTGGACCAAGAAGTCCTTCCGCGACGGCGCCAACCCGCCGCCGGTGCGTGCCACGGACGCCGAGGCCATCGCCTATGTCCGGCAGACGCCTGGGGGTTGCAGCTATGTGTTGCGCGCCCCTGCCTCGGGCGTCGTCGTGGTCGCCAAGTACTGAAATCGGGAGGCGCCTCCGGAGGCGCCAGGCGTTCAGCCTTCGGCCAGTTTCCTGACGCTGACCGAGGCCGGATGCTCGACGGCGCGCCGGAATTCCCCGGTGCTCGCCAGGCGGGAGTCCCCGATGACGGCCCGGTCCCGCCCCTCTTCCTTGGCGCGATACAGGGCCTCGTCGGCAATCCTCACCATCCGCTCGAAGCGCGGGCTCATCGTGCTGTCGGCGATGCCGAAGCTGGATGTAAAGGCCGCCGTCCCACCGGTGAGCAGCGCCGTGGCGAGCGAGGCGCGGATGCGATCCACCGCCTCGTTGGCCTGGTGGGAGTTGGCATTGGGCATGAGCAGCACGAACTCCTCACCACCCCAGCGGGAAGCCATGTCGCCATCGCGCATGCTCAGGCGCAGGGTCTCGGAGAACAGGCGCAGGGCTTTGTCGCCGGCCTCGTGGCCGCGTGAATCGTTGAGCTTCTTGAAGTGATCCAGGTCCGCGAGCACCACCGCAAAGGGCCTGCCCGTCGCGACCAGGTCACGCGCGCGCTCTTCGGCTGAGCGCCGGTTGTGGAGCCCCGTTAGGCTGTCGGTTGCCGCCTTCTGTTGCGTGCTGTGAAAGGCGCGCACCGTGCCGATGCGGGCGCCGGCCTGCGCGCCCAGGGTCGTCAGACGAGCGATCTGCTTGGAATCGGGCAGCCTGCCGATAGGCGCCGCGGCGTGCAGCACACCGAGCGAGCGGCCCATGAAGTTGATCGGGACGCACACGGCCGCAACCGGGCCACAAGGGCGGCCGCGCAAACGGGTGCAGGAGTTGACCGCCTCGCCGTCCTCGAAGGTGACCGGGGTGCCGCGGCGCACGGCCATGCAGCTGAAGGGCGATTCCACGTTGCAGCCGGCGGGGCCGGCCAGCGGATGGGAGGTGGCGCGCTCCAGATGCGCGCGGCTGGAGTCGGCCAGCAGGAGTTCGGTGGGCAAGTCGGGCGAGATCGTCACCATGGCGCGGCCGAGGGTCTCGTAGGCCTCTTCTTCTGTGTCGGCCATTTCCAGGCCTTCGCCCAGCTGGTTGCCAAACGCATCGCGATCAGCATCGGCCCGAAGCCGCCCGATGACATCGTTGAGACTGTCGGCCATGCCGTTGATCGCGCGGCCCAGCTCACCGAGCTCATCGGTCCCGGGTTTGAGGTTGCGGGCCTGCAGATCGCCGCGGGCCAGCGCCTGCGCCACGTCGCGCACCGACTTGAGGGAGCGGCGGATCGAGCGCGACAGCAGCATGACCAGGATCCCGACGATGATGTTGATCAGGACTCCGGCCAGGACCAGCCAGCGCTTGGCATCGCGCTCGGCGGTCGCGGCATCGCTGCTCGCCTGCACGATGTGCGAAGTGAAGGCCTCGGTCTGCGCCTCCATGGCATCGTTGAGCGCGGATGCCGACACGTCGAATTGTGGTAACAACGCGGCGGCCAGGGTCGGATTACGCGCGGCCAACCGGCCAATCTCACCCGCGTTGCTCAGGTAGCCGTCGGCGAGCGTCTGCACCCGGGTTTCGGTATCAATCAGATCGGGAGGCAGGTCCAGCTTCGCCAGGGTCAGCAGATCGCGGTGCAGGTCCTTGGAATTGTCGTCCATGGAGGTGAGCAGATCCTTGCGCTCCGACTCCGAGTGGGCTTGCCCGCCGAGGGCGGCGTTGATGGCGGCACGCAGGTCCGCGAGCTGGGTCTCGGCATCCTGGTGGTAGCGCGCGCCCTTGCTGATCAGCGCCAGGCTCGACATGGCCACGCTCTGGGCACTGAGCGCCCGCCAAGCGATGATTCCGCCGAACACCAGGGCCACGGCGAGCAGGCCGTTGATCACCAACAGCCGTGCTCCGACCGTCCAGCCGTTGAATCGCACGCTGGCGATGAATGTGCTCATTTACACCGCGTTCCGCTAGTAAAGAGCCCCGAAGAATATCGGGTTATGACCGCGGAAATTGTGGCCTGCATTCACATCGGTCCGGATATGCGTCACAACAACTTCAATCCGTCGCGCCGCCTCTGCCGGCGCCCCCGGCGCGCCTAACCGGGCCGGTTTCCATTTGACTTAATGAGGGAAAAGTCCGGAGGGCCCGATGGGCCGCGGCCTGCTCAAGGCTTGGGATTGTCGCCCACCGCGGCCTCGAGGCCCGCGCTGGCCTCAATCCAGGCGGCCTCGGCCGTTGCACAGAGCCGTACCAGTTCAGCCTGCCGCGCAAGCGCCCGCTGCAGCCCGGCGCGCGCCTCGGAGCGATAGGTCTCGGGCGCGGCGAGCGAGCGCTCCAGCTCAACGCGCTCGCGCGCCAGCTGCTCGAGTTCCTGTTCGAGACGCGCCACGGAGGCGCGCAACGGCCCGAGCCGGTCGCGCGTGGCGGCACCCTCGCGGCGACGCTTGCGGCGCTGATCGGCACTCGCGGCGACGGCCACGGCCACCGGCCCCGCCGGCGCGAGTGCCGCGGCCGCCGCAGGCGTCGCGGGCGCTACAGGCGTCGCGGCTGCCGCGGGCGCCCCGGCGCCGGCCTTCGCCAGCCAGCGCGCGTAGTCCTCGAGATCGCCGTCGAAGAGCGCGACCTGACCGTCGTGCACCACCATCAGTTCGTCGGCGACCGTATTGAGCAGGTGCCGGTCGTGCGAGACCAGCACGACTGCGCCGGAATATTCCTGCAACGCCACCGCGAGCGCCTGGCGCATCTCGAGATCCAGGTGGTTGGTCGGCTCGTCCAGCAGCAACAGGTTCGGCCTCTGGAACGCCACCAGCGCGAGCACCAGTCGCGCCTTCTCGCCGCCCGAAAACAGCCCCACCGGTTCGAACACCCGGGCGTCGCGAAAGCCAAAGGTCGCCAGGTAATCGCGCAGCTCCGCCTCGGTGGTCCGCGCCGCGCGCTCCCCGCCGCTGCGCCGCAGATTTTCCAGCGGCGAATCGCCGGGCGCGAGCTGCTCGAGGTGGTGCTGCGCGAAATAACCGATGCGCAGATCGCGAGCCTCGGTGCGGCTGCCGCCCGTCGCGACCAGCTCGCCGGCCAGCATTTTCATGCAGGTCGACTTGCCGGCGCCGTTTTTCCCGAGCAGCGCCAGCCGGTCGCCCGGCATCAATGTCAGCCGGACCCTGCGCAGCAGGAGCGCGCCGCCGTAGCCGGCACTCTGCTCGTCGATCGCCAGCAGCGGGCGCGGCAACCTGGCCGGCTCCGCGAAGGCGAACTCGAAGGCGGCGGAATCGACGTGCGCCGGCGCGATGCGCTGCATGCGCTCCAGGGCCTTGAGGCGGCTCTGCGCCTGGCGCGCCTTGCTCGCCTGGGCGCGAAAGCGCTCGACGAAGGATTCCATGTGGCGGATCTCGCGCTGCTGGCGGGCGTAGAGCGCCGACTGCTCGGCCAGTTCGGCGGCACGCTGCGTCTCGAAGGCCGAGTAGTTGCCGCGGTAGGCACGCACCCGCTGATGCTCGATGTTGACGATGCGGTTGCAGACCCGGTCGAGAAACTCGCGATCGTGCGCGATCAGCAGCAGCGTGCCCGGATAGGCGCGCAGCCAGTTCTCGAGCCACAGGATCGCGTCGATGTCCAGATGGTTGGTCGGCTCATCGAGCAGCAGCAGGTCGGAGCGGCACATGAGCGCACGCGCCACGTTGATGCGCACGCGCCAGCCGCCGGAGAACGCACGGATCGGCCGATCGTCCTCGTCGGGCGCGAATCCCAGCCCGTGCATCAGCTGCGCCGCGCGCGCGCGCGCATCGTACCCTCCGACTTCCGCGTAACGCGCGTGCAGCGTGCCGAGCTGCGCGCCGTCGTCCTGCTCCGTGGCCCGCTGCAACTGCGCCTCGATGGCGCGCAGCTCGCGGTCGCCGTCGAGCACGAACTCGATGGCGGGCTGCTCGCTCGCCTCGATCTCCTGCGAGACATGCGCGGTGACGAGATTGCCAGGCATTTCAAAGACGCCGGCGTCCGCGTGCAGCGTGCCGCGCACCAGCTCCAGCAGCGTGGATTTGCCGCTGCCATTCTCGCCCGTGATGCCCACTTTCTCGCCGCGAAACAGTCCGAAGCTCGCGCCCGCAAACAGCAGGCGCGGGCCGCGGCGGACCGCCACATCGGTGAAGTTCAGCATGGCCGGTCAGTTTGCCACAGCGGCCGGGGCCTCGAGTGGCGGTGGCCCGCAGGCGCCGCCATCGACTAGGCTGGTGTCGCGGCGCGCACCACGGTGTGGCGCAGATTGATGCCGGCCAGCTCATAGCCGCGCCTGAAATCCCGGATGTGCTTGCTCATCCAGGTCTGGGCGCTCGCCGCATCCTGCGCCTCCACGGCCGTGCAAAGCCGGCGCTGGGCGTCGATGATGCGGGTTCGCGCCTGGGCCACCTTGTCGATCATCGCCGCGAGCGAGGGCTCCAGGAGCTGTATCAGGGGCTCGTGCGCCAGCACCAGCGCGGTGTTGCCGCTCGCCTCACCGAGCGCGCGGAAAAACTCGGCCACATGCCGCACCGTCGGCGCGGAATCCGGCGCTGCGCGCACGTTCTGGTAAGCCAGCTGCAGGCGGTCCAGATCGGCAGCGCTGCGGCGCGTCGCGGCGGCGGCGGCCAGCGGCGGCTCCAGGATCATCAGGGCCTCCCACACATCGACGAAGGTGACATCGTGGAGCACCAGCGCCCGGCGCACGCCAGCGCCGACCTGCAGCGGTCCGGGCCGCATCACCATCATGCGTTTCGAGCCACGGCGCCGGCCGATCAGTCCGGCGCTGTCCAGCTCGCGCAGGGCTTCGCGCACCGTCGAGCGATTCACGCCGAACTGGCGCGCCAGTTCGAGTTCCGGGGGCAGATGATCGCCCGAGCGCAGCCGGCCGGCGACGATATGATCAACCAGGGCGGTCGCCACCTTGCGGTAGGTGGGTTCGGCGACGATGGGTTGGAACTGCAGGTTCACGCCGTCAGCCTGAAGATTTCCCGGCCGATGAGCATGCGGCGGATTTCCTGGGTGCCGGCGCCGATTTCGTAGAGCTTGGCGTCGCGCAGCAGCCGCCCGGCCGGGTAATCGTTGATGTAGCCGTTGCCGCCCAGGGCCTGGATCGCGTGCAGCGCCACCTGCGTGGCCCGCTCCGCGGCGAACAGGATAGCCGCCGCCGCGTCCTGGCGCGTGCGCCGTCCGCTGTCGCAGGCGCGGCCGACCGCATAAACGTAGGCGCGCGCGGCGTTCAGGCTGGCGTACATGTCGGCCAGCTTGCCCTGCATCAGCTGGAAACCGCCGATGGGCTGGCGGAACTGCTTGCGCTGATGGACGTAGGGCAGCGTGACATCGAGCGCGGCGGCCATGAGCCCGAGCGGTCCGCCGGCCAGGATCGCGCGCTCGTAGTCCAGGCCGCTCATCAGCACCCGCGTGCCACCCCCCAGTTCGCCCAGCACATTTTCCACCGGCACCGCGCAGTCCTCGAAGACCAGCTCGCTGGTGCTCGAGCCCCGCATGCCCAGCTTGTCGAGTTTCTGCGCACTCCAGAAGCCCTTGAAGGCCTTCTCGACCACGAAGGCAGTGATGCCGCGCTCTCTGGAGTCCGGATCGGTCCTGGCGTAGACCACCAGCACGTCGGCATCGGGGCCATTGGTGATCCACATCTTGCGGCCCGTCAGGCGGAACTCATCGCCGTGGCGCACCGCCCGCAGCTGCATCGAGGTGACATCCGAGCCCGCCTCGGGCTCCGACATCGCCAGGGCGCCGACGTGCTCGCCGGAGACCAGGCGCGGCAGGTAGCGAGCGCACTGTGCCTCGGTGCCGTGCAGGGCCAGCTGGTTCACGCACAGGTTGGAATGGGCGCCGTAGGACAAGCCCACCGCACCGCTGGCGCGCGAGATCTCCTCCATGGCGACGATGTGCGCCAGATAACCGAGGTTCGCCCCTCCCCAGCGCTCCGGCACGGTCAGTCCCAGCAGCCCTAAGGCGCCCAGCTGCGGCCAGAGCTGCCGCGGAAACTCGTTGCTGCGGTCGATGGCGTCCGCCAGGGGCGCGATCTGCTCCCGGGCGAAGCGGCGCGCCTGCGCGCGGACCTCGTCAACTGTGTCGCCAAGCCCAAAATCCATGTCACAGCTGTCCAGGACACTCATGGCGGCTTGCCTCGCTCACAATAATTGCGCTATTGTCCGACAATTAGGCAGTTCTTGGCAAGCTCATCCTCGCGAGGACACGACCGTGCCGACCTACAGCAGCGCCGTGAAGCCCGGCAGCCCTGACTTCCTGGCCAATCGTGCGGCCATGCAGGCGCTGGTCGCGGACCTGCGCAGCAAGGTGGCCCAGGCGGCGCTCGGCGGGGGCCAGGCCGCCCGCGATCGCCACCTCGCCCGCGGCAAACTCCTGCCGCGCGAACGGGTCGGCCTGCTGCTCGATCCGGGCTCGCCCTTCCTGGAACTCTCGCAACTGGCGGGCTTCGAGCTGTACGGCAACGAGGCACCCGGAGCCGGTCTCATCACGGGCATCGGCCGCATCGCGGGCCGCGAGTGCCTGGTGGTCTGCAATGATCCGACCGTCAAGGGCGGCACCTATTTTCCGATGACGGTCAAAAAGCATCTGCGGGCACAGGAGATCGCCCGCGAGAATCGCCTGCCCTGCGTGTACCTGGTGGACTCCGGTGGCGCTTTCCTGCCCAGCCAGGACGAGGTATTCCCGGATCGCGAGCACTTCGGCCGCATCTTCTTTAACCAGGCCACCATGTCGGCCGCCGGCATCGCGCAGATCGCGGTCGTCATGGGCAGCTGCACGGCCGGCGGCGCCTACGTGCCGGCCATGAGCGATGAATCCGTCATCGTGCGCAACCAGGGCACCATTTTCCTGGGCGGCCCGCCGCTGGTGCAGGCGGCCACCGGCGAGATCGTCAGTGCCGAGGAGCTGGGCGGCGGCGATGTGCATACGCGGCTGTCGGGCGTCGCCGATCACCTCGCGGAGAACGATGCGCACGCGCTGGCCATCGCGCGCCGCGCCGTGGCCACCCTGGCCGCAGCTCCGCGGAGCGAGCTCCCGCTGCGCGAGCCGCTCGAGCCGCGTTACGCGCCGGAAGAGATCTACGGCCTGATCCCCGAGGATCCGCGCAAGCCCTTCGAGGTCCGCGAAATCATCGCGCGGCTGGTGGACGACAGTGAATTTGCGGAATGGAAGGCCCGCTTCGGCACCACCCTGGTCACCGGCTTCGCGCATCTGTGGGGCATGCCGGTCGGCATCATCGCCAACAACGGCATCCTGTTTTCAGACTCAGCGCAGAAGGGCGCGCATTTCATCGAACTGTGCTGCCAGCGGCGCATGCCGCTGGTGTTCCTGCAGAACATCACCGGCTTCATGGTGGGGCGCAAAGTCGAGCACGAGGGCATCGCGCGGCACGGCGCGAAGATGGTGACCGCGGTCGCGGGCGCGCAGGTGCCAAAATTCACGGTCATCATCGGCGGCAGCTTCGGAGCCGGCAATTACGCCATGTGCGGTCGCGCCTATGCGCCGCGCTTCCTGTGGATGTGGCCCAACGCGCGCATCAGCGTGATGGGCGGAGAACAGGCGGCGCGGGTGCTGTCCACGGTGCGGCGCGATGCGACCACGGCCCGCGGCGGGAAGTGGAGCGCTGAAGACGATGAGGCCTACTCGGCGCCGATCCGGGCGCAGTATGAGCGCCAGGGCCACCCCTACTACGCGACGGCACGACTCTGGGACGACGGCATCATCGATCCGCTCGACACGCGCCGCTGCCTGGGACTGGGGCTGGCGGCAAGCCTGTCGGCCCCCATACCCGAAACCCGCTTCGGCGTGTTCCGGATGTAAGCGAAGCGGCGCATGTTCGATAAGCTCTTGATCGCCAATCGCGGCGAGATCGCCTGCCGCATCCAGCGCACCGCCCGCAGGCTTGGGGTGGCCACGGTCGCGGTGTATTCGGACGCGGACGCAGAGGCCCTGCATGTGCGCGCGGCCGATGAGGCGGTGCGCATCGGGCCGGCGGCGGCCCGCGACAGCTACCTGCGCGGCGATGCCCTCATCGCCGCGGCGCTGAAGAGTGGTGCCCAGGCGATCCATCCGGGCTATGGCTTTCTGTCCGAGAACGCACCGTTCGCCGCGGATTGTGCGCAGGCTGGCCTCGTCTTCGTAGGCCCGCCACCGGCGGCCATCCGGGCGATGGCCTCCAAGTCGGCGGCCAAGGCGCTGATGCAGGAGACCGGAGTGCCGCTGGTGCCCGGATACCATGGTGAGGATCAATCGCCGGCGCTGTTGCAGCGGGAAGCGGACCGCATCGGTTATCCGGTCCTGATCAAGGCCAGCGCCGGGGGTGGCGGCAAGGGCATGCGCCGCGTCGACGGCGCAGCGGACTTCGCCGCGGCGCTGGCCTCCTGCCAGCGCGAGGCCTCGGCCAGCTTCGCCGATGCGCGCGTGCTGGTGGAGAAATACCTGCTGCAGCCGCGGCACATCGAGATCCAGGTCTTCACCGACACGCACGGCAACGGGGTCTACCTGTTCGAACGCGATTGCTCGGTGCAACGCCGCCACCAGAAGGTCCTCGAGGAAGCGCCGGCGCCGGGCATGGAGCCAAAGCGGCGCGCCCGCATGGGCGCGGCGGCCCTGGCGGCGGCCAAGGCCGTCGGTTACGTGGGTGCGGGGACCGTGGAGTTCATCGCCGAACCGGGCGGACAGTTCTTCTTCATGGAGATGAACACCCGCCTGCAGGTGGAACACCCGGTGACGGAGATGATCACCGGCCTCGACCTGGTCGAATGGCAGCTGCGCGTGGCGAGCGGCGAAGCCCTGCCCCTGCGCCAGAAGGACCTGTCGATCAACGGCCACGCCATCGAGGCGCGCATCTACGCGGAAGACCCCGAGCGCGGTTTCCTGCCAGCGACCGGCCGCCTGGTGCACTTCCGCACGCCGGCTGCGACGCCCATCGTGCGCATCGACTCCGGGGTGGAACAGGGAGATCTGATCACGCCCTACTACGACCCGATGATCGCCAAGCTGATCGTCTGGGGCGAATCGCGCGAACTCGCCCGCGGGGAGCTGCTGAAGGCGCTGGGGCAGTTCCAGATCGTGGGCCTCAGCAACAACGTCCAGTTCCTTGCGCGCCTGGTCGCCACCCCGGCTTTTGCCACCGCAGATCTGGACACGGCGCTGATCGAGCGGGAACAGGCGCGGCTGTTCGGCGCGGCACCTCCGGTACCGGATGAGGCGCTCATCGCGGCATCCCTGCGGCTCGTCGCGCAGCAGACCGCAGCGGCCCATGCGGGGCCCGGTCTTGAAGTCTGGCGGCACGCCGACAGCTGGCGGCTCAATGCGCCCGCTGCCCGGAGCTTTCATTTTCGCGCCGCTGGGGCCGACCGCCACCTCATCGTGCGACCGACCGATGCAGGCTACGAACTCAAGCTCGATGCGCGCACGCTCGCGCTGCAATGCCTGCCGCTCTCGGCCACCGATGCGCGACTGACCCTGGATGGGAACTCCTTCGATGCCACCAGCCTGGTACGCGACGGACGCTGCGATGTATTCCTGCAGGGCGTGCACCATCAGTTCGAATACCTGGACCCGCTCGCGCATGTTGGCGAGGAGAGCGTGGCCGAAGGCCATATCCGGGCGATCATGCCCGGGCGCGTCGTGGCCCTGCTGGTCCAGCCCGGAACGCGCGTCGCGCGAGGCGAGCCCCTGCTGATCCTGGAAGCCATGAAGATGGAGCACACGCTCGGAGCGCCTGCGGACGGGATCTGCGAAGCCTTCAACGTCGCGGTCGGCGAGCAGGTGGCGGAAGGCACCGAACTGGTCCAGTTCACACCCTCGCTCCCCGCTCCCGCTTGAGGTCGATTCCGTCCGCCGGCCGATGCGATAGCATGCGCAGATGAAGGATCTCACTCAGGGACCGCCGCAGCGGCACCTCATCGCGATGGCGGTGCCGATCGCGGCCGGGATGCTGTTCCAGACGCTGTATTTCCTGGTCGACCTGTATTTCGTGGGGCGCCTGGGCGATGCCGCGATCGCCGGGGTGGGCTCGGCCGGGAATCTCAGCTTTCTGGTGATGGCGCTCTCGCAGGTGCTGGGCGTGGGCACCGTGGCGCTGATTTCCCAGGCCGTCGGCCGCAAGGAACAGGAAGCGGCGAACCTGGTGTTCAACCAGTCCATGCTGCTGGGTGTAGCCGCCCTGATCGCTTGCCTGGTCTGCGGTTATGCGGGCAGTGCAGGCTTTGCCAGGACTCTGGGCTCGGACGCGGCCACCGCAGCGGCCGGCCTGACCTACCTGCAGTGGTATCTGCCTTCGCTGGCGTTGCAGTTCGTGCTGGTGGCGATGAGTTCCGCGTTGCGCGGCACCGGGATCGTCAAGCCGGCCATGGCCGTGCAGATGATCACAGTGCTGGTCAACGTCGTGCTGGCGCCGGTGCTGATCGGCGGCTGGATCACGGGACGGCCCCTGGGCGTAGCGGGTGCCGGACTGGCCAGTTCAATCGCCGTCGCACTCGGCGTGCTGCTGATGTCGCTGTATTTCGTGCGCCTCGAGCACTACGTCCGCGTGGATCTGCGCCTGTGGGTGCCGCGCCTGGCCAGCTGGCGGCGGATCCTCGGCATCGGGGCGCCTGCCGGCGGCGAGTTCGTGATGATGTTCGTGATTTTTTCATTCATCTACTGGGTGATACGCCCCTTCGGCGCACCGGCGCAGGCCGGCTTCGGCGTCGGTACGCGGGTCATGCAGGCGATCTTCCTGCCGGCGATGGCCGTGGCCTTCTCCGTGGCGCCGATCGTCGGCCAGAACTTCGGCGCCCGCAAATTCGAGCGCGTGCGCGCCACCTTCTGGTCCGCGTTGTGGATGAGCGCCCTGCTGATGCTGCTGGCGATGCTCGTGGTGCAGTGGCGCGCCCCGGCCCTGATACGCGCCTTCACCGCGGACCCAGGGGCAGTGCAGGTAGGCGCCGACTACCTGAAGTTCATTTCCTGGAACTTCCTCTGCAGCGGCCTCATTTTCACCTGCTCTGGCGCGCTGCAGGGCCTTGGCAACACCTGGCCCTCGCTGTGGGCGTCGCTCTCGCGGGTCGCGACCTTCATTGCACCGGTCCTCTGGCTATCCGCGCACCCGCCGTTCGCGATCACCCAGGTGTGGATGGTCTCGATCACCTCGGTGACCCTGCAGGCGCTGCTGATCGGCGGGCTCGTGATTCAACGGCTGCGCAAGGGCTGATGGCGCCTTAATCCTTGTCCGACATCGGCGGTACTTCCTTTAGCTTCGCCTTGACGGCTTCGAAGGTGGCCTGGTCGGAAGGCGAGAGGTTGGGCCGCCCCACCATCAATCCCATGGTGATGCTGCCCTGGATGTAATAGGTCTCGCCGGGATCGGCGTCGATCGTCAGCACGTCCTTGGCCTCGGAATGCACGACGTATTCATGCTTGCCGGGCGAAACATGCAGGACGAAATACTTGCCGTTGCGCAGCTTTCCCAGCTCGGTTTGTCCTTCGCGGACAATAAAACCGACCGCGCCTCCCACAAATTTGCTCGGCCTGAAGAAAATGACGGTCGCCGTGTCGCTCGGCGCCGCTGCTACCGGGGCCGTCGCTGGTGCTGCAGGGGCCACCGCTGGGACCGCCGGCGTCGGCGCTTCGGCAGCGGCGGGCGGTGCCGGCATCTCCGGTGCGGGAGCAGCGCTTGGCGTGGCCGCGGGCGAAGCCGCCGGCGGAGCAGGGTCTTCCGCCCTGGGGGCCCCTGCGGCAACTACCGCGACGGTGGACACTAGCACCAACATGAACTGTCTGATATTCATCCGGCAAATCTCCTGGCGTTATTGCAATTTAATGAGCGACCGGGGTTGGTACATCGAATGACTCTTCTTTGGCCGTCTTTGCGAGCACTTCGGTGTCCATCGGAATGATGGCCTGTTTGCCGTGTATGAACGGCACGAAGAAGGCAGCACCCACCTTGGATTGGCCGGAATTGCCAAGGTTGGAGCGCAGCTTGATTTCGCGCTCACCAACCAGCACATAGCGCGCCGAGACGATCAACTCGCCCGCTTTCCCGAATGCGCCGGCGCGCTGCGCGTGGATGACCTCCCCCATGGCGATCGAACCGGCTGGAATCACGACGGCGTCGTCGATCGCGATGTCATCGGTCACTTCCATGCGAAAGTTACCGCCCTGCACGTTGACGTCGGATGCGACGGCTTCCATGAAACGCAACGGCACCAGGGCGCCCGCCGGCAGCACCAGGTGGCGCGCCGGCGCGATGACCGGTGCGCTGGCGGCGGCGGGGGGCGGCGCAGTGGCGGGTGCCGTGGCCGGTGCAGCGGCGGGTGCCGCGGCGGACGCGTCCGCGGGCGGATCCGCCCAGGCCGGGGCGGCAAAAATCATGGCCAGGAGCACATACGGTGGCCGGATCATTGTGGTCCACACGGATTACTTTCTCCTGACCAAATGCACGCTGACGATATCACTGGCGTCCATGCTGCTGTTGTCCCCAAGCGTCGTTCGAAAGCCAAGGGTGTTATCGCCGTCGTGACAGTACTGGAGCACCGACCAGGCATCGAAGGCGACGCCCTTCTGATCGAACCCTGCCGCAGCCACGGGTTCCGGGAGCTGTGCGCCGTCCAGGCTGGCGAGTAACCAGTGACTGCCCGCAGTGATGCCCGCGCCAATCCCCGGATCCGCCCGAATCTTGAATCGCACGACACCCAGCTTGCGGGACTTTTCCAGGTCAAGCTCCACGGTCTTTGAGGTGCCAAACTCGAAGGTGTGGCCGCCCGATGCGCCATGGTAGGCGGCGACGGGCAGCGCGGGAGCCGACTGAGCGGCCCTGTCGACATCAATCTGCCTGTCGCTAAGCACCTGTGCCTCGAGTATCGAACCGCGCTCAATCCAGGCATTGGCGCCATGCGTCAACAGGCCGAAAACTCCCCAAAGGATTACGCCGGTCGCAAGCGTGTCCTCGCGGTCACGGCCGGCGCGGCTGGCACTCGCGATGACCCGTATATTCTGGCCATCGACCGCCGGTACGAAATGAACGTCATAGGAAAAATTGCCACTCTGAGCCATTCTCTGGCGGTCCTGCGAATGAATCATCCTGCCGATCGCCAGGGCTCCGTGCTCAATCAGCACATGGCCGTCACCCTGGATGTCTTCCTTGACGCGAAAATAGATCGGCGCATCAGTCTGGGTGTAGGCCGAGCTGACCGTCTGCTGCAGTTCCAGTTTGACGATTGTTCCGGCCGGCAGCTTGACGGCGGCGTTAGTTGAAATCGGGGTCAGCAGGAGAATCAGTGCGGTGCAACCACTGCAATAAAGCCCGGCAGTTATTTGCGAACCTTTCATGCCCCGCCATCCCGATGCGCGCCCCAACAGCGTTTGTTGTTTTTCTTGCGGGCCCGACCGCTCCGCCGGGGCCTCTTCAGCGAGACTAAGCGCTTTGCCGGAGACGGGTCAATCTCGTCTTCAGGCCGGCCGCCCCCCGCGCCTTATTCTCCAGGCCGCTGCAGGTCGCGTCGCGCCTTGAACTCGCTCCCGGCCGCCCAGCGCGGAAAAGAGCGGCTGTTGGCCAGCTCGAAGCCCACCTGCCACAGCAGTTGCACGTCCTGCGCCCCGCCCTCGAGCGTCCAGTCCGGCTGGATGACGTCGGCGACCTGGTGGTAGCGCTTGGCGATGAATTCGGTGCGCTTGGCTTCGCCGTAGCCAGGCGGTTCGCCGATGAAGTCGAGTCCGCTGGAAATGTAGAGACCCGGTACGCCGACGCGGGCGAATTCGAACTGATCCGCGCGGAAGAAACTGCCGCGCTCCGGATGCGCGTCAGGGACCGTCACGCGACCCTGCGCGGTCGCCACGGCCGCCGCGCGCCCATCCATGTCGGACTTGCCAAACCCGTTGATCTCCACGTCGTGGGTGCGCCCGAGGGGATTTATGCCGTCCATGTTCAGGTCCGCCACGGTGTCGCGCAGCGGGAAAAGCGGATGGCGGGCGTAGTAGCGGGCACCGAGCAGCCCCTGCTCTTCGCTGGTCGTCGCGAGAAACAGCACCGAGCGCGCCGGCGGCTGCGGCAGCGCCTTGAACGCGGCGGCCAGCACCAGCAGTGCGGCCGTGCCCGAGGCATTGTCCTGGGCGCCGTGAAAGACCTGCTGCGATTTCGGCCCGCCCAGCTGCGGGCGCCAGCCGAAATGATCCCAATGCGCACTGTATACGATCGTTTCGGCGGCGCGCGCGGCCTCGCTTCCCGGGATGCGGGCCACGACATTGTGTGATTCCACCTCGTGCCACGCGTTGTGCACATCGAAACTGACGCGCGCCCCCAGTTCCACCGGGTGGAAATCGCGCGATCGGGCACGCTCCTTGAGCGCATCGAAATCCAGGCCACTGCGGGTGAACAGTTCGCGCGCCCGCTCGAGCGTCATCCAGCCGGCGACCGAAGGGTAATCCGGATCGCGCCCCCGGTTGCGCAGCACATAATGGTCTGCGCTCCAGCTGTTGATCACCACGGAGTAGGGATAGGCGGCGGGCCCGGTCTCGTGAACGATGATCGCCGCCGCGGCGCCCAGCCTGGCGGCGGTCTCGTACTTGTAGGTCCAGCGCCCGTAATAGGTCATCGCCTTGCCGCCGAACATCGAAGGGTCGAGTTCCCCGGGGTGCTGCGGGTCCGGGATCGGCGGATCGTTGATGAGCATCACCAGGGTCTTGCCATGCAGGTCGAGCCCCTTGTAATCGTCCCATTGGAATTCGGGCGCCTGCACACCATAGCCGACAAAGACCAGGGGCGAATCCTTGATCTGGAAGTGCGGGCGGCGCTCGCTCGACCAGCTCACGTTGTCCTCGGGAGACTTCAGCGCGGTCGTTGCGCCATGCACGGTGTACTGCACGCCAACCTGGCTGTGGAAGGCCGTCATCGGCACCACCTGGACGTAGTTCCCCGCCGGGTCCGGCGCTTCGAGCCCGAGCCGCTTGAACTCACGCACCAGGTAGGCGACCGTCAGCTCCTCCCCGTGCGTCGCCGGCAATCGCCCCTCAAAGGCATCGGAGGACAGCACGCGGATGTGCTGCAGCAGCCCCTCGCTGGTGATCGCGGCCAGGGCAGCACGGGTATCGGGGGCCGGCGGCGGGTCCGCGGCCCAGGCCGGCGCGGCCATCAGCGTCGCGGCGAGGCCCAGCAGCCAGGTTTTCCGGGGCAGGCGCCCAAATGCGGTGGCTATCATCCAATCCTCCACGACCTTCACGGTCCAGCCCCCCGGACCTGGCGGATCGTACTTCTGCCGTGCTGCAACTTCCACCGCCCGTGCCGATTCAGTCAGGCAATCAGCAATCGCCACGGACCACCCTTCGCTGGTAGCCTAAGGCTGGCGTCAGCGGTAAAAGGCCGCCCGGACGGGAGCGAAGCGGTGGGCCGGAAACCAACAATAACGACAGGGAGCCTTCGACATGAATGATCAGCAGGCGAACGCCAGCAACCCGTACCAGCCGCCAAAGGCCGCGCTCAGCGACGTCACGGCAGGGACCCATGCCCTGGCGGGCCGCGGCACACGCTTGATCGCGGTGATCCTCGATGGACTCATATTTTCCATGATGGTGTACGCGCCGCTGGTGATCGCCGGCGTGTTCACCGCCATTTTTGCGGGCATCTTCCGCAGGCAACCGCTGGTGTGGACTTCGGCCTTGATCGTCTCGAGTGGCGTGGCCATGGTCATGTTCGTGGCCTATTTCGTGATCACATTCGTGTTCGTGAACCGCAACGGCCAGACCATTGCGAAAAAGATCCTTGGCATCAAGGTCGTCCGCAGGAACGGCAGCAAAGCCGGCGTCGGCCGGATCTTCTGGCTGCGCAACGTCGTCAACTCGCTGTTCGCGATGGTGCCGCTGCTGGGCGTGATATACGCGCTGGTCGACGTGCTGATGATCTTCGGCGACCCGCGCCAATGCATGCACGACAAAATCGCCGACACCATCGTGATCCGCGCCTGAACAACAGCGCTGAATCCGCCGCGGCACTGGAGCCGAGCGTACGGGTCGAGACCCCCGAGGGCATAGAGCTCGAACTGCAGCCGGCGGGACTGCATGCGCGTGGCTGCGCCTGGCTGCTCGATCTGCTCATGCGCGCCTCGGTGGTCTACATCGCGGCTGTCATCGCCGGCCTGCTGGGTGCGCTGGGGATCAGCTTCTATCTGATCATGCTGTTCCTGGTGGAGTGGTTCTACCCCGTGGTCTTTGAGCTCTCGCCACTGGCCGCCACGCCCGGCAAGCGGATCGTGGGCCTGCGGGTCGTCATGTCCAATGGCCTGCCCATCACCATGGCCGCCTCGTTCAGCCGCAACCTGCTGCGCGCGGCGGATTTCCTGCCGATGGCCTACGCCGTGGGCGCCATCTCCATTCTCCTGCGCCACGATTTTCGCCGGCTTGGCGATCTGGTGGCCGATACCATGGTCGTGCACGTCCCCCAACCAGTGGTGAACGCCCTGCCGCCCGGCGTCGAGCCGGTGCCGCCGGCCCAGAGCCTGGGTCGCGAAGCGCAATCCGCGCTGGTGCGCCTTGCCACCCGCGCCACGCGCATCAACAGCGAACGGCTGGACGAGGTTGCCGCGCTGGCGGCCCCGGTCTGCGGCCCGCTGGTCGAACCCGGCGCCGCGCTGACACGCCACGTACTGGGCGTGGGCTATTGGCTGCTCGGTGGGCGCCGCGCATGACGCCGCTGCAATTTGAACGCCGCTACGCGCCGGTATGGGATGCCTTTGAGCAGCAGTTGGGCAGCCTGGCGAATTCGGCGGCGGGCTGGCGAAAACGGCGCTCCGCCGCGGGCAGCGCCCTGGGTCCGGCGTTCGCGGCCGGCTACCGCCAGTGCTGCGAGCATCTGGCGCTGGCGCGCAGCCGCGACTATCCGCTCTACCTGGTTGAACGCCTCGAACGGCTGACGGCGACAGGTCATCAGCTCATTTACCGGCAGCGAACCTGGGGTATCGGCCGCCTGCTGGAACTGGCGCGGCGCGATTTTCCGCGAGCCGTGCGCGCACACCGCCGCTACGTCTGGCTGGCTGCGGCGCTGCTCATGGTGCCGACGATTTTCCTGGCCGTCGTCGTGGCGCGCAAGCCGGAACTGGTGACGACGGTCATCGATGCGGGAACGGCCAGCCAGTTCGAGCAGATGTACTCCGATTCCACCGAAGCCCTCGGCCGCGTGCGCACGGCGGACACCGACTGGCAGATGTTCGGCTATTACATCCGCAACAACATGGGCATTGCGTTCCAGTGCTTCGCCGGCGGCATCTTCCTTGGGCTCGGCAGCATCGGCTTCCTGCTCTACAACGGCTTCTTCGGCGGAGCGGTCGCCGGCTACCTGGTGTCCCGCGGACTCGCCGGGAACTTCTTCCCGTTCGTCGCCACGCATTCGGCCTTCGAGCTCACCGCCATCGTGCTGGCCGGCGCCGCGGGCCTGCGCATTGGCCATGCGCTGGTTGCGCCGGGAAGGAGCAGCCGCACGCAGGCGCTCGCCACCGCCGGACGCGAGGCCACCGTGATCGTCTACGGGGTCGTGGTCATGCTGTTGATCGCCGCCGGCCTCGAGGCTTTCTGGTCCTCTTCGGTCTGGCTGCCCTCGAGCGCGAAGTACCTGGCCGCGAGCCTGTCCTGGGGCGCGGTCCTGTCGTATTTCTGGAGGCAGGGCCGGCATGCAGATTGAGCGCCTGGCCGTGCGCCTGCGCCTGTGCACGCCCATGCAGGCGGCGGACCTGGGCGTGCGTCTCTGCCAGCATTCGGCGGCCTCGGTCTATCGCTCCTATCTGATCGTGCTGGTTCCGGTCGCCGCCGTGTGCGCCGCCAGCGTCGAGATTTCCACCTCCTTGCCCGTGCTGCTGTTGTGGTGGGCCAAGCCGTGGATGGACCGCACCGTCCTGTTTGCACTCTCGCGCGCCGCTTTCGGCAGCGAAACACGGCCGCGCGATCTGTGGATGGGGCAGCGCGAGGTCTGGTGGGGCCAGTGGTGGCGCACCTGGACACTGCGGCGCCTGACCACCTCGCGGGCCTGCACCCAGCCCATCATCCAGCTCGAGGGACAGCGCGGCGCAGGGTTGCGCCGGCGGCTGCGCGAGCTTCACCGCGGCCGCGTGGGCGTGGCGAGACTGCTGACGCTGGTGTTCAGCAACGTCGAATTCGCGTTGTGCATCGGCGGCGCTTCACTCTGGCTGCTGTTCGCGCCCCACGGAATGGACGCCTGGGAGGCGCTGGCACGCTGGTACCAGCAATCGCCGATCGCGGCGACGCTGGGCATCGCCTTCGTTCCGTATCTGATCGCCGTGGCATTCCTGGAACCGTTCTATGTCGCCGCGGGCTTCGGCATCTACCTGAACCGGCGCGTGGAGCTGGAGGCATGGGACATCGAACAGGACCTGCGACATGCCTTCGGCCGCTAGCCTGGCCTGCACCGTGCTGCTCGCACTGGGCGCGACGGGCGCGGCGCGCGCCGACGCCTTGCCGCCATTGATTGTGGTGGACAATAGCGCCGCGAGCGTGCCCGACGACCGCGCGGTACAAAAGGCCATCGCAGCGCTGCAGAAGGATCCGCTGATGGGCGGCATGCATCGGGAGCAGCGCCTGCACTGGCGCAAGCAGGACCCCGCGAAGCCGAGCAGTCCGCAGCCGTGGATGAAGCGGTTGGGGGAGTGGATCATCGCAGGCGCCCAGTGGCTGGCCGGCAATGTACGGGCGCTGCTCATTGTCGCGACCGTGGTCGGTGCGGCGATGCTGGCGGTCCTCATCGCGCGCTCCTGGCGGCGCGGCGGGGCGATCGAGACGGCGGAGGGCGAGGCGCCGCCCACTCACGTGCGCGGTCTGGACATCCGGCCAGACGAGCTGCCCGAGGACGTGGCGCGCGCCGCCCGGCATGTGTGGGAACGCGGTGACCAGCGCGGCGCGATGATCCTGCTGTACCGCGCGCTGCTGTCGCGCCTCGTGCATCGCTACCACGCGGCGATCCGGGACTCCAGCACCGAAGGCGACTGCCTGCGCCAGGCCGCCCGGACCCTCACCGCGGCGCCGCTCGACTATGTGTCGCAGTTCATCGCCTGCTGGCAACGCGCGATGTACGCGGCGATCTGGCCCGAGCCCGCCGACTTCGAGCAACTGTGCGCCGGCTTCGACGCGGCGCTGCCCATGCCCCCGGAGAGCGCGGCCGAGGGCATCCCGGCCCTGGCGGGCGCATGAATCGACGCGCCGCGGTAAGCCTCGTGGTCGGCGCGGCGATCGCGACACTGTTTGCCTGGATCGCCATGAACACCTACTGGGCGGAGGAAGAGGTGGAGGGCATGCGCTCGGGCGAGGCCCTGTACAACCCCTACTATGCCGCCGCGCTGCTCGCACGCCAGCTCGGCGCCGATGCGCGGGTCGAGGACGCCTTTTACCCCTTGCCCCCCGCCCGAGGCGTCCTGATGCTGACCCGCTGGAACTGGGACCTCTATGTGACGCGGCGCGATGCGATCCGCCGCTGGGTGGAATCGGGCGGACGCCTGGTGATCGACCGCTCGCTGGGCAGCAGCGCGGGCTTCACGGCCTGGAGCGGCATCCGCGGCCACCAAACAGCGCGTGAAAGAGACCTCACCGCTGCGGACAGTATCGGCGGAGGCCGTTGCCTGCTTCTGCAGCTGAAGTCAGGCACGGTGCCCTCCGATCCCAGCGGCAACATATGGCGGCTCTGCGAAGTGCCGAGGAACTTTCAGTGGTTCTCCAGCCGACCGGTGCAGCTGGCGCTGGGCGTCAGCGACGGCTACCAGCTGCTGCGTGTGGGTGTCGGCAAAGGATCGGTGACCGCCGTCAATGGCTACACGACATTCACGACCGATTCGCTCTTGGACGGCGATCACGCGCGCCTGCTGATCATCGCCACGCAACTGCACCGCGGCGATCTGCTGCGGATCGTGCGCGGCGACATGCGCATCTCGCTGCCCGGCTGGCTGTGGGAGATTGGCGCCCCGGTGCTGCTGCTGCTCGGTGCGGCGATCGTCCTCGCCCTGTGGCAGACGATGGTTCGCTTCGGACCCCGGCTCCCGCCGACCCTGGCCGCGCGCCGCTCGATGCACGAGCAGATCGCCGGCACGGCGAGTTTTCTGGCTCGCTACGGCGGAGGTGCGGCGCTGTGCGAAGCCAGCCGCAATGCGCTCGCGGCGGCGGCGGCCAGTCGCCTCGGGCTCTCCCCGGCCTCAGACGCCGCCGAGCTCGCCGCCCAGGTCGCAAGACTGGGCGGCGATACCGCGCAACCGGTCCAGGACGCCCTGTTGAACCCGGATTTAAGCGGGCCGGCGGGCCTGGTGCGTACCCTGATCACGCTGGAACGGGCGCGCCGGAGACTGCAGCGACCACCAACAGAATCCCCACTAGAGCAGGAACTCACATGACGACGGAAAATCCCCAGCAGGCCGAGCGCGCCGCCGATCTGGTCGGGCAACTGCGCGCCATGATCGGCGAAGCCATGGTCGGACAGGAAACGGTCGTCGAGCAGGTGCTCATCGCGCTGCTGGCCTCCGGACATGTGCTGATCGAAGGTGTACCGGGACTGGGAAAGACGCTGCTGGTCCGCGCCCTGGCCAAGGCGCTGTCACTGCAGCACGCGCGCGTGCAATTCACGCCCGACCTGATGCCGTCCGACCTGACGGGCCACTCGATGCTTGATCCGGCGACCAACGCCCTGCGCATCGTTCGCGGCCCGGTCTTCACCAACCTGTTGCTGGCCGATGAAATCAATCGCGCTCCGGCCAAGACCCAAAGCGCGCTGCTGGAGGTCATGCAGGAATTCCAGGTGACCATCGAAGGCCAGACCGTGCCGCTGGTGCGGCCGTTCATGGTGCTGGCGACACAGAATCCCATCGAGACCGAAGGGACCTATGCCCTGCCCGAGGCGCAGCTCGATCGGTTCCTGTTCAAGATCAACATCGATTATCCGGAAGCGGAGGTGGAAGCCGCGGTCGTGGTGCGAGCCACGGAGATGCAGGCCGGCGACCAGTTGCCGCTGGCAGGCGTGCGGCCCTGCCTGGACGGTCACGTCGTGCAGCTGCTGCAGGGGGCCGCGGCACGCCAGCGCGTCGAGCCCCCGGTGATCGACTATGCCGTCCGCCTGGCGCGTGCCACGCGCGCCTGGCCAGGGATCGCCTTTGGCTGCGGCACGCGTGGCGCCATCGCGATGGTACGCGCCGCACGCGCCAAGGCGCTGCTGGCGGGGCGCAATTTCGTGACGCCGGACGATATCCGGGACTTCGCTCTGCCGGTGCTGCGGCATCGCATTGCGCTGACACCGGATGCGATGCTGGAGGGCCGCCGCGCGGCGCTGCTGATCACCGAAATCGTCAATCAGACTGCGGCACCGCGGCAGTGACGGTTTAACGCGGCACCGGCTCTCATGATGCAGCCTGACTTTCACCCGACGCGCGCACCACTCGCCATCGTGGGCATCGCTGCCGTGGCGATGCTGGCGGGCCTGGTGGGCGGGGCGCCGGTCACGCTGCTGCAGCCGATGGCGATCGGGCTGCTGCTGCTGCTGGCCGCAGCCCTCGTGGTGGATCGCGCGCTGAGCGGCGCGCGCTGGGAGGACTCGCCGCTGGTGTTGCAGCGTCGCATGCCCGCGGCCATGGCCATCGGCGCCCGCTGCAGCGTCAACCTGCAGCTCCAGAACACCGGCACACGCTCCTGGCAGGTCGTGGTGTTCGATCATCCTGGGCATCCGCTGCAATTCTCCGGGCTCCCCGTCCGGCTGCAGGTCCCAGGGCTGAGTCATGCGGAGATCAGCTATGAGGTGACGCCTGCGGGCCGTGGCGATGCCTGGTTCGAGTGTGCCGAGCTGCACCTGCGATCCCCCTTCGGCCTCATCTGGTTGCATCGTCGCGCCGGCTCACGCGAAGTGCGGCGCGTCTACCCCGACTTTGCCCAGATCAGTCGTTACGCGTGGCTGGCCGGGGATCGCCGCCTGGCGGAACTGGGCGTCAAGACCTCGCAGCGCCGTGGCGAAGGCACCGAGTTCAAGCAGCTGGGCGATTATCACCCGGGCGATTCCATTCGTCACATCGACTGGAAGGCGACGCTGCGCGCGCAACGGCCGATCGTGCGCGAGTTTCAGGATGAGCGCGACCAGAACGTGCTGCTGCTGCTCGAGTGCGGCCGGCGCATGCGGGCCGATGAGCAGAGCGGGAGCGGCGGACACTTCGATCAGGTGCTCAACGCCACGGTACTGCTCGCTTACGTCGCGCTCCGGCAGGGCGACGCGGTCGGCGTGCAGACCTTCGCCGTCCCCGCCGGGAGCGAGCGGCACATTCCTCCCGCCAAGGGGACCCGCGCCCTGAACCGGCTGATGACCGGCCTGTATGACCTGCAGCCCACGCTTATGCAGCCCGATTACCTGGACGCCGCCACCGCGGTGCTGCGAAGCCTGCGTCGCCGCTCCCTGATCGTCATAGTCACCAATTTTCGTGACGAGGACAGCACGGAACTGGCGCAGGCGCTGCGGCTGCTGCGCACCCGGCATCTGGTCCTGCTCGCCAGCGTGCGCGAGCGCGCGCTGCTCGCCGTTGCCAACCAGCCGCTTGCGGGACAGGATTCAGTGCTGCAGGTCGCCACCGCGCAGCTGTTCGATCAGCAGCGGCGCGCGGCCTTCCGGAAGCTCGCGACCGGCAATCCTCTGATGGTCGACGCCGAGCCGGCGGATCTTGGCGTGGCATTGGTGAACCGCTACCGCACCGCCAAGACGGCCGGCGCGATTTAAGCAGCAGGCGAGGCCGCACAGGGGCAGCGCGGCCGCCACCACAAACGCCACATGCCGGGCGTAGGTCCCCGGATCGGCCCAGGCGTGACCGGTCAGGAGCGGTGCGAGGAGCATCAGCGCCGCATAGAGACCGCATCCGGTGAGCAGTGCCCGTCCCGCGTGCCCGCGATCCATCCACAGCCATTGAAAACCGATGGCCGGCAGGTAGGTCAGCAGACCGAGCAGGCGGTGCGCGTCGATGGGGGGCAGCCAGCGCTCCAGGGCGGGCTGCGCGTGCACGATCGCGACAATGCGCAGCGCATTGACCGCGAGCGAGGCCGACCACGCGCAGCCCAGTGCGCGAACCAGGCGTAATGGATAGTGCAGCGAAGCTGCCCACGGCGTGGAAGGCGCGCTCGTCACCGGGCGCCACAGCCAGCACCAGCCGAGCCAGGACAACACCATGAAATTGATGCCGGCGCAGGCCTTGATGAGCACGATGCCGGCATCGATGCTCTGCCACTCGCCCTGCGCATTGCGCTCGAAGCGCCAGCCCGTCGCCGCCCGCAGGAGCAGGGACAGGGGGTGCAGCATCCAGCCGAGTTCGGAGGCCGCGGCGGTGCTGAAGTGCCACTTCAGCCCCACCGCAAGGCCTACGGCCAGCGACCACCACAGCAGGGACAATCGCTGGCATTGCCACCACTCAGCCACCGGCGCGGACCCGGTAAAACTTGCGCAGCGGGCGCAGGCCAAGCAGCAGCGCGCACCAGGCGACCAAGACCGCCCAATCGGGCTCGGGCGCGGGCGTCAATGATTCGCCGACCGCCTTGTCGCCGACTCCCTCAGGCAGCGGCTGCGGCTGTTTGACGTCGACGGCAGGCTCGCCGTCGCCGGTCGGCAGGCGTTCATCCACACTGATGAAAGACGTGGCGCTGGTGAGCAGCGAGTACTTCAGGCCCAGCGCCAGGATCTCATCGCGCGATTCCTGCGGCGCGTTCGGGAAGACGTACAGGCGCTCGAGCCGCTTGCGCGCCCAGAGGACCGGCAGGCTCGAGTCGCGCCCGCTCCCGGCCAGCGCAAAACTCCACTGCTGGCGCCCGGTACCGGTGACTCCCGTGAGCTCGACCGCGGCATCAGCCTGCGCGTGACGGTATTTGCCGAGCACCAGCACCGGACGGCGGGCGAGCAGATCGGGCTGCGTGCGCGGCTCGGTGTCGTAGAGTTCCACGCCGTGGCCCGCCACGCTGATGCTGGTCATGACCGGCGCCGAGACGTAGTCGCGGAAGCGCTCCGCTTCGCGTGCGGCGTCGGCTTCGTTCGTGACCACGAATGATTCGGCACGCCCCACCTTCGCCAGCCCCTCGATCAGGAAACGGTTGACGGCGGTGCCGATTCCGAAGGCGTACAGATTGCTGCTGCCCAGACTTTCATCCACCAGCTTGAAGGCACTGTCCTCCGCGGACACGTAGCCGTCCGTGATGAGCACCAGGCTCCGCGAGGTGTCCTCGGACAGCGGCATCGCCAGCGCCAGCTGCAACGCGGGCAGCAGTTCCGTGCCGCCACCACCCGAGGTCTGCCGCAGCAATTCCTGGGCGCGGGCGATGTTCTCCGGCGTTGCGGCCAGGGATTCGGGCGCCAGCACCGAGGAATCTCCGGCGAACAGCAGGATGTTGAAGCGGTCCCTGGGCCGCAGGCTTGCCAGCAATTTCCTGATGAGCGAGCGCGCCGTGTCCAGGGGGAAGCCACTCATGGAGCCGGAGACATCGAGGATGAACACGTAGTCGCGCGCCGGGGGCTCGAGGGCGACCGCACGCTGTGGTGGCTCGGCCTGCAGCATGAAGTAATGCTCGCCACCGGCGCTGTATTGCGTGAGTCCGGTGATAACCGCATCGCCCTGCAGGCGGTAGTGCAGGATGAAATCCCGGTTGCCCGCGCTCTGTGGCGACTCATCGAGGGCGATGCTGCCGCTGTTGGCGCCGTTCCAGCGGGTGATGATCTTGTGCGTGTCACAACGCAGGTCATGCAGCGGAATCGGCGAATTTACCGCGACGCTGATGTCGAAGGCCGTCGGGCTCTGCAGGCCGGAGTGCAGATAGGGATTGCTCACCCAGGCCGTGGGCAGGTCGCTCCGCTCGGCATCCCCGCCGTAGCGTGGCCCGACGACGCCCGGGTAGACGAACTGGTACTCGCCGTCGGTGGCCGTCAGGAATTCGGTGTAGTCGAGTTCGACCTGCACCTCGGATCCGGCCGCGATGTTCGCGACGTCCATCGAGAACACGTTGGGCCGCTTCTGCGCCAGGAGCGAGGCGGTCTGCCCGGCTGCCTTGGCGGCCTCGAACATCCGGTTCGCCTGTTCCTTCTCGCGGATCTGCGCGCGGATGCGGCGATCGCCGATGGTCATGGTCATCCCGTTGACCGCGGCGCCCATGGATCCGGGGAAAATGTACTTCGCATTGAGGGCCTTCGTGCCCTCGTTGCGGTAGCGCTGGTGGACATGGACGCTGGCGATGACGCCGTTGATCTCGGCGGTGACGTGCGTTTCCTTCAACGGGAAGTGATCGACCCCCGAATCGTCGCTGATCTCGAAGTATGGGGACTGGGCCGCCGCCGGCTTATCGCCCGCCGCGGCCCAGACATCGAACCCCGGCGCAAGGAGTGCGAGCGTGGACAGCAGGCAGAGCAGCCGGTTCTTGCGGCGCTGAGGGCGGTGCATGGCGCTTCTCCTTGGTGCAGTGCGATCGACGGCGCCAGTGTCCGCCCGGCTCGTGAGATCGCTGAGGAAATTTCATGGATATCGTGTGAAATTCTCATGCAACTGCGCCTTACCGCTGTCCAGGGTGTCGCCGCAACCCGGCAGTCCCGCGCATTGCGCAGCGTGCCGGAATGGGCAATCATCTCGGCTCGATCTGGGACGACGCAGTTCTGCGACCCGTCCCCAAAAATTCAATCCATAGAGGAGGACCTCACATGAGAACGACCGTATTCCCGTGGTCCGGTTGGCGCACAACCGTCCTTCGCAGAAGGGTGCTGGCCGTGCCGAGCGCCGCAGTCCTGCTGCTGGGCCTTGCAATTGCCCAGGCGGCAGCGGCACGCACAATCGAGAACAACACGCCGCCATCGATTGCCCAAGCCGAGGACCTGGGGCCCGCGACGGCTTCGGACACACTCACCGTGACGCTCTGGCTGCAGGCGCCGAATTCAGACAGTGCTGCTGAGCGACGGGTCGCCCAGCTCTACGATCGCAGCTCCCCGAATTTCCATCACTGGCTGACGCAAGAGCAGGCCGACGCCGCATTCGCGCCGAGCGCCGCGCAGGCCAGGATCGTGCAGAAGTTCCTGACCGACCATCATCTGCGCGTAGCGGCGGTCGACAGCAGGAACCTGTACGTCAGGGCGCAAGGCAAGGTCGCCGACATGGAGAATGCCTTCCACGTCGCGATTCACCAGTTCAACGGCCAGGGACGGACGTTCCGCTCCAACACCTCGGACCCGCAGATCGATGAGCCGGCCGGCGCACTGGTCGCTGCCGTCAGCGGGCTGTCCGAGCATCACGTGCAGCCACACAGCGTGCGCGCCGTCGATCCGGAGACCGGCGAGGCGTTCGCGCCCATGGCCGTGGACTCGGGTCCGAACGGCGCATTTTTCTCACCGCAATGCTTCCGGCCACCGCAGCGCGTGAATCTCAACACCAACGGCGGCTTGCCATCGGCGAGTTATTTCGGCAACCGCTATGGCGCGGACAATGCCAACACGGCATTCGGCAGCTTGCCGACCTGCGGCTATCAGCCCAGCGAGATGCAAACGGCCTATGGCCTGTCGGCCCTGTACGCCGCCGGCCTGGATGGCGGGGGCGAGACGATCGTGATCGTGGACGCCTACGGGTCGCCGACGATTGCCGCCGACGCCGAGCTGTTCTCGCAGGTCTACGGACTTCCGGACCTGACCGCCAGCAACTTCAGGGTCTACTACCCGGGTGGCGCACCCCCCGCGCCTGACAGCGGCTGGGCCACGGAGACCTCGCTCGACGTGGAGTGGGCGCACGCGGTCGCGCCGCGGGCAAGCATCGCGCTGGTGATCGCGCCGACCAGCAACGATTCGGACCTGCAGGCGGCCGTCCTGTTTGCCGTTCGCAATGGCCTCGGCCATGTGATCTCCAACAGCTACGGGGAAGCCGAGGGCGACGTACCCGCCGCGGAGCTCAACTACTGGAATCAGCTGAGCCGCATGAGCGCGTCCCGTGGCATCTCGGTGAATTTCTCGAGCGGGGATGGCGGCGACTCCAACCCGAGCGGCTTCATCCAGAACCTGGTGCTTCCCGGCGTCAGTAGTCCGGCCTCCTCGCCGTGGGCCACCGCGGTCGGCGGCACCAGCCTCGGGATTGACTCGAACAACAACCTGCTGTTCCAGACCGGCTGGGGCACGAATCTCACGCGCGTCGGCGGCGTCATTCCTGCCGGCGCCTCGGTGGGCCCGCCGCTCGTTCCGCCGCTGCAGCTGGGATTCCAGGGTGGCGCGGGCGGCGGCGACAGCGGGTTCTTCCAGAAACCCAGCTTCCAGGCGAGCCTGACGGGCTCCGCACGACGGGTTCCCGACATCGCCTTCCTCGCCGATCCCTATACCGGCGCCGAGTTCATCTGCGACGGGGCCAGCTGCTTCGGCCTGCCGCCGGGCAGTGGAGCGTATTTCTCGTCGGTGGGCGGCACCAGCCTCGCATGCCCGATGTTCTCCGGCCTGTGGGCGATTGCGAGCCAAAGCGCCGGCAATGGGCTCGGCGATGCGGCACGCCTGCTGTACAGTCTGCCGGCCGGCGCCATCTCCGATGTCGTGGCGGTCGGTTCCGAGAACAACGTGAGAGGCAGAATCCAGACGACGAGCGGCGCCATGTCCGAATCGTCTAGCACGCTCGCCCAGCCGCTGGACAACACGCGGCGCTTCTACAGCGCGTTGTACCAGGGCAGTTCGACGCGCTGGTACGTGCTGAGCTTCGGTACCGACAGCTCGCTCACGACCGGGTTGGGCTGGGATAACGTGACCGGTCTCGGCACGCCGAACGGCAAGGCCTTCGTCGATGCCGTGGTCGCGGCGGCGAGGGGTTCCGGAGACTAGGGCAGCCGCCAGGGCAGGTACAGCCGGGCGCGCGTGCCCACGGCCGGGCAGTCGATCTCGACTTGCCCGCCGTGCAGCTGCGCCACTTCGCGCACGAAATTCAGGCCCAGACCGGTGGATTTGCGGCCGCTGGCAGGCCGTGGCAGCGAATAAAACCGGTCGAAGATGCGTTCGCGCGCGAAGTCTGGAATGCCCGGCCCCTGGTCTTCGACCGTCAGCTGCACGCCGGTTTCCCCGGCCCGGACGTCCAGGGTGATGCTGGATCCCCGCGGCGCGAAATCCAGGGCATTGCGCAGCAGATTGTCGATCCCCTGGCGCAGCAGCAGGGGATCGCCGCTCACCGTGTCCCGGCCGGCGTACTGCTGCAGCAAAGTGACGCCGCGCGCATCCGCCATGCCGGCGGACGATGCCGCCACGTCGGCCGCGAGGGCGTGGAGCGACACGGACTCGACGTGGGTCAGGCGATCCGCACGTTCGAGCGAGGCGAGTTCGAGCAGCCGGTCGGCGAGCTTGTTGAGACGATCGACCTCGCGCTCGATCGTGGTGACGAAGGCCAGGCGGCGCTCGGGCGGCAGGTCACCAGCCAGCAGCTCAGCGCTGGCGCGAATGGCGGTGAGCGGGCTCTTGACCTCGTGGGTGAGCGACTGCACGTAGGACTCGACGTACTCCTTGTCGACCAGCGCCATGCGCATGGTCTCGATGGCACGCCCGACACGGCCGATCTCGTTATCGCCCATCGCGGGCAGCTGCACCGCTTTGCCGCGGCTCACCTCGTGCGCATACTCCACCAGCGACTGCATCGGCCGCGACACCCAGAGATAGAGGAGCAGCGCCACAACGATGGCCGCTGCGCTGGCCACCAGCACCGCGCCGACGATCTTGCGACGCGCATAATCGATGAAGCGCTGGATGTTGGTCTTCGGCTTGCCGAGGCTGACAACGCCGACGACATCCCCGTTGACGAGGATCGGCGCGGCCACATAGGCCACGGCGACCGTGGTCGGCCTGCCAGTCGCGTCCGGCTGCACCTCATCGGTGGTGCGTGCGCCGTACACGCCGTGCAAGGTCAGCGCCACGTCGCGCCAATTGGAGTAATCATCGCCGGGCTTCGAGCCGGCACGCGAATCAAACAGCAGCTTGCCCGCCGCGTCGGTGACATAGATGCGGATGTCGGTGTTGGTCTTGACGACCGAATAGATCGGCGCGCTGAAGGTCTGGCCCGAGGCGCGCAGCATGGCGGCCTGCAGGGGCAGGAAGCGCTGGTCGGGCGGCCCCTGCCAGGCGGCGGACAGCTGCTCGGCCAACAGGCGCGAGGTGTCGACCATCACCTCTTCGAAGGACTCGCTGTAGCGAAAGCGCAGATCGCCCGTGACCCAGTAGGCCAGCAGCCCGAAGCCCGCCAGCACCGAGCCGGCGAAAACCAGGAAAATCTTCGCGCGAATGCTCACGCGCCGATATCCAGCGCATAGCCCAGGCCACGATGCGTGTGGATCGGATCGGCGCTGCCATTCACGTCACGAAGCTTCGCGCGCAGGCTCTTGATGTGACTGTCGATGGTACGATCGAGCCGGTGATCCGGCGCTTCCCAGGCCAGCTCCAGCAACTGGGAGCGCGAATAGACCCGCCCCGGATGCTGCAGCAGCACCTCGAGCAACCGGTATTCGTGCAGCGTCAGGTCCAGCGCCTTCCCGCAGTACTTCATCTGCCGGCGCCCCAGGTCGTGCTCGAACCGTCCGGTGACGATCGGCGCCGGCTCGGCGGGGCGCGGCGGCGATGCCTGCGCGGCCCGGCCGCCCGGGCTGGCCTGGTTGCCGCCGCGGCGCAAGATCATACGCACCCGCGCGATCAGCTCTCGCAGACTGAAAGGCTTCACGACGTAATCGTCAGCGCCCATCTCGAGGCCTACGACCCGATCGATTTCCTCCTTGCGCGCGGTCAGAAACACCACCGGCACGGCCGAGAGCTCGCGGACGCGCCGAAATACATCAAAGCCGCTGCCGTCGGGCAGCCCGACATCGAGCAGGATCAGCGCCGGCGTATCATCGGACAGGGCTTCAAGACAGGCCGTGCCGGTTGGGAAGTGCCGGCAGCGATAACCTTCCGACTGCAGCGCAAAGCTCACCGCCTCCGCGATCGCAGGCTCGTCGTCGACCAGGAAGATAGTCGCGGATTGCGGCATGGTGGGCACATCCTAGCGCCCCGCAGGCCCATTTGGAGCACGCGCGGTCCACACCGAGGAGGAACTGCCGATGAAGATCTCGACCTGCTTCTGGTTCGACACCCAGGCCGAAGAAGCGGCACGCTTCTATGTATCGCTGTTTGCCGACGCGCGCGTGACCGAGATCAGCCGCTATGGCCCTGGGCAGCCCATGCCCGACGGCCTGGCACTGGCCGTCAACCTCGAGATCGAGGGTGCGCGCTTCATGCTGCTCAATGGCGGACCCGTCTTCCGGCAGTCCGAAGCGGCTTCGATCTGCGTCAGCTGCGATACCCAGGCCGAGATTGACCGGCTCTGGTCGGCATTGACGGCCGGGGGCGGCAAAGAGAGCATGTGCGGGTGGCTCAAGGATCGCTATGGCGTGTCGTGGCAGATCACGCCTGCCATCCTGGGCCCGCTCATGAGCGGTGATCCGGCGCGGGCCGCGCGGGTGATGGGCGCCTTCATGCAGATGCGCAAGTTCGACATCGCGGCCCTGCAGGCCGCCGCGCGCGGTTGAAAGCGGACACAGGACCGATACAGGGGACGGACCGATGACAGTTTCACCGCGCCGTGGCGGCGCGCTGGCGGCTTTGTGGATCCTGGCGTTGGCCGCGAACGCGGAGGTCGCGCCGCCGCCCGAGCCGGCCATTTCCGCGCGCGTGGAAGCGCTGCTGGCCCAGATGAGCCTCGAGGAAAAGGTTGGACAGCTGGTGCAGATGTCGAACCCGGACGATGCCACCGGCCCGGTGACCGTCCGGGCCGATCGCATGAAGATCCTGCGCAACGGTGGTGTGGGATCGGTCCTGAACGTGGTGGGCGCCGCGCAGACGCGCCGCTACCAGGAGCTTGCCCTGCAGTCGCGCCTGCATATCCCGCTGCTGTTCGCGCAGGATGTCATCCACGGCTACAAGACCGGCTTCCCGATTCCGCTGGCCGAGGCCGCGAGCTGGGATCCTGAAGCGATCCGCCAGGCCGAGCGTGTGGCGGCCACCGAAGCCGCCGCCGCCGGCGTGCACTGGACCTTTGCGCCCATGGTCGACATCGCGCGCGATCCGCGCTGGGGGCGCGTCATGGAGGGCGCCGGCGAGGACCCCTTCCTGGGCGCTCGCATCGCGGCGGCGCGCGTGGCCGGCTTCCAGGGCTCCGGCCTGGGTGCGCTCGATGCCGTCATGGCCTGCGCCAAGCATTTCGCCGCCTATGGCGCCGCGGTCGGCGGTCGCGACTACAACTCGGTCGACATGAGCCTGCGAGAGCTCTGGGAGACCTACCTGCCCCCGTTCAAGGCGGCGGCCGACGCGGGGGCCGCGACCTTCATGAATTCCTTCAACGACCTCAACGGCGTCCCGGCGACGGCCAATGGCTATCTGGTCAACGAGATCCTCAAGGGGCGCTGGAACTATCAGGGATTCGTGGTCAGCGACTGGGGCTCGATCGGCGAGATGGTTACGCACGGTTACGCGGCGGACAACCGCGAGGCCGCCCGGGCGGCTATCAATGCCGGCAACGACATGGACATGGAGAGCGGCGCCTACGGGGAACACCTGGCGCAGCTGGTCAGCGGCGGCGAGGTGCCGATGTCGCGCATCGACGATGCCGTGCGCCGCATCCTGCGCATGAAGTTCCGGCTGGGGCTGTTCGACGATCCCTTCCGCTACTCTGATGTCGAGCGCGAACGCCGGGTACTGAACGATCCGGCGCACGCGCAGCGGGCACGCACGATGGCGCGCGAAAGCATCGTGTTGCTCAAGAACGAGGGCTCGCTGCTGCCGCTGTCGCCGAAACTCCGGACCATCGCCTTCATCGGCCCGCTGGTGAAAGCCAAGCAGGACAACCTGGGCGGCTGGGCCAACGAGGCGCCGGGCTTTGACTATTCGAAGCTGATCGTTTCCCAATGGGAGGGATTGCAGCAGCGACTGGGCCCGGGCACCCGCCTGCTGTATGCCAAGGGCAGCGACATCGAGGGTGCCTCGACCACCGGGTTCGCGGAGGCCGTGGCGGTCGCGAAGCGCGCGGACCTCGTGATCCTGAGCGTGGGCGAGAGCCGCGAGATGAGCGGTGAGGCAAAAAGCCGCAGCAACCTGCACCTGCCCGGCGTGCAGGAGGAACTGATCAAGGCGGTACAGGCGACCGGCAAGCCGGTGGTGGTGCTGATCAACGCCGGGCGGCCGCTGGTCTTCGAATGGACGGCGGAGCATGTACCCGCCATCCTCTACACCTGGTGGCTGGGGAGCGAGGCGGGGCACGCCATTGCCGATGTCCTCAGCGGCGACTACAACCCCGGCGGCAAGTTGCCGATGAGCTTTCCGCGCAGTGAGGGCCAGATACCGGTCTACTACAATCACTTCAATACCGGCCGTCCCGCCAGTGACGAATCGGGTCACGGCTACCAGTCCTCGTACATCGACCTGCCGTTCCGGCCGCGCTATGCCTTCGGTCATGGCCTCAGCTACACGAGCTTCCGCTACGATCACCTGCAGCTCGACCGGCACCAGCTGCACGACAATGAACCGCTGAGCGTGAGCTTCGAGCTGAGCAACACGGGCGCGACGGCAGGGAGCGAAACGGTGCAACTGTACCTGCGGGACAAGGTGGCTTCGCTGGTCCGGCCGGTGCAGGAACTGAAGGACTTCCAGAAGATTGCACTGCAGCCTGGGGAGAGCCGTACGGTCCAGTTCGTGATCGACCGCGAGAAGCTCTCCTTCTACGATGCGCAACTGCAATGGGTCGCCGAACCGGGCGAGTTCGAACTCCAGATCGGCTCGGCCTCGGACGAGATCCGCCTTCGCGACCAATTCACGCTGCAATGAGGGGAGTAAACGTCGTGATGGCCGTCGACGGCAAACTTCCAGACGCGTCGAGCCAGGGAGTCGTCAGCTTGACGCCCGGCGTGCACTTGCTGGCGCTGGCCTCATCACGGGACACCGCTCTGCGCCCATCGGGGGGCACCGTTCTGCACCCATCGCGGGGCACCGTTCACGGCCGCGCAGTCTTTATCGACACTTTGATCAAGGTAGAACCCTGCCGGCGCTACATGTACCGGGCAAAGCACGACAACCGCCTGCCGGGCCGTCCCTGGGAACTGGTCCCGGCAGGCGAGGTTCCCGTGCCGGGCTGCAAGGCGCCGCCCCCCGCAGCCGCCACTGGCGGAACCACACCTGCAGCACCCCCGGCCGGACCGGCTCAACCCCCCTAAGCAAAACGCCCCCACCAGGCCGCGTGTTCATATGACCAAGGCATCATCGACCAACTGGGAAATCGCGATCGACCTGCCGCTGGGCGTCGTCGCCAGCCAGCTGGCGAGAATCGAGGAGCAATTGCGGCTCCTGAACCTCAAGGCCGCAGATCTTGTGAAGGAGCGCGACGGCGGGCGCCGCAACGGGGCCATCTCCGTCCGGCTCGAAAACATCAACCGGGCGCTCGATTCGATCCGGACCTTCATGTCGGACCTGGAGACAGAAATCGATGCCACCCGCCTCACATCCGACGCCGTCTTCGTAACGGCGTCCGGTGGCAAGCCACGTCCAGAACGGGACGACTGAGCCCGTATCCCGTGCGGGTGTCCGCAAAGAAAAAGCCCCGGAGGTTTCCCCCCGGGGCTTTGTCGTGCGAGTCGCGTCGGTTGAAGCGATGAGTCGGTAACGCGGTCGCGTTACATGTCCATCCCGCCCATGCCGCCCATGCCGCCGCCGCCGGGCATGCCGTGGCTGTGCTCTTCGTCCTTCGGAGCCTCGGCGACCATCACTTCGGTCGTCAGCAGCAGACCGGCCACGGAGGCCGCGTTCTGCAGCGCCAGGCGCGTCACCTTGGTCGGGTCCAGGATGCCCTCTTCGAGCATGTCGCCGAACTCGCTGGTGGCCGCGTTGTAGCCGTAGCTGCCCTTGCCGGCCTTGACCTGATTGAGGATCACCGCGGCATCTTCGCCGGCGTTTTCCACAATCTGGCGCAGCGGCTCTTCGATGGCGCGCTTGAGGATGCCAATGCCGACCGTCTGGTCTTCATTCGCGCCTTCGAGCTTCTCGAGGGCCTTCTGCGCGCGGATCAGCGCCACGCCGCCGCCCGGCACCACGCCCTCTTCCACCGCCGCACGGGTCGCGTGCAGGGCGTCTTCGACGCGGGCCTTCTTTTCCTTCATCTCCACTTCGGTGGCCGCACCAACCTTGATCACGGCGACACCGCCGGAGAGCTTGGCAACGCGCTCCTGGAGCTTTTCCTTGTCGTAGTCGGAAGTGGCTTCCTCGATCTGCTGGCGGATCGACTCGACACGGCCCTTGATGTCCGTGTGCTTGCCGGCGCCGTCGATGATCGTGGTGTTTTCCTTCTCGACCAGTACCTTCTTGGCTTCGCCCAGGTCGTTGACCGAGGCCTTCTCGAGCGACAGGCCGACCTCGTCGGAAATCACCGTGCCACCGGTCAGGACCGCGATGTCCTGCAGCATCGCCTTGCGACGATCGCCGAAACCCGGGGCCTTGACCGAGGCCACCTTGAGGATGCCGCGGATGTTGTTCACCACGAGCGTCGCGAGCGCTTCGCCCTCGACGTCCTCGGCGACCACCAGCAGCGGGCGCCCGGCCTTGGCCACGGCTTCCAGCACCGGCAGCATCTCGCGGATGTTCGAGATCTTCTTGTCGACCAGCAGAATGTAGGGCTTTTCCAGCTCAGCGGACTGGTTGGCCTGGTTGTTGATGAAATACGGCGAGAGATAGCCGCGATCGAACTGCATGCCCTCGACGACCTCGAGTTCATTCGCCAGGCCCGAGCCCTCCTCGACCGTGATCACGCCTTCCTTGCCGACCTTCTCCATCGCCTCGGCAATGGTCTTGCCGATGCTCTCGTCGGAATTGGCGGAAATCGTGCCGACCTGGGCAATCGCCTTGGTGTCCTTGCAGGGCTTGGAGAGCTTCTTGAGCTCCTCAATCGCCGCCGTGACGCCCTTGTCGATGCCGCGCTTGATGTCCATCGGGTTGCGGCCCGAGGCCACGGCCTTGAGGCCCTCGCGGATGATCGCCTGCGCCAGCACCGTGGCGGTGGTGGTGCCATCGCCCGCCTCGTCAGAAGTGTTGGAAGCGACTTCCTTCACCATCTGCGCGCCCATGTTCTCGAACTTGTCCTTGAGTTCGATTTCCTTGGCGACCGAAACACCGTCCTTGGTGATCGTCGGGGCGCCGAAGCTCTTCTCGAGCACGGCATTGCGGCCCTTGGGACCCAGCGTCGCCTTGACGGCGTTGGCCAGGATGTTCACGCCTCTCACCAGACGGGAGCGGGCGTCATCGCTGAAACGTACTTCTTTAGCTGCCATTTGTGCTTTCCTCTACTTGCCTTCGATGACGGCCATGACGTCTTCTTCACGCATGACCACCAGATCGTCACCGTCGACTTTCACTTCGGTGCCGCTGTACTTGCCAAACAGGATCTTGTCGCCAACCTTGACGTCGAGCGCACGGACTTTGCCGTCCTCGAGGATCTTGCCTTTGCCCACCGCCATGACCTTGCCCTGGATGGGCTTCTCGGCCGCGGTGTCCGGAATCACGATGCCGCCTGGTGAAGTGCGCTCTTCCTCGAGGCGCTTGACGATCACGCGGTCATGAAGAGGACGAATCTTCATGGAATTCACTCCTTAATCGATGGGGTTTTGAACGAACCGGCTAGCCGGCATAAGTTAAATTCAGCCCTGGCGAAGCAGTGTTAGCACTCTCCTCAGGTGGCTGCTAATGATAGGGGCAAAATCTGAGATTTCAAGGGCCTTCGAGTCTGGCGAGCCCGAAATCCGGGTAACGGGCCCTCTGGACATGTCCCTGCCGCTGGACTAGCGTCGCGTTCGGCCTCCAACCGGCCCCAAGAGCGGTTCTGGTCACTGAACATAAGGGGGGCTCCTCATGCGTTGGCCTTGCCGGGCGATCCTGTTGACGGGGCTGCTGCTCCAGTTCGCGGCGGCCCCTGCGGCGGATTCGACCGCAGCGCCCGCCCCTGCGGCAGCGCCGATGGAGACCGCGAAGGCGCCGGAAGCGCCTGCGAGCGCGCCGCCCACTGAGCCTTCGACGGCTCCGCCGCCGCCGGAGGCCAGCGCGGCGACTCCGCCGTCATCCGCCGCCGCGCCGGTGCCGGCCGCAACGACGCCCGCCGCGTCCGCGGTCGTGCCATCGCCGGACCCGGCGCCCACCGTTCAGGCCGCGGCAAGTCCGGCCGCAAGTGCCGCGCCGAAAATCCTGATCTTGCCGGCTGAGTTCACGGTCCTCCAACGCGGGGTGGCGACGCTGGAGCCCGTGCCCAAATGGACCGAAGATGCACAGCGCAACCTGGCCGAATCGGCGCGGCGTGTGCTCGCCGCCGACGGTCGCTTCATCATCGTCGACACGCCGCCGATCGGTACGGATCGTGAGGCCGAGCTGACCGAGCACATCGAGCTGTTCAAGGTCATCGGCCTGCAGCTTGACGACGTGGTCAAGAGGGGCGGGAAAGCCTGGGAGGAGACCCGAAGGGCGGCCGATTACCGCGTTGGCCCGGGCCTGCATTTCCTCAAGGAACTGACCGGCGCCAATTACGCGTTCCTGCTGGCGGGAGCCGAAATACGCCAGACCGGAGGGAGCGTCTTCATGCAACTGCTGCTCGCCGGCGCTGGGGTGGTCACCATCAGCGGCGGCACCTATATGTTCGCCGGCATCATCGATCTGGATACCGGCAGAGTGATCTGGTTTGGGTCCCAGCTGGGCATGCAGGCGTTCGGCATCGGCGGTGCAGACGCACGCAGCAGCAGCGGCGCCGATGCCGCTCTCGCCAAGATCATCAAGACTTATCCGCGCACCGCCGGGCTCGATCTGGGATCGGGCACGGCAAATTAATCGATGCGTATTCCATACCTGGTGGCGGTTGCGTTGATTGCCGTGGGCGCGATGCCGGCCCTGGCGGGGCTGAGCGAGGTGGACCAGCGTGCGCGGATTATGCTGGAGGTGGCAAAGGACGAAGAGCGGATCCGCAATGCCGGCGTGCTGCTGGACGATCCGGCGCTAAACGCCTATCTGCAGCAGGTCGTGGAGCGGCTGTTTCCCGACCGCAAGGGCGAGCTGCACGTGCGCAGCATCCTGGATTCCGACTTTAATGCCTTTGCGATGCCCTCCGGCAGCGTCTACTTCAACACCGGTGCACTGCTGCGCATCGAGGACGAGGCGCAACTGGCCAGCGTTCTGGGCCATGAGGGTACGCATTACACGGCCGATCATGCCTTCCGGGAGGCGGTGCACGTGAAGCACACCGCCGGTACGGTCATTCTCACCCCATTGATCGGCGGGTCCATCTGGGCCGGCTATTCGCGAGACATGGAACGCGAAGCCGATCGGGGCGGCTTCGAGCGCATGAGTGACAGCGGCTATGACAACCGCGCCGGCGCCGAGATCATGGGCCGGATGGATCGTGAACTCACCGTCCGCCACCTGCCTCACGGCGGCTATTTCTGGGCCGACCACCCGGCCGTCAAGGAGCGGGTCGCCACCTTCAGGGCTCTGGAGGCCGGGAAACCGCCCGGCGCGGAACGCAATCGCGAGCGCTACCTCGCCATCACGGAGCATGCGCGCATGGACGCGCTGGCCGTCATCCATCGGCGCCACGATGCCGACCTGCTGGTGTTTCTGCTCGATGATGAAAAATTGCTCGATACGCTGCCGCCGCGGGCACGCTTCTACCTGGCCGAGGGACTGCGGCTGCGCGGCAAGCCCGGCGACAGCGAACGCGCGAACACCGAGTACGAAACCACCGTCAAGACGGCGCCGGAGGATCCGAACGCCTATCAGGCACTCGGCGTGCGCTACATGCGTGACGGGCACAAGAGTGAAGCGCTGGCGATGCTGCGCCAGTACGTGAAGCTCGAGCCCGATGCGACGCGCAGCAGTTACGCGCGGCAGTACATCACCACGCTGGAGCAGGAACCGCAATGAGATCATCGCCGCTGATCGCAACAGTCTGTGTCGCGGCCCTGCTGGGGCTGGCGCCGGCCGCGCTGGCCTGGAAGGTTGCCGAGGCGAACCAGCCGCACGTGAATCCGGGCCGCGGCTACGCCGTGCAGTTCCCGGTGGGCTGGAAGTACGACCGCCTTTATTTCAGCGACGAAACGGGGGCGACCCGTGATGGCCCGGCACTGCAGTCGATCTATGTCGACTTCCGCGCGCACAAGAATGCCTTCAAGTCACTCAAGAAGGATTCATCGCCGGACTTGCTGCCGCAGGAGCTGGCTGAATTGCTGGTCGCGGACATGGCCAAGGAGCGTGGCCTGGAAAACGTCGCGACCCTCTCGAACGAGCCGGCGATGCTGGCCGGCCGGCCAGGGTTCAGGCTGAGTATCGAATACAAGCTGCCCGTGGATCGCGGGGCGGTGCGGGTGCGCGAAATCATCGTGGGCGCGGCGGCGAAGGGGGGCTTTTACCTGATCGGCTACCGCGCTCCGGTGCTCTATTATTTCGATCGTGATGTCGACAGTTTCGCCGACGCCGTCAAATCCTTCGCGATTACCGATCCGGCCACGAAACCGAACTGACTCGCCGAAGTCCTATGATTTGCGCGACCGGTGACACATGACGGTCGCGCCGGTTCGGGCTATGCTGGTTTCCGTCCCGGCAGCTGAATCGACATAAGCTGTTGATTCTGGAAATCTCATGAAGCCGATGTCCCTCCTCCCAAAGACTCGTTGGCCTCTGGCGACCCTGGGCGCCCTGCTGCTGCTGGCGCTGGCCGGACCTGCCGCCCGCGCCGCGGACGCCAGCGCCACGCCCGTGCTCCCCGTGGCCAGCGGCAGCCAGGATTTCCTGCCCCCCGAGGTGGCCTTTCGTGTGGCGGCGCGCGTGGAGGCGCCGGACCGGGTGCGACTCAGCTGGGCCATTGCACCCGGGTATTACCTCTACAAATCGCGCCTCAAGTTCGCCACCTCCAGCCCCGGCCTGAGTCTCGCGCCGCCCGAGCTTCCCGAAGGCGACACCAAGACCGATGAGTACTTCGGCAAGCAGGTCGTCTATCACATGGAACTCATCGCGCACCTGGGCGTGAAGCGCGCGCCGGGTGCCAGCCACCTGCTCGATCTGGCGGTCACCTACCAGGGCTGCGCGGAGGCGGGTCTGTGCTATCCACCGATCACGCGCCCCTTCAAACTTGACCTCGAGGGCGGGGCCGCGCTCGTCAGTGCCGCAACGGCCGGTGGTGGCAGCGAAGCCGGCGCGGGCACTGAAGGCTACCTGTCCGAACAGGACAAGCTCGCCGGTGCCATTCGTGGCGGAAGCCTCGCCACGATGCTGGCACTGTTCTTTGCCGCCGGGCTGGTCGTGGCCTTTACGGGGTGCGTGCTGCCCACCGTGCCGATACTGTCCAGCATCATTATCGGCCAGGGAAGCGAGGTGACGACCCTGCGCTCCTTCGCCCTGTCCCTGACCTATGTGTTGGGCATGGCGCTGACCTATACGGTGGCCGGGGCGCTGACCGCCGCCTCCGGCCTGCAGGTGCAGGCCATGTTCCAGCAGACCTGGATCGTGGTGCTGTTCGCCATGCTGATCGTCGCCATGGCGGCATCCATGTTTGGCGCCTTCACGGTGCAAATGCCCGCGTTCATCCAGTCGCGCGTGGCCGACCTCAGCAACCGGCAGCACGGCGGCACTTTTGGCGGGGTCGCCGTCATGGGCATGCTGTCCGCGCTGATCATCACGGCCTGTGTCGCCCCGGCGATGATCGCCGCGCTCACCGTGATCAGCCAGAGCGGCAACGTGGTGCGCGGCGCGAGCGCGCTGTTCGCGATGAGCATGGGGATGGGCTTTCCGCTGCTCCTGATCGGGACTTCGGCCGGTCGGCTCCTGCCGCGCGCCGGCGCGTGGATGGATGACGTCAAGCGCCTGGGCGGCTGCCTGATGCTGGGCGTCGCGGCCTGGATGATCGCGCGCCTGCTCAGCGACACGCAGGCGCTGCTGCTGTACGCCGTTCCGGTGATCGCGGCGGTGATCGTCCTGTGGCGCTTCGCGGTGCGCGGCACGGCGCTGAAGCTGGCACGCTTCGCCGCGCTCGCCAGCGCCCTGTATGCCGCGGCCCTGGTGGTGGGCTTCGCGCAGGGCGCGAACAATCCGCTGCATCCGCTCGCCGGACGTGCGGCGCAGGGCGCCTCCCCGCAGTTCCTGCGGGTGCGCACGCTGGCCGAACTGGACCGTGCGGTGAGCGCCGCGAGTGCGGGGGGTCGCGCCGTCATGCTCGATTTCTACGCCGACTGGTGCGTGTCCTGCAAGGAAATGGAACATGACACCTTCAGCGACCCCGCCGTGAGCGCGGCCATGGGGCGCATGACGCTGCTGCGCGCGGACGTCACCGCCAACGACGAGAATGATCGGGCGCTGCTGCAGCGCTTCGGCATCTTTGGCCCCCCGACCATCGCCTTTTATGGTGCGGACGGCACTGAACGGCGCCAATACCGGGTGGTCGGCTATATGAAGTCGTCCGCCTTCCTCGAGGTGCTCGCGCGCGTCGCGGCGCCCTCGACCTAGGGCGGCGGTGAAGTCTCCCGCCGCCCCATTGCTCCTGGCGGTCGCCCTCATCGGCGCCGCCGCCGGCTTCCTGGCCTACCGCCTGTACCCGCGGCCCGCTCCGTCCGTGGCGAGCCTGCCGGCGCCAGCCGCACCCGTGGCCGTACCGGCACCGCCGGCGAATGCTGAACTGCCCGGGAATATCCCGCCGGACGTGCCGGACCTCAGGCTCGCAGATCTGGCGGGCAAGCTGCACCCCCTGCGCGACGGTTCGGCGCGCCCGCACCTGTACAATTTCTGGGCGACCTGGTGCGAACCGTGCCGCCGGGAGATTCCGCTGCTCAATGCGCTGCAGCGCCGCTACCGGGGCGATCAGCTCGAGGTGGTCGGCATTGCCATCGATTTTCGCGATGCCGTAAAGCAGTTTCTCCGCGTGACGCCCATGGACTACACCCTCCGGGTCGGGGAGGAAGACGGCTACGAGGCGGCCCAGAAATTCGGCATGGGCATGGCCTTGCCCTTCTCGGTGTTCTCGGACAGCCAGGACCGGATCATTGCCGTCAAGGTGGGGGAGCTGCACCGCGAGGAGGCCGAATCGATCCTGGCCCAGATACGCCAGCTCCGGGCCGGGAAGATCACCCTGCAACAGGCTCACACGGCGATTGATGAGGCCCTAAGGCAGTATTCGGTTGCGCGGGCGAAACAAACTCAAAAGTCTTGACGCTTTTTGTTTCACCATTGACTCAATAGACTTTCTCCAAATCGGCGCAGATGCCAGCAGTTTCGCCGACATTGAGTATCAATCTCCACCCGTTTCGGCTAAATTCCGGGCAGTTTAACAACAAGACCGGGGCTCCCTCAGCGCCTACGGTAACGGCTCATGGACATCAGGAAAATCAAGAAACTGATCGAGTTGCTCGAGGAATCGGGCGTCGCTGAGATCGAGATCAAGGAAGGCGAGGAATCGGTTCGCATTGCACGCCAGTCGCCGGTGGGCGCGCAGGCGGCCGCCGCTCCCGTCGTCACGCACAGCCCGCCTGCGGCCGGGCGGGCACCCGCCTCCGGCGCGACGCGCGCCGCCGCGGGCCCGAATGCGCCGGCCGAAGAGGCCGCCGGAGCCGCCGTGGCCGGCGCGGGTGAGCATGTGGTCACGGCCCCGATGGTCGGCACCTTCTACAACGCCCCCTCGCCGGGTGCGAAGCCCTTCGTCGAGATTGGCGATCAGATCCAGGCCGGCCAGGTGCTGTGCGTCATCGAAGCCATGAAGATGATGAACCAGATCGAGTCGGAAATCGCGGGTCGGATCCGCGCGGTCCTGCTCAACAACGGGGAACCCGTGGAGTTCGGCCAGCCCCTGTTCATAGTCGAATAAGCCTCATGCTGGACAAGATCGTCATTGCCAATCGTGGCGAAATCGCGCTGCGGATTTTGCGTGCCTGCCGGGAGATGGGCATCAAGACCGTGGCCGTGCATTCGACCGCGGACTCCAGCCTCAAGCATGTGCTGCTGGCCGACGAATCGGTGTGCATCGGACCACCCCCCAGCCGCGACAGCTACCTGAACATGCCCGCGATCATCAGCGCCGCGGAGGTCACCGACTCGGTGGCCATCCACCCCGGCTACGGTTTTCTGTCCGAAAGCGCCGATTTTGCCGAGCGCGTCGAAAAGAGCGGGTTCACCTGGATCGGGCCGAAGGCGGAGACCATCCGACTGATGGGCGACAAGGTCTCGGCCATCGCCCTGATGAGCAAGGCCGGGGTCCCCTGCGTGCCGGGCTCGGACGGAGCCCTGGGTGAGAATTCCGGCGAAAACCTGCGCATTGCGCGCGAGATCGGCTATCCGGTGATCATCAAGGCCTCGGGCGGCGGCGGCGGGCGCGGAATGCGGGTGGTGCACGCCGAGGGCGCGCTCCTCAGCTCGATCGCGGTCACCCGTTCGGAGGCCGCGGCCGCTTTCGGCAACGACCAGATCTACATGGAGAAATTCCTCGAGCGGCCCCGCCATATCGAGTTCCAGGTGATCGGCGACAACTTCGGGAACGTGGTGAGCCTGGGGGAGCGCGACTGCTCGATGCAGCGGCGCCACCAGAAAGTCATGGAGGAGGCGCCGGCGCCGGGGATCAGCGCCAAGCAGCGCGCCAAGATGGGCGAGCGCTGCATCGATGCCTGCAAGGCCGTGAAATACCGCGGCGCGGGCACGCTCGAGTTCCTCTACCAGGACGGCGAGTTCTATTTCATCGAGATGAACACGCGCATCCAGGTCGAACACCCGGTCACCGAAATGGTCACCGGCATCGATATCGTGAAGACCCAGCTGCAGATCGCCGCGGGCGAGAAGCTGCCGTTCAAGCAGGATGACGTCGAGATCCGCGGCCACGCGCTCGAGTGCCGCATCAATGCCGAGGATCCGCGCAATTTCACGCCCTCGCCCGGACCGGTGAGGCTGTGGCATCCGCCCGGCGGCCCCGGCGTGCGTGTCGACAGCCACGTGTACTCGGGCTACAGCGTGCCACCCTATTACGATTCGATGATCGGCAAGCTCATCACCCACGGCGACACGCGCGAGACGGCGATCGCCCGGATGCGTAACGCACTCGCGGAGCTCGTGGTCGAGGGCATCAAGACCAACACCGCGCTGCATCAGGAAATCCTGGCGCATTCGGCCTTCCACGCGGGCGCCCTGGACATCCATTATCTGGAGCGGCGCCTGGGCCTGCGATAGGCCAAGAGACCCGTGCCCCACCTCGCCCTGTGCTTCGAGTTGCGCGGCCTGGATGCAACGCGCGCGGAGCGGGCCTGCCTCGAGCTGGGCGCGCTGGCCCTCAGCTACAGCGACTCGGGCGATGAGCCGGTGCTTGAACCGGCGCCCGGCGAGGTGCGGTTGTGGCCGCGGACCCGGCTGCAGGCCCTGTTCCCCGCCGAGGCCAATGGCAGGGCTCTAAGCGAGGCCCTGGCGCGGGAGTTGCAGCTCGAAGGCGGCCGGATCGAGGCTGAAGTACTCGCCGATCGCGCCTGGGAGCGTGAATGGCTGCGCGATTTCCACGCCCGGCGCTTTGGCCGGCGCCTGTGGGTCTGCCCGCATCACGAGCAGGTGAGCGCGAGCGATGCGGTCGTGCTGAGGCTCGATCCGGGCCTGGCCTTCGGCACCGGCACGCATGCGAGCACGGCGCTGTGCCTGGAGTGGCTCGATGCACAGCAGCACTCCGGGCGCCGCGTCATCGACTACGGCTCAGGATCCGGGATCCTCGGTATCGCTGCGGCGCGGCTCGGCGCCGCCCAGGTCGACGCCTATGACATCGACCCGCAGGCCCTGCTGGCGACGGCAGAAAATGCCGCCGCCAACGGGGTGGCCGGGCGGCTGCACGTACACCAGGACGCGCGGACCCTGCCGCCGAAGGCGGACCTCGTGATGGCCAACATCCTTGCCGGCCCCCTGTGCGCCCTGGCGGAGGAATTCGCGGCGCGCCTGGATGCCGGCGGCGAGGTGCTGCTGGCCGGAATACTCGCCGAGCAGGCAGACGTCCTCATTGCTGTTTACGCGCCGTGGTTCGATATTGCACCATGCGGGGCGCAGGAGGGCTGGGTCGCCCTGTCTGGCAGCAGAAGGAACCATGTTCACCGTTTGTCCTAAGTGCGCCTTGACCCTGGCGGTTGTCGCCGCCGATCTGCGTGCCGGCCAGGGCTACGTGCGCTGCGGTCGCTGCGCGAACGTGTTCAACGCCCTGGTGGGATTGACCGAAGAATCCGGGACCCGGGCCACCGTCCATCCTCCGACCGTGAAGCAGGAGCGCCGGCGGGAAGATCGCGAGCCGGTTACTGGCCCGCTGCAATCCCTTCCGCGCGTTGCGCTCGTGCCGGAGGCACCCGCCCCAAAACCTGCGCTCATGCAGAGTGCTCCACCGAAGGCGGCGCCCCCGCCCCCGCCTGCCGCGGCACCGGCGCCGGCGCGAAGGGCCGAGGTCGAGTTGGAGGTGGACGAATTCCGCGGCACCGGGACTTTCGAAACCATCGTGCTCGAGGGCGACACCTTTCTGCAGACCGAAGAGCAGGTGGACGAAGAAGAGGTGAACATTGAGCTCGCCGACGTGTCGCGCCGCATCGAGGCCGCACGCGATGCCGGGCACCTTGCCCCAATCGATAGGGTGCCGATAGAAATTGAAGTCGAGGAAGAAGAGACGGAGGCGGAGACGGAGACGGAGGCGGAGGCAGAAGTACAAATAGAAGTAGAAGAAGAAGAAGAGGAAGAGGAAGAAGCGGAGGAAGAGCCGCTCGAGCCCGAGGAGGACGTGATCGAGGATTTGCGGCCGGCCCGGGCCCGGCCCAGCGGGCTCGGAATTGCCGCGATCCTGGGGCTGATCCTGCTGCTGGCCTCCCAGGGCATCTACCACTGGCGCAACGACCTGGCCACCTACACCGACTGGTACGGACCGCTCCAGCGGCTGGCGGCGGCCACCGGAGTGCCGCTGCGTCCCAACTGGGACCTGGGCGCCTACGAACTGCACCAGCTGGGCGCCAGCTCCGACAGCACCGACCCGCGCGCCGTTAAGGTGCGCTTGAGCCTCGCGAATCGGGGAGTGCATTCCCAGGCCCTGCCGCTGCTGCGCCTCAGCCTGCTGGATCGCTATGGCACCGTCGTCAGCCGGGGCGACCTGCAGCCCTCGGAATACCTGCCTGCGGCCCTGCAGGGCCAGCGCTTCATTGCGAGCGAGCAGCGCATCGACACCGAAGTCAGCGTCGTGGATTCCACCCAGCAGGTCTCGAGCTTTGAGCTGGATGTGTGCGTGCCGGCCGCCGCCGGTGGTGTGCGGTGCATCGGCGATGCGCCGGTGCTCAGCGGCCGCAAATGAACTTCCGGATCGGCCCCCATGCGCTGGACGGGCGCGTCCTGCTCGCGCCCATGGCGGGGGTGACCGATCCGCCCTTTCGCGCGCTGTGCGGCCAGTTTGGAGCGGCCTTGACCTGCGGGGAGATGCTCAGCGCCGATCAGTCGCTCTGGCAGAGCCCCAAGTCGATGCGCCGCAGCGCCGCACAGGCGCGCGGTGGCGCCGCGGGCGCGGCGCTGGCGGTGCAGCTCGCGGGCTCCGACCCGGCGCAGCTCGCGGCTGCTGCGCGCGCACAGGTCGACGAGGGCGCGGAGATCATTGACCTTAATCTGGGCTGCCCGGCGAAGAAGGTCTGCAATCGGCTCTGCGGTTCCGCACTGCTCGGCGATGAAGATCTGGTCGCGCGGATCTTTGAAAAGCTGGTCCGTGCCGTGAACGTGCCCGTCACCGTGAAAATCCGCACCGGCCCCGATCCGGCGCGGCGCAACGCCACACGCATTGCGCAACTGGCGGAGCAATCCGGCATCGCAGCTATTGCAGTGCACGGCCGCACGCGCGCCGAGCGCTTTCTGGGCCAGGCCGAATACGCGACGATTCGCGAAGTGAAGGCGGCGGTGCGCATCCCGGTGATTGCCAATGGCGATATCGAGACTCCGCAGCAGGCGCAGGCGGTGCTCGCGGCCACCGGTGCGGATGCGGTGATGATCGGTCGCGCGGCGCTGGGCGCACCATGGATTTTTCGCGATGTCAATGCCTTCCTCAATCCGACGCAATTTGCGCCGCCACTCTTGCGCGCGTCACTCACTGGGTTCATCCTTCAGCATCTCGAATCCCTGTACGCGTTTTACGGCGAGTACACCGGGGTCCGGATGGCGCGGAAACACCTGGTCAGATACTGCGAACTGCGAGCCGAAAGCCGTGCGATGCGCGCGGCACTCATGGCGGCGGAGAATTCCGCGTCGCAATTCGCACTCGCCCAGCGTGCCTTCGCGAACGGGGCGGAAGCTGCGGACTTAGAACAACTACACCGATGAACCGAATCGCGGGCAAGGATCTGCCATTGCGCAGCCACACCCAACGTGTGCTGCACGATTATTTCTCCAATCTCAACGGCCACCGCCCGGCACGGCTCTACAACCTGGTGCTGCGCGAAGTGGAGGAGCCGCTCCTGCAGGCCGTACTGGACTACGCCGACGGAAACCAGAGCCAGGCGGCAGGAATCCTCGGCATCACCCGCACCACGCTGCGCAAGAAACTGCGCTCCATGGGGCTGTCCGAATAGTGCCCGTCGACCCCCAGCGGTTAACAGTCCCTCGGCATCCGTCCATGACGATCACGCGCGCACTGCTGTCGGTTTCGGACAAGCGGGGCCTGGTCGAGTTCGCGCGCGCCCTGGCGGCGCGGGGCATGGAGCTGTTGTCCACCGGCGGTACGGCGCAGGCGTTGCGCAACGCGGGGATCGCCGTGCGCGAGGTCTCCGAATACACCGGGTTCCCGGAGATCATGGCCGGGCGGGTCAAGACCCTGCATCCGCTCATCCACGGAGGTCTGCTGGCGCGGCGCGGCATTGATGAGGCGGTCATGGCCGAGCACGGCATCGCACCCATCGACCTGCTGGTCGTCAATCTCTACCCGTTTGCCGCCACCATCGCGCGGCCCGAGTGCAGCTACGACGAGGCGCTCGAGAATATCGACGTCGGCGGCCCGGCGATGCTGCGCGCGGCCGCCAAGAACCACGCCGACGTCACCGTGGTGGTCGATCCGGCGGATTATGCGGCGGTGCTGGCCGAGCTGGCCGCGAGCGGGTCCACGTCCATCGACACGCGCGGCCGCCTCGCCGCCAAGGCCTTCGCGCACACCGCCGGCTACGATGCCATTGTCGCGCAGTACATGCTGCGCGCGCAGCAGCTGCCCATTGAGCGCTTCCCGGACCAGTTGCCGCTGGTGCTCGACAAGCTCCAGGAGCTGCGCTACGGCGAGAACCCCCACCAGCGTGCCGCTTTTTACCGGCTGCCCGGTGCGCGCGGCGGCTCGGTCGGCACTGCGCAGATCCTGCAGGGCCGGGAACTGTCCTTCAACAACATCGCCGATGCGGACGCCGCCATCGAATGCGTGCGGCAGTTCGCCGAGCCCGCCTGCACCATCGTCAAGCACGCCAATCCCTGCGGCGTTGCGGTCAGCCCCGAGCTGCACGAGGCCTACGATCGCGCCTACCGGGCCGATCCCACTTCGGCCTACGGAGGCATCGTCGCCTTCAACCGCCGGCTCGATGCGCGCACCGCCGAGTCGATCCTCGCCCGCCAGTTCGCCGAGGTCATTGTGGCCCCGGGCCTGGACGGCGCTGCGCTCGAACTGCTGGCGGCAAAGCCGAATATCCGCGTCCTCGCCACGGGTGATCTGGGCGCCGGCACGGGCGACGGCTATGAAATCCGCACCGTCACAGGCGGCGCGCTGGTGCAGGATCGCGACGAGGGGATGACCAGCACCAGCCAGCTGCGCGTGGTCAGCGCGCGGCCGCCCGATGAGCGGGAGCGCGCCGACCTGCTGTTCGCCTGGCGCGTCGCGAAATTCGTCAAGTCCAACGCCATCGTCTATGCGCGCGACGGCATGACCATCGGGATCGGTGCCGGCCAGATGAGCCGCGTGTACTCCAGCCGCATCGCGGCTCTCAAGGCGGCCGATGAAAAATTCATGGTGCGCGGTGCGGTCATGGCCTCCGACGCCTACTTTCCATTCCGCGACGGTATCGACATCGCCGCGGCCCAGGGCATCACCGCCGTCGTCCAGCCCGGTGGCTCCAAGCGCGACGCCGAAGTGATCGCGGCCGCCGATTCACACGGCATGGCCATGGTGTACACGGGCCTGCGCCATTTCCGGCATTAGGGCCGAATCGCTGATGAAAATCCTGGTGGTCGGCAACGGCGGCCGCGAGCACGCGCTCGCCTGGGTCTGCGCCGCCGCGGCATCGGTCCGCGAGGTGCTGGTGGCGCCGGGCAATGCCGGCACGGCCGGCGAGCCGCGGGTGCGCAACGCGCCCGTCGCGGCCGGCGACACACCGGGCCTGATCGCGCTGGCGCGCGCCGAGAAGATTGACCTGACCATCATCGGGCCGGAGACGCCGCTGGTCATGGGCGTGGTCGATGACTTTCGCGCCGCGGGGCTGCGTTGCTTCGGCCCCGGCCGGGGCGCGGCCCAGCTGGAAGGTTCGAAGGCCTACACCAAGGAATTCCTGCGCCGCCATGGCATTCCGACGGCGGCCTACCGCAGCTTCACGCGCGAGGACTTCGATGCCTCCTGGCTGCGCTCGCAGCGCCTGCCCATCGTAATCAAGGCCAGCGGACTGGCGGCGGGCAAGGGTGTGGTAATCGCCACCGATGCCGATGAAGCGCTCAGCACCGTGCAGCAGATGTTTGCCGGAAGATTTGGCAGCGCCGGGGACACCGTCGTGGTCGAGGAATTTCTCGAGGGCGAGGAGGCGAGTTTCATCGTCATGGCCGATGGGGCGCACGCCCTGCCCTTCGCCAGCTCGCAGGACCACAAGCGCATCGGCGATGGCGACACGGGCGCCAACACCGGCGGCATGGGTGCCTATTCGCCGGCCGCGGTGGTGAGCCCCGCCGTGCACGCGCGCGTGATGCGCGAGGTGATCGAGCCGACGCTTGCGGGCCTGGCGCGCGATGGCACGCCGTATACCGGGTTCCTCTATGCCGGATTGATGATCGATGCGAGCGGTGCGCCACGCGTGATCGAGTACAACTGCCGCTTCGGTGATCCGGAAGCGCAGGCCGTGCTGGCACGACTCCGTTCCGATCTGCCGGCCCTGTGCCTGGCGGCGCTGGAGGGCAGGCTGGCGGGCCAGCACATCGAGTGGGACGAGCGCGCCGCGCTCGGCGTGGTGCTCGCGGCGGCCGGTTATCCCGGCACGGTCACGGCGGGGGCCACCATCACGGGCCTCGAGCGCGCCGCCACCCTGCCGGGCAAGATTTTCCACGCCGGCACCGCAATGCGCGGCGAGCTCGTCGTGAGCAGCGGCGGCCGCGTGCTGTGCGCCGTGGGCTTAGGCGCCGGAGTCGCGCAGGCGCAGCGCGCCGCCTATGATCTGGTGAGCTGCCTCGATTTTCCGGGAGCGCAATTCCGCCATGACATCGGCTACCGGGCGATCGCGCGCCAAGCCTGAACGCACGATCCCCGGCCTGTCGCCGGCGCTGCGGGGGCGCATGCGCTGGCTGTTCCGTCTCGTCAGCGCCCTGAGCCCTGCGCTCGCCGCGCGGCTCGCGATGCGGCTGTTTCTCACGCCGATCGCGCGGCCGATCGAAGCCGGGGAAGCCGAGTTTCTCGCCACGGCACGCTCGCTCCGGCTGGCCACAGCGCTCGGCCGGCTGCAGGCCTATGAATGGCCCGGGCCCGCCGGCGCGAACGCCGTGCTGGTGGTCCACGGCTGGATTTCCCACGCGGCGCGCATGGCCGTGGTCATCCGCGCACTTTGTGCCCGGGGCCTGCGCGTGGTCGCCTTCGATGCTCCGGCGCACGGACGCTCCAGCGGCACCCAGGCCGATCTGCCGGCGTTTCGCCAGGCCATCGATGCGGTGACCGCCGCCTGCGGTCCCTTCCACGGCGTGCTGGCGCATTCCTTCGGCGCGCTCACGACGGCCGCCTGGCTGTCGGAGCAGGCTCCCGCCGAACTGCGGGCCGTGGTCCTGGTGGGGATGATGAACAACGTCGGCTATGTGTTCGAGTCCTTCTCACAGGCGATGGCGCTGAATCCGCAGGTCATCGAACGCTTTCGCGCCCGGTTCCGCGCCCGCTATGGCGGCGACCCGGAGAGCTACTCCTCGGACCGGCTGGTGGCGCAGCTGCGGGTACCGGTGCTCGTCGTGCACGGCGGGATCGATGAGCTGGTGCCCGCCGGGCACGCCAGCGAAATCAGCCGCCAGCTGCATGACGGAAGGCTGCTGCTGGTCGATCACCTGGGCCACAGCGCACCGCTCCGCGATCCGGACACGGTCGGGCAGATCGCCGAATTCCTCGCCTCCCGGCTCGCCACATGACCGCCGTGGCGGCACGCCAGCCCGCCTTCGCCGCACTCCAGCACCGCGGCTACCGCGGCTTTCTGCTCGGCAACGCCGTGGCGATGATGGCGGACAACACCGAACACGTGATCAGCTACTGGGTCCTGCACCAGAAGTTCCACTCCCCCGCGCTCGGCGCGTTCGCGGTGATCTCGCACTGGCTGCCCTACCTGCTGCTGTCCGGCTACGCGGGCGCGCTCGCGGATCGGAGCAATCCGCGGCGCATGATCCAGTGCGGCATGGTGCTGTTCATGGCCGTATCGGTCGCCTGGGGAGCACTGTTCCTGCACGGCACCCTGCACACCTGGCAGGCGTGGATCCTGCTCGCGCTCCACGGCATCGCCGGCGTGCTGTGGATCGCGCCTGCCCAGTTGCTGATCCACGAAATCGTGGGCCCGGAACACCTGCAGAGCGCCGTGCGGCTCGGCGCCAGCGCACGCTATCTGGGCATGCTGGCAGGACCGGCCATCGGCAATCTGCTGATGGTCGCCTTCGGACCGGCCCACGGCATCCTCGCCAACGCGCTCGTCTACCTGCCCATGCTGCTCTGGCTGCACAAGCCGCGCTACGCCGAGCGCGCGGACAGCGCCGCACGGCGGCGCCAACTCCTCCTCGCCTCCAGCCTTGCCGGCGTCGCACAGAGCTGGCGCAGCATAAGAGGCAATCGCCAGATCATCGCCATGACGCTGCTCGCGGGTTGCGCTTCGCTCCTCATCGGCAATGCCTACCAGGCCCAGATGCCGGGTTTCGCGGACGATCTGGGATTCCGCAATGCCGGTGCGGCCTACGCCGCACTGCTGGCGGCCGATGCCACCGGCGCGTTCATTGCCGTGCTGGTGCTCGAGAGCCGCGGCCTGCTGCCCGCCACACCGGGCGCTGCGCTGCTGCTCGCCGCCGGCTGGTGCCTGGCCATCGGCGGCTTCGCCCTGTCTCACAACTACCTGCTCATACTGGCGCTGCTGCTGGCAGCCGGCTTCTTCGAGCTGAGCTTCAGCGCCATGGCGCAGACCATCGTCCAGCTTCAGGCACCGGAGACACAGCGCGGCGCCATCGTCGGGCTGTTCGTGAGTGCCAGCCTCGGATTGCGCACCTTCAGCGGTGTCTCGGTCGGCCTCGGCGGCGTGCTGGTCGGCATCCATTATTCGCTGGCCCTGAGCGCGGCGGCGCTGCTGCTGTGCGTGGGATCGATTGCGCGCTGGTCGCGGGCGGTGCGCTCCTAAGCACCTGGACGATTGCCTCGCCTGGCGTCAGAGCGATGATTTTTCAGCGTATCGCGAGCTTCCCGGCGAGATTCCCACATCTGCGGCGGACGTAGTTGTACGCTACCGGATTGCGCTAGAATTGTGCGTTGCAGAACTACGCAGTGCGCGGGCCAGCCTCGCCGTCCGTCCTTAGAATAGAAGCCGTGGCCACTGCGGAGGCGGCCAACCCTTCCACCGAACCAGGAGACCCAGGGGAAAGCTCATGGCAGCGGTTCAGACTGCAGCTGAGGCGCGCGCCGTCGATGTGCTGATCGTTGGCGGCGGTCCGGCAGGATCGACAGCCGCGACGCTGCTGGCAGAGCGTGGCCACCGCGTGGCGCTGTTGGAGAAAGCGCGTCATCCGCGGTTTCACATTGGGGAATCACTCCTGCCGGCCAACCTGCCACTGTTTGAGCGCCTTGGAGTGGCAGAGGAGATCAAGGCCATCGGCATGGAAAAGCGGGGAGCAGAATTCGTCTCTCCCTGGCATGGCCGAGGGGAGACCTTCGAGTTCAAGGATGCCTGCAACCCGGAGCTCGCCTATGCCTACCAGGTCAGGCGCTCGCAGTTCGATGAGATCCTGATCAGGCGGGCAAGCCGGGCCGGTGCTCAGGTTATCGAGGGGTGCGGCGCTCGCAGCGCTGATCTGGTCTCCGACACGGAATTCGTGCGCGTCGATGCGGTCCATGAAGACGGTCGTCCCGAGATGTGGAATGCCCGTTTCCTCGTGGATGCGTCGGGCCGGGACACGTTTCTCGCCGGACACCTGGGCGCGAAGCGGCGCAACCGCAGGCACAACAGTGCCGCCATGTACGCGCACTTCTCCGGCGCGCAGCGTTACACGGGCGAGCGCGCCGGCAACATTTCAATCTACTGGTTCGAACACGGCTGGCTGTGGTTCATTCCGCTGGCGGACGGCGCCTCCAGTGTCGGCGCAGTCGTGTGGCCCGCCTACCTGAAGCAGCGACGCGGGCCGTTGACGGATTTCTTTCTCGCCACCGTGGCGAAGTGCGCGCCGCTGGCAGAGCGATTGCATCAGGCCCAGCTGGCTTCACCCGTGGAGGCCACCGGCAATTACTCCTATTCGGCCAATCACAGCTACGGCGAGCGCTATCTGATGGTAGGCGACGCCTATACATTCATCGATCCGGTGTTTTCCACCGGCGTCTGGCTGGCGATGAACGGTGCCGCCGTCGGAGCTGATGCGATCGACACCTGTCTGCGTCATCCGCGCCGCGCCCGCCAGGCCCTGCGTGAGTTCGATCGCGTGATGCGGCGCGGCCCGCGCGTCTTCTCATGGTTCATATACCGGGTCACCAGTCCGGCGATGCGCGACCTGTTCATGAAGCCGCGCGACCTGCTCGGCATGAAACGCGCGGTACTGTCGGTGCTTGCCGGCGACATTTTTCGCGAGACGCCGATCTGGAAGTCCTTGCGCCTGTTCAAGGCCACTTACCTGCTGGCTTCGGTATTCAACCTGCGGCGCACCCTGGGCGCGCTACGCCAGCGCACAGCCAACATGCGGCCCGTCGTGCCGGTCGAATGACTGAGTGCCGATGAACGGGCAGGCCCACATTCGCGTCAGTTACCTGCCGCGCCAGGAGTTGCTGCTTCGTCCGGAAGCCTGGTGGCAAGGCGTGCTGGCCGTAGTTCCGTTCGGCCAGGATCCACACTTTCCGGCGGCAGACGGTATTCCCATCGCGCCCGTGGGACTCCCGGAACTGGGCAACGGGCATTCCACTTGCGAGGTGTGGCAGGCGTCGGAGCCGCTGCATTCCGGTCACCGTGGTCCGATTCATTACCGCGCCGGAGCGCAGGTGTTATTCGGGCGTCTGGTGCTGGCCGAGCCGGACTCGGCGAGCGGCGGGCCTGAAGGCCCTACGGCGCTCCAGCAGGTGACTGCGCAGGCCTACGCGCAAGTCTTCGCAGCGCTCGACAGCCTGGGATATCCCACTCTGCTGAGAATCTGGAACTACTTCGCCGAGATCAACAGGGTAACGCCGCAGGGCGAGCGCTACCACGAGTTCAATACGGCCCGTCGGCAGGCCTTCCTGCGCGCCCGGCGCGTGATCGAGGACCAGGTCCCCGCGGCCTGCGCGCTCGGTTCTCCGGCCGGTTCGCCTCTGGTGATCTACTTTCTCGCGAGCGCGAGCGCGGCCCGTTCGCTGGAAAATCCCCGCCAGCTCAGCGCATTCCGCTACCCGGCGGAATACGGGCCCGATAGCCCGACGTTTTCGCGCGCGGTCCTTGCGGCCGCAACGGGCGGACAGTGCCTGCTCACCTCCGGTACGGCCAGCATTCTCGGCCACAACACCGTGCATGTTGGCGATGCCGCCGCGCAGACCCGCGAGTCGATCTCCAATATTGTGCAACTCGTCGCCGAAGCCAACCGGGTGAGCGGCGCCCCTCGCTATTGTGTTGCAGGCCTGCAATTCAAGGTGTACGTGCGCCGCGCGACCGATCTGGACGAAATTCGCCGGGAGCTCGCGCAGCTGCTGCCCGCCGCTTGCCCGATTACCTATCTGCAGGCCGACATATGCCGCCGCGACCTGCTGGTTGAGATCGAAGCCGTGGGCAGCGCCGCTCCCGACGTCGGCGCGGATTCGCCGTAAATCAAGCCATGGCAATCCACAGCTGTGGTGGCCGTCCAAGCCTGGCCCTGGGTCTGGTGCTATGGGCCTGCCTCGCTCCAGCCGGCCGGGCGGCGGACCGGCCACTCTGGGAGTTTGGACTGGGGGCCGGAGCCATCGCCTTCACGGATTACCGTGGAGCCGACAGCGCGCACGTTTATCCGCTGCCCGTTCCCTATTTCGTTTACCGCGGAAAGCTTTTCAAAGCCGATCGCGATGGCGTGCGCGGCATGCTGATCAAGAATCCACGGGCCGAACTGAATGTGAGCGTCGACGCGACGACGCCAGTGAGCAGCCGCAACAACAGCGCACGCGCCGGGATGCCCGACCTGCAACCCACCGTTGAATTCGGTCCGTCTCTGGATGTCCATCTGTGGCGCTCGCAGAATGAACGGCTACGCCTCGACTTGCGCATTCCAGCCCGCAAAGCGTTCACGATTGAGCGGCAGCCGCAGTCCGTGGGCTGGTTTGTGGCGCCGCGAATCAATTTCGACCTGCGCGACATCGCCGGCCACGCCGGCTGGGACTTAGGGACGTTCATCGCGCCGCTGTTCGCCGACCGCCAGTACCAGGACTACTTCTATTCGGTCGCGCCGTCCTTCGCGACTCCCAGCCGCCCGGCGTACCGGGCTTCGGGTGGCTACGCCGGAACCGAGCTGCTGGTGGCAATCTCCAGGCGCTATCGCGAATTTTGGTTCGGCGCCTTCCTGCGCTACGACTCGCTGGCGGGCGCCAGCTTTCTGGACAGCCCTCTGGTCCGGTCCCACAGCTACTGGGCCGGTGGTTTCGGGATCGCGCGGATCATCGGCAAGTCGCAGCGTCAGGTCCCGGGCGACAACTGAAGTGAGCGCCATCATGGGCCGCACTCTTCAACTCGCGGGAGACCAGGCGAAGTTCTGGACTTCGCTCATCCTCTTTGCCGTGCTGGGCCTGATCTGGTCGGTGGTGGCGATCCCCGCCTACCTGCTGTTGCCGCGGCGGTTGGGTACCAGGATCGGTCGCCTGGGCTTCAACCGCTTGAGCGGGCTATACGCTTCCTGGCTTGCACTGACCAGGGCGTACCAGCTGGACCTGCGGGAATTGGATGCATTGGCGGGTGGGCCAGCCATGATCCTGGCACCGAACCATCCGTCCATGATTGACGCGGTGCTGATCATGACCCGTCATCCGCACCTCGTCTGCGTGATGAAATCCAAGATCATGAACAACGTCCTGCTCGGATCCGGGGCGCGACTTGCCCGTTACATCAGCAACCATCCGCCGCGCCGCATGGTGCTCGATGCGGTCACCGAACTGCAGCGTGGTGAATCGTTGCTGCTGTTCCCGGAGGGAACGCGCACGACCCGGGCGCCCGTCAATTCCTTCACCACCAGCGCGGGGCTTATCGCCAAGCGTGCCCGGGTGCCAGTCCAAACGCTGATTATCGAGACCGATTCGCCCTACCTCAGCAAGGGCTGGTCGCCATTCCACCGCCCCGCCATGCCGATTGTCTTCCGCATTCGCCTGGGCCAGCGCTTTGAGCCACCTGAGGATGTCCGGGCGTTTGACGCGGCGCTGGAGCTCTACTTTCGCGCCCAGCTGGCCGGCGCGCTCCAGAACGAGTGGCTGAATGCGCGTCATCCGCCCGGTCCTGGATAAGATCGCCAATGGCCCAGCGCTCCGCCACGCACCTTGTCCTGATTCCAAGCTACAACCCAGGGGCCCGGGTATTCGAAACGGTGGCGGCCGCTCTGGCGCACTGGGCGCCCGTCTGGGTGATCGTAGACGGAAGCGATGATGGCACGGGAGAGGCACTGGCACGGCTCGCCGAGCAGGATGCAAATTTGCGGGTGCTCAGCCTGCCGCGCAATCGTGGCAAAGGCGCCGCAGTGCTGCACGGCGTGCACGCGGCGTTGCGTGACGGTTTCACCCATGTTCTGACCATGGACTCGGATGGCCAGCACCCCGCCGAGGAAATTCCGGCATTCATGGCCGCTTCGGCCGCGGCGCCCGCGGCAATGATCCTGGGCGAGCCGGTGTTCGACGCGAACGCACCGCTCCTGCGGGTGCGTGGGCGGCGAATTTCAAACTGGTGGGCCAACCTCGAGACGCTCTGGACCGGAGTACACGACTCGCTGTTTGGATTCCGCGTGTATCCGGCCATCCCGCTGGAGCGCATCATGCGTCGCCAAATCTGGATGCGTCGCTTTGACTTCGACGTCGAGGCGGTCGTGAGGTTGTGCTGGCGCGGGGTGCGCCCACTGAATCTGCCGGCCGCGGTTCGCTATTTTGGTGCGGCGGATGGCGGCGTTTCGCATTTCCGCTACGTCCGCGACAACGCACTGCTGACCTGGATGCATTTGCGCCTGTTGGCCGGATTTGTGATCCGGCTGCCGCTGTTGGCGGCGCAGCGCGCGTGGCGCCGCTGACAGCCAATCAATGCGCCGGTTTCTGCGCGCCGTAGGCCGAGAATATTCCCAATTCCACGTTACGCACGACCTCGGCGAACCCTGCCCGACGCAACGCTGCCATTACGGCCTCCGGCGCAACGCAGGCTTCGATGGTGTCGTAGTAGTAACGCATCAGTTCCGGTGTATCCCGGTGCGAAGCCAGGCGGGCCGCCACCCATGGCACGACCCGGCGCAGGTATATCTTGAGGATCGCTCGCGCCCAACCCGCCTGTGGCCGGGTTATTTCCAGCACACACAGGCGCCCGCCCGGTTTGAGTACCCGATGGAACTCGCCAAAAGCGGTGGCCAGATCATCGACGTGGCGCAGGGCGAATCCCATGCTGACAAAGTCCACGCTGGCCGTGGGCACCGGCAGCTGCTCGGCGCTTCCCGACATCAGCCGCACACCGCTCGGAACCCTTGCGTTGGCCACCATCCCGGGACTGGGATCCACGCCGATGATGCAGGCGGGATCACCCACGATGGCCGCCGCTTCGCGGGCCACGAGACCCGTGCCCACGCCCACATCGACAACCGTCATTCCCACACCCAGACCAGCATTCAGCAGCGCCCGGCGGCGGTACCAGGAGCCGGTGCCGAAGGCCATGGCGCGCTCGATGCGGTCGTAGTCCCCGGCAGTCCGGGTGAACAGATCGCGGACCCAACCACTGCGCGACTGCGCACCGGCGTAGTAGGTGTTGAGGGGAGGATGCGGCGGATCCATGGCGGTGAAGTCGTCCGGTCTGGGATCGGGCTGGGACCGATTTGACCATAGCACAGAGGCGCAGCCGCGCTCACCCTCGATGTGGACGCGGCGACAGCATATCTCTGTGATTCATAAGGCTTATTGACCTGGCGCGGGTTGCGTTCGACCTGCCGGCCGATATAATGCGTGCCGTCATGGAGTCGGGGTAACGTGGCCACCCTGACACCGCATCGAAGCGCCCCATTAAGCTTCCTGCAATTACAAGAATCTTGGTGCACGTTCGACCACGCGAAGGTCCTGATGCAAGCCGCGGCAGCTCCGGTTACCCGTGATTTGGAAAGGGAGATTGCCGACCTGATGGTCCAGGCCCTCAATCTCACTATTGCAGCCGCCGACATCGATCCAGCGGCACCGCTCTATCGGGAGGGCCTGGGGCTCGACTCGATCGACATCCTTGAGATCGCCCTGGTCGTTGCCAAGCGATACGGTGTCGAGATCAAGGCCGACAGCGAAAATAACCATCAGATCTTCGGTTCGCTGACCGCGCTGGCCGAATTCGTTGCCGCGCGGAGAACGAAGTGATGCGATCGGGGCCCCGGATCGTACGCGCCGTCACGATCGCCCTCGCGGTAATCGCTTACGCGGCGCTGGCTCACTTCAGCAATGCGGTTCCGGGCAATGAGAGTCTGGGCGCCGTCCTCGCCATTGCGCCGTTGTGGTTGGCGGCCGTCATTCTGGCCTGGCGTTCAAGCCGGCGGCAGCTCGGCCTGGTGGCGTGCGGGCTCGCCGGCCTGGTCAGCGTTGCCGGCTGGGGCAACCTCAAGAACCACTTTGCGTGGCTCTACCTGATCCAGCAGGCGGGCGCCTACGGATTGCTGGGCGTCTCCTTCGGTCGCTCCCTGGGCCTCAATCGTGTGCCGATGTGCACCCGCTTCGCCGCGCTCGTGCACGGTCCGCTGTCGACCCCCGCCACGCGCTACACCCGCAGCGTCACCGTTGCCTGGACAATATTTTTTGCTGCCATGAGCGGCACGCTGCTGCTCCTCTACGTGACCGCACCGCTTGTCGTGTGGTCGGTATTTGCGAACTTCTGCGCGGCGCCGCTGGTGGCGCTGATGTTCATCGGTGAGTATCTGGTGCGCCATCGTGTGCTGCCCGACATGCAGCACGTGAGCATTGTCGACACCATCCGGGCGGTGGCCCGCGGTGCGGGCGCGGCCTCATTCACTGCACCGCATGCCTGAGCCCCAGGGCAGCGCCGGCCCGAGCTGAGCCCATGCACGCCGCCCCCCTGATTGCCCACGGTGCGCCGGCCGACACCATCGCCTACCGTAACGGCAGAGCGATTCCCGCCGCACGCTTCATCGCCGACGCCGCGCAGCTCGCGGCCGCGTTGCCTCCGACGGGGCATGTGCTCAACGCCTGCCGCGACCGTTACCGCTTTGCCGTGGGCCTCGCCGCCTGCATCCGTTCGAACCGCGTCAGCCTGCTGCCTTCGACTCATGCGCCTGAGGCCATACGCCAGCTTGGGCATTTCGCTCCCGACGCGATCTGCCTTAGCGACGATCCGGCTTGCGACATCGCCTTGCCGCAGTTTCGGTTTCCGGAAGGGACTGAACCCGACGCAGCGCCGTGGCAGGTTCCTTCCATCGCGGCGGATCAGCTTGTTGCCTATGTGTTCACGTCCGGGTCCACCGGCGTCCCGCTGCCTCACGCCAAGACCTGGGGCCGCCTGGTACGCTGCGTGCGTATCGAGGCGGAACGCCTGGGGCTGATGGCGGCCTCTGTTCATGCGATCGTCGCCACCGTTCCGCCGCAGCACATGTATGGTTTTGAATCCAGCGTGCTCTTGCCGCTGCTGGGCGGCCATGCGCTGTGCGCAGAGCGCCCGTTCTATCCGGCCGATATTGCCGGCGCGCTGGCCGCCGTGCCCGCGCCGCGGATGCTGGTCTCGACACCGGTGCACCTGCGGACGCTGATTGCCGCCAATATCGACCTGCCTCCGATCGACCTGATTCTTTCGGCCACGGCACCGCTCGATGAGTCGCTGGCACGCCAGGTCGAGGCCCGCTACAGCGTGCCATTGCGGGAGATCTACGGCTCCACCGAGACGGGGCAGATTGCCAGCCGGCGTACCACAGAGACGGCTGAGTGGGAGTTATGGCCGGGAGTCAGCATCAACTTGCGCGACGGCCAGGCCTGGGTGGAGGGCGGACACGTTGAAGCTGCGACGCCGATGGGGGACATCCTCGAGCCAACGGGCGGCGAGCGCTTTCTGCTGCGCGGCCGCGTGGCGGACCTGGTCAACATCGCGGGCAAACGCAGCTCGCTGGCCTATCTGGACCATCAACTCACCAGCATTCCCGGGGTCCTCGACGGTGCGTTTTTTCTGCGCGAGGGAGCACCAGCCACCGGAATCGGCGTGACGCGGCTGGGTGCGTTGGTGGTTGCGCCGAGCCTGGATGCGAAAGCCATTACCACCCGCCTGCGCGAGCGAGTGGACCCCGCGTTCCTGCCGCGACCGCTGCTGCTGGTTCCGGAAATCCGACGCAATGCGACCGGCAAGTTGCCGCTGCACGTATTGCAGTCACTCTTGCCGGATACCTGAGCGGTCGCCAGCCCAGGCCACACCGCAATGAGCACCCTCATGACACTGGACATTCCCGCCGACCATGCCGCGTTTGCCGGACATTTTCCAGGCAACCCGCTAGTGCCAGGCGTTGTATTGCTGGACGAGACGCTGTACTCGGTGGCCCGCGCCCACGGCGTGGCGCCTGGGAAATGCACCATCTGCGCGGCAAAGTTCCTGAGCGCCGCTCGTCCCGGGGAACGGCTGCAACTTGCCCTTGACGCCGGGGACAGCGGACAGCTGCGCTTTACGATTCACGCCGCGGAACGGATTGTTGCCAGCGGCATCCTGACGCTGCCTGCAGGCGCGGCCCGTTCTCATGAAAGCTGACACCGGGTACATGCACGCCCGACCCGCTCCGGCAGCGTCCCCCTGGGCCAGTCACTCTGAACGCGGCTCGCGGCTCATGCTGCGCGTGATGAGCTGGATCTCGCTGCGGCTTGGCCGTCGCCTGAGCCGCAGCGTCCTTTACGGCATCGCGGTCTATTTTTTTCTGTTCGCACCGCGGGCGCGACGCCACGCGCGCGAATACCTGCAGCGGGTGCTCGGGCGCCCCCCGACATCGATCGATCGGTTTCGGCAGATTTTCGCATTTGCTGCGACGATTCACGACCGCGTCTATCTGTTGAACCGGCGCTTCGAGCTGTTTGAAATCTCCCTTGACGGCGAGGCGCTGGTGCGTGCCGCCCGCGCCCGAGGTGGTGGCGCGCTGCTGATCGGAGCCCATCTGGGCAGCTTCGAGGCCACGCGGGCGCTCGGCCAGCGCGAGGCGGGGCTCGACATCGCAATGGCGATGTATGCCGACAACGCGCGCAAGATCAACGCCGCACTGACGGCGATTTGTCCGCAGCTCAAGGCGGATATCATTGAACTGGGCCAGATGTCGGCCATGCTCGAGATCCAGGCGCGGCTCGCCGCCGGTTCTTTCGTCGGCATGATGGGCGATCGAACCCTGGGTGAAGAACCGGTCGAACAGGTCATGTTTCTCGGTTCGCCGGCGTCCTTTCCGCTCGGGCCCATGCGGGCGGCGGCCATGCTGCGCCGCCCGGTCTACTTCATGGCGGGTTTCTATCTCGGTGACAACCGCTATCACATCGTGTTCGAGCAGATCGCCGACTTTTCAGCGGCGAGCCCGGGTGCCGGGGCTCATTCAGTGACGGCGGCGGTTCGACAGTATGTGGCCGTACTCGAGCGCTACTGCCGCCTGTATCCATACAACTGGTTCAATTTTCTGGACTTCTGGCAGGTGCAGCCGGCGGGCGCGCCGCCCGTGAGCGGCAGCGAATGAGCCGCCACTTCCCGCTGCTGTGCCGGGCTCGACGCGGCCGCACCCTCATGCTGCTGTCCTGTGCATGGCTGGTCGGCAGTGCAGCAGTCGCGGCGGCTGCCAGCGACGCTCTTGAGCAGTTGATGACGCAGCTCAGGCAGCGCCAGCACGGTCACGTGTCCTTCACCGAAGTCCACATCTCGAGCGTCCTCGACCGACCGCTCACATCCACCGGCGAGCTGTTCTATGACGCGCCGGATCGCCTGGAGAAGCGCACCACGACGCCCAGGGCGGAACGAATGGTGCTCGAGAACGGGCAGCTGAGCTTCGAACGCCGTCACAAGGAATACCATGTGGCGCTCGCGGACTTCCCCCAGGCCGCTCCCTACATCGAGGCCATCCGCGCCACCCTGGCCGGAGATCGGGCCGCACTCGAGCGGGTGTTTCACATCGGTTTCGACTACTCCGGCGACAAGTGGACCCTGAGGCTCACGCCGCTGGATGCGCACGTGGCGGCTGAGGTGGCCACCGTCAGCATCGACGGACAGTCCGATAGCATCAAGACGGTTACCGTGAAGCTGGTGAACGGCGACCGCTCCATCACGACGCTCGGCGCCGTGCTGGATCCCTGATGCGCCGGCGCCGCGTCACTATTCTCGCCTGGATGGTGCTGCTGGCCGCGACTGGCTGGATCGTCGCGCACGCCCACTACACGGCAGATCTGTCGGCGTTCCTCCCCGCGCGACCCTCGCCCGCACAGCAGGCACTGGTCGATGAATTGCGCGAAGGCGTGGCGGCACGGCTGATTCTCATCGCTATAAATGGCGGTGAGCGTGCGCAACGAGCGCAATTGTCGCAGGCCCTGGCCACCGGACTGCGCGCGGACCCCGCCTTTGTGTCGGTCAACAATGGCCGCAACGCGGCGTCGGAAAGCGACCAGCGATACATATTTGATCACCGCTACCTGCTCAGTGAGCAGATCACGGCGGATCACTTCACGACGGCGGGCCTGCGCAGTGCCGTTTCGGAGAGCATCGACTCGCTGGCATCGCCGGCGGGATTCCTTGCACAGGACCTGTTGCTCACGGATCCGACCGGCGAGACGCTGCAGGTGATGGGGCAACTCAGCCCGGATACGGGACCGCGCTCCCAGGATGGCGTCTGGGTATCCGCCGATGGCAGCCAGGCGCTGCTGGTCGCGCGGACGCGCGTCGCAGGCGGCGACACCAATGGCCAGGAACGGGCGCTCGGTGTCATCGAGGCTGAGTTTGGGCGGCTGCGCGCCGCGGCAATGCCGGCAGCGAGAGCGGTCAGCCTCAGAGTGAGTGGTCCCGGGGTGTTCGCGATTCATGCCCGGGCCACCATCATTCGGGAAGCGATTCGCCTCTCTGTTCTCAGTTCGCTCCTGATCGCTACTCTGCTGCTGCTTGCGTACCGGTCCCTGCGCACCCTGGCGCTCGGGCTGCTGCCGGTGGTTTCCGGGGCCCTGGCGGGTGCCGCAGCCGTGGCGCTGGGGTTTGGAGTGATCCACGGGGTCACGCTCGGCTTCGGCGTCACGCTGATCGGTGAATCCGTTGATTACTCCATCTATCTGCTGATCCAGGCGCGCCGCGGCCCTGACGGAAACGCGGCGGCCACGTGGATCACGAGCTTCTGGCCGACGGTCCGGTTGGGGCTGTTCACTTCCCTGTGCGGATTTGCATCACTCCTGCCATCGGCATTCCCCGGACTGGCTCAACTCGGCCTCTATTCCATGGCCGGGCTGCTCGCCGCCGCGGCCGTGACCCGCTACGTACTGCCGGCGCTGCTCCCGGAGCGGTGGACCGCGCGGCCACTTAACGCCCTCGGCCGAGGGCTCGCGCGTGGCATCGATCGCCTGCAACGCTACCGTCAGCTGCTCTGGCTGCTGCCGCTGCTGGCCATTGCGGAGGTGCAGACGCATCGTAGTGGGCTCTGGAACCGTGACCTGGCCGCATTGAGCCCGGTGTCTGCCGCCGACCAGGCGTTCGATGCGCAGCTGCGCAGCAGCCTCGGCGCACCGGACGTCAGTGATCTGATCGTCATAACCGCCGCCGACACCGAGTCGGCACTGAGCGCGGCCGAGGCGGTGGGCAAGCGTCTCAACAGTCTCGTGAAAAGCGGTGAGCTCGCCGGCTTTGACACCCCGGCCCGCTATCTGCCCAGTCTCGCTTTGCAGCGCCAGCGGCTCGACGCGCTCCCGGCCGGCGATGTGCTGCGGACCCGGCTGCGCGCGGCACTTGCCGGTCTTCCGCTACGGGCGACGCGCCTCGAGCCCTTCGTCGCGGCGGTCGAGCGAGCACGCACGGCTCTCCTGGTCGATCGCTCCGGCCTTGCGGGCACATCGCTCGCCAGCGGCGTCGATACCCTGCTCGCGCAGCGTGGCAATCGCGTCGTAGCACTGTTGCCGCTGCGCGCACCGGCCGCCGGCTCGCACCCCTTTGCGATCGATGCGGCCCACGTCAATGCCGCGCTGGGTGCGGCTCCGCCCGGAGTCACGATCGCATTACTCGACCTGAAGCACGAGTCGGACGCCCTTTATGCTGCCTATCAGTCCGCGGCGATTCGTCTGTCACTCCTGGGATTTGGTCTCATTGTGTTGCTATTGCTCCTGACGCTGCGCTCGGTAGCGCGAGTCATGCGGGTGATCGCGCCGCTGATACTCTCGGTTCTCGTCGTCACCGCCGCATTGGCCGCGAGCCGGCAGGCGCTGACCATACTGCACCTGATTGGCTTGCTGCTGATCGTGGCCGTGGGCTCGAACTACGCGCTGTTTTTCGAGCGTCACTTTGCGCCAGCAGCTGCCGGCGAACGCAGTACCATGCTGGCATCGCTGCTGATCGCGAACCTCGCTACGGTCCTGGGCTTCGGTGTGCTGGCATTTTCGACGGTGCCGGTGCTTTCCGCACTGGGCATGACAGTTGCGCCGGGCGCCTTCGCTGCACTGCTGTTCTCTGCCCTGATGGCCCGACCGCAAGCCTCGCACGGCGTTCTATCCTGAGCCATGAATACCTCAGAACAGCGATCGGCCGCACAGCGCCCCGCAACAGCGCGGATTCTGCTGTTGCCAGGCGCCAGGGAAAGCTGCGACGGGTTTGTGCGCGCGGGATTCCACGACGCCGTGCGCGAGCGGGGGCTCGCCATTGAACTGGAGTGCTGCGAACTGGAGTTTGACCACGTGACCGATCGGTCAGTGCTCGATCGACTGCGCAGTGGGCCGGTCGCCAGGGCGCGCGCGGCCGGTTACGATGCGGTGTGGCTCGCCGGAGTGTCTATGGGCGGCTTCATTGCACTGGGCTTCGCTGAGCAGTACTCGACCGAATTGAACGGCGTTTGCCTGATTGCACCCTACCTGGGCACCAGGATCGTCACCCGTGAAATCAGCCTGGCAGGTGGCGTCGCGAGCTGGAGTCCTGGCGAAGTTGAACCGGACGATGAAGACCGGCGGATCTGGCGCTTCATAAAGTCACGTAGGGGAACGCCGCCGGCCTTGTACCTCGGGTATGGTCATGACGATCGCTTTGCCGACAGTCAGCAGCTGCTTGCGGTTGAGTTGCCGCCCGAATCGGTGCACGTCGTGAGCGGTACCCACGACTGGCCCGCGTGGCGACAGATCTGGAATCATTTTCTCGACAGGTGGCCCACGCTGGGCTGCCCGGCGTAATGCTGATGCCATCTTCCTTCTCAGCACTCTCCCGTGAGGCGTGGCGCACCCGACCGCTGATCCCGGCTTCGGTGGTGCTGCATGCCACGGCGGCCGGCGCAACCGCCTGCTATCCCTCTGCGTGGCCCTGGGCAGTGAGCCTGGTGGTTGCGAATCATGCGGCTCTCGTGGCGACGGGCCTGTGGCCCCGGAGCACCGCCCTCGGCCCCAACTGGACGCGCCTGCCGCCATGCGCTGGCGCCGGCCAAGTGGCGATTACGATCGACGATGGTCCGGACCGGGAAGTCACGCCACACGTGCTCGATATCCTGGAGGCGTCCGGCGCACGGGCGACTTTTTTCTGCATTGGTGAGCGGGTGCTGGCGAATCCCGGCCTGAGCCGCGAGATCGTGGCGCGCGGTCACCGCATGGAAAATCACGGCCAGCATCACCGTCACCACTTCTCCCTGCTGGGTCCGCGCGGCCTGAGACAGGAAGTCGAGCGCGCTCAGGAGACGATCAGCACTCTAGCCGGTGAGCGACCACGGTTCTTTCGTGCGCCCGCAGGCCTGCGCAACCTGTTCCTGCAGCCGGCGCTGGCAGAGCTTGAACTGCAGCTGGTGAGCTGGACGCGTCGCGGCTTTGACACCGTCACGCACGACCCCAAAGCCGTCCATGCGCGCCTGGCCGCGCGGCTCGCGGCCGGCGACATCCTGTTGCTGCACGATGGCAACAGTGCCCGCACTCGCGCTGGAGCGCCGGTTATTCTGGAGGTGCTGCCCCGGCTCCTCGATACGATTGCCCGCGCGGGGTTGGTCACGGTGACGCTGGCAGAGGCCCTGGTATGAGCGCGGGACAGGTGCTGAAGCGTCTGGCGCGCATCGCCGCCGATCGATACCGCCCCTCGGGTCGCTTTGCCCATTATTTCGCGCGCGGCAAACTGGGCCGCGATCCGGTATTCGCCGCGCTGCTCGCGCGCGGACTGATTCCAGAGGATGCCCGCCTCCTTGATCTGGGCTGCGGCCAGGGCTTGCTCGCGGCGTGGCTTGAGGCGGCACGGGCCAGTCATCGGGAAGGGCAGTGGCCTGAGTCGTGGCCCCCACCGCCGCGGCTGAGGTCTTTCCGGGGCATCGAGCTGATGCCCCGCGATGTCGAGCGGGCTCGGCAGGCCCTCGGCGCGCTGGCGCAGATCGAGTGCGCCGATATACGCAGCGCCGCCTACGGTGAGGTGGATGTCGTGATCGTTCTGGATGTGCTTCACTACCTGGACCCGTCCGCGCAGGAGCAGGTGCTGCAACGCGTGCGCGCATCGATCGGACCCGCAGGCATTCTGCTGCTGCGCGTCGGCAATGCGGCCGGCGGCTGGCGATTTAAAGTGAGCCTCTGGGTAGACGCAGCCGTGTTATCCCTGCGCGGTCATGGGCGGCGGCGGCTGTATTGCCACACCCTGCCGGCGTGGTCGGCCATTCTTACAAGCTGCGGGTTCAGCGCGCGGGCGATACCGATGAGTGAGGGCACACCCTTCGCCAATGTCTTGCTGGTCGCGACACCCCAATGACCCCGCTTTTTCTTACGCAATACACGGCAAGCTGCTGCCTGGGTGCCGGTCTGCAGCCTCTGAGCGCGGCGCTGCGCAGCACCGGCAGCGGCCTGGCGCCCTGCCGATTCGAGGATGTGGAGCTCGATACCTGGATTGGCGCGGTCGCCGAAATCGAAGACCATCCGTTGCCGCAGGCCTGGGGGTTGTTCGAATGTCGCAACAACCGCCTGGCGTATCTGGGACTGGGCCAGGACGGTTTCACGGAGGCGGTCGCGGCCTGCATCAGCAGGCTTGGCGCGCGGCGCGTCGGCCTGTTCATTGGCACCAGCACTTCAGGCATTTTGCAGACGGAACTGGCGTACCGCCAGCGCGATCCAGGCAGCGGCGCACTGCCAGCTGCTTTCCACTACGCCGGCACCCACAACACCTTTTCTGCGGCCGCTTTCATCCGCCAGCTCCTCGGAATTCAGGGGCCTGCGGCGGTGGTGTCGACGGCCTGTTCATCCAGCGCCAAGGCCTTCGGAGCGGCGCAGCGCATGATCGGGCTCGGGATCATCGATGCCGCCGTGGTGGGCGGAGTCGATTCACTGTGTCTCACGACGCTCTATGGTTTTCACTCCCTGCAGCTCACCGCACGCCGACCCTGCCGGCCGTTCGCGGCCGACCGCGACGGAATCTCGATCGGGGAGGCCGCGGCCTTCGTGTTGCTCGAAAAATCCGCGCCCCGCACGGGTGGGCATGCCATCGCCCTGCTTGGAGTGGGCGAATCCAACGACGGCTACCACTTGTCGGCACCGCACCCAGAGGGCCTCGGCGCACGCCTGGCCATGGAATCCGCCCTCAGCGCCGCCGGTCTCGACGCGGCCGAGGTCGGTTACATCAACCTGCACGGAACGGGCACCAGCAGCAACGACAGCGCAGAGTGCACCGCGGTCACACGCGTATTTGGAGCGGCCCCACCCTGCAGCTCCACCAAGGGCGCGACGGGCCATACCCTGGGCGCGGCGGGCGCACTCGAAGCGGTAATCTGCGCACTCGCATTGCGGGACCAGCTGCTTCCGGGCGGCTCCAATACCGGCCAGCTTGATCCGGCGCTGCAGTTGAACTACATCACGAAGAGCGAGCCAGGACGCATCACTCACGCCGTGAGTAATTCCTTCGGTTTCGGTGGCACCAACTGCTCACTGGTCCTGGGCAGGATAGCGTGAGCGAAGCCGTGACCCGCGAACTCACGGCCTATGTGACCGGCATCGGTGTCCGCGGGCCCGGCCTCCTCGACTGGCCGCAGACCGAAGCCGTGCTGCGCGAACTGCGGCCCTATGAACGGGCGGATACGCTGCTGCCTGCACCTGAGACCCTGCCACCGACCGAACGCCGTCGCGCCGGTCGTGTGGTAAGACTCGCCTTCGCGATCGGACTCGAGGCGGCGCGCCAGTCCGATACGGATCCGGCGCGGCTACCGGTGGTGTTCGCCTCTTCCGGTGGCGACGGCGATAACTGTCATGAGATCTGCCAGACGCTGGCATCGGCCAATCGGGCGCTCTCCCCTACGCGCTTTCACAATTCGGTGCACAACGCGCCCGCCGGATACTGGAGCATCGCTGCCGCCACCCAGGTGCCATCGACCACCGTCTGCGCCTATGACGCCAGCTTTACTGCCGGGCTGCTCGAGGCCCTGACACAGCTTGCCGTGGGCGGCGGCACTACGGCGCTCATCGCCTACGATCTCGATTACCCACCGCCGCTTCGTGCCGCGCGTACAGTGCCGGCGGCATTCGGGCTCGCACTGGTCCTGCATGCCAGCCCCCAACCCCACGCGCTTGCGCTGCTGCGCGTGCGGCTTGATACGCAGGCCGCAGATTGTGTCAAGCATCGGGAACTGGAGTCACTGCGTGCCGTAATTCCGGCCGCCCAGGGTCTGGTATTGCTCCAGGCCATTGCGAAGCGGCGGGCGACGACAGTGAACATCGCGTACCTGGAGCCGCAGACGCTGCGTGTCGAGGTGACTCCGTGCGCCTAGATCACGCCTGGATCGCCGCTCATATCCCTCATCAGGGCCGCATGTGCCTGCTGGATGAGGTTGTTGAGTGGACCGCGGACCGCATCCGCTGCCGCAGCGAATCACACCGGCGCGCCGACAACGCGCTGCGCGCCCACGATCGCCTCGGGGCCGCCTGCGGCATCGAGTACGCCGCTCAGGCCATGGCGGTGCACGGCGCACTGCGGGCCGCAAGCTTGTCGCAATCATGGCGGCCCGGGCTACTTGCCAGTGTGCGAGGTCTGACGATGAATGTTGAGCGGCTCGATGACATCGCCGGCCCTCTCATGGCCAGCGCGGCGCTTGTGAATGGCGATGACAGGATGGTGCTCTACGAGTTCAGCCTTGGCGACTCGACACGGGTGTTGTTATCGGGCCGCGCGACGATCGCCTTCGCCGTCACTTCAGGAGAACAGTCCGCCATGCGAGCACCGACATGAGCGCCACCCAGAAGCGCGCCCTGGTGACCGGAGCGAGTGGCGCGATTGGCGCCGCCATCTGCCGCCGCCTGGCCAGTGCCGGACACTTTGTCTATGTGCACGCCCATCAGCATCAAGACGTCGCCGCGACACTGGTTCAGGAGCTCAACAAAACCGCTCACTGCAGCGATACGCTCGCCTTCGACGTCACGAATGCCGAGGCAACCCGCGCCCGGCTGGAGACCCTGGTCGCAGATGCGCCGATCCAGATCCTGGTCAACAACGCGGGCCTCCACGATGATGCCGCCTTTCCGGGAATGAGCCCGCGCCAGTGGCATCGCGTCCTGGATGTGGCGGTCGACGGCTTTTTCAACGTCACACAGCCCCTGTCGCTGCCGATGATCCGCAGTCGCTGGGGCCGGATAATCAACATTTCCTCAGTCGCCGCGCTCATCGGCAATCGCGGCCAGGTCAACTATGCAGCCGCGAAGGGTGCACTCAACGCCGCGACACGCTCGCTGGCGCTCGAGCTGGCGAGCCGCGGCATCACGGTCAACGCCGTGGCGCCCGGTATCATCGCGGGGGGCATGGCGGAACGCAGCTTTGACGATGAGGCCATCGCGCGGCTGGTGCCCATGAAACGCGCCGGCTTGCCTCAGGAAGTGGCAAGTCTGGTGGGCTACCTCGCATCCGATGAAGCCGCTTATATTACGGGCCAGATCATCTCGGTGAACGGTGGCATGATCTGAAATAATGCCCATTGCCGGGATCCGGGTGCAATGGGCTGCGTGGGTACAGGAGAAGCTTCATGAAGGTCACGTTTCTTGGAATTGTCGCCACCGTGTCGCTGGCCCTGGTGCCGGCCTATTCATCGTACTGCGCAGACAGCGCCCCCGACGCGCCCCAAACGACCGTCGCTGAGAGTGCCAAAGCGCTCGGTCAGGCGGTAAAGCGCGATGCCAAAGCGGTCGGTAAAGCCGTAAAGGAAGGGGCCAAGGAAGTCGGATCCGCGGCCAAGCGCGGTGCGAAGAAGGTAAAGGCCGCCGTCAAGAAAGACTGAGGTTTCGGACGGACCGATTGCGCTGGTCAAGGACGGTGCAGTCCTGAAGAAAGCGACGCGGTGAGGCAAATGCGACTACTGCCAGATATTCCACCGCATCGTCACGTGGGGTGAGACCCGGCGCATACGCCAAAGCGGCTGCTTCAGTCGATGCCCAGGACAGGGAATCCTGACGCCACGCGGCAGCCTATCTCGAGAATCCTATGGTCATCTGGACTCATCGTAGGCGGGTCTGACTACTCGCGCCGCCATATGCGCGACAACCGGAGCCCCTTTGGCGGCTTGTGGATTATGGACCGTTGGTGTCAATATCGGAGACGTTCGGCCCACATAAAAAAACAAGGGGGACGTCAAAATGGATTCGTCTATTTTTCGCCAGCTTGCGCGCATCGGTCTCGGTGCATCGATTGTGTGCCTCGGTGCGTGCGCAAGCATTATGCACGGTACACATCAGGATGTTGGTATCTCGAGTAGTCCGAGTGGCGCCCAGGTGTCTGTTGACGGGCAGATTACGGGCAAGACGCCGATTGTTTCCAATCTGACGCGCAAGGACAACCATATTATTCATCTTGAGTTGGCGGGATACAAACCCTACGACACGACAGTCACGCGCAGCGTGAGTGGCTGGGTATGGGGCAATATCGTTTTTGGTGGCCTCATTGGTCTGGCCGTAGATGCAATCAATGGTGGCCTCTACAAGCTGACCCCAGAACAGGTATCGGGGACGCTCATATCATCTGGCGCAGCCGGAATCGCCCCATCCAGGGACGGCTTGTACGTGACTGTGGTGCTTAGTCCGCAGCCCGGTTGGCAGAAAGTGGGTCAGCTGGAACGCGACTGAGCTCTAAGCGGGCTGGGTTAGCCAGCACGAAACTGTTCGAGCGGTTGAGCTGGGCCGATTTCGGCAAGTATCGAGGGACAATAGTCGCCCGGTGCGCGCATGGCCCTGCGCCCGGGCTAGAAACTGGCGCGCACGAACAGGTCCGGTCCGCGGGTATCCAGGCGCATCAGGCCGCTCGGGTTGCCCTTGGTGACGTCCAGCTGCGTCTGCGTCTTCTCATAACCCAGGCCGAAGGCGAGATTCGGCCGCCAGCGAAACTGCAGGTCCGCGTGGTAGTCGCCGAGCCCGCCCGTGATCGAGCTCGCCTCGAGGCTGAAGTACTGGGCGCGCGCGCTGAACGCGAAGCGGCGGGAAATCCGCCAGGTCCCGTCGAGCGCCAGCGTGGCGAAGGGACCGGAGCCGCTCAGATCCTCGTGCACGCCGCGCGCCGCGACGCTGGCCTCGCCCTCGGCCTGCAGCAGGTGCAATCCCAGGCCCGCACCGAGTTCAAAACGGCTGCGCCGCAGGAAGGAATAGGTGTAGGTGAAATTGATCTGCTGCCAGTCGAAGCGCGAGGCCACCAGGTCGGCCGGAGTGAAACTGCTGCGGCCGTAGTTGATCGTCCGGGTCGGCGATGCGAAGGCATCGCGTGTCAGATGCCACATGTCCACGCGCAGCCGGCTGCGATCACGCAGGCGGAACATGAACTCGGCGCGCACCTGACGCGCGTGCGGGCTCAGGTGGAAATCTTTCTCGCCCGAAAACTCGGTGCCCGGCGTTCCGGTGGCGCTGTCATCGATGCGCGCCCGGGTCTTCACGGCCCCGTAAAAGGCGCTGGCACGCAGGTCGAAGCGGTCGGTGATCGGGCTCGACGGCTCAGGTTGCGGCTCCTGCTGCGCGAGGCTGGCTATGCTGACGGCAGACAGGGCGAGGAACACAGGTAACGGGCGCATGCGTCGAGTCCAGGGCAATGAGACGGTCGCCATCATCGGCCAGCGCTGTGTCAGCCGCCACAGTCGCCGCCCAGCGACGTCAAATTGTGTGAACGGCTACCGCTTCATCGCCTCGAAGAACTCGCCATTGGTCTTCGTGTCCTTCATCTTGTCGAGCAGGAACTCGATCGCGGCCAGCTCGTCCATCGGGTGCAGGAGCTTGCGCAGGATCCACATCTTGGCGAGTTCGGCCGGATCGGTGATGAGCTCTTCCTTGCGGGTGCCCGAGCGGTTGATGTTGAAGGCCGGGTAGACGCGCTTCTCGGAGATGCGCCGGTCGAGGTGGATCTCGCTGTTGCCGGTGCCCTTAAACTCCTCGTAGATCACATCGTCCATTTTCGAGCCGGTGTCGATCAGCGCGGTGGCGAGGATGGTCAGCGATCCGCCCTCCTCGATGTTGCGCGCCGCGCCGAAGAAGCGCTTGGGGCGCTGCAGGGCGTTGGCATCGACGCCGCCGGTGAGCACCTTGCCGGAACTGGGCACCACGGTGTTGTAGGCGCGCGCCAGGCGGGTGATCGAATCGAGCAGGATCACGACGTCCTTCTTGTGCTCGACCAGGCGCTTGGCCTTCTCGATCACCATCTCGGCGACCTGCACGTGGCGTGCGGCCGGCTCATCGAAAGTCGATGAGACCACCTCGCCCTTCACGGTGCGCTGCATCTCGGTCACTTCCTCGGGCCGCTCGTCGATGAGCAGCACGATCAGGTGCACTTCCGGATGGTTCCAGGTGATCGAGGTGGCAATATTCTGCAGCAGCATGGTCTTGCCGGCCTTCGGCGGGGAGACGATCAGGCCGCGCTGCCCCTTGCCGATCGGCGCCACCAGGTCGATGGTGCGCGCCGTGAGGTCCTCCGTGCTGCCGTTGCCGCGCTCGAGCTTCAGGCGCTTGGTGGGATGAAACGGCGTGAGATTCTCGAACAACACCTTGTTGCGCGAGCTCTCGGGTGAGTCGAAATTGATCTCCCCGACCTTCAGCAGCGCGAAATAGCGCTCGCCGTCCTTGGGAGGGCGGATCAGGCCGGAGATGGTGTCGCCGGTGCGCAGGTTGAAGCGGCGGATCTGGCTGGGGCTGATGTAGATGTCGTCGGGTCCGGCGAGGTAGGAGCCGTCGGCGGAACGCAGGAAGCCGAAACCATCCTGCAGGATCTCCAGCACGCCGTCGCCGTAGATGTCCTCGCCGTTGCGGGCGTGCGCCTTGAGGATCGAGAAAATGATGTCCTGCTTGCGCGAACGGGCCAGGCTCTCCAGGCCCATCGACTCCGCCTGCTTGACCAGCTCGTGGATCGGCTTGGCCTTAAGCGTCGTCAGGTTCATCGAGTTGCGCGACTGCGCCAACTCGGCCGGACTGATCACCTCGGCATCGTCTTCACCCAGCGGCTCGAGGTCGGGCAGGTGTTCGTCCATCCGGCCGCCGACGTTGCCGCGATTCGGGTCGCGATTGCCGTCACGCATGCCGCCGTGACGCGGGCCCTTGTTGGGACGATTGCGGCCCTGATTGCCGAGATAGCCTCTCACAGGTGCAGATCCAGGAACGCGGAGAGTTGCGATTTTGACAGCGCACCCACCTTCTGCGCCTCGACCGCGCCGTTCTTGAACAGGATCAGGGTCGGAATGCCACGGATCCCGAACTTGCGCGGCGTCTGCTGGTTTTCGTCGATGTTGAGCTTGGCGATCCGCAACCGGTCCTGGTACTCGACCGCGATCTCGCTGAGTATCGGCGCGATCATCTTGCAGGGGCCGCACCATTCGGCCCAGAAATCGACCAGTACTGGTGTGTCGGCTTTGAGGATATCCGCATCGAAGCGGTCATCCGAGGTATGGACAATGTTTTCGTTACTCACGCGACCTAGGGCCTCCGTAGACGTGATCATGGGCGGGGTATTTTGGATATGGCACCGCTCAGGCGGTGCTGCAAGGGTGGACAGTAGTTCAGAGTGCTTTACTTGGTGATTTTGAGCGTGGCGCGCCAGACAGTGGCGCGCGATTGCCGCTCAGCGGTTACACTTGTGCTTCAGGATTGGTTTGGCGGGCGCGCAGAGGAGCCGCCATTGGTGATATTTGTAGCCTGTTCCGCGGCCCAATGCAAGTACCCCCGTTCCACGGGGCCAAATTATCCGGCCGCCTCCATTGTCATTTAGACCTGTTTATTCATGAGCGAAGAACACTTAAGCAATCTGTCCTACAGTTCACTGCCGCTACATCCGTCCGTGATGCAGGGCGTCGTCGATGCCGGCTTCACCTGGTGCACGCCGATTCAGGCGCAGACTCTGCCCGCCGCGCTCACGGGCCGGGACATCGCCGGCCAGGCGCAGACCGGCACCGGCAAGACGGCAGCCTTCCTGGTGGCGCTCTACCAGTCCCTGCTGGAAAAACGCGCTGCACCAGGGAAAGCCATCACTTCGGTGCGCGCCCTGGTCGTGGCGCCGACGCGCGAGCTGGCGGTGCAGATCCACAAGGATGCCCTGGTGCTCGGGCGCCATACCGGCCTGTCGCTCGCCGTCGTCTTCGGCGGTGTCGATTACGACAAGCAGCGCCGGCAGCTCGCCGACGGCGTCGAAGTGCTGATCGGCACGCCGGGCCGCATCATCGATTACCTGAAGCAGGGCATCTACGACCTGCGGCACGCGCAGGTGCTGGTCCTCGATGAAGCCGACCGGATGTTCGACCTGGGATTCATTGCCGATATCCGTTACATCATGCGCCGGCTCCCGCCGCCCGATCGGCGCCAGTCGATGCTGTTCTCGGCCACGCTCTCGCAGCGCGTGCTGGAACTGGCCTACGAACACATGAACAATCCCGAGCTGGTGCGGATCGAGCCCGACAAGGTGACGATCGACCGGGTCCGCCAGTCGATCTATTTCCCCTCGATGCCGGAGAAGATCCCGCTGCTGGTGAGCCTGCTGCGCCAGTTCGAGGCGCACCGCACCATGGTGTTCGTCAACACCAAGCGCATGGCTGAGCGGCTGGAGGCCTGGCTGCGGGCCAACGGTTTCCATGCGCAGGCGATCTCGGGCGACGTGCCGCAGGTCAAGCGGCTGCGCTTCCTGCGCCAATTTCACGAGGGCGAGCTGGCGGTGCTCATCGCCACCGATGTCGCCTCACGCGGCCTGCATATTCCCGACGTCAGCCATGTGTTCAACTTCGACCTGCCGCAGGACGCTGCGGATTACGTCCACCGGATCGGCCGCACGGCGCGCGCCGGCGCCGCCGGCGATGCCATCAGCTTCGGCTGCGAGGAATATGCGATCTCCCTGCCGGACATCGAGGCCTTCATCGGCCACAAGATTCCCGTCGAGCACTACGACCATGATGCGTTGCCGAAACTGCACCACGCACCTCACGCGCCACGCGATTCCCACGCGCCGGTTCGGCGCCGCAGCGGCGGCGGACAGGGTGGCGGGCGGCGGCCACCACCACGGCGGCGCTGAAGCCGCGCAACGCTCGCAGTCGCGGCGCATGCAGGGCCGCCTTGGGTTTCGATCTACTGTGCCGACTTTCCCTGCCACACTGCCATCAAGTCTGGCGACCCCTGCGCCCTGATGCCATTGTCGGCCAGGATGCTTTCCGTGGCCGCCAACATCTCGCTGCGCGGGAACACGATGGATTCGCCGGTCCGATTCGCGAAGGCAAATACAACGAACTGATCCTTGAGGTCACGTAAGAGCTCAACGAGGTGCTTGAGACTGCGCACGTGGGTGCCATTGACGGACTCCACCACCAGACCGGCGGGATTGTCATACCCCTTGGCCAGACTGCTTGGAAAGAAAGGGGATGCCACGACAGCCAGATCGTCGCGCTGGGGGTCGGGCGTCGCACCCAGATCAGAGATCAGTGGGCTCCCCACGAAACTCAATCCCAGCAGCACCTTGCCGCTTTCGGAGAAAGCCAGCAGGAGTTGCGTCGATGCGCGCGAGAAAACCAGGGGCCCGTAAATGAAGTAGGAGGGATATTCGCCATTCAGAGGCGGTATCAGCCTGGGCCTGACGCTGTCAACCGGCAGCTGCACCTGCAGAGTGCTGCCGCCCCGGACGATCGTCAACGGCACGCTGCCATTCCTGACAATCTGCTGCACGCGGTACTGAAAGGCGACACTCAGGTCAGGGTTCACCTTGACCCTGCCTTGATCGTCGATGGGCCATTCTCCGATGCGGGTGATGACATCCCACTCCTTGAGTGGATAGGAGTGCTCGGTCGTCCGGGGCCGGTGGACCACCATGCCGGTGACCGACTTGTCGAGGTGCAGGAAATTTCGAAGTGATGAGTTCTGCAGCGTCTGCAGCTCGTCATACATTGCCGGCTTGCCGTCGTAGTGACCGTCGGCAATGTCCTGCAGGAACAGGCTGATTTCCTCGTTTGGAATGATATAACCAATGTTCTGTGTATCGCCTCCTGCCCTGCTGAAGACCAGCCCGATCATCTTGTCGTCGGCAATGGCCGCTCCTCCGCTGTTGCCCGGGTTGATGGCCGCGTCCACCTGAATGCGCAGCCCACTGACGGGGTAGTTATAGGACACAAATTCGACGCGTGAAACGATGCCCTTCGTGATGGACAGGGAAGATCCTCCCGTCGGATAGCCGTATGCCAGGACGGCGTCCTTGATCTGCAGCAGTCCGTCGGCACGCGGAAGCGGCGCATGGGTGTCAAAGAAGCCATCGTCATCGAGCTTCAGGACAGCAAGGTCGATGCCGGGCGCGACCGCTACCACTGTGGCAGAGAGCTTGTCTCCGGCCTGATTGGCCTGGATCTGTACCTGGCTGGCGTACGTGACCAGGTGGGCATTGGTGAGGATGCGGTGGCCGTCAATCACGACGCCGCTGCCGGAAATCTCCGCAGGTGCCTGCTTGCTCCAGGGCTTAGCCAGGTCGGGACTTCGCAGGGTGGCGAAGATCTTGACCACCGAATTGCCGATGACATTCGAGACCGGATCACCGGGCCCAGTCGGGTTCTCATCAGCGGCCAGGGCGGTAGACAACAGCAACCCGATGACGCTCGCTACAGCCAATCGCCTGGGCATGTTCGATGGCTCTTTCATTATTCGCCCCCCCCGATCTATCCAACCGCTGGACTACCGAGCAGCCGCGTATTCCATGATATGGGCAGGCCACCGGCAGTGCCACCAGCTTCCCCACCGTCGCGAATTTCTGTGCGCCCATCGACGCGAGGCGCGCCTTCCGCGGTGGCGGAGCCGGAGACCCATTTCGCCGGACCTGGCGTCGCGCGCGCCCCGCCGCGTCAGTCTGGGCCGAGCAACTCGGCCAATGCGTCGATCGCCGCGAATTCCTCGTGCCGGTGTGGGGCCCCCGCACTGCCCGGTTTGCGAATCGCGCGGATCAGTCCGATGCCGGCCGCGCGGGCCGCACGCAGCACGGCGGCACTGTCATCGACGAACAGGCTCCGTGCGGCGCGGAAGGGCTCGAGCTGGCGCAACGCCCGCCAGAAGCGCAGGTCCTCCTTGGGGGCCCCCAGCAGGTGCGCGCTGTAGCTGGCGTCGACATGGTCAAGCACACCGGTGCATTCGTGTTTGATGGCCAGTGCCTGCGGGTGCGCATTGGTCAGCAGCACCACGCGCTTGCGGCGTGCGCGCGCCGCGGCCAGGAAGCGCTGCGCGCCGGGCAGCCAGCGGATGCGCCCGGCGTCCTGGCGCTTGAGCGCGGCGATGTCGAGTCCAAGCTCGCGGCTCCAGTACTCCGTGCTGTACCAGGGCAGCGTGCCCTCGCAGGCCGCGAAGCGCGGCTGCAGGATTGCCTGCGCCGCGGCCGGGTCCAGTCCGCGCGCGGCGCCCCAGGCCTGCGGCACGAGCGATTGCCAGAAATGACTGTCAAAATCCAGGTCGAGCAGCGTGCCGTCGAGATCCAGCAGCACGTGATCGATGTCTTCCCATTGGGCTTCCAGGAGCGCGGTGGCAGGCATAGGCTCAGCTATGATGGGACTCATGAACCCCGGCCCGCAACGCTATGAGCGTATCGATTTGCATACGCACAGCACCTGGTCCGACGGGGCGCTCTCGCCGGCCGAACTGGTGGCGCTGGCGGCCACGCGGCAGGTCCAGCTGCTGGCCCTCACCGACCATGACACCGTGGCCGGCTGCCCCGAGGCGGCGGCTGCCTGCGCCGCCCACCGGATCGATTTTGTCTCCGGCTGCGAACTGACCTCGCTGTGGCGGGATCGCGAGATTCACATCGTCGGCCTGGGACTCGACACCACCTCGCCGGCGCTTGCGGCTCATCTGGCCGGCGTGCAGGTCCAGCGCCGGGAGCGGATCGCGGCGATCGGCCTGAAACTGACGAAATGCGGCCTGGATGGCGCGAAGCTCAGCAGCGCCGTGCTGGCGCGGGCGGGAACACCGACGCGAGCACACCTGGCACAGCTCCTGGTGGCGCACGGCCATGCCACCGACATGGACGATGCGTTCAAGGTCTGGCTGGCGCGCGGGCGGCGGGCCGCGGTGAGCGCGCAATGGCCCGCCCTGCCGGCGACCGTCGCCATCATCGTGGCCGCCGGCGGCATCGCCGTGCTGGCCCACCCCCACCGCTACCGGACCTCCGCGGGCGCCCTGCGGGAGCTGTGCGCCGAGTTTCGCGAGGCGGGCGGAATGGCCGTCGAAGTCAGCCTCGCGGGGATGGGGCCCGGTGACGCCAGCCAGGCCGCCTCGCTGGCGCGGCGCAACGGGCTGGCGGGCTCCAGCGGCTCGGATTTTCACCTTCCGGGGCTCCCGTGGCGCCCGCTGGGTCGCTTAGCTAAGCTACCCGATGGCGTCGTGTCCGTGACCGAGCAACTGGGCCAGAGGTCCATTTGCCGGGCCCCGCCGGCCTGGCCTGCACCGCAAGCCTCATGAGAGATTCGGGCGACAAAGTCGATCGCGAATTATTCCGCAACATGCAGAAGTTGCGGGATCTGCGCATAGAGCATCGTGACCTGGACGAGGTCATCTCGCGCCTGTCACTGGATTTCAACATCGACGAGCTGCAGCTCAAGCGCCTCAAGAAGCGCAAGCTGGCGCTCAAGGACCAGATCCTGCTGCTCGAGAGCCAGCTCATACCGGACCTCAATGCCTAAGGGCTGCCCGCCGTGAATGACACGTTCGCCACGCTGGTGCGTCCTTTCCACCAGCTGGCCAATCCGCAGACGCTCCTGGAGCTGGTGGGTATCGGCGTGGCGATCGCGCTGGCGCTGCTGGCCGGTCGTGCCGCGCGCACCGTCCTCGGGCGCCGTGCGCCGCCGCCGCTGCCCTGGCAGGGCGCGCTCCTGGAGGCGCTGATCGCGCTCACGCCTGCCATCGGCGTGCTGCCACTGCTGCTGATCGCACGGGCCACCTATGCAAGCCTCGGTGTGCCCACCGCGGCGCTGAACACGGCCTTCGATCTGGCGATCGCCTTCCTGGTGGTGCGTATCGGTGCCTTCCTGCTCGGGAGGCTCCTGGGGCCGCTCTCCTGGCTGCGCCGCTGGGAATCGCGCCTGACCTGGCTGGTGTGGGTGGTGATCGCCCTGCAGCAGGTGGGTTGGTACACAGACATCGAGACCGCGCTCGACGCGATCGATCTGGTGCCGGGCAAGGGCCACTTCTCGCTCTGGTCGCTCTTCAAGAGCCTCGTCGTGGTCACCGGCTTCATGCTGGCGAGCGGCCTGATCGCCCGCGCGGTCGAACGGCGCGTCATGAAGCTGGAGGGCGTGGCGGCCTCGACGCGCCTGGGCATCAGCAAGTTCAGCCATTTTTTCCTGATCAGCCTCGGCGCCCTGCTGGGCGTCAATGCGGCCGGCCTGGACCTGACTGCTCTCACGCTGCTGACCGGCGCGATCGGCATCGGCCTGGGGTTTGGGCTGCAGGCGATCGCCAGCAACTTCGTCAGCGGCTTCGTGCTGCTGCTCGACAAGTCCGTCAAGCCCGGCGATGTGATCAGCTTCACCGGCCTGACCGGCACCAGCACCGAGAATTTCGGCTGGGTGCAGGAGTTGCGGGGCCGCTGCGTCGTGGTGCGCGACCGCGACGGGGTCGATACGCTGGTGCCCAACCAGAACCTGATCACCAGCACCTTCATCAACTGGAGCTACTCGGACCGCAAGGTGCGCCTCAAGCTGCCGGTGCGCATCAGCTACCGCGACGATCCCGAGGTCGCCCTGCAGCTGCTGCTCGGCGCCGTGGAAGGCAACCGGCGCGTCCTGAACGAGCCCGCGCCGGTCACGCGCCTGATCCAGTTTTCAGACCACGGCATGGACCTGGAACTGCGCTTCTGGATCGCCGACCCGCAAAACGGCGTCAACAATGTGCGCTCGGATGTCAACCGGCGCATCTGGCGCCTGTTCCGCGACCACGGCATCACGATCCCGGTGACGCAGCACGAAGTGCGCCTGCTCGGGGACGGAATCGACCGCTGAGCGCCGCCGTGCATATTCCCGACAGCGAGTATTCCCTGAGTTTCGTGCGCGGCGCCGGCCCGGGGGGCCAGAACGTCAACAAGGTGGCGACTGCCGCGCAGCTGCGCTTCAACCTGGCCGCAAGCCGCCTTCTCGACGAGCGCGCCAAGCTCCGCCTGCGCGCGCTCGCCGGCCATCGCCTGATCGACTCGGGCGAGATCCTGATCACGGCGCGCAATCACCGCACCCAGGAGGGCAACCGGCGCGAGGCCCTGGGCCGGCTCGAGGACCTGATCACGCGCGCCCTGATCGTGCCGAAGACCCGCCGCGCCACCCGCCCGACCCGGGCTGCCCGGGAGCGGCGCATTGAGGCTAAACTGCACCAACAACGCAACAAGCGGTTGCGAGCCGCCGTCCGTCACGACGAGTGACTTCAGGGAACACCGACACCTTAAAGGGGGACTTATGATCTCGATCGCTTCACTCTGGCTGCCCATCCTGCTGGCCGCCGTCGCCGTCTTCGCCGTCAGCTCTATCATGCACATGTTCCTGGGCTACCACTGGAACGACCTGCGCCGCCTGCCGCAGCAGGACGCGCTGCTCGACGCCGTACGCGGCATGAACGTTGCGCACGGCGACTACGCCGTACCCAAGTGCGACACCATGAAGGAGATGCGCAGCCCCGAGTTCAAGCAGAAGATGACGCGCGGCCCCTTCATGATGCTCACCGTTTCGAGCGGCGACATGGCGATGGGCAAGAGCCTGGTGCAATGGTTCGTGTACCTGCTGGCGATCGGCGTGTGCTGCGCCTACATCGCCGGGCGCGAACTGGCTTTCGGCGCGCCCTACCTGGCCGTGTTTCGCATCACCGGCTTTGCCGCCTTCATGGGCTACGCGATGGCGCTCCCGCAGGCGTCCATCTGGTACCGCCGCAACTGGCGCATGACCGTGGTCACCATGATCGACGGCCTGGTGTTCGCGCTGCTGACCGGCGGCATGTTCGGGTGGCTCTGGCCGCGCTAAGCCCTCGCCTTGAGCCCGCGGCGCTAGCCGTGGGTGACCTGCAGGATCGAATGCCGGATCTGCTCGGAGAGCACGATCTCGGCGTCTTCGGCGACGTGCACCAGCACGGCGTCGAACACCAGGTGGCCGGTGGCATCGACGCTGAGCACGGCGCGCGCCCGCAGCAGGTTGATGAAATTGCCGAACAGCGCGCGGTCGAAGAATTCGGGCGAGTTGAAGCCATACAGCAGCGTCATGCGCTGTGCCATGAGCTGGCAGCGCTCCTCCAGGGCCTTTTGCGTGATCGCCCCGCTCCCGGCGCGGATCAGCAGCGCGATCGCCAGGTAATAGCGCTCCACCGTCTGCAGCGTGACCTGGGCCAGGAGCGAGAGCTGCATGGCCGCCGCTGAGCTCGGCGCCGGACGGCGCCACAATCCGGCGCCGGCGTTCTCCACCAGCCCGCGCTGCGCCAGGGCCGCGAGCACGGCGGCGACGACCGCCGGCACCTCCTCCTCGCTCCAGCGCAGGAACAGCTCGGCGGCCACATACGGGTAGATGCGGCTCGCAAAGCGCTGGATGTGCTCCTCCGGCAACTCGGCATTGCCGAGGAAGCAGCAGGCCACGAGCGAGGGCAGCGCCAGCAGGTGCAGGACGTTGTTGCGGTAGTAGGTGGCCAGCACCGCGTGCTCGGCGCTCATGCGCACGAACTCCCCGGCACGATGCGTCTCGCGCGTGATCAGCTGCAGCCGGACGCCATAATCGACGATGGCGGGCGCGGTGAGCTCGGTGATCGTGACCCGGTCGCTGTAGGGCACCTCGCGCAGCACCGCCAGCAGCGTATCGAGCTGCAGCTGCAGTTCAGTGGCGAGCGCCATGTGCCGCGGCGTCGCCAGCAGCGCCAGGGCCAGCAGGTTCACCGGGGTGACCGCGGCCGCGGCGTTGATGTTGCGCATCACCTTGCCGGCCAGCTCATCGACCAGTGGCCCGACCCAGCGCGGCCGCTCCGGGCCCTGGCCACCGGCCGTGCGCCAGTCCGGCGCGTAGCGCTCGAGCAGGCGGTCGAGGTGGATCGGCTCGCCGAGGTTGACGTGCACGCGCCCGAAGCGCTCGCGCAGGCGGGAGAGGCTGCGCATCAGGACGCCGATCGACTCCTTTTCTTTTGGCAGCCCCGACAGTTCATTGATGTAGGTGGCGCCCTCCCAGATGCGCTCGTAGCCGAAATACACCGGTACAAAGACCACCGGACGGCGTGGCTGGCGCAGGAAGCTGCGCACGGTCATCGACAGCATGCCGGTCATCGGAGCCAGCAGCCGGCCGCTCCGGCTCCGTCCGCCTTCGATGAAATATTCGATCGCATGGCCGCGCGCCATGATCGCGGCCAGGTACTGCATGAAGACCACGGTGTACAGCGAGCTGCCGCGAAAGCTCCGGCGCATGAAAAATCCGCCGCCCTTGCGCAGGTACCGGCCGATGACCGGCAGGTTCAGGTTCACGCCCGCCGCCACGTGCGGCACCGCGTAGCCACGGCGGTAGATCGCGTAGGACAGCAGCAGGTAGTCCATGTGGCTGCGATGACAGGGCACGTAGACCAGCTCGTTCCCGTCTGCCACCTGCTGCAGGGTGCGCTCGACGTGGGTGAGATCCACCCCGTCGTACAGCCGGTTCCACAGCCGCGTGAGCAGCAGCGATGCGAAGGTCACGAAAGCGTGCGAGTAGTTGGCGGCAATCTCATCGATGCAGCTGCGCGCCTCGAGCAGCGCCAGGCGCCGGCTGTCGCCGCTCCGGTCGCGCGCCATCTGCGCGACGGCCTGGCGCACGGCGCGCGAGCGCAGGACCTCGGCGACGATGGTGCGCCGGTGCGAGAGGTCGGGCCCGATGCGCGCCGCCCGTGCCCGCGCCAGCTGCGCGCGCAACACGCGCGCCACGCGGCGCGCGGCCGATGCGGTATCGGCCTCGCCACCGAGCAGGCTCCGGAGCGACACCGCCTCGCCCATCTGCACCATCACATTGCGGCCGTTGACCAGCACCGCGAAGCCGCGCCGCAGCCGGCTGCCGATGGCCCAGTCCTCGGCCAGCATCAGCCGGAACAGCGAGGGCTCCTTCTGCGGCGCGCGGCCCCAGAACACCGCGGTCGGCACGAGCGCGACGTCGAGCGTCGGGTCGCTGCGCAGCGCATCGATGAGCACCACGAGTTCAGCCGGCACGCGCCGATCGAGCCGCGAGCGCCAGAATCCGACCGGCCGCTCCAGGGCAAAAGCGGCCCGGGCGCTGACCGCCGGGGCGGGCAGCAGCCGGCGCCGCGGCCGCGGCAGGCGCTGGGCGGTGCAGACCGTGCGCAGCACGGCATGATCGACCGCGCTGCGGCGCTCCAGCACGTAGCAGACCGGCGCCGCGCTGTCGCGCAGGCGCGCGGCCGCGTCCGCCGGTTCGAGCCGGGCACGCGTCCAGAACGCAACTAACCGGGCGGGGATCGAGTCCATCGAAGGGCGCGCTCAGGGCCTGCTAGCGAAAACCCAGCCGCAGATCGATCGCCACCAGGAAATGCGCGAAGAAATGATTGATCGTCTGGAGTTGGTCGTACATGCGATGATCGGTGTCGAGCAGGTGGAGCGTGGCCTGGTACTGGCGCGCAAAGGCGATGCTGTGCGCCGCGGGCACCACCGTGTCGCGCCAGCCGTGCACGATGGTCGTCGGACAGTCGATCACGCCCTTGCGCAGGCGCGGCAGGTCATCCATCAGCAGCGATGGCGCCAGCAGGAACACCCCGCGCGCGTGCAGGAGCGCGGCGGCGGCCACCGCCACATAGCCCCCGAGGCTCGAGCCGGCGAGCACCAGCTCACCCGGCAGTTTCTGGCAGTGCTCGACCAGCCTGGTGATCCGCTCGCGCGGCGAATCGATGCCGCGGTAGTCGAGCGAGTCGGCACGATACCCTTCGTTGCGGGCGATATCCGCCAGGCCCACGATCTTGCGGCTCCATGGCTCGCCTTCCCGGCCATGCGAAAAAATGACGTAGCGTTCCGGCATGGCGCCATGATACTCCGCGCGGCAGCTCAGTCCGCGCTCACCAGCTGGCGCAGGATCGCGGTTTCGATCTCCGCCGCGACGCGCGCACCCTCGGTCGCGAGCCGGTTGCTGGTCACCATGCGCACGCTGCTGCCGTCGCGCTCGTGCGTCACGAGGCAGGAGCGATATTCCTGCGCGCCGCGGGCGGCAAACCCGAACAGCAGGCAACAGCGACCCTGCGCGACGGACTCCGCAGAATTGAGCCGCTCATCGCAGATCACGAAGTAGCGCTGTGGGTCCCGCTGATCGCCGAAGGCCCCGGAGGCCGCGGCCGCCGCCAGGAAAGCTTCGGTCTGCGCGCGCACGCGCTGCCATTGCTGTGCTCCGCCGCCTTCCTGCCGCGTCCAGCTCGTGCCTTCGAGTATGCAGGCCTGCAGCCACAGGGTGAGCCGGCGGTTGTGCAGGTCGCAGGACTCGCCCCGCGCCGCGCTCTCCGGCAGCAGCGTGCGCGCGCCGCGCAGCGTGCCGAGGCTGGGCCGCAGCTCCTCGAAGCCGTTGACGCCGTGGTGCCCCAGCTCCTGCCGCTGCGCCGCGTCGAGCGCAAATTGCGGCCGCGTGTGGGAACGCAGGGCAGGCGCGCCCGTGCTCCCCTCCGCCTGCACTCCGGCTGCGTCACTGCGCGCCAGGAGTCCCGCGACCACACCGCAGGGGGCGAACACTCCGTTGCCCCCGCGCAGGCGATCGGCGGCCGCGATGCGCGGCAGGAACAGCAGCGCGTTGGCATTGTGCAGTGGCCAGCGCGCCGCACCCGCGAGGGCTGCCTCCGGACTGTCCCAGCTGCGCGGCGGATCGACGATGAGCATCGCCTGGCGCTCGCGGCACAGCCGCGCCGCGACCAGCCACGCGGCCGGGCCGACGTCCCGCTCCCGCCCCAGCGGCGGCAGGCACAGCAGCTCAAAGCGCGGACCGCCGCGCAAGGCACACAGGCCGCTGCCCGAGGCGGCATCGCCGATCAGGTCGTAGTCGCTGAGCTCGGTCCCATCCGCGCCGTCCGCGCTGGCGGCCTGGTAGCCGATCACCGCGCCCGCGCGCGCCGGCGCGGTGCGGTCCGGCCGCTGCTGCGGGAGCGGTCCGGCTACGCGCATCAGGTGCGAGGCGGACAGCACCCGATCCACTGCACGCTCCGAATCCGGGCGGATCGACACGGCTCGCAGGATCTCCTGCTCCTCGATCCACTCCGAGTCGGGCATGCGCAGGCGTTGCAGCACCAGATTGAACTGATCCTCGGCGCCGGCGGCAATGCCGTCGTAATCGACCGAGGCCCGCAGGTATTCGCGGGTGCCGGGGGCGAGCGCGCGCAGCTGCAGGACACCCCCGCCCGCCGGCAGGCCCAGGCTGGGCGGTCGCGCGCCATTGGCCACACGCACGATGATGGCCTGTTGGCCACCGTGCTCGAAAAACTGCTCGACCGCGTAGCTGAGCGGCGCGGGCTGCCACAGGCCGCCGAACAGCCGCCGATAGTCGGCGAAGCTGGCGATCGCGGTGGGCGTATCGAGCGGTCCCTTGAGGGTGCGGCCGATGAACGCGGTCACCGCCGTCGGCAGCGGGGCGATCGGCTCCGGCGCTGTGGCCGATCCGGCGCCGGCCAGCTCAGCCGCGTGGTTTGGGGGGTGGCGCATCGCTCACCGGCGCGGGCTTGTTCTCGCGCTCCGACAGCAGCTGCTGGTAGCTCTGCGCGTCAGCGTCGACTTCATCGGAACCATCCCAGTTGGCGCCCGGAGGGATCCGGTTCTGCACCAGCGGGGCTTCGGCCAGCACCGCTTCCAGGCTCCCTGCCGTGGCGCTCACCGGCACCGCGATGCCGCGCGGCGCCTGCGCCACGCGCGCCACCGCGTCCCAGTCGATGCTGGTGTCGTTGGCCTTGAGGAGCTTTTCCAGGCGCGGTGACATCGACTTCAACAGCAGCCTCTTCTGCGCGCTGGTCCAGTTGCGCGCATCGTCCTCGAACACGGTGTAGGCCTGCAGATACAGGTGTCCGGCGTGCCAGCCGAACAGGAAGGGCTGGTTGACGACCCGCACCTGCGTACCGAGCGGCACCGCTTCGTAGAACTTTTCGATGTCCTCCGGATAGAGGCGGATGCAGCCGTGGCTGGAGCGCAGCCCCACGCCGTAGGGCTTGTTGGTGCCATGGATCAGGTAACTGGGCCAGCCGAGCGTGAACTTGTACTTGCCAAGCGGATTGTCGGGGCCCGGCGGCACGACGGCCGGCACCGGATCCTCGTTGGCGGCATGCTCCTGGCGCACCCCGGCGCTCGGGCGCCAGGTGGGATTTTCCTCGCGGGAGACGATTTTCGTGACCCCTTCGGGCGTCCGCCAGCCGACCTTGCCCACGCCGATGGGATGGGTGTACACGAGCGGCGTCTCGCCGGGCTTGTGCCGGGGAAAATAATAGATGCGCATCGCCGCGAGATTGATGACCACGCCCTCACGCGGCGCGTTCGGCAGCACGTACTGCGTCGGCACCACGATCTGGCGGCCGGCCCCCGGGATCCACGGGTCGACGCCCGGATTGGCGCGCACGATTTCCTCGTAGCCGACGTTGAAGCGCCGCGCGATGTCCGGGAGCGTGTCGTCCTTCGAGGCCGTGGTGATCTGGACGACGCCGAACACGTCCTCGTTCTCGACATCCAGCGCGAACTTATGCGTTGCCACCGGCACGGGCAGGATGGGCTCCGGTGGGGCCTCCGCCACGGGCGCGGGCGGCGCGGGCGGCGGCTGGCGGATCCAGGGCGCGCGGACCAGGCCGCAGCCGGCCAGGGCACACAGGAGCGGCCAAGCGGCCCACCGCAGCGCGGGTGTCGCGAGCTTCATGCCCCCGATTCTAAAGAAGTATCGGCTGATTGGGCAGCTCGTTGCCACCGCCACCGCGGGCCGGATACAGCCGGGCCAGGCGCTGCCCGACGCTGCGCACGGCCATGCAGCAGGCGGCCGCGAGCTCGCCGCGCCCGCAATGGGCCGCGATTTCGGCACACAGGGAGGCCCACTGTGCTTCCGCAATGCGCTGCGCGATGGCGCGATCGGCGATGATCTCGACGCTCCGGTCCGCCAGCAGGATGTAGATCAGCACGCCGTTGTTGTGCTCGGTGTCCCACACGCCCAGCGAGGCAAACAGCTGCAGGGCCCGCTGGCGCGCCGACAATCCCATGTGCAGTTGCGATAACGACAGGGAAGTCTCGATCACCACCCGGATCTCACCCTCGTGCGCCTGCTCGGCCGCGCGGATCTCCGCCTCGATCTGCGCCAGCGCGCCGGCCGGCAACTGGGTGCGCGCCGGGTGCAGGCTCGCGAGCCAGTGACGCCAGAGGCGCTGCAGGAAGATCACCATCGCCCCGAGGCGCCGCCGCCGCCAAAACCGCCACCCCCGCCGCTGAACCCTCCGCCGCCGCCGAAGCCCCCACCGCCCAGTCCACCCAGTCCGCCGCCCAGGCCACCGCCCCAGCCGCCACGGCCGCCCGCGCTCCAGCCATTCCCGCGCAGGCCGAAGATCAGCGCCAGCACGAAGGCCAGCGTGCCGACCCCCAGTCCGACCAGCAGCAGGCGGCTGAAGAAATAGGCCACCAGGGCCAGGATCCCGCCGGACGCGGCCGCTCCGCCGACGCGGCCCAGGATGGCGCGCATGATCGTGCTCAGCACCAGAAAGCCAAAGAACAGCGCGGGCAGCGCCTGGCGCAGCATCCCACCGTTCCCCTGCCATTCCGTCTCGGGTGGGGGCAAAGGCTCGCCATCGATCACTTTCATGGCCTGCGCCAGGCCGGCATCGATGGCGGAGTAGTACTGGCCCTGCCTGAGCAGGGGCACCATGATCTCATCCTTGATGCAGTTGGCGGTGGCGTCGGTGAGCGCGCCTTCCAGGCCGTAGCCCACCTCGAAGCGCAGCGTCCGGTCGTCCCTGGCCAGCAGCAGCAGCAGGCCGTCGCCGGTCTTGGCTCGCCCGAGCTTCCAGGCTTCCACGACCCGGATCGAGTACTGCTCGATTTCCTCCGGATGCGTCGTGGCCACCATCAGCACGGCCAGCTGCGCGCCCTTGCGGGCTTCGAAATCGCGCAGCTTCTGTTCCAGATCCGCCTGCTCGCCCGCCGACAGGGTTCCGGTCAGGTCGGTGACGCGCGACTCCAGCCGGGGGATCGGCTGCAGCTCGTCCGCCGCCTGCAGCGGAACGGCCAGCAGGCCCAGCAGGCCAAGCAGCAGCCCACGCATAGGCCGAGGCCGGCTACGGCGTGGTCGCAGGTGCGGCCGGCGCGCCGCTGCCGAAATCCACGGTTGGCGGCTTGGCGATCGCCGCCTCGTTCTCGACCGCGAAATTCGGCTTGAGCTGGTACTTGAAGATCATCGCGGTGAGGTTGCTCGGGAAGGAGCGGATCGTGACGTTGTACTCCTGCACCGCGTCGATATAGCGCTTGCGCGCCACCGTGATGCGGTTCTCCGTGCCCTCGAGCTGCGACTGCAGGTCGCGGAAGTTCTGGTCGGATTTCAGCTGCGGATAGTTCTCGGTAACGGCGAGCAGGCTCTTGAGGGCCGAGGTCAGCTCGCCCTGCGCCGCCTGGAATTTCTTGAACGCGGCCTCGTCGTTGATGAGTTCCGGGGTCGCCTGGATCGTGCCCACCTTGGCGCGCGCCTCGGTGACCCCCAGCAGCACGGATTTCTCCTGCGCGGCGAAGCCCTTCACGGTACTGACGAGATTGGGCACCAGGTCGGCACGCCGCTGAAACTGGTTGACGACCTCGGACCAGGCCGCCTTCACCGACTCATCCTGCGTCTGGATGCGGTTGTAGCCGCAGCCGCCCAGCATCGCCACCGCCACCACGCACAGCACCACTGTGATCGATCGCATAACCCTCACTCCAGCTTCTTGGGACTACCGATGCCCTGTTGCAGCTCACGATACCGATATTGGCCGATCGGTGCCAACTGGGCCGGCTCCGGAGGGCTCAGGCTCAGCCGAGCGAGCGCAGCGGACGGCGCGCCAGCAGCGGATCGATTTTCGTCAGCAGCCAATAGGCGGCGCGCGAGCGCAGCCGCTCCCACCAGTAACGCCGGTTGCGCCAGCCGGCCGCCGTCACCTCGCGGCTGTGGGCCAGCGAGTCCGCAAACAGCTCGCGCCCCTGCGCGGCCAGTCCGGGCCAGCGGAAGCGCAGCAGCAGTTCGTAGTTGATATTGAGGCTGCGCCGATCGAGGTTGCAGGAGCCGATGTACACCGTATCGTCCATGATAAAGAGCTTGGCGTGCAGGACCTGCGGCTGGTATTCATGGATCCGCGCACCCCCGGCGAGCATGCGGGCGTAGAGGTGTTCGCCGGCATAGCGCGCCACCGGTACATCGCTGCGGCCCGCCAGCAGCAATTGGACGCTGCCCCCGGCCCCTGAAACGCGCTGCAGGGCCCGGCGCATCCGCCGCGGCGGCAGGAAATAGGCGGCCATGCAGTACACGGCGCGCGCCTGCGCCACATCGCTCCGCAGCGCCCGCGCCAGCTCCCCGGCTGGCCAGCCCGGACCGCTGTTGAGCAGCGAGATGGCCGCCCCCGCGGTGGCGGGCAGGGCCTGGACGGCGCACCGGAATTCACGAATCGCCGCGCCCGTCACGGGGGCGAGGGCGTACATGGCCTCAAAGCTGGCGGCCAGGGCCTCCCCGATCGGCCCTTCGATCTGCAGCGCCAGGTCGCGCCAGCCGCGGCGGACCCCGTCGCCCAGGTACTCGGGGCCGATGTTGATGCCCCCGACGATCGCGCGCCGCGCGTCGCACACCAGGAGCTTGCGATGATCGCGGAAAGCCAGGCGGAGGCGCCGCGCGGGGCTGAACACCCGCGATTCGCCGCCCGCGGCCATCAGGCGCCCGAAGAACTCCGGGGCGAGCCCTTCCGAGCCGAAGGCGTCGTACAGCACCCGCACGCGCACGCCGCGGGCGCGGGCGCGCAGCAGGGCCGCCAGCAGGCTTAAGGCCGGCTCGCCCGCGCGCACCAGGTAGCTTTCCAGGCAGACGGACTCGCGCGCGGCGTCGATGAGCGCCAACATGGCGCCAAAGGCGTGGCTGCCATCCGGCAGCCAGCAGGCGCGGTGCTCGCCGAGCACGCAATCCGCCAGTTCGATGGAGGCCACCAGCGCCCGTTCAGGCCATTGAATTCATTCGTGGAGTGTAAACAGGCCCTGATCCGGGCAGGCAAAAAAATGCCCCGGCAAGCCGGGGCATTGAAAGAGCGGACTTACCAGAGGGGAGTAAAGTCCGCCAGGGGATCGGTTACTGCAGCCAGGACCAGTCCAGGATCCGAATCTCCTCGGCGTCCAGATCCATGCTGCCCGCCAGCACCTGCGAAAGCTCCCGCTCCTCCGCACGCTGACTCAGTGGGCGCGTCAGCTCGACGATGCCACTCCACTCACCGGCCTGCGCCACGCTGGGCGACTCGGCGATAAAATGGGCGTAGTACCGGCTGGCCATGGAGCTGAGCCTACGCCGCGGGATCGGCCCGAAGATGTGAGCCGCCGCACAGATAGCGCCGCCCGGAGCACCGCTTGAGCCGCTACCGTCCACCACCACCGCAAAGTTCGAAATACATCACACCGGCGGGTGAGCGCCGGCTGCGTGCCGAACTGGACCGACTGTGGCGGGAGGAGCGGCCGCGCGTCACCCAGGCGGTGGCGGCCGCGGCGGCGCAGGGTGATCGCTCGGAAAACGCCGAATACACCTACGGCAAGCGCCGCCTGCGGGAAATCGATGCCCGCGTGCGCCACCTGCGCAAGCGCCTCGAGGGCATGGTGGTCGTGGACCAGCCGCCGAGCGATCCGCACCGGGTGTTTTTTGGCGCGCGCGTCACGCTCACGCTGCCGGACGGCGAGCGGCGGGCCTACCGCATCCTGGGCCCGGATGAATTCGACCAGGAAGCGGGCGGGATCAGCATGGACGCACCGCTGGCGCGCGCGCTGCTGGGAAAGGCCCTGGACGAGGAAGTGAGCGTTCCGCTGGCCACCGGCAGCCAGACCTACGTGATCGCAGAAATCAGCTACCCGACTGCCTAGCTGACCCGCACGTTCTTGAACTGCCAGGGGTCAGAGGTATCCAGGTCTTCGGGGAACAGGCGCTCCCGGTCCGACAGGGGCGTCCAGTCGGTGTACTGGCCGACCACCGGCCCCAGGTAGGGCATGCAGATCGCGAGGCAGCGGCGATAGTCCATTTCGTCGGGTTCGACGATGCCGCGATTCGGATTCTCCATGGCCCACACCATGCCGGCCAGCACCGAGACGGTGACCTGGAGCGTCGTGGCGCTGTTGTGCGGCGCCAGCCGGCGCGCCTCGTCGATCCCGAGCTGGGAGCCGTACCAGTAGGCATTCCTCTTGTGGCCCGCGAGCAGCACGCCCAGCTCGTCGATGCCGGTGCTGATATCGTCCATCATGATGCGCTTGCGGTCCTGCATGAGGTAATTGCGCCCCGCGAATTCATGGATCGAGAGCACGGCGTTGTCGGCCGGGTGATAGGCGTAGTGCACGGTGGGCCGGTAGAGGGCGGCCGGGTCGCTCTGCGAGGTGAAATAGTCGGCGATCGAGATCGCCTCGCCGTGCGTGATCAGGAAGCCGTGATACGGCCCCGCGTGGGGCGCCCAGCTGCGCACCTTGGTCGCCACGCCAGGCTGCATCACATAGATGGCCGCACCGCTCCCGCCCTCGTGGCGCTTGCCATCCCGCGGGAAATTGCGCTCATGCGAGCCCCAGCCCAGCTCGGCGGGCTGCGATCCTTCCGACACGAAGCCGTCCACCGACCAGGTATTGACGAACTCGTTGGGCTCCTTGGGGATGGAGGACACCTGGGTGTCGCGCTCGGCGATATGCACGACGCGCACGTCGAGCCGTCGCGCCAGGTCCGCCCAGTCCTCGCGGGCCTGCATCTTGCCCGCGTCCACCTTCAGGTCGGCGGCGATGTTGACCAGCGCCTGCTTCACCAGGTGGGAAACCAGGCCCGGATTGGCGCCGTGGGTGAGCACGGCCGTAGGCTGGCGCTGCCCGGTGCTGCGCAGGGCCAGGGCCTCTTCGCGCAGGGCATAGTTGGTGCGCTTGGCGATCGGCATTGCCGGATCGGTGTAACCGCCGGGCCAGGGCTCGATGCAGGTGTCGAGGTACATCGCGCCCTTTTCCCAGGCGAGGCGGATCAGGGCGAGGCTTGCGACATCCACCGACACATTGAGGATGAAATCCCCGCGGCCCACGAGCGGATCGAGCACCCGGCGCAGGTTTTCGCGCGTCAGCCGCTCCTGGACGAAGCGGACGCCGAAGCCCGCGGCCTCCTCCTGGCCCTGTCCCTCGGCCGTGACGATGGTGATGCGCGAGGGCGGGCAGCCGATATGACGCAGGATCAGCGGCAAGACGCCCTGGCCGATGGCCCCGAAGCCTATGACGATGATGCGGCCGGGAAAATCGCTGAAGTGCAACTGCTGGGTCATGATGCCATCCGTACTCCACGCCCTGCCGGCGTCGGCGCTGGAGGTTACCAATGGCGCGACGGCGGCGCCACACTGGCCGCCGTGCCGCGCGCCCCGCGGAGCGTCAGGGCAGGTCCGGCGCGATCGCGGCCACGCGCTCGAGCCACCGGCCCAGCGCCGGATAATTGGTGTCGACGGGCAGGAAGCGCGCTGCGAGTTCGCTCGCCGCGGGCTTGGCGAGCGCCCGCAGCAGCAGCCGGATATCCGGATAGATCACCATGTCGGAGGCGGAGATGCTCTCGCCGACGACCCAGTCGGACTGCGCCAGGCGCCGCTCGATGGTGCGCGCCTCGCTGGCGACGCGGTGCATGGCTTCGGACATTTGCTCGGCCTGTCCGGCATCCGGGGCCGACTCGCGCCGGTACAGGAAGTGGGTGACCAGCTTCATCAGGCTCGGTTCGGCGTAGGCCTGGTACTCGCAGACCACCCGCATGATCACGCCGCCTTCCTCCGCATTGCGCCCGAACAGCGGCGGCTCGGGATACTTGCGGTCGAGGTAGTAGAGGATCGCGACCGACTCGAACACCACGTAGTCGCCGTCGCGCAGCACCGGCAGGCGGCCGCGCGGATTCATGGCCAGCATCTGCGGCGCCTGGTGCTCCTGCTGGTCGAACTTGAGCAGGTGACTGCGGTAATCGAGCCCCTTGTGCTTCAGCGCCAGCAGCACGCGCCAGCAATAGGCACTGCCGCTGCCCCAAAAGAGATCGATTGCCATGGTGATTGAACTCTGGCGTGGATTGTAGCCCCTGGCCGCCTGCCGGGGAGAATTTGCGGCCGCCATTTGCTATGGTGCCGCCGGGAACCCGGAGCGAGCACGAGGCGAAGAGCGGATGGGACAACACAACACGGCGCCACGCCGCGGCAACGGCGGCTGGGATGTAGCCGACGCGCTGGAGCTCTACAACGTGCCCGCCTGGGGTTCGGGCTACTTCACCATCAACGAAGCGGGCAATGTGGTGGTGCGTCCCGATACCACGGCAGCTCACGAGATCGATCTGCTGGAAGTGGTGCAGGGACTGCGGGCCCGTGATCTCGCGGCGCCGGTGGTGGTGCGCTTCTCGGACATCCTGGCGCACCGCCTGCGGCACCTGCACGATGCCTTCGCCCGCGCCATCGTCGAGAACGACTACCGCAATCGCTACAGCGCCGTGTTCCCGATCAAGGTCAACCAGCAGCGCCTGGTGGTCGACGAGGTGTACCGCTACGGCAAGGAGTTCGGCTTCGGGCTCGAGGTGGGCTCGAAACCGGAGCTGCTGGCGGTCATGGCCGTCACCGAATCGGCCAGCGACAGGCTGATCATCTGCAACGGCTTCAAGGATTCGAGCTACATCGAGGCGGTGATCCTCGCCACCAAGCTCGGCCGCACCATCATCCCGGTGGTCGAGAATTTCGACGAGCTGGAGCTGATCCTGCGCCACGCCGCCGCCTACGGCGTGCGCCCGCGGATTGGAGTGCGGGTCAAGCTCGCCAGCGAAGGTTCGGGTCGCTGGCGCGACTCGGCCGGCGAGAAGTCCAAGTTCGGGCTGTTCGTCACCGAGATGCTCGACCTGCTGGCCACGCTGCGCGCGCGCGGCATGGAAGACTGCCTCAAGCTGGTCCACTGCCACCCGGGCAGCCAGCTGCAGGACATCCGCCGCGTCAAGGAGGCCATCAACGAGCTGGCGCATGTCTACGCCGAACTCAAGCGCGCCGGTGCCGGTCTCGAGTACATCGACGTGGGCGGCGGACTGGGCATCGACTATGACGGCACGGGCACCAACTTTGCCTCCTCGATGAACTACACCCTCAATGAATACGCCAACGACGTGGTCTATCGCGTCAGCAGCGTCTGCAACGCACGCGGCATCGAGCACCCGATGATCGTCAGCGAGTCAGGGCGCGCCATCGCCGCCCACCACAGCGTGCTGATCTTCAACATCCTCGGCAGCTCGCGGCTCGATCGCTTCGTGGTGAGCGCCGAGGAGACGAGCCCGCAGGGCGCCGCGCCGCCGCAGCCAGTGCGCGACCTGTTCGACGCGTGGCGCAGCATCGACGAGCGGCGCCTGGTCGAGTGCTACCACGACGCCCAGACCGCGCGCGACCAGGCCCTGCAGATGTT
>DATGVM010000003.1:0-54545 GCA_035300345.1 Steroidobacteraceae bacterium
TGAGTCATGGTCAATCCCCTGATGTCTAGTGGGCCCTTTCCAGGCCGCGATGATCCTTCAGAACCAGCCCGAAATAAAGAACTGGAAGATGTTGGCGTCGAACTTATACAGCGGCTCCGTACCGGGGGTTACGCCGATGTAACGCAGATCCCGGTAGTCGTCGTACTTGAAGCGCATCCGGTCCCAGTGCAAATTGAGCGTGCCCTTCTGCAGCCAGGACAGGCGCGTCCAGTGGAATTCCCAGCTGGCTCCCAGTCCGAGCGTGAGGCTCTTGAAAGTAGCCAGCTCCCGGTCGCGTGCCATGAAATTCTGCGCAAACGCGTAGGGAAACAGGTCGGCGTAGAAGTCGGCGTGATTCTGTCGGTAATAACGCGCGTGCGTGTCGATTGTCCAGCTGTGGAACACGGGCTGGGTGTAGCCCAGCTCAAATGTATGGCCGACGATTCCCCAGGTGTCGCTGTAGTAGCGGTAGTTCCCGTCGAGGGCTGCGTGCCAGGGCAGGTAATACTTGAGCTGCCCCGAACCGGCGTTGCCGGTGCGCGTATGCGGGTACTGCTCGGGCTGGGTTGAATAGCCGCGGCCGTTCGAAGCCTGATTGTCCACATACCGCACCATGCGATAGGGATTGTTGAGCAGGCCCTCGCTCTCGGAGGTTTCGAAGTTCAGGCCGAGCAGCAGGTTGCGCGTCAGGATCTGCGACAGGCCCAGCTGCCAGTTGCGCCGCTCGAGCGGACTGGTGGTGGTTCGGCCGACCACGCCCACCTTGTCCCAGCCGCGCGTGAAGCCGAATGAAATTGTCGTCAGGTCGCCGAACATGTCCTCGCTCACCGAAGCGTAGGCGGTGCGGGCCCGGTAGTCGTTCTCGTTGCCGGCGATGTAGCCCGCGCTGTAGGTGGTCTTGCCCTGCAGCACATCGATACCGAACGATTCCTGCTTGCGCTCTTCGTGATAGGTGCTGGCGCCGCTTACGGCGTCCACAGAAGCTCCCGATACCGTGTCGACGTGCCCCGTGATGTTGTCGGCAAAGTAACTTCCGGACAGCGAAACGTGATCGCCGATCTTCTTGCGCACCAGTATCGAGGGGCCCTGGATGTTCATCCCGCCGCCGGAGTAGTGATGGTAGAGATAATCGAACCGATCATCCGGCAGCACGCCTGCCTGTGCGCAGCCGAGCAGCAGGCCCGCGAGGGCGACCAGGCGTGCGTAATTCCGGCGACGGTGCATCAGCGCGTCAATTGCAGCCGCAGCCGCCACCTACGGTGCCGGTGGCACCGCGGGATCCCTCGCGTGACTCGTAGACATGGTCGATATAGCTGGCCGAGACCGGATCACGGCTGAAGGACATGATCGGATCGGCGAGGTGTTCCCGCTCGTAGGGCTTGACCCAGGGCTGGATCGGGCTGCAGGCCGTGAGCGCCAGGACGCCGGCCGTGGCGAGCAGCGTCACGGCGGCGAACTTGGCGGGGCGAATCCTCATGGGGCGCGCTTCATTCGCGGATCAGGGCGCGGATCTGGTCGAGGTACTCGTTCTCCGCGCCGGCACTGTAGCCGCGATGGATATAGCGCACATTGCCTTTGCGGTCGAGAATCACGGTGTTGGGCATGCCTTCCACCTGATAAAGCTTACTGACCTTGCTGTCAACGTCGAACAGTATCGGAAAAGAGACAGGCGTGGCCTTGAGCCAGTCGGTGGCGGCGGCCGAGTCCGGCTCGACGTTGACGCCCACGAGCGTGACGCCCTTGGTGCGGTACTGCCGGTTGAGCTGCTCGAGCAGGGGCATTTCCTTGCGGCAGGGCCCGCACCAGCTCGCCCAGAAATTGACCAGCACGATCCGGCCCTTCAGGTCGGCAAGGCTCAGGGGCTTGCCGTTGTTCGAATTGAGCTGGAATTGCGGGGCCGGTGCGCCGGTATGGATCTGGTCCACCGAGGTGGCCAGGACCGGCGCGACCGCCACTGACAGCAGGAATAGGCAGCGGCTGAAGAATTTCATGCATAGGCTCCGTGTTCAGAAGTACACGGTCGCTCCAAGGCTTGCCTCCAGGTTGTTCCTGAGGCGATCGGTACCGAGGAAATCTGACTTGAAGACCAGATCCTGGGCCTCGATATGGATTGCGAGCCAGTCCGTGGGCAGGACGCGGAAGCCGGCTCCAAAGTTGACGGTGAATTTGTGGTCACCCTCGAACTTGACGCTGCCGATGCCGCCCACCATGTAAAACCCGCTCGTCATGGCGAGATTGCGACCGAGGAACACCTCGCCAGGCAGGAAGTTGTAGCCTAGCGAGAGGTTGTAATACGTGAAGCGCCTCTCATCCTCGGTGAGCAGCTGTATATTCCCTCCCAGGGTCTCAAAGCTGGTTTTTCCGGACATAGCGCGGCCGGCGCTGGCCTCGAAATAGAAGTCTTCCGTGACGTGGTAATCAAAGCGCAGTCCAGTCAGTGGCGCGGCGGTGTAACTTTCTATGGAGATTTCACCAAAGCTGGCTCCGAGCTCGACATTCTTGCTCTTGATCTTCGGCACTTTGACCTTGCGCCGCTCCACCTGCGGCTCGATCACGGTCGGTGGCGGGGCGGCCTCGGCCGCCGCCGCCGCCGCATCCGCGTCGGCATCCTGCTGGGCCTGGGTCGGGGGCGGCTTGGCGTGCCGGTGAAAGGGCCAATGCATGTGCAGGTGGGCGCAGCCACCGCACAGTGCGAAGGCCAGCGTCAGTAAAAGAACGCGAATCCGACTTTCCATTCCTGTTTCACCTCGTTGGCATCGACCTTGGTGAATACCGTGTGATGACGGTATTCCGCGCGCAGGAAGAAGCGCCGCGTCAGATAGTAACGCCCGCCGACGCCCGCGTAAGCCGTCTGGTAGGTCTGGTCGCGCGGCACGACCAGGGTCGCCTTGGGCTCGGTGCGTTCCACCCCGGTGCCCATCGTCAAGAAGGGGGAGAAGCGCCACTGGGGCATGAAGACGTGATTCAATCCCAGGTCGGCAACGTAGCCGTTCGACAGGTTGCCGAGGAACTGGCCCACCTGCAGCTCGAACTTCAGGCTGTCCGTCAGCGAGCGCGCCACAAATCCTTCCACCAGCGTCGCGCCCGCGTAGTCGCCGGTCAGCACGCCGCCTTCCCAGCGGTGCGAGCGGAAGCCTTCACGATCGCCGCGCTCGAATTTGAACGGCGAGCCGTCGGCCAGCGTGGTCAGCAGCAGGTCGCCTTCGGCGGCCCAGCCCTCCACGCCGCGTTCGGTGCGCACCTTGAACCACTCGGTGCGCCGGAACAGGACATCCACGGAATCGCCGCGCGCCACCACCTCCGTCACCGGATAGCCGCGGCCGGGCCCCGTGTGCAGCTCGAGGAAGGGCGCGGTCACGAACAGCTGCAGCAGCTCGCGCTGCGCAGCCTGGCAGGCGAGGGGCAAGGCGAACAGCAGCAGCGCCAGCGGGCGCAGCCCTCTAGTTAAGCGGCGCGGCAAACGGATTGTTGTAGTACTGGGCTCCAATATCCACCCATTCTGACAGCAGTCGCAGTTCTGCGGGAGTCATGAACCCGCTGTGATTCACGGTACCCACCGTAGCGCCAGAGAGTACCGCAAAGAAGCGCGACCCGGCGGCAGAACCACTCGCCATGGACCCGGAGACCTGGGTGTCGGTGCGTACCGGAGCACAGGCAGCATCGAGACTGAAGCTGGAAGTCGTGTGGGTGGCGGCGAGCTGCACATAGGCGCGCAGCTGCGCGGCCGGGTTCTGCGCCGGATCGGCGTCGAGCTCGAGGCCGCCCGCGGCCGGTACGCTGAGCGTGACGTTCACGGGTGTCATGGTGCCGGCGGGTGTGCAGCTCACAACCTGGGTACCGGTGGCGGTATGACAGTTGGTGCAGGTGTTGGCGCCGCGATCCACCGTCCACAGCGGATCGATATGCGCTGGCGCACTGGTCGCGGCTCCCGTGCCGCTCGCGGCGTAGTCGATGGTGATGCGGCAGGCGGCCACCCATAGATTGGTGCAGCTCACCGAGGTCGGGAGCGGGGTACTCAGGCCCGGGATGTAGTTCAGGTCGATGCTGGTGTCGCCGGCGGCACCGCTGCCGGTGTAGATGACGTTGACGCTGGGCGCGGCGGCGTTGCAGGCCGTGACGCCGCAGTTGGTGCTGGTGCCGTACAAGAGCTGGGCCTGCGTCAGGCCCATGGCGTCGCCGGCATTGGCGGAGGCAAACAGCCCGGCGCGGCCGTGCGCGGTGGTGCTGGCGGGGCCACGCGGATTGTGGCAGCCGTTGCAGCTGACGACTTCGCCCGGGCGCAGCTGCAGCCAGGCGGTGTGCTGCGGAAAGCTCGGGATGCGGCGGGCGCTGGCGTCGAGCACCGAGATCTGGAAGGCCACGTTGGCGGGCACCTTGACGCGCACCGAACCGTCCGCCTCGATCGGTACGTAACCGAGGATCTCACGCATGTAGCCCACGGAGTTGTCGAGCGAGATGTTGCGATCGAAATCCGGAAAGCCGTCCAACAGGTCCTTGTCGCCCATCGATACGGCCTTTTCGATGCGCAGGAACCGGGCGGGACGCAGGTCCGCCGGCGTCGTGGAGATCGCGGCGATGAAATTCGCCGTGCCGCCAGCGCCCACCCCGGGCCAGCTGGCATCCGCCCAGTCGTAGACGCTGCGGATATCAATAATGCCGGCGCTGTCCCCGGCGAGCGTGCTGGCGGTGCTGACCGGCGCGATATAGGCCGGCGGCGGGCGGGCCTGGAGCGCCACGACGTCGGTCAGCATGTCGCCTTCCACGGGCGTGACGACCGGCTTGAGCGTGCCGTCGGTGGGATCGAACAGCCAGATGCTATAGAGAGGTGGCGCCAGTTGCGGCGCCGGCGCCGCCAGATTCGCGCTCGTGCAGGGAATGATCGTGCCGGCCGTGTCCAGCAGGCGGCACTGCGACCAGCTCACGAGCACCCGATTGGTGTGATCGAACAGCGGGAAGGTGGAATTGAAGCGTCCACCCGGGGAGGGGCCGGGCACGGTGCGCACGTCGTTCGTGGTCGCATTGGTCATCGCCGGGCAGGGGCTGCTTCCGCTGCCCGCACCTGCGGCCAGCGTGCGCTGGGTGCATTCCACCGAGTTTACGACATCGAGGATCACGAGATTGCCGCCGAAGTCGGTGCCCGGGTCAGTCGGCCGGATCAGGGCCATCACGCGGCCATCCTCCATCTGCCGCGCCTTCACGAACTGCACATCGGTCGGTGCGCCGGTGCTGGGGTCGGGGCTCCCCACTAGGTGGCTGTGCGCGCCGTACAGCAGCTGCATGTCGCTGCCGTCGGGATTCATGGTGTACAGGTGCATGCCGCCGGTGCCACCCGGCGCGTTGTCCCAGCGGCTGTACATCACGCGCCCGCCCATCATCACGCTTGGATTCAGGTCGTGGTCCTGGTTGAAGGAGATCTGCTGGAAGGCGCTCGGTCCGGTAAGCGTCGGGTCGAGGACATTGAGCGTGAAGGCCGATTCGCCGCCGTCCTCGGTCTGTGCCTCGAAGCCGGCCTTGCGCTCATCCTGCAGGAGCACCTGCTTGGAGTAACGCTGGCGGGTGGAAGTGATGAGTATGCGGCCGTTCGGGTGGGCGCTGTCACTGGGCAGATAGTGGGGCGAGACATCCTCGCCGCCGTCGGCCGTCACATCGTCGGTGAGGCTGTGAAGATTGTCCGTGGCAATGTCGTATTCCCAGATGCGCCAGGTCGGCGGCGCGAAATCCTTCTGCATCGGGTTGAGCGGGCCGCGCATCGCGAAGATCAGGCGATTCCCGTCGGCCGATACGTCCAGGTCCTTGATGTCGTAGAAGTCGGTGCCGGTGACCTGGCTGGTGATGTTGCGCTCGACGCCGCTGGGCGTCGCCTTGTCGCGGACGTAGACATCCGCCTTGGTCCAGAAATGCCGCTGCCGGCGCAGGTCGTCCAGGGCGCGCAGCGCATCGAGGCCGGTGGCGTCGGTGGGCAGCATGCGCTTGACATATGCGATGCCGAAGTCGGTGGTCGCGCCGGCACTCTGTCCGTGCCCGATGTCGACCGAGCCGCCGCTGCTGCACGCGGCCAGGAGCACTGCGGCAAGCAGGCCGCACAGCGCACGAGATTCCCGGTTCATGCCCATTCGCTCCCGTAAGTGAGTCCGCGCTCGCGTCCTGCCAACTGCGTCACACCTGGCGACCGTACCGGCAAGGGTCCCTGGCTGCCGCAAGCATGCGGTGCGGCTTGTTGAGTCCAGCATGCACCGCTCAGCACTCAGGCGCACCGCCGCTGTGAACCCGGTCGCAGATCCGGTGCGCGCAGCATAGCCGGAAGGGCCATCCGCGGGAGATGTCTGTGAGTTGCGACGTCTGTGGGTTGAGACATTCCGGAGGCCCTCGGCGCCTCAGTATATTCACCTCGAAGTGCTGCGCGTGGGGCACATGGGAGCTCAACGGATGAAACCCGACAGGCTTGGATTTCCGGCACGGCAGGCTGCGGCGCTCGCCGGCGTGTTGCTGATGGCACTGCAGGGCTTCTCGCCGGCGCTGGCGGGCCCGCGGGAACAGGCACGGCGTCTGCACGATCGCCTGGCGGGCGTGCCACCGACCGATGTGGTGCTGACGCAAATGGCCGCGGACATCCAGGGGGGCAATACCGACGCCGCCGCGCAAGTGGCGATGGCGAACAAGAACTTCTACAACGTGACCCTGAAGAATTTCGTCGCGCCCTGGACCAATCGCGACCGCACGGTGTTCGTGCCGCTCAACGACTATACCGCCACGGTCATCGGCATGGTGCGCGACGACGTCGATTTCAGCACCCTGCTGTCCGCGGACCTGCTCTATGTCGCCAACGGCACGGGAGCCCCGGCCTACTCAGCCAGCGACAACAATCATTACCAGTATCTCGACGACAACAACGTCGACCTGCAGGCCGCCTTGCAGCCGGCGACGCAGTCCGGCCTGCTCGGCCTCCCGGTGGCGGCGACCGCGGGCATCATGACCACGCGCGCGGCCTCGGCGGCCTTCTTCATCAATGGCACCAACCGGGCGATGTTCCGCTTCACCCTGATCAATCACCTGTGCCGCGACATGGAGCAGGTGCAGGACTCCTCGCTCCCGCCTGATCGCATCCGCCAGGACGTGAGCCGTTCCCCGGGCGGCGACAGCCGCGTGTTCCTCAACAGCTGCATCACCTGCCACGCCGGCATGGATCCGATGGCGCAGGCCTTCGCCTACTACAACTTTGACGCCGCTTCTGGGCGCTTGCAGTACACCGCGGGCGCGGTGCAGCCGAAGTACGCGATCAATACCGACAACTTCAAGTACGGCTATGTCACCACGGACGATCATTGGGACAACTACTGGCGAGCGGGCTCCAACCAGGTGCTCGGCTTCGACGCGACGCTCAGTGGCAGCGGGAGCGGCGCCAAGACCATGGGACAGGAACTGGCACACAGCGACGGTTTCGCGCAGTGCCAGGTAGAGAAGGTGTTCAAGGCGGTGTGCCTGCGTGACCCGGGCGACGCTGCCGATCGCCAGGCCGTCGACACGATCAAGACCAAATTCAAGACGACCGGCTACAAGATGAAACAGGTGTTTGCCGACGCCGCCGTTTACTGCATGGGCAGCTAGGAGCGCAACGTGAAGTCTCAACCCTGGGTTTCGCAGCTGCTGCTGGTCTGCCTGGTCCTGGCGCTGAACGCCTGCTCGGGTGGCGCAGCGACCACGTCCAATCCCAGCCCGCAGACCGTGACGTCTGCCAGCTACGCCGGACCGGCGCCGGCCACGGCCGACGTGCAGGCCTTCCGGATCAACCTGTGGCAGAACATCAACGGCAGCAACCGTTGCGGCAACTGCCACAAGGCCGGCGGACAATCGCCGATGTTCGCGCGCTCGGACGACGTGAACCTCGCCTATAACGATGCACTGGGCGTCGTCAATCTGTCCCAGCCCGACCAGTCGCGGATGGTCATCAAGGTGGCCGGCGGGCACAACTGCTGGCTCGCAAGCCCGCAGGCCTGCGCCGACATTCTCACCACCTGGATCAAGAACTGGGCTGGCGGTGTCAGCAGCGGCGGCACGCAGATCCAGCTGGTGGCACCGGCCGACAAGACGGTCGGCAGCACCAAGGTGTTCCCGGCGAGCGCCAATGACAACGGCAACGCTTCCTTCGCGCAGACCGTCTATCCTCTGTTGAGCCAGTTCTGCTCGCGCTGCCACAGCGCGAGTGCGACCACGCCGCAGACCCCGTACTTCGCTAGCAGCGACGTCGACGAGGCCTACGCGGCGGCACAGGCCAAGATCAATCTCGACACGCCGTCCCTGTCACGCTTCTACGTGCGCCTGCACGACGAGAGCCACAATTGCTGGGTGGCCCCGGGTGACGTGGCGGTCAGTTGCCCGAAGAGTTCGGCCACCATGCTGGCGGCCATCCAGGCCTTCGTCGACGGCATCGTCCCCACGCAGGTTGACCCGGCCCTGGTGCTGTCCAAGGCCCTGACCCTCTATGACGGCACCATCGCCTCGGGCGGCAATCGCTACGACACCGGCGTGATTGCCAAGTGGCAGTTCAAGGAAGGCATGGGGACCATCGCCGACGACACCAGCGGCGTCGATCCGGCCCTGAACCTGACCCTGGCGGGCGACACCAGCTGGGTGGGCGGCTGGGGCGTGAGCTTCGGGCCCAACGGCGGTGAAGCGCGCGGTGGCGCGGCCAGCCGCAAGCTCTACGACTCGATCAAGAATACTGGCGAATTCAGCGTCGAACTGTGGGTGGCGCCTGCCAACGTCACGCAGGAAGACGCCTACATGGCGAGCTATTCGGGCGGCACGGCGGCGCGCAATTTCACCATGGGGCAGCACGCCTATCAGTACGAAATGTTCAACCGCTCGAGCGCCACGGACGCGAACGGCTCCCCATCGCTCCTGACCAGCGATGTCGATCGCGACGCGCAGGCCTCGCTCCAGCACGTCGTGCTCACCTACGACGCGGTCAACGGCCGGCGCCTGTACGTCAACGGCAACTACACCGGCGATGCCGACCCCGAGAAGGGCGGAACGCTCGGCAACTGGGACGATACCTTCGTCCTCCTGCTCGGCAACGAGACCTCCGGCAACCGCAAGTGGCAGGGCACGCTGCGCTTCGCGGCGGTGTACAACCGGGCGTTGACCCAGGAGCAGATCCAGCAGAACTTCGCCGCCGGCGTCGGCGAACGCTACTTCCTGCTGTTCAACGTCAGCGCCCTGACCGGCGTCAACCAGGCCTACGTGATGTTCGAGGTCAGCCGCTACGACAGCTACAGCTACCTGTTCACGAAGCCCACCTTCATCAGCCTGGACAGCATGGCCAAGCCCGGCAGCATCCCGATCAAGGGCATGCGCATCGGTGTGAATGGCGCGGAGGCCAAGGTCGGGCAGGCCTACGCCCCGCTGGACACCACGGTCACGGACTCCAACTACACCGCCGGTGTCGGTCAGCTGCTCTCGCCGGTGGGCACGGTCATTGCGCTGGAGAAGGGTCCGGACTCGGACCTGTTCTTCCTCAGCTTCGATCAGATCGGCAGCAGCATCCACGTGCGCACGGATCCTGCGGTACCGCAGCCCGCCACGCCGGCCGATAAGCCCGAGAGCTCGCAATATGGCGTGCGGGTATTCGGCGAGATCAACGCCACGCTGGCCGACATCACCGGCGTGTCGATGAACGATCCGGGCGTGCTGGCCACCTACGCGCTGGTCGAGCAGCAGCTGCCCACGGTGCCCACCATCGAGTCCTTCGTGGCCTCGCACCAGATCGGCATGGCGCAGCTGGCGATCCAGTACTGCGACGCGCTGGTCGAGTCGGGGCAGGCGGGGAGCTTCTTCCCCGGGCTGCAGTTCAATGCGCCGCCCGCGACGGCCTTCGCCGACACGAGCCTGCTCATCGATCCGCTCCTGGCGCGGGGGGTGGGCATCAATTTGGCCACCCAGCCGGCGGACAGCGACGTGCGCGCCGAGCTCAACAGCCTGGTGACCCGGCTCTCGAGCTGCGGGGCCGGCTGCGCTCCGGACCGCACCAAGACGATCACCAAGGCGGCCTGTGCCACGGTGCTCGGCAGTGCCGCAGTGCTGATCAAATAGCCGACCGCCCTTTGGACCTACGAGGCCGATTATGAAGATCCGACGCAAGCGAGCCCTGGGGTTGAACGAACCGCTTCGTCATCCCGATCACCCGCGGCCGGTAACCCGGCGTGAGTTCCTCGCGCAAGGGTTCATCACCGGCAGCATTGCCTTCGCCGGCGCCTCGGCCTTCAGCCTGTTCGCCGATCCGCGCAAGGCCTACGCGGCGCTCTCGCCGGACATCGCGGCGCTCAAGAACAGCCCCTGTAACATCGTTCCAGGCGCCGGCAAGATTCCCTTCATCTGCTTCGACCTGGCCGGCGGAGCCAACATCGCCGGTTCCAACGTGCTGGTCGGCCAGCAGGGCGGGCAGCTCGATTTCCTCGCGACCGCCGGCTACAGCAAACTGGGCCTGCCCGGCAACATGAACCCGAATTCCTCGGTCGGCGCGGGCAGCTTCGTCGATCGCCAAATGGGGCTGGCGTTTCACACCGACAGCGCCTTTCTGCGCGGCATCCTCGAGCGCACGGCGGTGACCACGCGCGCCAATGTCAACGGTGCCGTGATCGCCGCCCTGAGCCAGAATGACACCGCGAACAATCCGCACAACCCGATGTACGGCCTCTATTCGGCCGGCGCGCTGGGCGACCTGCTGCCCCTCATCGGCTCGGACAGCTCGGATTCCGGCGGCAATTCCATGGCGCCTTCGTACATGATGGACAGCACCGTGCGCCCGACGAAGGTGGATCGCTCTTCGGACGTGACCGGATTGGTGGACACCGGCAAGCTCGTGGGGCTGCTCAGCCAGGCCGACGCCACGGCCGTGCTCGAATCCATGGAGCGCATCAGCCGCAAGAAGCTCGACAATACCGTCATGCGGACCGATGTCAGCGCCGACGCGGTCGTCAAGGATCTCGTTCAGTGCGGCTACGTCAAATCCGCCGACCTGGCTGACCGCTACGGCAACGCCAAGGCCGCTCTCGATCCGGACATCGACCCGCTGATCGTGGGCCCGGCCGGGATATTCACCCAGGCCGAATACGACGGTGACTCGGAGATCCGCAAGGCCGCGGCCGTAATGAAGATGGTGGTCAATGGCTACGCCGGCGCCGGCACCATCGAGATGGGCGGCTTTGATTACCACACGGGCGATCGCTCCACGGGCGAAGACCGGGACCTGCGCGCCGGCCGCTGCATGGGCGCCTGCATCGAGTACGCCGCCCGCCGCCACATGCCGCTGATGCTCTACGTGTTCAGTGACGGTTCGCTGTCCTCCAATGGCATGATCGACAACTCGGCCGGCGGCCGAGGCAAAGGCGTGTGGACCGGCGATAACCAGTCGACCGCCGCCGCCTTCTTCCTGGTGTACAACCCGGCCGGGCCCATCGCGGCCGCCACCAACCAGCTGGGCTATTTCACTGCGGACGGCTCGGTCGTGAGTACCTCGAGCCCGGGCGCGAATGCCGTCAATCTGCTGGCGGAGATGGTCGTGCTGAACTACATGGCTCTGCACGGGCAGGAGGGCACGTTCCAGGGCATGCGCTGGGCGAGCGGCGTCAGCACGGGCCTGGGCAGCGTCGGCACCTACTCGAGCCTGATTGCGCTTCCGCAGATTGTCAGCGGACCGGTGGCGCCGAGCTAAAGTTCCGCAGCGACCCCGCAAGCGCGCGCCGGCTGTCGCGCATCACCGACGCTCGCGGTGGTTCCACGGCACCCCTTCTTCCCTCATCCTTGGCCGTGGCAGGCGCGGCACCCTCTGTGGCCGGCGTCATGCCGGTGCGACGCGCCGGTCGCATCAGGAGCACAGATGATGTCAAATAGGAGGCAGTGGCCGGCACTATTTAGCCGTTTTAAGGAGCTGCTGGTGATCCGCCGTTTTGGACGCTATTGCCTGCTGGCGGCCCTGCTCGCGCTGGGTCAGCCCGCGATGCCTGCCAACACCGCGGTCGGGGAGCTGGCACCCGATTTTGCCTTGCCGTCCGCCAGCGGCGGCAATGTGCGGCTGTCCGAGCATCGTGGCGAGGTCGTGCTGCTGGCGTTCTGGAGCAGTCACTGCGGGGTCTGCACCGCGCAGCTCTCGGTGCTGGGTGACCTGCAGACCACGTATCGTTCTGCGGGTCTGGTCACACTGGCGGTCAGCGTCGATGATGACATGCACCGCGCAACGCGCTACGCCCAGGCGCATCCGGCGCGCTTTCCGATGCTGCTCGATCTGCGCAAGGGCGTGAGCCGTGCCTACGGCATCGAACGCCTGCCGACCACGGTGCTGATTGATCGTCGCGGCCGGGTGCGCTTTCTGCAGTCAGATGATCACGGGATTGATAACTCGTACGTCGCGCAGGTGCGCGCCCTGCTGGATGATCCGCTGTGAAGCGTGCACGATCCGGCCCACTCCGCTAGCCCCAACGGACCGCTCAACATGAGAAGTGCAATTCGATCCTGGCAGCGGCTGGCGCCCGTGGCACTGGCCTTGTGCCTGGTCACGCAATGGGTCCGCGCCGCTGAACCACCCGCGACGCCGGCGGCCTCGCCGGCGGCCGTGGCCGCGCCGGCACCCGACACCGCGCCGGCGCCCGGCGCCATGCCCGAGGGCGGCGCGGTCGCTCCAGCGCCGGGCAGTGAGGCGACCGGCGCGGGCAGCACGCGTGCCCTGGATGAACAGATCCAGGAACTGAAGCAGCAGGTCGTCGACCTTAACAAGGACCTGTTCGTGCTGGAGGAAGAGCTGCTGTTTCCCGCCAACACGCAGGTTGCGGTGTTCCTGTCGATGGATGTCGGCAGCTTCTTCGGTCTCGATTCGGTCACTCTCAGGATCGACAATCGCGAAGTCATCAATTACCTCTACACGCCGCGTGAAGTCGCCGCGCTCGTCAAGGGCGGCGTGCAGCGGCTCTACGTCGGCAATCTCAAGGCCGGTTCCCACGAGCTGGTGGCTTTGTTTGGCGGCAAGGGACCAAACGATCGCGACTACCGGCGGGGCGCTTCGATCAAGTTCGAGAAAGGCGTCGGCGCGAAGTACCTGGAACTGAAGATTTCCGACAAGGCGCGCCGCCAGCAGCCGGAATTCGAGATCAAGGACTGGGAGTAGCCCTCCGATGTGGCGGCTGATCCTGCTCTGGCTCGGCGGCGTGGTCGCGATGCCAGCGGCGTGGACAGCGACGGCACCGTCACCCGACGCGCTGAGCGCCATCCAGGTGCAGGATCTGCACTATGGAGACGTGCTGTTCCACTTTTACTCCGGCGATGATTTCGAGGCCCTCACGCGCCTCGAGGCCTACGAACATTGGAACCGCATGCCGCATCACGAGCAGGATGCGGCGCTCCTGGCCGGGGGCCTGTACCTGTCACTGGGCATGCACAACGAGGCGGGCCGGCGTTTCGAGACGCTGCTGACAGACAAGGTGCCCTCCGGGCTGCGCAATCGCGCCTGGTTCTACCTCGCCAAGGTCTGGTACGCACGCGGCTACTACGACCGCACCGAGCAATCGCTCGGCCACATCAGCGGCGAGCTGGCGCCGGGGCTCGAGGCGGAGCGCCAACACCTGCTGGTCAATGTGCTCATGCGCCAGGGCCGCTATGACGAAGCAGAAGCACGCCTCGCGCATTGGCAGGGGCCGCCCGACTGGATGGCCTATGCCCGCTTCAACCTCGGCGTTTCGCTGGTGCGCCAGAATCACATGGACGAGGCGGCGCAGGTCCTGACCGCGGTCGGCACGATGCCGGTTGCCGGAAGCGAGCTGCTGGCGCTGCGTGACAAGGCAAACCTGGCGCTCGGCTATGCCTGGCTGCAGGCCAATAATCCGGCCGCCGCGCGCGTTGCGCTCGATCGGGTGCGCCTCACCGGCCCCTATTCAACCCGCGCTCTGCTGGGCGAGGGTTGGGCGCAGGCGGCGCTCGGCAACTATCGCGAGGCGCTCACGCCCTGGACCGAGCTGCGCAACCGCAACCTGCTCGACGCCGCGGTCCAGGAGTCCTACCTTGCCGTGCCCTATGCCTACGGCAAACTCAATGCCAATGCGCAGGCCGCCGAGTTCTACGAATCCGCGATCGCTTCCTTCAACCAGGAGGCGCAACGGATTGACGCGGCGGTGGCGCGGGTCGGCGAGGGCCACATGCTCGACGATCTGCTGGGGGGCGATCAGCAGGCGGACCAGCAGGGGTGGTTCTGGCAGCTGCAGCAGCTGCCCGGCGCGCCCCAATCCCGCTACCTCTACAGCCTGCTGGCCGAGAACGACTTCCAGGAAGGACTGAAGAACTACCGCGACCTGGCTTACCTCGGCGGCACTCTCAAGCGCTGGGACGAGAGCATGGACGCCTTCGCGGCCATGATCGCCACGCGCCAGCTGGCCGACGGCGAGCGCCTGCCGCACGCCGACGCACTGCTTGCCAGCCACTTGCCGGCAAAAATGCTTGCCGCGCGCGCCGCCATCGATTCGCGCCTGACGGCGATCGAGACCGGCGCGGATGTCGCTGCCCTGGGCACCGCCACGGAACGCGAGCAGTGGAGCAAGGTCCGGCTGCTCGAGAGCGCACTGGCCAGCGCCAGCGGCGGGAACAGTGAGGACTTGCAGACCGAACGCGACAAGATCCGCCTGATGAAGGGCGTGCTCTACTGGCGCTTCGATGCGCATTTCAAGGAACGCAGCTACGCGGAACGGCGGGCGCTGCGCGCGCTCGATGCCGCGCTGAACGAAGCCCAGAACCGCTGGGTGCGGGTGCAGAATGCGCGCAACAGCGTGCCGGGCAATACGGGGGAATTCTCCGCACGCATCGCCGCGCTGGCCGAGCGCATCGCCCGGCTCAGGGCCGGACTGGCGAACTCATCGCAGCAGCAGGGCCAATACCTGGACCTGCTTGCCAGCAGCGCGCTGCTCGACCAGAAGGACCGGTTGGCGGCGTACGAAGTGCAGGCGCGCTTCGCGCTGGCCGACATCTACGATCGCGCCTCCGCCGGGTCAACACCACCTGCTCCTGCGACGGAGCCTGCACCTGCGACGGAGCCGGCGCCCGGGACGGAGCCGGCGCCGACGCCGGAACCTGCGCCGGCAAGCCCGCCGGCTGATGGGGGCAAGCCGTGAGCCCGCGCGGCCGTTTCGCCGTGGGGGGACTGGTGCTGATTGCCGCCGCGACGGCCACCGCCTGGGCCAAAGATCCGGCCAAGAGCGCGCCGGACGCCGCGGCCCCCACCGTAGGAGATCTGGCCAAGCGCGACGCCGGCAATATCCAGGTCCATCCGGACGCCAACGTGAGCGGGGGTGCCGCGAAGGCCATGCAGGGCTACAGCGAATTCCTGAAACTGCAGAACACCGACGAGCATCTGCGCGCCCAGGCGCTGCGTCGCCTGGGCGACCTGAACCTGGATTCCGGGGACCTGGAGCGCATGTCAAACGAGGTGGCTTCGCTTGACACCCAGGGCGCTGAGGCGATCCGGCTCTACTCGATTCTTCTCAAGGCTTACCCCGATTACGCGCACAACGATCAGGTGCTCTACCAGCTGGCGCGGGCCTACGAGACCACTGGACAGAGCGACACCGCGCTCGCCACGCTCGATCGCATCGTCGCGAAATTTCCGGCCGCGCGCGAGATCGCAGAAGTGCACTTCCGGCGCGGCGAGCTGCTGTTTTCCGCCAAGCGTTACCCCGAAGCACAGGCCGCCTACGAAAAGGTCATTGCGCGGGGCGCGGGCGGGTCGGGCTTTTACGAACAGAGCCTGTACAAGCATGGCTGGTCTTTGTTCAAGGAATCCGCGTACGAGGAGTGCCTGCAGTCCTTTCTGAAACTGCTCGATCGCACGCTGCTCAATCGCCAGAGTGGTGCGCCCCGCCGGTGGGAGAGCCTGTCACGCGCCGAACGCGAACTGACCGACGATACCCTGCTCGTCATGAGCATCTCGCTATCGTACCTCGATGGTCCGCAATCGCTCGACAAGCTGCTGGCCACCCGCCCGCCGAGTTCCTATACCTGGCAGCTCTATTCGCGCCTCGGCGACCTGTACGTGAAGAAGCAGCGCTTCCAGGACGCGGCCAATACCTACCGCGCCTTTGTTGCCCGTGACCCGGTGGATGAGCATGCGCCGGCGCTGTCGAACCAGGCGATCGATGCCTACGCCAAGGGCGGCTTCGCCGACCTGGTGGTGGAGGGCAAGGCGGAATACGTGCGCAGCTACGGATTCAAGGCGCCGTTCTGGCGCGGCCGCGAGCGCGGCGCATTTCCGCAGGTGGTCGCTGAGCTCAAGACCACCTACAAGGACCTGGCGCAGTACTACCACGCGCAGGCGCAGAAATCCAAGCGCCTCGAGGACTACAGCGTGGCCGCGCGCTGGTACCGCGATTCGCTGGCGGCCTTCCCGGAAGACGCGGATTCCGCCGAGACCAATTACCTGCTCGCCGAGGCGCTCTACGAGAGCCGCCAGTACCTGGACGCCGCCACCGAATACGAGCGCACCGCTTACGCCTACCCGCCGGGTGCGCGCTCCGCGGCCGCCGCGTATGCGGCCCTGGTGTCCCTGCAGAAGCAGGAGGATTCGCTTCCTGAAGGTGCGCGTGCCGAGGTGCGCACGCGCGCGACCGCATCAGGCGTGCATTTCGCCGAGACTTTCCCTGAACATCCCGAGAGCGCCAGCGTGCTCACCCGCGCCGCGCAGGATGTGTTTGCCGCGCATGACCTGCCGCGCTCGATCACGCTTGCCGAGGCCCTGCTGGCACGCAAGCCGCCTGTGGACGTCGCCAAGCAGCGCATCGCCTGGACGATCGTCGGCCAGGCGAATTTCGACCAGGGCGCCTACGCGCAGGCCGAGCCGGCCTTCCAGCACGCACTGCAGGTGAGCGAGGCGGGTGCGCCCGAGCGCGCCGATCTGACCGAACGGCTGGCCGCCGCGGTGTATCGCCAGGGTGCCGCCAAGCGCCAGGCGGGCGATGAAGCGGGCGCGGCCGCTGATTTCCTGCGCGTCGCGACGGTCGCGCCCGGTTCGAAGGTGGTGTCCACCGCCCAGTACGACGCCGCGGCCTCGCTGATCAACGTCAAGCAGTGGGATCAGGCGATCAGCGTGCTGGAGTCCTACCGGCGTGACTACCCGAAGAGCGAATTTACCGCGGACATCACCCGCAAGCTCGCCATCGCCTATGTCGAAGCCGGACGCGGCGGCCTGGCCGCCGCCGAGTTCGAGAGCATTGCCACCGCTCCCACCGAGGATCGCGCCGTGGCACGTGAAGCGACCCTGCGGGCCGCCGACCTGTACGACAAGGCAGGCAACCAGGTACGCACCACGGCCATGCTCGAGCTGTTCGTGCAACGCTACCCCGAGCCGGTGAGCGAGGCCATCGAAGCGCGCGCGCGCCTGGCCGGCCTGGCGGAAAAGTCCGCCAACGCGGCGCGCCTGGACTACTGGCGCGATGAAATCATCAAGGCCGACGCGGCCGCCGGGGCCGCCCGCACCGATCGCACGCGCTCCCTGGCAGCCGCGGCGCGGCTCGCGCGAGCGCAGCCCGCACGCGACGCCTTCCGCGCAGTGCGCCTGACCGCGCCGCTCAAGAAATCCCTGGTGGCCAAGAAGCAGGCGATGGAAACGGCGCTCGCCGGCTACAAGGCCGTCGTCGCCTACGACATTGCCGCGACGACCACCGCCGCGACCTACGAGATGGCGGAACTGTATCGCACGCTGGCCAAGGACCTGTTGGCCTCCGAGCGGCCGAAAAAGCTCAGTAACGAGGAACGCGAGCAGTTCGATTCGCTCCTCGAAGAGCAGGCGTTCCCGTTCGAGGAGCAGGCGATTACCATTCATCAGGTAAACGCCAAACGCACGCTCAGTGGCGTATATGACGAGTCGGTGCGCGCCAGTTTCCACGCCCTGGCGGAGCTGAGCCCGGCGCGCTACGCCAAGACTGAAAGGTGGAGCGACCTCGTACGCACGCTCGCGCCGCCCGCCGGAACTGCGCCGGAGCCGCGCGCGGTGGCTGAATTCACCCGCGGTGTGGCCGACGCGCTGGGTGGCAAGGTCACCGACGCGGAACTGGAATTTCAGCAACTCGAATTGCAGTACCCGACGCTGGCTGAACCCTCGATCAATCTCGGAATCGTCGAGCAGGGTGCGGGCAACCTCGAGGCCGCCGCCGCCGCCCTGGAGCGCGGCACGGCGCGGGCCCCGGCGAACCCGGTGGGCTGGGACGAGCTGGGCCTGGTGCGGCGAGCGCAGGGAAAATTTGCGGAGGCCCGCCAGGCCTACCAGCAGGCCATCGCTGCCGACGCCACGTACGCGCCGGCGCATCGAAACCTGGGGGTGCTGCTCGATCTGTATCTGGGTGAGCCGGCCGCGGCGCTCACCGAAATGGAGCAGTATCAGCAGCTCAGTAGCGAGGACAAGCCGGTGAGCGGCTGGATCGCCGAACTGCGACACCGTACCGGAGTGAAGGCGCCTGCGCCTGCCAGTGAGGCGCCGGTAGTGCAAGGAGAAACCAAATGAAGCAACTGCTGACCCTGCTGCTGCTCGCCGCGACTGCCATCGTGCGGGCGGAGGATCTGGAACCGGCGGTGAACACCTCGAGCGTGGGCGCAAAGCCCGTGCCGAAGCCCACAGCGCCGGCACCGGCCAAGTCGACGGTTCCCGCCGCGCCCGCCGCATCCGCGGCATCAACGGCACCAGCGGCACCAGCCAAGCCCGGCGCCGGGCGTCCCGCGGGCGCCACCACCCGCTCCGGCCGCGGCGCGTCGCCATCGCGCGACCAGATCGAGCTCGATGCGACGCAGATCACGGGCAATCGCGAACTGCCAAACGTAATGTACATCGTTCCCTGGAAGAAGCCGGATCTGGGAGAATTCGCCGGCCGGCCGCCCAAGAGCCTGCTCGACGAGATGCTGGCGCCGGTGGATCGCGAGGTATTTCGCCGGCAGAACCGTTATTTTGCGGCCCTGCAGCCCGACGCTGCGGTGCCGCCGCCGGCGCCCGTGGCCCCGGCATCTGCACCAGCGGCCGGAGCAGCGACTACACTGCCCGCCGGGGATGAGAAGTAGGTCTCGGCAATGCTAGGACCTAAGTCTTTAATTTTGTGGATGGATTCAGGCACGGGAGTCTGATGATGCAACTCTTCAGCATGATTGTTCGTTTCTTCCAGGGCGGCGGCGCGATGATGTACCCGATTGCGGTGGTACTGGTCATCGGTGCGGCGATCGCCATTGAGCGCTACATCGTGCTCACGCAAACTTCGGTGCGCAACCGCGGATTGTGGAACGAGATTGCGCCGCTGCTGGCGCAGGGCAATTTCAAGGGCGCGGTGCAGGTCACGTCAAAATCCAAGGCCGTGATCGGCCAGATTCTCAGCTACGGGCTGGCACGCATCAGCTCTTCCAGCCGGCGCGACGACGTCGAGAAGGCGATGGAAGAGAGCCTGATGGACGTGGTGCCCCGTCTTGAGAAGCGCACCCACTACCTGGCCACCTTCGCCAACCTGGCCACCCTGCTGGGACTGCTCGGCACCGTGGTGGGCCTGATCAACGCCTTCGCGGCCGTGGCCACGGTCAACCCGGCCGACAAGGCGAACCTGCTGTCGGCCAGTATTTCGGTGGCGATGAACTGTACGGCTTTTGGCCTGATGACGGCGGTGCCGCTGCTGGTGATTCACGCGGTGCTGCAGACCAAGACCACCGAGCTCGTCGACAGCCTGGAGATGGCGTCGGTGAAGTTTCTCAACGCCGTGACCGAACGCAGCAAGGCTGCGGTCTGAGGCGTTCCGGTAACCTCAAGCGAGAACGCGCATGCGTCGCTCCCAAGCCCTGAGAAAACTGCTGCGCCGGCAGCGCCGGCCGTCGGAACTGACGCTGGTGTCGATGATCGACATTTTCACCGTGCTGGTGACGTTCCTGCTCATGACGGCGATATTTTCGCGCACCGTGGTGCTCGACCTGAAACTGCCGTCGAACAACGCCAGTTTCCCCGAGCTGCCCAAAGGACTGAATCTCGAGATCATTATCCGCGACAATCTGCTGCAGATTGCGGACCGCGGCACCGGGCCGCTGCGCACGCTGCCGAACACTCCCCAGGGCTACGATCTTGACGGACTGACGGAATACCTGAAATTCGTGAAGTCCCGTTATCCGGACAAGACGGAAGCCACCATCCTGCTCGAGCCGCAGACTCCCTACGACACGCTCGTGCAGGTGATGGACCGGACGCGCGTTGTTGAGGTCAACGCCGGGCTCAGTACCCTGCAGGCTGAGCTGTTCCCCGAGGTGTCAATCGGCGATGCCCCGGTGGCGGTGGGCAACGCGGGAGCGGCGCCATGAGCATGTCGAATCGCGCGCGGCGCATGCTGCAGCACCAGGTGCGCAACAAGGCGGACGCCGAGCTGAACCTGATTCCCATGATCGACATCCTGAGCGTCATGGTGTCCTTCCTGCTCGTGTATTCGACCGAAGTCGAAGTCGTGCAGAACAGCAAGGGCATCGACATACCGCAGTCAATCTCCGAACAGCGGCCGCGCGAGACGGTGGTCGTGATGCTCACGCGCGACGACCTGTTCGTGCAGGGCGAGCGCATCGCCAGCCTCGATGAAGTGCGCAACACGGCCGGCAACATCATCGCGCCGCTGCGCGTGGCCCTGAAGCGCCCCTCGCTGATCGGCCAGGTGATGACCGAGAAGACCATCGCCGCGCGTGAGATCACCGTAATGGCGGACAAAAGCACGCCCTATGCGGTGCTGAAGAAAGTGATGACCACCTGTACGGACGCCGACTATGGCCGCCTCTCCTTCGCGCTGGTGCAGAAGGAAAAGGCGGTGAACATGGATCAGTTGCGGAAGAAGTTGTAGAGCGGAGAGCCATTCGTGCAGCTGACGCAGTACTACCGCACCTTCGATCTGCCCTGGGATGTGGACCCGGACGAGCAGCAGCGCTTTCGCCGCTACCTGCGGGTCGGCCTGGGGGTGCTGCTGTTCCTCGGCCTGGTCTTGCCCCTGGTGCACCTGCCGAAGCGCGCCGTCAGCGCGGAAGAGGCGGTACCGCCGCGGCTCGCGCGCCTCATGGAGCAGGAGCGGCCGAAGCCCCCGCCGCCCAAGCCGGTGGAGCAGCCCAAGGAGAAACCCAAGGTCCAGCCGCAGCCCACGCCCAAGCCGGTCGACACGCGCAAGAAAATGGCAAATTCCGCGGCGATGCGTGCCATCAAGGACGAGCTCGCGGACCTGCGCGACCAGCTCGACACCACCGCGTTGCAGAATCACCAGCTCACCTCGGCGGTGAGCCAGGATCCGCGCTCGGAGCGTTCGCTGATCGCTTCCAAGGTCGGCACGGGATCGGCCGGGATCGTCACCGCGAATTCCAGCCGGGGGTTCGGGTCCGGCGCCGGGGCACTGTCCGATCACAATACGACTGCGGTCAATTCCCGCATCGCTGCGGACGCGGCGCAGAACCGCAGCACCCGCAATGGGGGCGGCGGCAAGGCGGCGCGCAGTTCGGAAGAAATTGCGCTGATGTTCGATCGCAACAAAGGTGCGATCTACGCGCTGTACGGGCGTGCCCTGCGCGAACGCGCCGATCTGCAGGGCAAGCTGGTGCTGCAGCTCACGATCTCACCGGCCGGCGAGGTCACTGATTGCCACGTGATCAGCAGCGAGCTCGGCGATCCGGACCTCGAGCGCAAAATCGTCGCACGGGTGCGCCTGTTCCGCTTCGACGCCAAGGATGTCGGGACGGCCGAAGTGACCAAGCGCCTGGATTTCTTTCCCATCGATCTGAGTGGGCCGTGAACCTACAGTCGGAAATCGAATACTTCATCGAACTCGAACCGGCCGGCCAGGCACGGCTGCTGGCCCTGCTGGTGCACGAACTGAGCATTGAAGGGCGCGTCACCTACGGCCCCAACGCCGAACATGTGCAGGATGGCGCGCGCCTGCGCTTCGTCAATGAAATGAACGCCCGCCTGGCACGCTATATCGAACAGGTGCTGGTGGATGAGCCGAACCGGCCCGGTGCGGATGTGCTGCTGCGCATGCTGCTGGCCCCACGGGCCGACAAGGCGGCCGAGCGGCTGGTGCTCAGCGCCTACCGCCGCGCCCTGCAGGGCTTCGATCAGCACGACGCCACCGTCACGATGTCGCCGCGTTAGCCGGGTGGGAGGGCGCTGCGGCGTCGCGCCGGTGCGCAGCGCCCAGCGGTTGGACAAGCCGCGAGGCCCCGCTTAAGTTGGCACCGTGTCTGCGCAACTCCTGACCCAGGTGCTGGTCCTGCTGTTCGCCTCCGTGGTGGTCGTCGCCGTGGCGCGCCGCCAGGGCCTGCCACCAATACTCGGCTATCTCGTGGTCGGCTTGCTGCTGGGTCCCCTGGCCTTTGGCCTGTTGCCGGCGGGTCCGGCCACGCGCGCCCTCGCCGAGATCGGCGTCGTGTTCCTCCTCTTTACGCTGGGACTGGATTTCTCCTGGCCACGCATGGTGGCCATGCGGCGCGAGGTCTTCGGGCTCGGCCTTGCCCAGGTGCTGGTCGTGGGGCTGGCCGGGGCGGGCGTGCTGCGCATGCTGGACGTGGGCTGGGCTGCGGCATTGGTGGCCGGTGGCGCCGTGGCGATGAGTTCGACCGCGATCGTGCTGCAGCAGCTCACCGAGCAGTCGGAGCTCAATCGCACACACGGCCGCCTGGCCTTTGCGGTGCTGCTGTTCCAGGACCTCGCCGTCGTGCCCCTGCTGGCGCTCGCCACGGCGCTGGCCAGGGGCGGCGGCACTTTCAGCGGCGCGAGCATGGTGAGTCTCGCGGTAGAAGGGTTGCTGGCACTGGTGGTGGTGCTGGCGATCGGGCGCTGGCTCCTGCGACCACTGTTCTACGAGATCGCGCACAGCCGGCTGCGCGAGCTGTTCACGCTGACCGTGCTGCTGGTGGTGCTGAGCTGCGCCTGGATTACGCGGCAGGTCGGACTGTCCATGGCACTGGGCGCGTTCCTGGCGGGAATGATGCTCGCCGAGACCGAATACCGGCACCAGGTCGAGTCGGCGGTGCGGCCGTTTCGCGAGCTGCTGCTGGGCCTGTTTTTCATCTCGGTGGGGATGCTGCTCGATGTGCGGCTCCTGTACCGGCAATTCCTGCTGGTCACGGCGCTCGTGGCGCTGCTGCTGCTCAGCAAGAGCCTGCTTGTCTCGCTGCTGACCCGTTGGTACGTCGGCAGCAGCTTCAAGGCCCTGCGCGCCAGCCTGGTACTCGCGGGTGGCGGGGAGTTCGGCGTGGCGTTGCTGACGATTCTGGTACCCCAGACGGGGCTCCTGGAAGGGCGGCTCAGCCAGCCGCTACTGGCGGCGATGGTCCTGAGCATGGTGCTGAGTCCGCTGCTGATCCGCTATAACCGCCGCATTGCGCGCCTGGTGTTGGGCGAGAAGGGCCCGCCGGGCAGCGCCCTGGAGCGCGAACATGCCACCGCGAACGCACTGGCGCGCCGCGAGCACGTCGTGCTCTGCGGTTTTGGCCGGGTGGGACAGAATATTGCCCGCGTACTGGAGTCGCTCGGATTCGAGTACCTGGCGGTGGACCTGGATCCGGCGCGGATCCGGCTGGCGCGCAATGCGGGTGACAACGTGGTGTTCGGCGACAGCGCCGACGAGGAGCTGTTGCGGCAGGTAGGGCTCGATACCGCCAGCGCGGTCATCATTACTTTTGCCGATCCCGCGGTCGCCGTCGGCATTGCGCGCTCGGTGCGCCGCCTGCGCGCCGACGTGCCGCTGCTGGTGCGCACCCAGGACGACGCCGGCCTGGCCGAATTGACGGCCGCCGGTGTTACCGAAGTGGTTCCGGAAACTTTCGAGGCGAGCCTGATGCTGGTTTCCCAGGTGCTGATGCTGCTGAACGTGCCTGTCAGCAAGGTGTTGCGCACCGTTGGAGACATACGCGCCAGCCGCTACACGACTCTGCGGCATATTTTTCGCCACGACGGTGCCCGCGTCATCGACGACTCCCACGCCTTCCGGGAGGAGCTGCGTTCCATCGTGCTGCCGCCCGGCGCCTGGTCGGTGGGCCGCTCGCTCGATGAGGTGCGCGCCCGCGGCGCGGACGTGAGCTTCACGGCGGTACGGCGCCAGGGGATTACCGGGCGCGAGCCGGAGGGTGGCACGGAGCTGCGCGATGGCGATATTGTCGTGATTTACGGCACGCCCGAGACGCTCGAACACGCCGAAGCGGTGCTGCTGGCGGGGTAGGGCCAGCCGGCCCCCGCGGGTGTTTGCAGGCCCTGGCATATACAATGCGCGCCGGCTAGCCACGGGCCGAAGATTGAACCGCGACGATATCCACTTCCCGCCTCACCACGCCCCGCTGCGCGAGGACATTCACGCGCTCGGTGAGATCGTGGGCAAGGTCCTGCGGGAGCAGGGGGGCGAGGAGCTCTACGAGCTGGCCGAGGGCGACCGGCGTGCGGCGATCCGCCGTCGCGAAGGCACGGTGGCCGCGGCCGAAGCCCTGCGCGCGCGCGTCGAGGGCCGCCGCCCGCAGCTGGCGCGCGACCTGGTGCACGCCTTCTCAGCCTATTTCCAGCTGGCCAACGTCGCCGAGAAGGTCCATCGCATCCGCCGCCGGCGTGAATATTTTCTGGCTGACAGCGACCGGCCGCAACCGCGCGGTGTGCTGGATACCCTGGCCGAGCTGAAGGCGCAAGGGCTCAGGCTCCCCGAGCTGTTGCAGCTGCTACGGCAGCTGAGCATCGAACCGGTACTCATCGCGCACCCGACCGAGTCGGCCCGCCGCACCGGTTTGCGCCGGCAGCAGCGCATCGCCGATCGCCTGCTGGAGCGGGGCAATCCGCTGCTGGCGCCCCAGGAAAAAGCCGCGCTGCTGGAGCGCATCCGCGCCGACGTGACCATCGAATGGCAGACTTCCGAGCATCCGCGCGAGCGGCTGACCGTGGCGGACGAGCGCGAGCACGCGATCTTCTACCTCGCCGAGGTGCTCTACCGCATCATTCCTGTGTTCTACGAGGAGCTCGCTTCCGCACTGGCCCGCCTCTATGGCGTGGACGCCGAGACCCTGGAACTGCCGCTGCTGGTGCGCTTCGGCACCTGGGTGGGCGGGGACATGGAAGGGGCCGCCGACGTGCACGCCAAGAGCATCCGCGAAACGCTGGCACGCCAGCAGCAGGCCATCATCGGCAATTACCACGCCGAGTGCCGGCAGCTGGCGGAACAGCTCTCGCAGAGCGCCGCGCGGGTCGGCATCACGACGGCGGTGACGCGGCGCATTGCCGAGTACCGCACCCTGCTGCCCGACGCCCCCGGCCTTACGCCCGCACGCCATGATCCGATGCCCTACCGGGTGCTGTTCGGGCAGATCTCGGCCCGCCTGCGCAACACGCTGGAGGGTCGTCCCAACGGCTATGAACGCCCGGCGCAGTTCCGCGGCGATATTGCCCTGATCGCCGAGAGCCTGCGCGCCAATCGCGGCGCTCATGCTGGCCTGTTCCTGGTGCGCCGGTTGCTGGCGCGCGTCGACACCTTCGGCTTCCACCTGGCGACCCTCGATCTGCGCCAGCACGCCAGCGTGCATCACGCCGTAGTGGCGCAGGGCCTGGCCGATCCGCAATGGCGGGAGCGCGGCGCCGAGGCGCAGCACGAGCGGCTGGTTGAGGTGCTGGCGCGCGATGCCGGCCCAAGCGGCGGATTCGATGCCCTCGGCAAGCGCACCCTGGCGGTCTTCGATGCAGTCATGCAGGGGCGCCATCGCTACGGACCCGACGCGGTCGGCCTGTACATCGTCAGCGCCGCCGCTACCTCGGCCGACGTGCTGGCGCCGTTGGTGCTGGCGCACTGGGCCGGTGCCCGCGATCGCCACAGCGGCGCTGCGGTCATCGACGTCGCACCGCAGTTCGATTCGGTCGACACGCTCGAGAACTGCGGAGAGGTCATGCGCTCGCTCCTCGGCGTACCGGCCTACCAGCAGCACTTGGCCGCGCGCAAGCGCCTGCAGACCGTGCTGATCGGTTATTCGGAGAGCAATCGCGACAGCGGGATCTGCGCTGCGCGGCTGGCGGCGTACCGCGCGCAGCACGTGCTGACGGTCGCGCTTCATCAGGCGCGTGAGGGTCACGTGCTGTTCCACAGCCGCGGCGGCAGCATCCCGCGCGGCGGCACCCGGATCGATGAGCTGCTGCGCGCTGCGCCGGCCGGGTCAGTGAGTGGCGTGCTGCGCTTCACCGAGCAGGGCGAGAGCGTCGCGCAGAACTTCGGGCTGCGCGCCAATGCGATGCGTTCGCTCGAGCGCGCCTTCAATACCCTGGCCCTGGCCACGCTGGCGGTGCGCCGTGGCGTGGCCGTGCAGGAGGGCGCCGCATTCGCCGCGGTCACCGCACAGATCGCGGCGCAGAGCCGCCTGGCCTGGCGAGCCCTGCTCGAGCGCCCGGGCTTCTATGATTTTTTCCGCACCGTCACGCCGATCGATGTGATCGAGCGGATGCGTATCGGCGCCCAGCGGCGGCGCGAGGCGCCCGGAGCGAGCGGGGTGGCCGCGGTACCGGCCCCCGCCTGGGTCTACGCCTGGTCGCAGTCCCGTCACATGCTGCCCGGCTGGTACGGTGCAGGTTCGGGGTTGGCGGCGGCGCGTGCAGAGCGGGGCCTGGAACTGCTGCGCGGTGCCTACGGCGGCTGGCCCTTCTTCCGCGGCCTGGTCGACGACATCGAGGCCATGCTGGCCCGCGCCGATATGGAGATTGCGGCCCGCTATGACCAGCTCGCTGGGCCCGAGGGGCTGGGCCTGGCGGCCGACATCCGCGCCGAGTACGCGCTGACCTGCCGCATGGTGTGCGAGATTAAGGCAAGTGCCGCGCTGCTGGATGGGGACCGGACGCTCCAGCGCAGCATTGCGCTGCGCAACCCCTACGTCGATCCGATGAACCTGATGCAGATCGACCTGCTGCGGCGCTGGCGGGCCGCCGGACGGGAAGATGCGGGCCTGTACGAGGCGCTCCTGGCCAGCGTAACGGGCATCGGCTCGGGGCTGCAGACCGGCGGCTGATAACCCGACGGATCATTCTAGATAACCGGCTGTCAGCTGCCGGCGCCCACTGGGCGCCTGTACAGTGGTGCGCGTGTACAAATATGAGCCATTTGACCGCACCTTTGTCGAGGAGAGGGTGGCGGAATTTCGCGATCAGACGCGCCGCTTCCTGGCCGGCGAGCTGAGCGAGGACGAATTCCGCCCGCTGCGCCTGCGCAACGGGCTGTACATCCAGACGCACGCACCGATGCTGCGGGTCGCCATCCCCTACGGGATGCTGAGCACCCCCCAGCTGCGCATGCTGGCGCACATTGCGCGCCATTATGACCGTGACTACGGCCATTTCAGCACGCGCCAGAATATCCAGTTCAACTGGCCCAAGCTCGAGCAGGTGCCCGACATCCTCGCCGAGCTGGCGACGGTCGAGATGCACGCCATCCAGACCAGCGGCAATTGCATACGCAACGTCACCACCGATCATTTTGCCGGCGTGGCGGCCGACGAGATCGAGGATCCGCGCCCCTGGTGCGAGCTGATCCGCCAGTGGTCGACGCAGCATCCCGAGTTCAACTACCTGCCGCGAAAATTCAAGATCGCGGTCACGGGCGCCGCCGCCGACCGCGCGGTCTCCGCCGTGCACGACATCGGCGTGCACTTGGTGCGCGCCGCCGACGGTGCCATCGGCTTCGAGATCCTCTGCGGCGGGGGACTGGGGCGCATGCCCATCATCGGCAAGCGGATCCGCGAGTGGCTGCCCCAGGGGGAGCTGCTGGCCTACCTTGAAGCGATCCTGCGGGTCTACAACCGCCACGGGCGGCGCGACAATATTCACCGGGCCCGCATCAAGGTGCTGGTCAAATCCCTCGGCGTTGCGGAGTTTGCGCGCCAGGTCGAGCGCGAGTACGCGGCCAATCGCGCTTTCGCGCCCCGGGTCGGCGAGGCCGAGATCGCGCGGCTGCGCGCCAGTTTCACGCCGCCGCCGTACCTGGCGCTTCCCGATACCGATGCGAGCGCGGGCGCCCCCGCCGCCTTCGTGGCCTGGTACCGGCACAACACCCGCGCCCACAAGGTCAGCGGCTATCGGGCCGTGTTCGTTTCGCTGAAGAAGCATGGCGAGGCGCCCGGCGACATGACCAGCGCCCAGATGCTGGGCCTGGCGGATCTGGCCGACCGCCACAGCTTCGGCGAGGTGCGCGTCACCCACGACCAGAACCTGGTGCTGGCCGACGTCCCACAGCAGGCTCTGGCCACGCTCCACCGCTCACTGGCGGAGCTCGGGCTGGCGACCCCCAACATCGGCACGCTCACCGACATGATCGCCTGCCCGGGACTCGACTTCTGCAGCCTCGCCAACGCCGGTACGATCGGCGTGGCCAGGCAGATTCACGCACAGTTCGACGATCTGGACTACCTGTACGACCTGGGTGAAATCCAGGTGAAGATGTCCGGCTGCATGAATGCCTGCGGCCACCATCACGTCGGGCACATCGGCATCCTCGGCGTCGACAAGCGCGGTGAGGAGTGGTACCAGATCACGCTCGGCGGGTCCGCCAGCGGCCAAGTCAGCCTCGGTCAAGTGATCGGCCCCTCGGTGCCCAAGGCCCAGGTGGCCGCCACCCTGGCGCAGATCGTCGAGGTCTACCTCGAGCGCCGGCAGGGCGCCGATGAATCCTTCCTCCAGACCGTGCGGCGGCTGGGCCTGGCCCCCTTCAAGGAGCGAATCTATGCGGAAGACGCTGTGGCGGCGTGAGCTGCGCGCAGACGCCTGGCGCTACCCGGGTGAGAGCGGTGAGGGCCCGCCGGTGCTGACGCTGGCGGAGCTGCTCCACGCCGCCGCCCAGGGGCGCCTTGGCGCTTCCGGCATCGCCGTGAGCCTCGGACCGACCGACGACGTGGAGCTGCTGGCTCCCTGGGTCGAGCGTCTTGTGCTGATCGTGGTGCAGTTCGAAAAGAGCGGTGACGGGCGGGGCTTTTCCCAGGCCCAGCTGTTGCGGCAACGGCTCGGCTACGGCGCCGAGCTGCGCGCCGGCGGCGTGGTCAAGCGAGATCATCTCTATCTGCTGGCCCGTTGCGGTTTCGACGCCTTCGATCTCGAGCCTGGTGAGGACCTGCAAGCGGCCCTGGCCCAGCTCGCCCGCTACACCGTGGCCTACCAGGCCGCCGCTGACACCCTGGTGCAGCCGCGGCGGCGCGAGGGACTTGCGGCCTGACCGGCTGGAGCTAGTTCAGGCAGACGATCAGGCGCGCGTGGTAATTGCGCCAGTCGATCGGAATGACGATTGGCCGCGAGGCGTCGGGGTAGGGCACCGGGCTGGCGCGGCTGGACAGCACCGCCGGCACGGAAATCTGGAACTGCTGGCCGAAATCACGGCGCGCGTTTCCGGCCAGTGTATTGGCGATTTCACCGACCAGGTCGCACAGGTTCTCGTGGCTCATGTCGGTTTCCTGCATGCGCATCAGCATCACGCTGAGCATGCTCTTGGGCGCCGTGAAGGCGACCAGCCCGGTGCGCTTGCCGCTGACCTGGATGACACCGGTGTAGTCGGCGAGCTCTGGCTTCTCGCTCAGGGCGAGGTGCGGGGTGCCGCAAAGCGCGCCCTGCTGTACGGAGGTGCTGAAGTAGTTCAGCACTCCGTCAATGAATACCCCGACTTCTGTTTCCAGGCTCATGATCTGCTCAGTCGCCGATCAGCTTGCGCATGGCGTCGTTAAGCTGACGGTCGCTGAAAGGCTTGCACAGGAAGCCACAGGCGCCCTTTTCCAGGGCGTCGATCGCCGTCAGCTTGTCGGCGAGTGCGGAAATCACCAGTATGCGCAGCTCGGGATCGCGCTGCACGAGCTGCGCCACGCACTCCCCTCCGTCCATCGCCGGCATCGTCAGGTCCATGGTCACCAGGGTAGGGTGGAGCAGGGCGTGCATCTCGAGCGCCTCGACTCCGTTGCGGGCCGCGCCCACGAATTCGATCTGCGGCAGCTCGTTAGCGCGTTCGATGCGACGGCGGATGACGTTGGAGTCATCGACGACCAGCAAGCGGTGCCGGGGCGCGTCCATCAGATGCTATTCAGGCCGCGGAGGAGTGCGACTCGGACTGGGATTCGCGCCGCGGCAGCCCGATCTTGAAGCGCGTGTACTTGCCTGGCGTGGTCGCGATGCCGATGCGGCCGCCGCATTCCCGGACCGCGGCATTGACGACGTCAAGGCCGACGCCGCGGCCGGCGTGCTCGGTCACTGCGTCGGCGGTGGAAAATCCAGGCTGGAAGATCAGGCGATAGGCACCACTGCGGTCGAGCGCCGCGGCCTGTTCGTCGTCCAGAATGCCGCGGTCGCGGGCGCGATCGCGGATCTGCGTCGGATTGAGGCCCTGGCCGTCGTCCTCGACCAGCAGCGTGAATTCCCGCGGGTTGTCGTCGTTGAAGCGGACCCGTACCACGCCGGTGGTGGGCTTGCCGGCTGCGGCCCGCTCGGCCGGCGGCTCGATGCCATGGGCGATGGAGTTGCGCACCATCTGTATGCAGACATCGCGCACCGTTCCTGCGTACATCGGGGGCACGCGATCCAGGCCCTCCGTGACCACCCTGACCTCGCGCCCGCCCGCTGTGCTCACCTCGACGGCCAGGCGTCGCAGCATGGATTCCAGGTTTGCGGTCCCCGTCGGCACGGGCGCCGCCACCGGCGTCGCGGCCGCCGTCACGCGCGCCTGGATGATGGCGGTGTCGCCGTGGCGTGCCGGCGGCAGGTCGCCCGCGGCCGCCGCGGCGGAGCGCATGCCATCCATCCTCTCCTGCATGGTGGCGACGGCCTGCATATGTGCCAGCAGGCTGTCGAGCTTGATGACCACGGCGACAAAATCATCGCCGGCCAGATCGCCGCGCTCGCGCAGTCCCGCCAGCAGTTCTTCGATCGCGTGGCAGCGGTCCACGAAGCTCTCGAGGCCGAGGGCGGCCGCCTCGCCCTTGATCGAATGCATCTGGCGAAACACGCCCTGGAGCTTCTGCAGCAGTTCGGGCTGCTTGACGCCGGGACTGCGCAGCAGCGAATTGCTGTGCCGTACGGCGACGTCGACGCTGCCCAGGAACGACTGCAGCTGCAGCGGCTCGGTCTGCAACACCTGCAGCAGCAGGTCCGATTGGGACTCGGAACTGGCGCGCAACTGCTCGAGCTCGCGCTGCAGCAGTACGTGATCGCTGACGTCGGCCACCACGCCGAGCAGGAAGTCCGGCTGCCTGGCCTCGCCGCGGGTGCGCCGGAACGAGAACGACAGGTAGCGCAGCTCGGGCGAGCCGAACGGCCGCTGGAAGCTGACTTCGATCTGCTGCAGGGGATTGACCGACTCGATCAGTTCCTCGTTGACCTTGTCCTTCTGCAGCAATCCGAGGTACTTGGTGGCGGCCAACAGTGTTCTCTCGTCGACCAGCGGGCGCAGCAGGTCCTCGAAGTTCTTGCCGGCCGGTGAGGCGATGCGCAGCAACGGCAGGAGCGAGTCAGAGTGGGCGCCGCCGAGGCGGCCATCGCGGCCGATCAGGAACAGGCCTTCGCGCACCGTGCCGAGGATGTTGCCGATCTGGCGTTGCGCCTCGCCGGCGGTGCTCGCGGCGCGACCCGCGCGCCAGGCGAAATACAGCATGGTGACCAGCAGCAGCGCGGCCAGCGCGGCGCCACCCAGCAGCAATGCGCGCAGGGACTTGCCGTCGCGCACCACCCCTTCACGCAGCAGCGCCGCAAGCTGCGCCAGCTCGTTTGCCAGGGCGCTCGCGTTGGTCGATTGCGTGGCGAGGACTTCATCGGCGACGCGCTTGAGCTGCGCGCCGGCCCTGGTCAGGGTGGAGCCCGTGACGCTGTCGGCGTACAGGTCGGCTGACTTCGTGTTTCCGAGCCGCGCAAGTCCGGCTTCCAGAGGCTGCCAGTGGCGCTGTGCCAGTGCGAACAATGCAACCGCGTCAGCTCCCGAGTCGGCTTCCTTGACGGCCATCGCCAGCTTCTCGTAAGTCTGGTTGCTGGCGTTGCGGCTGACCGCCAGGGCGCGCAGCGAGTCGCCCACGTAGGTCTGGGTCTCCAGTCCGCGCTGGATCAGGGTCAGTTCGGAACGCATGAGCTGCGGCTCGGCCACCAGTCCGGAGGCCAGCTGCAATGCCGTGGACGCGGACTGGAGCCGCGCCGCGTGGCGCACACCGGTGATCAGCAGCAAGGCCAGCGCCACCGCACAAGCCATCGCCACGGTGATCGGCAACCACTGTACGCGATGGGTCAGGGACAGGCGGGCCATACGCTACTCCACTGCGAGAATTCGAACTCTAGGGCTTGAAGCTGATCCGGATGCGGCTGCGCTTGGCCTTGTCGTCACCGAGCGCGCTGGTGTCATAGCGGCCGCCACTCACCGCCGCCAGGGCGGCGCCATCAAAAATGCCCGGGGGACTCGATTCCACCACCTTCGCCTTGTTCGCGCGGCCCTTGCCGTCGAGCAGGAACTCGACCACGACGTAGCCGGCCTTCCCGGACTGCAGGGCCTGCGGCGGGTACGCGGCGCTCAGTGGCTTGACAGGCTTGGCGGCCAGGAACTCCGGCTCCACGGCCGCGCCAGTACGGACCGCCGGCGGAGCCGCCGCCGCGGCCGTGGCCGCCGCCGTCCGCTCGCGGGCCGCGTCAATGTCAGATTGCAACTGGCGGCGGGCGCTGGCGAGCTCATTGCTGCTGCCGTAGTCGGCGGCAGCGCCCAGCAATTGCTGCGCCAGCTCGAATTGCGTGGCGTGGCTGGCGCTTTGTGCGCGTGCCAGAAGTGCGAGCTGCAACTCGTGCTGCACGCTGAGCGTCAGCGGGCTCTTGGGGTTCAGCTGCACCAGCGCCTGGGCCAGCTCGCGCCCATTCTCGCCGGCGGGCTCGAGCAGCGCGCCAGCGCTGATCGCGGTGCGCGCCCGGGCGCCGAGCGCGTTGAGCTGCGCCGTGGCGTTGTAGGCATCGAGCGAATGACGCAGGTCGGCGAGCGTGGCGCGATCGCCGCCGGCGGCGGTGAATTGCGCGATGAACTGAGTGGCCGCGTTGACATCGCCATTGGCGATCGCCTCACGGGCCTGGACGGGCAGGGCGCGCACGCGCCCCGCGGCGATGTCGGCCTGCAGCTTCGTGGTGGACTCGGGAGCAATGCCCGCGTCGCGAAACGCCGCCACCAGTCGTGTGGCGTCGTCCGGCCGCCCCGCGGCCATATCAGACTGGATGCGTGACTTCGCCACCGACAACAGGCGCTGCATACCTTCGCGCGCTTCCTCATTTTTCGGGTCCTGGGCCAGCACCGCTCCGTACAGTTCGAGTGCGCTGTCGCCGTGGGCGCCCCCATCCGGTCCGGGCAGCAAGGTCCGTTCATCGCGGAAGGCGACCCGCGCGTCCGAAAGCAGTTCGAGCACCGTACGGTGCGGGACCGGAGCCGGAGCGGAGGTTGTCGCCGGCGCGGCGCTCACCGGAGACGGCGGCGTGGACGCTGCGGTGCCGGCGGATCTGCCCGGGAGGGTCGCCGGCACTGCAACCGCGGGCGAGGACTTCTGGACGGGCCCGGCGGCGGGAGCCTGGCCGCCCAGGAAATACCAGCCGGCGCCGCCGGCGAACAGCAGCGCCGCTCCGGCCCACAGCCAGAGGCGAGCGCGTCCGCCGGGGTGATCGGGACCGGCGAGGTCCCGAAAGGCATTCGAGGTGATCGCCGTGGCCGCCGCTTCCATGCGCAGCTCGATCGCCATGAGTGCTTCCGGCAGCATCGTGGCCAGCGAGCCGCGCTCGACAACGGCACTGACCATGCCTCGCGCGAGCGGGCTGGCCCAATCGGTGGCTTTGCCATCTGCGCAGATGACCAGCAGGGGCGCCAGCGGATGCTGCTGTTCGATGCGGGCGGCCTGCGCGCGTGCGTCATGTCTGTCGGTGGCATCGATGACCAGCAGCCAGGGCGCGAGGCTCGCGCCCTCGATCTGATCGGCGGCGTCTATCGGGCGGCTGCGGTAGCGATCTCCAAGCAGCGGGCCGAGTTCCAGCAGCAGGCTGTCGTCGCCCGAGAGCAGGTACAGATCCTTGCGCCGCCCTGCGGCCGCCGCAGCCGGCGTGTCGCGTCGTTCCTGAACGGGACTGCTGCTGGTTTGTCCTTGGGTTGGCACCGCGTCAGGTCTCCGGATTCATTGTTCTAAATGTGGTTGCTGGCGCCTCCGGCCGCTTCGGACGGGTTCACAATTTCGATGCGACAGAATGTGCCCCGGCGTTGCTCATGCGGGCAATGAGGAATCCATCACACTTGGGGCTCAGACGGCCCGATTCGCACCTAGGGCGGGGGGCAGACCCGGGCCACCGCGGCGGCCAGCGCCTCGACATCGGCGGGGGCGTGAGCGGTAGACAGGAAACCCACCTCAAAGGCGCTGGGCGCCAGGTAGACGCCTGAGGCGAGCAGGGGATGATAGGCCGCGCTGTAGCGCTGGGCGCAGCCGGGCGGATACTGCGCCGGACTGCGCAGCGGCGTGGCGACCTTCCCATCGCCGGCCAGGCACAGCCAGAAGATGGAACCCACGCGTTGCACGATGAGACCGGCCACGGCCTGGAGTGATTGCGACAGCAGCGCGCCGCGCGACTCGAGCTGCGCGTAGGCGCTGCCATCGCTGAGCTGGCGCAGGGCGGCCAGCCCGGCGCACATGGCGACCGGATTGGCGCTGAGCGTGCCGGCCTGGTAGACCGGACCTGCCGGCGCGACCAGCTCCATCAGTTCGCGCCGGCCGCCGTAGGCGCCTACCGGAAAGCCGCCGCCGATGATCTTGCCGTAGGTCACCAGGTCCGGTGTCACGCCCGCCAGGGGCGCATAGCCCTGGAATCCCACGCGGAAGCCGGAGATCACCTCATCGAAGATCAGCAGCGCGCCGTGGTGGGCCGCGAGCCGCGCGAGCGCGCGCAGGAACTCCCCACGCTGCGGGAGCAGGCCGTAGTTGGCCGGCAGCGGCTCGATGATCGCGGCGGCGAGCTCGCTCCCGTGACGCGCGAAAATGGTCTCGAGCGCCGCTTCGTCGTCGAGCGGCGCGATGACCGTCTCGCCTCTGGCCATCGCGCCCAGGCCGGCGCTGTCCGGCAGTGGCGCATCAGCCAGCCCGGAGCCGGCCTTGAGCAGCATGGAGTCGGTGTGGCCGTGGTAACAGCCTTCGAATTTCAGGATCTTGGAGCGCCCGGTCGCACCGCGCGCCACGCGCAGCACCGACATCACCGCTTCGGTGCCGGAATTCACGAAGCGCAGCATCTGCACCCAGGGTATGCGGCTGGTGATGTACTCGGCGAGTTCGAGGCTGTAGGGCTCGGCCGTGCCGAGGCTCCAGCCGCGGCTCATGGCGCCTTCGACCGCCTCGCGCACGGCCGCATTGCCGTGCCCGAGGATCATGGGCCCGAAGGCCATGCAAAAATCGAGGTACTCGCGCCCATCCACATCGATGAGGCGTGCGCCGCTCCCGCCGGTCATGAACACCGGCGTCCCGCCGACGCTGCGGAAGGCGCGCACCGGGGAGTGCACGCCGCCGGGCGAGACCTTCAGGGCGCGCGCGAACAGCCCTTCCGAGCGGCTCACAGATCCAGCAGTTCGCGCGCCTGGCGCGCGCCGTAGGTAATGATCATGCTGGCGCCGGCGCGCTTGAAGGCCGTCAGGACTTCGCGGTGGAGCGCGGCGCGCGGCGCCAGGCCTTTCTCTGCCAGCGCCTCGAGCGCGGCGAATTCGCCGCTGACGTGATACACGGCCCAGGGCCTGCGGATCGCACGCGACAGATCGCGCAGCAGGTCAAGGTAAGGCAGCCCAGGCTTCACCATGAGGATATCGGCACCTTCGGCGACGTCGCGTTCGGCGCACAGCCAGGCATCCCCGGGGCGCGCCGGATCGAGCTGGTAGCTGGCGCGATCGCGCAGGGCGCTCTGGGTCTTGGGAGCAGAGTCCGCAGCCACGCGGAACGGCCCATACAGCGCCGACTGGAACTTGACGGCGTAACTCATCAGCACCGTACGTTCGAGCCCATTCGCGTCAAGGGCGCGGCGTATGGCGCCGACGCGGCCATCCATCATATCGCTCGGCGCCACGCAATCGGCGCCGGCCTGCGCGTAAGCCAGGGCCGCCGCCGTCAATTCCTGCACGCTGGCGTTGTTGTCGAGATGATCACCCTCCGCGTTGAGCACGCCGCAATGCCCGTGCGGCGTCGAGGAGCACAGACAGACGTCGGCGGCCAGCCAGAGGTCCTTGCCGAAGCGCGCCTTCAGCGCCCGGATCTGGCCGGCGGTGAAGGACCAGTCGATGCGCCGCTCGGCGCGCGCACGCGGCACGCCGAACAGCAGGAAGGCACGCACCCCGGCGCGCAGGTCCGCCTCCGTCTGCCGCAGCAGCGAATCGGGCGTTTCCTGTATCACCGCGGTGAGGCCGGGCACGGGCTCGGCGCTCCCTGTGCCCTCGGCCACGAAGCAGGGCTGTATGAGCTGGTCGAGCCGCAGATGGATCTCGCGCGTCAGCGCGCGCACATGCTCGTCCTGGCGCAGCCGGCGCAGGCTCAGCGGAATAGGTTCGCTCATGCGATCATTGTGCCGCAGTCCGTGGCCCCGCGGTCACGGCATTGTCAGCCGGAGCGGAACGGCCGCTCAGTTCAGGGCCGCGCCGCTGCACGGGGTCGCCGGGTGCTTATGCGTCAAAGTTATGAGTAGCCCGAATAATAATGCGGCGAGAGGCCAGACTTGGATTACCTGCCTGTATTCCTGAAGCTGCGCGGGCAGCGCGTATTGCTCGTCGGCGGCGGCGCCGTCGCCGCGCGCAAGGCGGAACTCCTGTGTGATGCCGGCGCGCAGCTGCGCGTTGTGGCTCCGCAGCGTTGCGCCGAGCTGGCGGCCCTGTGTGAACGCTCCGGGGCCGAATACCTCGCGACCCGATTCGCGCCTGAACACCTGCAGGGAGTCGTGCTCGCGATCGCCGCGACCAACCGGCCGGAAATCAACCTGCAGGTCAGCGCCGCAGGCCAGGCGGCCCACGTCTGGGTCAATGCCGTGGATGATGCGTCCGCATCGAGCTGCCTGATGCCCGCGATCGTCGATCGCGCGCCCGTGATGGTCGCGATCGGCACCGGAGGCGCATCGCCGACGCTCGCGCGCCGGCTGCGGGCGCAGATCGAGGCGCTGTTGCCGGAACGGCTCGGCGAGCTGGCCCGGCTCGCCGGCGCCTGGCGGACGCGGCTGCAGGCCTCGTTGCCGCGCGCGGAGGCGCGCCAGCGCTTCTGGGAGAATTTCTTCGACAGCGCCCTGGCACAGGGGCTGCTGGCCGGCACGCTGGATGCGGCCGCGGCCGCGGCCGGGCTGGAACGGCAGCTCGAGCAGGCGCGCGCCGGCGCTTCCGCCAGCGCCGCGCGCGGCATGGTGTGGCTGATCGGTGCCGGTCCCGGAGACCCGGACCTGTTGACGCTGCGCGCCCAGCAGCTGCTGCAGCAGTGCGACGTCGTGTTTTACGACCGGCTGGTGCCGCCGTCGGTACTGGCACGGCTCCGTCGCGACATCGAACGCGTGTTCGTGGGCAAGGAGCCGGGCCACCATCGCACCACGCAGGCGCGCATTCACGAACTGCTGATCGAGCATGCGCGGCGCGGCCGGCGCGTGGTGCGCCTCAAGGGGGGAGACCCCATGGTGTTCGCGCGCGGCGGCGAGGAACTCAGCGCGCTGAGCCAGGCGGGCATCCCGGTGGTGGTGGTGCCGGGAGTCACGGCGGCATTCGGTGCAGCCGCGGCCGTGGGCGTGCCGTTGACGCATCGCGGCGTCGCGCAGTCCGTGTGCTTCGTGACCGCGATGGGCGAGGCCGCGGCGGCGCTCGATTGGCGGGCGCTGGCCGCGCCGCTGCAGACGGTGGTGTTCTACATGGGCGCCGCGCAGCTGCCGCAGATCGTCGCGCGGCTGGTGCAGCACGGCGCGCCGCAGGAGCGCCACGCGCTGCTCGTCGAGCGCGCGACGCTCCCCGATCAGCGCCTGATCGCGGGGCGGCTTGCGGATATCGCGGCGCAGGCCGCAGCCGCTTCGATCGGCGCTCCCTCGCTCCTGATCGTCGGCGATGTGGGGCAGTTCGCGGGGCGATTGGTCTCAGGCCTGCAACAGGTGGCGGATGAACACAGCGATTGATTTCCTCGATGCGATCGGCAACACGCCCCTGATCCGCCTGCGCGGCCCGAGCGCGGCCACGGGGTGCGAGATCCTGGGCAAGGCCGAGTTCATGAATCCGGGCGGTTCGGTCAAGGATCGCGCCGCGCGCGCCATCGTCCTGGATGCTGAACGGCGCGGCCTGCTGGCGCCGGGCGGCACCGTGGTCGAGGGCACCGCCGGCAACACCGGCATCGGGCTGGCACACGTCTGCAACGCGCGCGGGTACCGCTGCGTGATCGTCATGCCGGACAACCAGTCGCCGGAGAAATACGAGCTGATCGCGGCGCTGGGTGCCACCGTGCATCGAGTCAAGGCCGTGCCCTACAGCGACCCGAACCACTACCAGAAGGTCGCCGGCCGCATGGCGGGCGAGCTGCCGCAGGCGATCTGGGCCAACCAGTTTGACAACACGGCCAATCGGCGCACGCACTTCGAGACCACTGGCCCCGAGATCTGGACGCAGACCGGAGGACGCATCGACGCCTTCGTATCGGCCAGCGGCACCGGTGGCACCCTCGGTGGCGTGTCCGAATATCTGAAGTCGCGGAATGTGAAAGTGCGCGCCGTGCTGGCCGATCCGCCGGGCAGCTCCCTGTATGAGTACTATCGCAGCGGCGTGCTCAAGGCCACGGGGAGCGGGTCGATCACCGAGGGCATTGGTATTGGGCGCGTGACGGCCAATATGCAGGATGCGCCGGTCGACGACGCCGTGCACGTCGAGGATAAGGAGACCATCGCCTGCGTATACCGGCTGCTGCGAGAAGAAGGCCTGTTCCTGGGCAGCACCAGCGGCATCAACGTGGCCGCCGCAATCCACGTCGCGCGCCAGCTCGGTCCCGGCCATGTGATCGTCACCATGCTGTGCGATACGGGATCGAAGTATCTGTCGCGCCTGTTCAATCGCGACTGGCTGGTGCAGAAGGGATTGCTGGAGGCCGCCCAGTCCGGCTAGACGGGAACCGCCGGAGCCGGTACGGTGTCCGTACAGATGATGAAGCAATCGCGGCGCACGCCGCTGCCCTGGCAAACCGCGAAGTCCGCCGAGGATGATCCGCAGGCGCCGCAGCGCCTCGCGGCCATCCTGGGCAGCCCGAGCTATATGCCTGGTGACGCCGATCCCGCCTTCCTGCAGCGCGAGGACACCCGCGGGCAGCGCCTGCAGCTTGACTACCTCAAGCCCGAGCTGCTGCTGGAGGCCGCCGGCATCCGCCACACGGTCGTCGTGTTCGGCAGCACCCGCATCACCGAACCGGCCGCGGCACAGCGGCGGCTGGCCGCCGCGCACGCGGCCGCCGCGCGCGCGCCGGCTGACGCCGAGCTGCGCCAGCGCCTCGCGGCCTGTGAACGCCTGGTGGCCATGAGCCACTACTACGGGATCGCGCGCGAACTTGGCCGCCTGGTGGCGCAGGCCAACCCGGACCCGGCCCGCTGCCACACGGTCGTCATGACCGGCGGTGGACCCGGCATCATGGAGGCTGCCAATCGCGGAGCCTTCGACGCGGGTTCGAAGACGGTGGGACTCAACATCAACCTGCCGCACGAGCAGTATCCCAATCCCTATGTGTCGCCGGAGCTGTGCTTCCGCTTTCACTATTTCGCCATTCGCAAGCTCCACTTCCTGCAGCGCGCCCGGGCGCTGGTCGCCTTTCCCGGCGGATTCGGCACGCTCGATGAGGTATTCGAAGCCCTCACGCTGCTGCAGACAGGCAAGATGGAGCGGGTGCCCGTGGTGCTGGTCGGGGAGCAGTACTGGCGGCGGGTCATCGACCTGCCGTTCATGATCGAGGAAGGCGTGATCGATCCGGAAGACGCCGAGCTGTTCTGGTTTGCCGAGGATGCCGCTGCCATCTGGAGCAGCATCCTGGCCTGGTATGAACGGTCCGGCGGCAATCCGTTCCGGGACTGAGGAACCGGCAGGCGAATGGAGCTTTCCTTTCATGGCGCGGACCGCGACGTCACCGGGTCCTGCCACCGGCTGCAATGTGCCGGGCACGAACTGCTGATCGATTGCGGCATGTTCCAGGGCGGGCGCGAACTCGAAGAAGAGAACGCGGCTCCGCTGGGGTTTGACGCCGCCGCGATCGATTTCCTGCTGCTGACGCACGCCCATCTCGATCACTGCGGCCGCCTGCCGCTGCTCCTCAAGCGCGGCTTCCGCGGCGAGATCATCGCTACCGGTGCGACCCGCGAGCTCGCGCGCATCGTGATGCAGGACTCCGCCCACATGGCCGAGGACGATGCCGCCTGGCGCACCAGGCGCTCGCGCGACGGCCGGCCGGTGGTGCCGCTGTACACGCAGGCGGACGTGCTGGCCGCGGTGGAGCGATTTGGCCGCGTGGCGGCTTATGGGGAGGACCTGCAGCTGGCGCCGGGCCTGAGCGTGAGCTACCACGATGCGGGCCACATACTCGGCTCAGCCCACGTGCTGGTGCAGGTGCAGGAGGCGGGGCGATCGCGCCGGGTCCTGTTCTCCGGCGATATCGGCGGTGCGGGCCGGCCGATCCTGCGCGATCCGGCACCGCCTGCCGCCGACATCGTGCTCATGGAGACCACCTACGGCGATCGCCAGCACCGCTCGCCCGCCGAGTCGGTGGCCGAACTTGTCAGCGTCGTGGGCGCCACAATCGCGCACGGCGGCAACGTGATCATCCCGAGCTTCGCGCTGGAGCGCAGCCAGGAGATCCTGTATTCGCTCCGCGCCGCGGTGGCCGCCGGCGCCTTGCCACCCAGGCTACCCGTGTACGTCGATTCACCCATGGCGGTGGCCGCCATCGAAGTCTATCGCGCGCATCCCGAGTGCTACGACGAGGAGGCCGCGGCCCTGATCGCCGCTGGCGGGGACCTGTTTGGCTTCGAGGGCCTGCACCTGGTGCGCGGTACCGCCGAGTCCATGGCGCTCAACAGCATCGCTGGCGGAGCGGTGATCATCGCCGGATCCGGGATGGCCACCGGCGGACGCGTCCGTCACCACCTGGTGCACAACCTGCCGCGCTCGAACGCCAGCATCGTGTTCGTCGGCTACGCGGCCCAGGGCACGCCGGCGCGCCGCATCATCGATGGTGCGCCGAGCATCACGCTGTTCGGCGAGCAGATCCCGGTGCGCGCGGCGGTCCACACGATCAACGGCTTTTCCGCCCACGCCGACCAGGCCGAGCTGCTGAGCTGGCACACCCGGGCCGGCGGGGCGGAGCGCACCGTGCTCGTGCACGGGGAGCCGCCGGCGATGAACGCATTTGCGGCGTTGCTGCCCGGCTTGCCGGTGTCGATGCCCGGGCCCGCCGAGCATCTGGTGCTGTGATGGCGCGGCTCGCCGGTCTCCTTGTGCTGCTGGCCCTGCTGAGTCCGCCGGCGCGCGCGGAATGGGTCTCGCGCACCGAAGACGGCATCATGGGCACGCGCATTGTCGTCGAGCTGTGGGCCGAGGAGCGCGCGGCGGGCGAGTCGGCCATCGATGCCGTCATGCAGGAGATGCGGCACATCGATGCCACGATGAGCACCTACAAGCCCGACAGCGAAGTCTCCCGCGTGAACGCACTCGCCGCCCGCGGGCCCGTGAAAATCAGCGCCGAGCTGTTTGGTCTGCTGAGCACCGCGCTCGAGTATTCCCGCCTCACCGAAGGTGCCTTCGACATCACCTACGCCAGTGTCGGGTTCATGTACGATTTTCGGGCCCGCGTCCGCCCCGACGAGCAACAGATCGCCGCTGCCCTGCCGGCGGTGAATTACCACCACCTGCTGCTGGATCGCGCCGCCGGCACGGTGCGCTTCTCGCAAGCCGGCGTGCGCATCGATCTCGGCGGCATCGCCAAGGGTTACGCCGTGGATCGCAGCATCGAGATTCTGCAGCGCCGTGGCATCGGGCACGCGCTGGTTTCCGCCGGCGGCGACAGCCGCATCATCGGGGATCGCTTCGGCAAACCCTGGATCGTCGGCATCCGCCACCCCGATCGCAAGGACGAGGTGATCGCGCGGCTGCCGCTCATCGACACCGCGATCTCAACCTCCGGTGACTACGAGCACTACTTCGACGAGAACGGCGTTCGCTACCACCACATCATCGATCCGCGCACCGGACACTCGGCGAGCGCGGTGCGCAGCGCCACCGTGCTCGCCCCGACCGCGATACGCACGGACGGTCTGTCAAAGACCGCCTTCGTGCTGGGGGCAGAGGCGGCGATCAGGATCTATGAGAAGCTCGGTGACGTCGATGCCGTCCTGGTCAAGCCGGACGGCAAAGTGCTGTATACTAAAGGGCTGGCGCCGCCCCCGGCTGCGCCTCCGGCACCGCGCCCCTGAGAGTCGCGGCCGGGATGCCGTGCCGTCCTAGGGCTTCGCCGGCGGCGGGGCCAGCTTGGCCTTGTAGGCGCGCAGCTCGACGTTGAACTGGTCGGCCAGTTTCTGCAGCTTTTCCACTTCAACGTTCTGGCGGGTGACGTATTCGGTGCTGATCTTCAGCTTGTCGGCATCCGTCAGCTTGTCCCCACCCGCGGCGATCTTGGCATCCTGCTCGTTCCTGAGGCAGTCGGCGAAAGTGGCGATGGCGGCGTCGGCGTCCTTGATGGCGTGCTGCGCGGCCAGCATCTGATCCTTGGTCGAGGTGGCACCATCGGGAATCTTGATCTCGTTGTTGGGCGCCGGGCATTCGGCATATACCGGGGCCGCCGCCAGCGCGGCGACGAGCGACAGGGGCAGCAGAGCATTCATCAGTAGCGTCCTCTCGATTGGGTGGCTTAGGTTCGGTCCCACAGGGCCGACAGGCCCCCATGTTAAGAGCACTCAGGGCGCCGTGCCAACCGCCGCTGCGGCACCGGTCTTGACGAACCTCGAAGCGGGCTGGGAAAGTAGCGGGCAACCATGGCCATAAAACCCGTCCTGCGCATGGGCGATGCGCGCCTGCTGCTGGTCAGCGCCCCGGTGCGTGAGTTCGGCACGGCGCAGCTGCGCGAGCTGATCAGCGACATGGAGGACACCATGCGGGCGGCCCGCGGCGCCGGTCTGGCGGCACCGCAGATCGGGGTGCTGCAGCGGGTGGTGATTTTCGGGGGCGGGGGGACGGAGCGTTATCCGGATGCGGAAAGCGTGCCGTACACGGTGCTCATCAACCCAAGGCTCAAGCCGCTGCGCGGCGGCAAGGAAGAGGACTGGGAGGGGTGCCTGTCGGTGCCGGGCCTGCGCGGCATGGTGCCCCGCCATCGCCGGCTGCACTACCGGGGGAGCGATGAATCCGGGCGGCCGATCGATCGGACGGTCTCGGGCTTTCACGCCCGCGTCGTGCAGCACGAGGTCGACCATCTCGATGGCGTGCTCTATCCCACACGCATCAAGGATCTGCGGAAATTCGGCTTTCTTGCCGACCTGTTTCCCGGGCAGGAAGTGCCGGAGGAGTAGGCCGGACCGTCGGGCTAACTCTTGCCTTCGATGGCGCTGGCCAGGGCGGCAAAGCCCCGGTCGCGCGCCACATCTCCGGCGGTCGCGCGCTTGGTGTTGCGCAGCGAAGTGCTGGCGCCGGCGGCGATCAGCAGCTTGCCCGCGGCAAGATTGCCCGCGCGGCTGGCGACCATCAGCGCCGTGTCGCCCACCTGGTTCTGGGTATCAATGCCGTCCTTGTGGCGCAGCAGGGTCTGCACCGCGCCCGCATTGCCCTGGGCTGCCGCGAGTATCAGCGGGGTGTCCCCGTGTGCGGATTTCAGATCAGGGCGTGCGTGCGCTTCGAGGAGCAGTGCCACCACCTTGTCTTGCCCCGCGGCGCTCGCGCTCATCAGGGGCGTGAGTCCTTCGCGGTCCGGTGCGTCGATTTCCGCGCCCCCGGCCAGCAGCAGTGATGCCACATCGGCGGCTCCGGCGCGCGCGGCGCGCCACAGGGCCGTCTCACCGCGCTTGTCCGCCGCCCGCACGGAAGCGCCGCTGGCAAGCAGCATCTTGGCAAGCGCGGCATTGTCGACCGAAGCGGCCACTTGCAGCGCGGACTCGCCCTCGGCATCCATGGTGTCGACCTTCGCGCCCGCCACCAGCAGCTTCAGCGCGACCTCGACGCGGCCCGCGCGCGTGGCCGCCAGGAGCGGCGTGTCTTCGTGATCGCTGTGAGCGTCGGCGTTGACGCCGCTGCCGAGCAGCTGGCTGACGATGGCCAGATCACCGCTGGTCGCGGCGAGCACCAGCACCGTGCGGCCGCGCTTGTCCATCAGCTGCGGATTGGCGTGCGCGGCGAGCAGGATCCGGAAGGCCTCGCGTGCGCCGGCATGGTAGGCCACGTGTAGGAGCGTATCGCCCTGCAAAGTACGGCTGTCGGCATCCGCGCCGCCCTGCAGGAGCCGTTGGGTGGCGTCGGCGTCGTTGCGCGCGACGGCCAGGGCCACCACCGGCCAGCCGTGGTAGATATCACCGGGACGGCCGGCGTCGAACTTGCCATTGAGCGTCTCTCGCGGGCTGTGCGTGGCGAGATTCTTGGCCCCGAGCGTGCGCAGCTGCGCCACCGCGGCGTTGGCACCAACCGTCAGGGCCGCATCGAGTGCGGTGTATTCGCGCACGTCGGCGGCATCGACCCTGGCGCCGGCCTGGACCAGCAGACTGACCGCCGCGGCGCGGTCTGCGCGCGCGGCGTAGAAGAGCGCGGTGCGCTTGGCGCTGTCGAGCGCGCCCACCTGGGCGCCCGCGCCCAGGAGCGATTGCAGGATCTGCGTATTCTCGAGCTGCGCGGCCAGCATCAGCGGCGTGACGCCAAAACTGTCGGCGACATTGACGTCGATTCCCTGGGCGATGAGAAATTGCACCGTGCCAGCCGCGCCGGCCGCAACGGCGTGCGCAAGGATGGTGGCGCCAAAGGGATCGCGCAGTCCCCGGAGCGCGGCGCCCAGGGCCTTCAGGCAGTCCAGGTCGCCGTTGCGGGCGCTGTAAATGGCAAGATCGACGCGCAGCGCATTGTCTGCCAGCCCGGCCCAATCCGCACTCAGGGGTGTGCGGCCCAGGCGCACGTCTTCCATGGCGGCCGGATAGCCCAGTGCGGCCGCCCGCTGCAGCAATGAGCTCGCTTCGCCGGGCGGCGCATCGCGCCGTTGCGAGGCCAGCGAGGCGAGCACATAGGCGGCGGTCGCATTGTTCTGGTCCAGGCTGCGATGCAGCCAGGTTTCAGCCTCGGTCTGGTTGATCGCCATCCCCACGCCGTTGAGTTCCATCAGGCCCAGCAGGAGCTGCGCCTCCGCGCTGCCGGCATTGGCGCTCTGGCGCAGCTTTTCCACGGCGGTCGGGTAGTCGCGCAGGCGCAGCGCCACCCGGGCAGATTCCAGCGCGGCCGGTTTTGGGGCCGCGGCCATCGCGCCGCCAACGCCCGCGAGCAACGCCGCCGCCAACATCAAGCTCAACCGCGCGGCCATCAGGCAGTCCCGTATTTGGTCTCGACGCGCACGCCCACCTTGTTCAGGAATTCGTTTGGCAGCACGCCGCCGGCGCTGACGATGACGGCCATGTTCCGGATTTCCACCTGCTTGCCGCCGTGTTCCAGGATGACAAGGTCGGGGTGTATGTGACTGACGTTTGAGGACAGCAGCAGCTTGAGATTGCCCCGGTCCGCCGCTTGTGCGACGCGCTGGCGATTGCGCGGCTTGGCACGCCCGAAGGCCTCGCCACGATACGAGAGCGTCACCTGTGTGCCCGACACTTCGGCGATGCTCGCCGCGGCCTCCAGCGCGCTGTCGCCACCGCCGACCACGAGCACCTCCTGCCCGATGTACTGGTCGGGATCGACCAATCGATAGACGACCTTCGGTAATTCCTCGCCCGGCACGGCGAGTTTGCGCGGCGTGCCGCGCCGGCCGATGGCGAGCAGCACGGTCGAGGTGCGATAGGCCGCCTTGGAAGTGCGCACGACGAATCCGTCGTCCTCTTTTTCGACCGCCTCGACCCGCTCGCTGCACTGGATGCGCAGCTGTTCCTTCTCCATAATTTCGGTCCACACCGTGAGCAGCTGTTCCTTGGAGGTCTGGCGGAAGTGAAACTTGCCGACCAGCGGCAACTCGACCGGTGCGGTCATCACGAGTTTGCCGCGCGGATACTTGAAGACGCACCCGCCGAGTGATTCCTGCTCGATGACGCGATACGTCAGGTTGAGCGACTTGGCGGTCAGCGCGGCGGCCATGCCCGCAGGGCCGGCGCCGACGATCAGCACGTCGAGGCGCTTGCCTGGCGCGCGATTGCCCTGCTTGGCGATGGATTCGACCGCCTGGCGGCCCTGCGTCAGCGCGTTGCGGATCAGGCCCATGCCGCCGAGCTCGCCGGCGATATAGACACCGGGCACATTGGTCTCGAAACTGGGATTGAGCACCGGCAGATCGACGCCGCGAGTCTCGGTCCCGAACACCAGCGTGATCGCATCGACCGGGCAGGCGGCCTTGCAGGCGCCGTGACCGATGCACTCCGTCGGAGCGACAAGATGAGCCTTGCCCTCGATCAGGCCGAATACATGGTGATGCTCTTGTTCCGGGCAGGCGCGCAAACACGCGGCACAACCCAGGCAGCGCACGGGATCAATACTTGGATGGAGCGACACCGGCTCCAGAAGTCCGGCTTCCTTGGCCTCGTTGAACACCTCACGGCTGCGCTTCTCGGCACGGATACGCCGCCGCAGGTACCAGAACATGGTCAGCAGCAGCGGCGCGGCGTAGATGGCGGTGAGGCTTTCGTTCATACGTCTGGCGTGACTAAAAAAGGCTCTGGAGGGTACCTATCGGTTCAAGACTAATGCACTATGTGCGTAGCTTCCGTGAGTCGCAGCACGTGTCAACATGTCGCCATTTTTGTGAACTGTCCCGCACTAGCGACAGCGTGACCCCACAAGGACAGGCTTTACAATTATTGACAGTCCGGGTAGGCCCGGTTATGAGCACAATCGTACAATGAGTCCGGCAAACGCTTTCTATTTCATCGTGGGCGCACTGGCGGCGGTGGCGGTGCTGTTCGTCGCCTACCCCTGGATCGCGGGACAGTCCCGCCGGCAGCTGCTGAGCGCGCTGCCACGCTGGGTGCCGATAGGCGGCGCCGTGGCCGTTGCCGGAGCGCTGGCACTTTACTTAATGCTGGGCAGCCCCCAGCTCACCGCGGCGGATGCGGTGGCGGCCGGTGCCGCAGCACCTGCCGGCAATAGTGGCGGAGGCATGGCCGGCACGGCGGCGGCGGCCGTGACACCACAGCAGCGGCAGGCCGCCGGTTCGATGGACAACGCGGTCTCCGGCCTGGAGCGACGCCTCGCCGCCGGTGGCGGGAGCGATGGGGACTGGGAACTGCTCGCCCGCTCCTATGAATTTCTCGGCCGTACCGACGATGCCGCTGCGGCCCGGCGCAAACAGCTGCCCGCTGGGGCGGGTGCCGGTAGTCCCAGCCCCGCGCCGGCGGGTGGCGCGAGCGCTGCCCCGAGCGCTGCCCCGAGCGGGGCCATCGTCCGTGGCGAGGTGGTGCTGGATGCGGCCTTGCGCGGCAAGGTGCCCGCCGGACTGACGCTGTTCATCCTTGCCAAGTCGGTGAAATCTCCGGGACCCCCGGTGGCCATCCTGCGGACCACCACCGGCACTTGGCCGGTGCAGTTCCAGCTGGATGACACGCAGTCCATGCTGCCCGACCGGAAGCTCTCGACGGCGGGACTGGTGACCATCGAGGCACGGACCTCCAAGAGCGGGCAGGCGATGCCGGCCCCGGGTGACTTCCAGGGTGTCAGCGTGCCGCTCGATCCACACGCCGGCAAGCCGGTACACCTGGTCATCCAGCGGGTCATCGGCTAGCCATGGGCGCCATCGCGCGGTACCTCACGCCAGTACGGACCTTTGGCTTGGCGGTCGTGGCCGCGCTGGTGTGGGGGTATACCGGGCACCTCGAGCGCTACATCAACCCGAATCACGGCCTGGGCTACTGGCTCGGCATCATCGGCGGCTCGCTCATGCTGGTCGTGCTCATCTACCCGGCCCGCACGCGCGTCGAATGGCTGAACGTGCTGGGCGGTGTGACCGGCTGGTTTCGGGCGCACATGACGCTCGGCGTGATCGGGCCGCTCCTGGTGCTGTTTCACGCCAACTTCAGTCTCGGTGCCACCAACAGCAACGTGGCGCTGTTCTGCATGCTGGCCGTCGCGGGCAGCGGGCTGATTGGCCGCTACATCTACAGCCGTGTCTATGGCGACTGGTATGACCACAAAAGTACGCTGGAGGAGCTGCAGGCCACCGCCGAGCAGCTGCGCAAGCAGACCAGCACCGTGGCCGTATTGCCCGAGCTCCTCGAGGCCATCGATGTCGAGGAGAAGCGGCTCTTCAGGCCGGCCGGGAACCCGCTGGGCGCGCTCCTGTTTCCCGTCACCATCGGGCTGCGCTCGGTGATGGGGCGTTGGCGGCTGCAGTCCGCGATCCGGCGCATGATCGTGCATGCGGCTCGTCAGTCCCCGACACTGGCCGCGCATGGCTCGCGCCTTACCAGCACTGCAATGGGTTATGCGGTCCGCCGCCTCGACAGTGCCCGGCGGGTCCGCGAACACGGTGTCTACGTGAAGCTGTTTTCCCTATGGCATTTTGCGCACGTGCCGTTTTTCATCATGACGCTGGTGGCCGGCGTCGTGCACATCATCTCCGTCCACGTGTACTGAGGTCGCTGGGAACGCTGGTGCAATGAAGGCAGGAAGCCGCTGGTTGGTTAGACTCATGATTGCTGCAAGCTTGGCCGGAACGACAATCGGTCGTGCGGCATCAGTCGAGACCCTGCTTATGCCGGGCAAGGTGGCAAATGCGCACGCCAAGCTCGAGGAGGTCTGCAGCAACTGCCACGACCGCACCAATCGCGTGCGCCAGAGCGAGCTGTGCCTGGCTTGCCACAAGCCGATTGCCGCCGACGTGCGCAACCAGACCGGTTACCATGGTCGCATGCCCAACGCCAGTGCTGGCAAGTGCGTCGGTTGCCACACGGAGCATCAGGGGCGCGAGGGCGACATCGTGCGCCTGGATCGAAGCAGCTTTGACCACGCGCTCACCGATTTTCCGCTGCTGGGCGCGCACCGCACCCTCGATTGCGCGAGCTGCCACAAGGCCGGCGAAGCGTTCCGCAAAGCCGAGCCGGCCTGCATCAGCTGCCACAAGAAAGACGACTACCACGACGGCCAGCTGGGCAATAAATGCGGCGATTGCCACAACAATGACAACTGGACCGGCGCCCGCTTTGATCACGGCAAGACCAAGTTCGGCCTGACCGGGGTCCACCAGTCAGTCAGCTGCGGGGCCTGTCACCTCGGAGGCCAGTACAAGTCGGCGCCCCTGACTTGCGTTGGCTGCCACGCCACCGACGATGTCCACCGCGGCGAGCGCGGGAGCGAATGCGGAAAGTGCCACACGACCAGCGACTGGAAGACTGCGAAATTCGATCACGAAAAAGAGACCGGATTCGCCCTGCTCGGGCGGCACGGCAAGATCGACTGCGCGGGGTGCCACCGCAGCGGCAATTTCAAGGACAAGATTCCCAAGGACTGCTACGGCTGCCATAAGGCCGACGATTCGCACGCCGGGCGCTTTGGCCAGAAGTGCAATGACTGCCACGACAACGATGTGTGGCAGCCGGTGAAATACGATCATCTGGCGCGCACCAAGTTCGCGCTCATCGGCGTGCATGAAAAGCTCGACTGCCACACCTGCCATACCGCGAACGTCGCGCAGCAGAAGCTCGGCAGCGACTGCATCGCCTGCCATCGCGCCGCCAGTCCGCACGGCCCGAAATTCAAGACGCGCTGTGATTCCTGCCACGGCCAGCAGGACTGGCACAGCGAGATCAGCTTTGACCACGACTTGACCCGCTTCCCGCTCCTGGGTTTACATAATGTGGTCAGCTGCGCTCAATGCCACCGCACCCAGGCCTTCAGCGAAGTGAAGTCGCGATGTATTGATTGTCATGCCAAGGACGACGTTCACAAGGGTGGACTGGGCGAAAAGTGCGACACTTGCCATTCTCCGAATGGGTGGGCACTGTGGGTTTTCGACCATTTCAAACAGACGGGATTCGCGCTTTCGGGCGCGCATGGCAAATTGAAATGCGCCGACTGCCACCGCAAACCGGCAGGGGAAGTGAAACTGTCGCTCGATTGCATTTCGTGCCATCAGAAGGACGACATACACGCGGGGCAGTTCGGCCGGCAGTGTCAGCGCTGCCACAACACTGTCACCTTCAAGGGCGGTCATGCCCGCTGAGGTGCTTATGAGGATGGCAACGGAAGTGTACAGGTATCGCCGGCTCGGTCCGGTCGCACGCGGGTGGTCGCTGGCGGCGCTGTGCGCCGCCCTGGCGCTCTTGTGCGGCGGTGCGCGTGCTGCCGATCGCACGCCCTTCGATCACCTGACGACCGGGTTCGAACTTCTCGGCCAGCATCGCGACCTGCCTTGCGAGTCCTGCCACGTCAACGCTATTTTCAAGGGCACGCCGCGCGACTGCGCCGCCTGTCACGGGGTGGGCACGACGGTACGTGCCACCGCCAAGCCGGTCTCGCACATCCTGACCTCTGATCGGTGCGAGGCCTGCCATACGCCGGTGGCCTGGAATCCGGCGGTAAACTTCGATCACGCGGAAGTGCGCGGCAGCTGCTCGAGCTGCCACAACGGCGTGCAGGCCCAGGGCAAGGGCCCGACCCATATCGACACCACCCTGGAATGCAACCTCTGCCACACCACCATCGGCTGGGCGGGCGCGGTGTTCAATCACAACAACGTGACCACCGGCTGCTCGAGCTGCCACAACGGCATCCGCGCCACGGGCCCGCCGGCGACGCATATTCCGACTGGGGCCGCGGCCAACGCCGCGGATCCCGCCAACGCGCCCTGCGAGGCCTGCCACACGCCGACCAATTACGTCACCTGGTCGGGCACCGCGATGAATCACCCGGCGGTCACGCCGCCGATGCTGTGCGCCAACTGCCACGAAGCCGGCAAGTCCTTCTTCGGCGTGACGATCGTCACGCGACCCGCGACCGTGAAAGGGGTGACGCACCCCGCCACCGGCGATTGCGGCTTGTGTCATACGTCCACGGTTTCATTTTCGCTCGGCAACCTGATGCCCGTGGGGCATATTCCGACGTCGCAGCCCTGTACGCTGTGCCACGCCAATCTGTCGGACTTCACCCAGAAGGTCATGGACCACAGCGGGATTACGACCGGCTGTGCGGCCTGCCATGCCTCCGGTCTGAGCTTCTACAACATGGCGCCGCTGGTGCTCAAGGAGCCCGCGGCGAACCACATCAGCTTCGGCGGCGCGGGCTGCGAGAGCTGTCACTCCAACACCACTTTTACAGCGCCGCCCGGCTTCACGTTCACCAACGCCAGCGGCACGGCGCCGCCCGCGATGGTGCACACGGCGGTGGCTTCCTTGAGCTGCGCGAGCTGCCACAGCCTGAACCAGACCGATTCGGGCACGCCGCCCACCAAGACGCTGCCGGCGAACCACGTGCCCTTCGGCTCGGCCAGCTGCAACGCCTGCCACGGTGGTGCGCCGTTCAGCACGTTCACTTTTGCGAATGTCAGTGGCACTGCCGCGCCGGCCATGGTGCACAGCGCCGTCTCGGCCATCGCCTGCTCGACCTGCCATGAGAGCACCGTGACACTGTGGGTCGGGACACCGACCACCGTCCTGCGCCCGCTCACCGAGCCCCACAGCGGCAACGTGCCGCACCCGGTCTCCGGTGAGTGCTCGGACTGCCACAAATCGACCGTGACGTTCATCGGCGCGACCAATTTCCCGGCCAATCACATTCCGGTGCCCGCCGCCGACGGCACCAATTGCGCGCTGTGCCACACGACGGCCGGCAACTACAGCGTGGCGGTGATGGACCACGCGAACATCACCAGCAACTGCGCCCAGTGCCACGCAGCCGGCCTGAGCTTTGCCAACATCGTGCCGAAGCATCCGGCGGCGAACCACATTAATTTTGGCAGTGCCGCCTGCGAGAGCTGCCACTCGAACAGCAATTTCACCACGCCCGGGGGCTTCAGCTTCACCAACGCCAGCGGCACGGCGCCGCCCGCGATGGTGCACACGGCGGTGGCTTCCTTGAGCTGCGCGAGCTGCCACAGCCTGAACCAGACCGATTCGGGCACGCCGCCCACCAAGACGCTGCCGGCGGCGGGGCACGTCCCGACCGGCGCGGCGTCCTGCGGCGCTTGCCATGTCACCACCGCCTTCATGTTCACGAACGCTTCGGGCACCGCGCCGCCCGCCATGGTGCACAGTGCCGTGTCCGGCACGCCCTGCTCCACCTGCCATGAGGCGGGCAAGAGCTGGCTGGGTACGCCCGCCACCAAGGTGCGTCCGCTCCTCAAGGCGGACGGAACGGCCCACGTGGCTGCGGGCGAATGTTCGACCTGCCATACGAACACCACGAGCTTCAAGGGCGCCACCGATCTGCCCGTGAATCACATTCCCATTCCGGCCGCTGACGTGGGAGGCTGCGTGCTCTGCCACACGACGGTGGGCAACTACAGCCTCGCCGTGATGAATCACGTGAACATCACGAGCAACTGCATGCAGTGCCACGCCTATGGCCTGAGTTTCGCCAACATGGCGCCGCCCGCACTGGTGCAGCCGCCGTCCGGACCGCAAGGACATATCCCTTCGAATCCGCCCAATGGCACCCAGAATTACGCCTGCGAGCTGTGCCATCTGCCCACGGTGTTCACGAGCTTTGCCGGCACCATCATGAAGCACGCGACGGTGCGCGCCATGACCTGCATGAGCTGCCATGAAATCGGCATGAAATGGAAGACCAACACCGGCGCGCGGCTGTGGGTGCGCGACAGTGCGAATCACTACAAGGGCCAGGATTGCGGCAATTCCGGTTGCCACAGCACGCGCGACAAGTTCGCCGCGCGCCGCTCGGTGGCGTTGAGCGCCGCACAGAGAGCGGGTGCGACCGCCACGCCCTCGCTGGGGGGCACGGCGACGGCGCTCGGGCACGCCATCGGCTTCGATCACCGGCGCGTCGCGGGCACCGCCTGCGTCAGCTGCCACGGGCCGGGCAGTGGCATCGGCAAACCCGCCAGCCACATCGCGACCACCGACAGTTGCGAGAGCTGCCATACGACGCTGGCCTGGCTGCCCGTGACACGCGTCGATCACCTGCAGGTCAGGGGCGCCTGCGCCACCTGCCACAATGGCACGGTGGCGAGCGGCAAGGGCAGCAATCACATCGCCAGCGGGAATGATTGCGAGACCTGCCACACGAGCAATGCCTGGACGCCGGCGCGCTTCGATCACGCCGGCGTGGCCCCGCACAGCTGCAGGACCTGTCACGATTCGCTGCACGCATCGGGCCTGCCGGTCAACCACGTGCCGACCACTGCGCAGTGCGATACCTGCCACGGCACGCTCAGCTGGAAGCCGGCCAAGCTCGATCACACGACGTTGACGGCCAGCTGCGCCAGTTGCCACAACAACAGCACGGCGCTGGGCGTGCCGCCTACGCACATGGTCATGACGCGCGACTGCGCCACCTGCCACAGCTATCCGGACTGGACCGTGCTGCATTTCGTGCACGCGTCGGCGGCCTATCCGGGCGAACACCGCGCGGCCCTGGTCTGTACGAGCTGTCATACGACCAACACCGACCAGATCCCCTGGCGCTCCGCCGCACAGGCCGGAAGCTGTGCCGGCTGCCACGCCAGCGATTTCAAACCAGATCTGCATCCGAAGTCCATGAACGGACTGAAGTACACAGCAGGCGAACTGCGCGATTGCACCGGCGCCTGCCACGTGTACAAAGATGCGACGCTCGGCACGATCGCCAAACCCATGCCGGGGCCGTATCACCGGGTCTCAGATGCTGCGTTCAAGCACTAAACGCAGCGACCGACGGGCAGTAATTTGTGTTGCGCTGCTGGTGGCCCTGGCCGCCGGCGCGGGCGCGCGCGCGCAGCCGCTGACCAGTGGCCCGGGGCGCTTCATCGACATCGTCGAGGTCAACGACCACGAGGACCAGGTCGACATCGTGGTGCAGTTCACCTGCTCGCTGCGCTATCTCACCCACCAGCCCTCCTCGGAAGGGAAGGAACTGCGCGTGCAGCTGCAACCGCAGGGCGACTGTGGAGTGGCGCCGGGCAGCCTGATCGAGGGCGAGCTGCCGCCCGTCTCGGGTGGCGCACACATCCTCGAGGCCACCCGCATCGAGTCCGACGTGCCCGGTCAGGTGACGCTGGTGTTCAGCTTTCACAACACCGAGCACTTCGTCCTGGCGCAGGGCGTGGATCCGCGCGGCCTGCGCCTGCGTCTCATCGATCGCGCCCGCGGCCACGGCAAGGTGATGGTCAACGAACCGAGCGGTCCGGCCACCAGCTACGCCGTCAACCTCGAATCGCAGCCCAGCGATTATCCGCCCGAGACC
>DATGVM010000004.1:0-26206 GCA_035300345.1 Steroidobacteraceae bacterium
CTCGAGTACATCGACGTGGGCGGCGGACTGGGCATCGACTATGACGGCACGGGCACCAACTTTGCCTCCTCGATGAACTACACCCTCAATGAATACGCCAACGACGTGGTCTATCGCGTCAGCAGTGTCTGCAACGCGCGCGGCATCGAGCACCCGATGATCGTCAGCGAGTCAGGGCGCGCCATCGCCGCCCACCACAGCGTGCTGATCTTCAACATCCTCGGCAGCTCGCGGCTCGATCGCTTCGTGGTGAGCGCTGAGGAGACGAGCCCGCAGGGCGCCGCGCCGCCGCAGCCAGTGCGCGACCTGTTCGACGCGTGGCGCAGCATCGACGAGCGGCGCCTGGTCGAGTGCTACCACGACGCCCAGACCGCGCGCGACCAGGCCCTGCAGATGTTCAACCTGGGCCTGCTGTCGCTGGAGCACCGTGGGCTGGTGGAGCGGCTCTACTGGGCCACCTGCGCGCGCATCCGCGACTGCTGCCGCAAGCTCAGCCAGACCCCTGAGGAACTCGACGGCCTGGAAGATGTGCTGTCGGACATCTACTTCTGCAATTTCTCGCTGTTCCAGTCACTCCCGGACAGCTGGGCGATCGACCAGGTGTTTCCGATCATGCCGATCCACCGCCTGCACCAGCGCCCGGTACGCAACGGCGTGCTGGCTGACATCACCTGTGATTCCGACGGCCGCATCGACCGCTTCGTGAGCCGCCGCGAGACCAAGCGCACGCTGGAACTGCACGAACTGGTGCCCGGCGAGGACTACTACCTGGCCGCCTTCCTGGTGGGGGCCTACCAGGAGACGCTCGGCGACCTGCACAACCTGTTCGGCGACACGCACGTGGTGCACATCAGGCTGCACGACGAGGGCGGCTGGTGGATCGAGGAAGTGGTCAAGGGCGACACCGCGAACAAGGTGCTGGAGTACATGGAGTACGACGTCGCCGAGCTCGCCCCGGCGCTGGCGCGGGACTGCGAGCGCGCGGTGCGCGAGGGCCGCATGACGGTGGCCGAAGGCCAGGCGCTCAAGCGTTTCTACGAGCAGGAACTGGACGGCTACGCCTACCTCGAGTCCTAAAAGCCGCGCCCTCGGGCTACCACATCTCCTTGAGCTTCGCGTGGATGTCGATCGATTCGGTGCGCGCCTCGTTGAGCCCGCTGTCGCCGCTCTGCGAGCCGTGGAATGCCACCTGCTCGCAACACTTGAGCACCCGCTCGCTGACGAAGCGGCTGCGAGCGCCGTACACGTGCGCATCGCCGCTGCGCGGCTGCTGGGTGAGCGGGAACTTGAGGGGCGAGCACAGCGCCAGCTCATTGCGCGCGCGGGTCATGGCCACATACAGAAGCCGGCGCTCCTCATCGATGAGCTCGGCGCGCCCGGTCGCGAACTCCGACGGGAAACTGCCGTCGACCACGTTGAGCACGAACACGGTGTCCCATTCCATGCCCTTGGCCGAGTGCACGGTGGTCAGCACCAGGTAGTCCTCGTCGTGGACCGGCGCACCGGCCAGGTCGCCCGCCGCGTTGGGCGGATCGAGCGCCAGCTCGCTGATGAAACGCTCGCGTGAGGGGAATTGCCCGGACAGCTGCTCCAGCTGGTCGAGATCGCCCAGTCGCGTATGCGTCTCCTCGAACTGGCGCTCCAGATGCGGCTGGTACCAGTCACGCACCAGGCGCACCTGTCCGGGCCAGGGACGCTGCGGTTCGGCCAGCGTCACCAGCAATTTGGACAGGCGCGGCATGTCCTGCAGCGCCGCCGCCGGCTTCTGCACCTTGGCAAGCTGCGCGAAGCCGCCGCCCTGCTGCTCGTTCTCGGTGAGGATGCGCTGCGCGTTCGCCGGACCCATGCCGGGCAGCAGCTGCAGGACGCGAAACGCGGCCAGCGTGTTGCGCGGGTTGTCCGCCCAGCGCAGCACGCTCAGCATGTCCTTGACGTGCGCGGCTTCCAGGAATTTCAGTCCACCGTACTTGACGAAGGGGATGCGCCGGCGCAGCAGCTCGACCTCGAGCAGGTCGCTGGCGCTGGCGTTGCGAAACAGCACCGCCTGCCGGCGCAGCAGCACGCCGGCTTCGCGCCGCTTGAGCACCTGGTTGCAGACGTATTCGGCCTGTGAGAGCAGCTCGTCCGTGGTCACGAACTGTGGCCGGCCCCCCGCGCCCCGCACCGAGAGCAGGTGCTTGCGATGCTGTCGCGGCGCGTCGCTCATGAGCGCGTTGGCGGCATCCAGCAGGGGCTGCGTGGCCCGGTAGTTCTGCGCCAGCGTCACCACTTCGGCGCGCGGGGTGAACAACTCGGGAAAGCCGAGGATATTTTCCACCGCGGCGCCGCGGAAGGAGTAGATCGACTGCGCATCGTCACCGACCACGGTGACGCCGGCGCCGTCGGGCCGCAGCCCGCGCAGGATCTCGCCCTGCAGGCGATTGGTGTCCTGGTATTCATCGACCAGGATGTGGTCGAAGTTCGCGCCCACGTGCTGCGCCAGCTTCGGCTCGTTCATCATCGCGTGCCAGTAGATCAGCAGATCGTCGTAATCGAGCAGCCCGAAGCGCTGCTTGCGCTCCACGTAGGCGCGGCACAGCTTCCCGAGGTCCGCCTCCCAGCCCAGGCACCAGGAGAATTGCTGCTCGAGCGTCTCGTGCAGGCTCTTTTGCGTGTTGACGCGCCAGGAATAGATCGCCAGGCAGGTGTCCTTGCGCGGAAAGCGCTGGTACTGCTCGGTCAGCCCCAGCTCCTGGCGCAGATTGTCGAACAGATCGGCGGAATCACTGCGGTCGATGACGGTGAAGCCCGGCTCGAGCTTGAGATGACGGCCGTAGTGGCGCAGCAGGCGATTGCCGATGGAGTGAAAGGTGCCGGCCCAGTTCAGCCGCTGCAGCATGGCCTGGGCCTTGTTGCCCAGGGTGTCGTTGAGCGCCTCGCGCAGGATGTCGTGCGACCGGCGGCGCATCTCGTGCGCGGCCCGGCGCGTGAAGGTCAGCAGCAGGATGCGCGCCGGATCGACCCCGTGCGTGACCAGCCACGCGACCCGATGCGCGATGGTGTTGGTCTTGCCGGTGCCGGCTCCGGCAACCACCAGCAGCGGACCGGCGCGCACGCCCTTGCCCTCGGGCAGCGGCTGGCCATAGGTCACGGCCCGGCGCTGCGGGGCATTCAGTGCGGCGAGTGGATCGACGGCGGGCATAGGGCGAATATATAAGGGCAGGCCGCCAGCGGGCTACGACGGCGGTCGCTCACGCACACTGATCCTTGCCGGCGGCACCGATTTTGGTGAACCATGCACCCATGAACAACAATACCATGAGTGCCGGTGGCGCCCTGGCGCGGATGCTGGCCGCACAGGCACTGGTGCTGCTCACCGCGAACCCGAGCGGCCACTCCTACTTTCACTGGGTGGCGGGAGTCTTTCCGCACCTGACCGCACTGCAGGCCGTCTGCGGCCTGCTGCTGCTGATCGTCTGGGTGGTCTACGCGACCGCGACCCTGCGCTCGCTGGGCTGGCTCGGGGTCGGACTGGTCGTGGCGCTGTTCGCGGCGCTCATCTGGCTGGCGGTGAGCCAGGGCTGGTTGCACCTGACGGGCGGCACGGCCTGGTCGTGGCTCGCGCTCATCACCACCGGATTGGTGCTGGGCATCGGCATGTGCTGGTCCTTCGCGCGCCGGCGTCTTTCCGGACACGCCGACGTCGACGAAGTACACGGCCCCTGACGCCTTCCGGCCCGCCGGCGGAGCTGGCGAAAAGCAGGCTTTTTACAGGGTTTTCCCCACGAATTATGTCTGCGGGCCGCTGTTTTATCCGGGAAATGTGCGCCCGGTCATTCCCCGCTCGCCCTTAAATGTGAGAATGCCCCGCGAACTAAAAATCCTGATCGGGAACCCCTCAAGGGTCCCGGTCGCGACAGGACGATGGAGAGGAAGAACGTGAGCCACAGTGAGTCCACTGCCAGCACCGGAACTTTCGAGCTCGTGCTCGAAAAAGAAGCCGTGCCCGACGTGACCGACGACGGCTACAACCCCTATGAGACCTGGCCGAGCGTGCGCCAGCCCGGGTCAACGGCCAAGCAGGCCGATCTGCGCCGCCTGTCGGAGTGGATCCGGTTGCAGCGCCAGGTCTCGCAGCTCAGGAAATCCGACCGCTAGCCGGCGAGCGGCGCTCGCTTTCAGGCCAGGCACTCGATGTGCCGCAATTTCATCGCGTTGGACAGCCGGTAGAAGCGCCGCAGTTCCGTCATCACCGCTGACTGCGCCTGCGCGCCGACCGGCTGCAGCAGGCGCGCCAGGCGCCGGCAGAAGCGCGAGGCATACTGATTGGCGCGGCGGTACAGTCCGAGCCGGTCTCCGGCGAGCCTGACGTCGACCCGGCAGCGCTCGAACAGCACGCGATGCAGTTCCGCCGGAAAGCGCCGTGGCTGCTGGGCCCGCAGCAGCCAGAAGCTGACGACGTACTTATCGATCTCGGCCTGCAATTCCAGCTCCAGCAGGCTCACGGGCCGGTCGTGGGCGGCATTCCAGGCCAGATAGACGAAGTGACTGACACCCTCGAGTGCCGTCCAGGAGTCGGCCAGGTTTGCTCCGGTGAGCGACTCGAGCGGATTGGCGGCGGCGAGCCGCGCCAGCACCCCCGGATCCAGGAACAGGCCCAGGGCGATTCCATCCGCCTCGTCGGCCACCAGCAGCTGCTCATCGCTCGTCGTCACCGGCGCGGCCCCGGGGAGCGCACTGCGGTCCGTCAGCAGGAAATGGGCCACGTCGTGGGCCTGCGGCACGTCGTAGATGCCGGCCAGGAGGGACTGGAGCTGGCGCACCACCATCGTGGTCAGTTCGCGCTCAACGTCACGGGCGCGGCTTCAACGCCGAGCTCCGAGAGCAGGCCGCGCGCCCGAGCGCTACCGGTGCGCAGCCAGATCTCATAGAGCCGCAGCACATCGCGCTGCGTGTAGATGCGGGCCGTATCGCTGATTTCACCCAGGGCGTCCACGAGGGGCAGGAACTTGGCCGCGAGCTCGGCGTAGACCTGCGCGAGCGCGCGCCGCCGGGTGCGCGCCAGCGCACCGGCCAGGGTTCCATAGGCGCGTCCGCCCATCGCGACGTGATAGTCGATGTCGACCAGGCGGCGGGCGAAGCCATGCGCGAAGAATCCCGCGATGAACAGCGACACGTCTCCCAGCCGCTGCAGCCCACGCTCGCGCTCCGCCGGGGCCGGCGCCTCGAGGGCGGCGGCAAACATCCCGGCCAGGGGCGGCATGCGCGGACCCGTGGGCAGGCCGTCGTAGAGATGCTCGGCGCGGGCGAACAGGGTGAGGAGATTCACGACGTACTGTTCGGTCTGGTCTTCAACCGCCAGGTGCTGGTGTGCGAGCGCGCCCTGCAGCGCCTCGCGGAAGTATTCCGCCAGGTTCGCCACCGCCACCACATTGCCCGGCTCGCTCTGCCGCTGCATCCGCGCACCTCGCAAAAGATTCGCAACCTCATCCCGAGTGGAGCATGGGAGCCCCCGCTTCACCGGGTACTTCGGTCACAATTTCAGACCAAATCCTGCTAATTTGGTGCCGCCGGGACCCCTCCGGGCTGGCAGTCAGTTGCGCCGAGCGCCAGAGCATCCATGACCGATCTCACACTCTTCATCGGCAACAAGAACTACTCCTCGTGGTCGCTCCGCCCGTGGGTGCTGGCGCGTCACCTCGATCTGGAATTCGAGGAAGTGCTGATTACGCTCGATGAGCCGGACAGCAGCGCAAGGATTCTCGCCGTCAATCCGGCCGGGCGCCTGCCGGCGCTGCGCCACGGCGGGCTGTTGGTGTGGGATTCGATCGCCATCTGCGAGTACCTGTGCGAACTGGCCGGGCGCGGCCTGCCCAAGCAGCGGGAGGCGCGTGCCATGGCGCGCAGCATGAGCGCCGAGATGCACGCCGGATTCCAGGAATTGCGCCAGCAGTGGCCGATGAATGCCCGGGCCCGCGGCCGACGCACCCCCCAGACCGCGGCCCTGCTGCGCGATATCGCGCGCGTCGATGCGCTCTGGTGCCAGGCACGCGCGCTCCATGGTGCGGCGGGCCCGTGGCTGTTGGGCGACTACTCCATGGCCGATGCCATGTACGCTTCGGTGGCGCTGCGCTTCCAGACCTATGGGGCGCAGCTCTCTGCGCCTGCACAGCAGTACCTCAAGAGCGCGCTCGCAGACGGCGCACTGCAGGAGTGGTGCGCGGCGGCGGCGCTTGAGCCCTGGACCATCGACCACGACGAGGTCGGCGGCAGTGGCCAGCATTCTTTGACGCACTCAGGGAGATGACATGAACGAAACCAATCAGAACAGCCTCTGGTCAGCACCTCCCGCCCCGGCAGGCACGGCCAGCGCCGAAGAGAAGACCTGGGCCATGTTTGCGCACCTGTCGGCACTGCTGGGGGGACTTTTGACCTCCGGCCGCGGCGGCAGCCTTGGCTTCTTCATCGGGCCGCTGATCGTCTGGCTGATCAAGAAGGACACGATGCCCTTCGTGAATGACCAGGGCAAGGAGGCCCTGAATTTCGCGATCACCGTCTCGCTCGCCTGTCTGGCGCTGCTGCTCCTGACGCTGGCGACCTTCGGCATCGGTGCCCTGCTCGCCTTCCCGCTGATGGCGGTCATCGGCCTCACGGCACTGGTGTTGATCATCATCGCGGCCGTCAAGGCCAACCAGGGGATCGCCTACCGCTATCCCTTCGCGCTGCGATTGGTGAAGTAGGCCCTCCCCGTCACGGGGGCGCGCGGCGCTCGCTAGCCCTGGCGGTGACCGATCCGCAGGGTGCTCGTGGCGATGAACACTTCACGCAGGAAGCACAGGATCGCTCCGATGAAGCTCAGCATCGCGGCGATGAACAGGCCGTCGATCGCGTAGCTGACGCGGATGTTGAAGGATTCGCCCAGGAACAGCACCACCACCACGACCGCCACCAGCAGCGCACAGATGGTGCACAGCGCGATCGCGATGCTGAGCAGCCGCCCGCGCCGCGCGAGCGAGGCGAGCGATTGATGCAGCTCCAGGGCGCGCGCTTCCGCCGGCGCGGCCGCCGCCTCGCGCTCCAGGGCGCGTGCGCGGTCGACCGCGCGCGCCAGCCGGTTGGTGAACACGGTCAGCATGATGCCGACGCCGGAGAGCAGGAACACCGGCGCCACCGCGAGGCGGATGACCTCCCCGACCCCCTGCACCTGCGATTCGCCGACGTCGATCACGGCCTGCGGACCAGCTGAAAATACGATTCCGGCGGCGCTGCAGCTCCGGGCTGCTCGCTGAAGCCGATGGAGTCGCCCTCGAGCCGCCAGCGCTGCGGGCAGCGCTCGCTGGCACTGCTGGCGCTGAAGCCGTGCGCGCTGCTCGTCCAGAGCAGCTCGCAGCCCGGCAGCGCTCGCAGATCGCGCATCAGGAGCGAGCGAAACAGTTCCGGGCTCTCGGTGCCCACGCGCCAGCGTTCGGGCTCCTCGAGCCCGTACACGCCGCCGATGATGCCGCCATCGGCCGCAACCTGCAGGCTCCAGATGCGCTCGCTGACGATCCGGCGCGCATCGTTCGCCGCCGTCTCGCGCAGGTAGAAGACCTGATCGCCGACCAGCGGCGCGGCCACCCGCATGATGGTCAGGATCTGCTGCGGATTGACGTAGTTGCCCGGCAGCTGGTCGCTCAAAGTGGCCAGCTGCGTCTTGCGCAGCTCCGCCTGGCTCGAGCAGGCTGCGAGGGCCAGGGCGCCGACGGCCGCCAGCATCAGGGCCATTGCCCGCACAAGCGCAGGGCGCTGCATGTCCATGGTCTCCCTCATGCGTAGTCGGTGCGCCAGGCGGCGCGGTAGGCCTGCCCCAGCTGCATGATGCGGTCGAGGAGCTTCGGATAGCCTACACCCGCGGCCCGGGCCGCGGCGGCGAAGTCCTCTTCGCGCTCGATGTTGGGGTTGGGGTTGGCCTCCAGCACATACAGGTTGCCATCCTCGCGCATGCGGAAGTCGATGCGCGCATAACCCGAGAGGTGCAGGGCACGGTAGATGCGCCGCGCCAGCCGGTCGATGCGCGCCAGCACCAGCGGCGGCAGGTCGCTCGCCTCGCTGGTGGTGATCTCGTATTTCTTCTGGTAGGCGCGGTCCCACTTGACCTTGCGGGTGGCGATGGCCGGGAGCGTCTCGGGCAAGGAGCCGAAGCGCATCTCCCAGACCGGCAGCCGGCTCAGGCGCTCGTTGCCGATCACGCCGACGTAGAGCTCGCGCCCGGCGATGTATTCCTCGACCAGCGCATCCGAACCGATCTGCTCATGCATGAACTGCACGCGCTCGCGCAGACGCGCCGCGTCGTCGACCACCGAGGCCTGGGCGATGCCGAGCGAGGCGTCCTCGGTGGCCGATTTCACGAACAGCGGAAACTTGAGCCGCTGCGGCACCCGGAAGTGCTGGCCGCGTGGGAACACGGCGAACTGCGGCGTCGGGATGCGGTGGAAGGCGAGCAGCTGCTTGCACAGCACCTTGTCGCGCGCCAGCAGCAGGCCGCGTGGATTGCAGCCCGTGTAGGGCTGGCGCATCAGCTCCAGGAAGGCGACCACGTGCTGGTCGTAGGTGACGATGCCGTTGAATTCCTCGAGCAGGTTGAACACGACGTCGGGCCGCCACTCGAGCAGCGCGGCGCGCAGTTCGGTCAGCGAGTCGAGCACCCCGAGGGCCTGCACCGTGTGCCCCGCCTTGCGGAGCGAGGCGATCACGTCGTATTCGGTGCGCCACTCGGCGATCTCGCGGTCGCTGTAACCCTCGAGCGACTCGGGCGGCACGAGGCTGGAATGCACGACCACCAGGGTGCGCAGCCGCTTCACAGGCGCATCCGCAGGGCGTCGCTGGCGATGTAGCCGCGCGCCATCCGCACCAGGGCCGCGCGCAGCTTCGGGACCGTGCTGCGGCGCCCGCCGCGCAGGCGCAGGCCCAGCTGCCGGCAGCGCTCGATCGCCAGTCGCACGATCTGCTGGGCCGAGTAGCGATCGGCGCCGGCGCGCTGTTGCAGTGTCGCGCGGAAGCTCCGCCGATGGGCGCGCAGCAGCGCCGCCGCCGGCGGGGCGGCATCGCGCGCTCCCGCCGCGGATGCAAACACCTTGCGCAGCCAGACGTCGGCAAGCCGCCCCTGCCGCCGGTGCTGCGCCGCGCGCTTGCGCCGGTAGTGCTCCCGCAGGGTCACGGTGCTGTCCTCGAGTGCTTCGATCCGTTCGCGGCCGCTCACTGGCGGTGCGCGCCGGCCGATCTCGGCGGCCAGCTGCGCCACGTATTCGAGCTTGCGCCGCGCCGGCCACAGCGCGTAGCGGCGCCGCCAGGCGGAGCGGGGCTGCAGCCAGACGGCAAAGGTCTCGGCAAAATCCTCGGTCGGATGCGCCTGGGCGTACCACTCACCCAGATGCTGCACGTGGTGGCGACTGGCCGGGCGCACGCGGTATTGCGCCCCATAGCGTCGCGAGGCCGGCCCAAACAGCGCGCGCCAGCGCGCCCGCCGGCGCAGGCGGTAAGCCGAGTCGATCGCATGCCCGGCCTCGTGGCGCAGGATGCGCATCTGCCAGTTGCCGTTGCCTCCCTCCGCCTCTCCGGTCATGCGGCGCTCCAGGCGCGTGAGACGCGGATGCGCCAGGTAGAAAGGCACCGCGAAACCGGGCACGCCGTCCGGCGAGAACCAGTCCACCGCGAGCCAGGCGTGCGGACGAAAGGCGATGCCGCGGGCACGGAGTTCACGATACAGCTGCGTGATGCGCCCCTGCACCGGCGTACCGGTGAGCCCCAGGTGCAGGTCGCACAGGCGCACATCGAGCAGCGCCTCGTCATCGAGCCGCGCCCAGGCGCGCGCGCGGCGCTTCATGAGCGGACCCCTGGCTCACCGGAGCGCAGGCGCTGCGGCACCCACTGCCGGATGTAGTTCGCCTGCTCCTCGGTCTGCGGCACCTCGGGCCAGGTTGCGGCGCGCGCGCACTGCAGCGTCCACAGGCGGTTCAGCTCACGCAGCGCCCCCTCGCCATCGAGCCCCTGCTCCACCAGGAAACAGCCGGCGACGGTGCCGGTGCGGCCGATGCCGGCCCGGCAGTGCAGGTAAACGACGCGGCCGTCGCCCAGCGCCAGGGCGATCTCATCCAGGATGCCGTGCATCAGGGCCGGATGCCGCGGCACCCGGGTATCGATAATCCCGCGCCGCAGGTGCGTGACGGACGGGGGCAGCAGCTGATCGTAAGGCGGGAATTCGCCCAGCTCGGTCAGATCGACAATGCAGCTGATTCCGGCCGCCACCAGCCGCGCGATTCGCGCGCGCGCGGCATCACTGTCCGGCGCTTCGCGGCCGCTCGGGTATTCGCCGGCCAGGAAGCGGCCCGGCAACACCCAGTAGCTGTTGGCGAGCGGCCGCTCCATCACCTGGGCGCCGGCCGCAGGGCCGCGAAATCCACCAGGCGCCGGTCGGCCAGCTGCGCCGGCTCCACGTGGCGCAGCGCAGAGAAGATCGATTCGGTGCGGCCCGGCTGTTCGCGCTCCCAGGCCGCGAGCATGCGCTTGATGGCCGCGCGCTGCAGGTTGGGCTGCGAGCCGCACAGCGTGCAGGGGATGATCGGGAAGGCGCGCGCCCGGGCGTAGCGGGCAATGTCGCGCTCCGCGATATAGGCCAGCGGCCGGATCACCACATGCCGGCCATCGTCGGAGCGGAACTTCGGCGCCATGGCCTTGAGCCGCCCGCCATGAAACAGGTTCAGGAACAGCGTCTCGACGATGTCGTCGCGGTGATGGCCGAGCGCGATCTTGCTGATGCCATGCTCGGCGGCGTACCGGTACAGCGCCCCGCGCCTCATTCGCGAGCACAGTGAGCACATCGTGCGGCCCTCGGGAATCAGGCGTTTCACCACCCGATAGGTGTCCTGCTCGATGACGTGAAAGGGCACGCCGCGACTGCGCAGGTAATCGGGCAGCACCTGCGCGGGGTACCCGGGCTGCTTCTGGTCCAGGTTCACCGCCAGCAGCTCGAACTCCACCGGGGCGCTGCGCTGGAGCGAGAGCAGCAGATCGAGCAGGGTGTAGGAGTCCTTCCCCCCCGAGAGGCACACCATCACGCGATCGCCCGGTTCGATCATGCGATAGTCGGCAATCGCCTTGCCGGCGAGCCCGCGCAGCGCCGCACCCAGGCGCTTCTGGGTGGCGGAATCGCGCGTCACCGGCGCAAGCGGCGCGACGGCGTTCAGGGAGCCTCCGCCAGGTACTTGCTCTGCAGGTAGCGCAGCAGTGCGTTGGCACTCAGGGGCTGGCCGCTCGCCTGCTTGATCAGTTCCTTGACCGGAAGCTTGGCGCCGTACTCGTGCATGTTCTCGCGCAGCCAGCCAAAGACGGCGGCGAAATCCCCGCGCGCCAGCTGCTCATCGACGTCGCTCAGCTGCGCACGCAGCGCTTCCCACAGCTGCGCGGCGATGACCAGTCCGAGCGCGTAGGACGGAAAATAGCCGAAGGAGCCCAGCGCCCAGTGCATGTCCTGCAGGCAACTGTCGGCCGCGGTGCTCGGGCGGGTGCCGAAGCGCTGTTCCATGCCGGAGTTCCAGGCCTCCGGCAGGTTGCGCACGGCCAGCCGGCCGGCGAGCAGCTGCTTCTCGATGTCATAGCGCTGCATGATGTGCAGCGAGTAACTCATCTCGTCGGCCTCGACGCGCACCAGGCTGCGCCGCACGCGGGTCAGGGTACGGTAGAGATTGTCGTACTCCCATTCCGGGCCGCTCACGGCGTAGTGCTTGTGCAGCAGGGGCAGCAGGTAGCGCAGGAACGGCGCACTGCGCCCGATGATCATCTCGAGCAGGAGCGATTGGCTTTCCTCGAGCGCCATGCCGCGATCGCGCCCCACCGGCTGGTCGCGCCAGCTCGCGGGCATCCCCAGGTCGTACATCGCGTGGCCGGTCTCGTGCAGCGCGCCGAGCAGTCCGTCGAAGGGATCGGCCGCGTCAAAGCGCGTGGTGACGCGAATATCGCCCACCACGCCTTCGGTGAAGGGATGCTCGCTCTCATCGAGCCGGCCCTGCTCGAAGGGAAAGCCCATCGCCTTCATGACCTCGACGGCGAGGGCGCGCTGCTTGCTGGTGGAAAATTTCCCGACGATCGGCAGCACGCTCTCCTTCTGCTGCGCCTCGATCGCCTCGCTGATCATGCCGGGGAGGCGGCGCGACAGCGCCTTGAAGATCGAATCGATGTCGGCGGTGCCGATCCCCGGGCTGAACTCATCCACCAGCGCGTCGTAGGGCGGCAGGTTCAACGCCTGGCCCAGCAGCGCCGCCTTGTCACGCACCAGCGACAGGACCTCTTCGAGGTGCGGGGCGAACAGCGAGAAATCGTTGTCGCGGCGCGCGGCCAGCCACTGGCTCTCGGCGTGCGCGGCGGCACGGGCGAGGCGCGAGATCAGCGTCACCGGAGTGGCGATGGCGTGATCGCGCTGGCGGCGCATCTCGCGCAGGTTCGCGACCTGCCAGTCCTCGAGCCCGCGCACATTGGCCTGGGCCCGATCGAGGAGCCGCGTGATCTTCGGCGCCGTCAGCAGGGCGTGGTGCTCGGTCTCCAGGGCCGCGAGCTGCTCGCCGCGCACCCCGGCGCTGCCACGGGGCATCATGACGGCCGCGTCCCAGCGCAGCAGCGAGAGGGCGCCGCGGAAGGCGTGGAGCCGGCGCCATTCCTGCTCCAGCAGCTGGTAGGGGGTTGCGGTCATATCTTATTATAATTCAGTTAGTTACAGGAGTCCCAGGCCATCGCAGAGCTTCAGCATCCGGCACCATTGCGGCCAGTCGATCGCGATCCAGCCCACGGCGAGGGAGACCACCAACAACGCAATCAAGGTCAGAAACACCATCAATCGGCGCATGTTTCGAATCATAGCTGCCCTGAGCCCTGCCTTGCTGACCGCTTTAGTAAACTGGCCGGATGCCGATCAGGATCTGCTATCTAAGCGCCGAAATGGCGCCTTTTGCCAAGGTCGGCGGCCTCGCGGACGTCTCGGGCGCACTGGTCAAATACCTGCACGCCGCCGGGCACGACATGCGCCTGTTCATGCCCTTTCACGGCTCGATCCAGCGCGAGGGCCTGGAGGCCTATCCGGTGGCCTTCCTGCAGGACGTGCCGCTGCTGATCGGCAAGCAGTCGTTTCGCTTTTCCGTGCAGACCGCGCGCCTGCCGGGCACCGAAGCCTTCGTCTACCTGGTGGACTGCCCCGCCCTCTTTGGCGGCAGCAGTGTCTACACCGCCGACCCGCTCGAATACCGCCGCTACCTGCTGCTGACGCACGCCGCGTTCCTGAGCTGCCAGCGCATGGGATTTGCGCCGCAGATCCTCCACTGCAACGACTGGCATACCGCCATTGCGCCCCTGTGGCTGCGCTCGATCTATCGATGGGACAAGCTGTTTGACGCCACGCACAGCGTGCTGTCGATCCACAACCTCGCCTACCAGGGCGTGATCGGACCGGCGTCCGCCGCCGAAGTCCTCTCGGGCGCGGGGCCGGAGCTGCTGCACCAGGATGACCTGCGTGCCGGCCGCATCAACCTGCTGCGCCACGGCCTGCTGTACGCCGATCTGCTGCTGACCGTGAGCCCGAGCTACGCGCGCGAAATCCAGACCGCCGAATATGGCGCCGGACTTGACGACACGCTGCGCTCGCGCAAGGCTTCGCTCCTCGGCATTCTCAACGGCGTGGACTACCAGGAATGGGATCCGCGCAACGACCGGTTTCTGCCGCGCCCCTACGGCGCCAACCAGCTCGGGGTGAAGTCCGGCCTGAAGGATGAGCTGCTCGCGCGCCTGCGCCTCCAGGGCGGCGAGCGGCGCGCGCTCATCGGCATGATCACGCGGCTCGCCACTCAAAAAGGGGTCGATCTGCTGCTCAAGGCGCTGCCACCGCTCCTGGCCACCCGTGATTTCAGTCTCGCCGTGCTGGGCTCTGGAGAGCCGCTGTACGAGAAATTTTTCACCGCGCTGGCCAGGCAGTTTCCCACGCGGGTGGCCTTTCATCGCGGCTACAGCGAGGAACTGGCGCACTGGATCGAGGCGGGGAGCGACATGTTCCTCATGCCCTCGCGCTATGAACCCTGCGGGCTCAACCAGATGTACAGCCTGCGCTACGGCACGGTGCCGATCGTGCGCCGCACCGGGGGCCTGGGCGATTCGGTGCAGCACTTTGACGCCGTGACCGGCGCCGGAACCGGCATCGTGTTCAACGACTACAACGTGCAGGCCGTGAGCTGGGCGATCGACACGGCGCTCGATCTCTACCAGCGCAAAGGGGTGTGGCGGCGCCTGGTGCAGAATGGCATGGCGCAGGATTTTTCCTGGAAGCGCCAGGTGCAGCGCTACATCGAGGCCTACGAGCAGCTGGCGGGATGAATCGTCCCACGCTTCAAGCGTGACGCTCGGCGATCTTGAGTCGAACCTGGATCTGCTCCAGTGGCACGCCCTTGGTCTCGATGACCATGGTTCTTACCCACACCAGCTGCACAGTCATCATGAATGCAAAGAACAGGAACACGTAGCCGGGCGGAAACGCTGAAACCACTTTTGGAAACAGGCTGGTCAGCAAGGCGGCAAAAAACCAATGCGTAAAGCTGCCGAGGGCCTGGCCCTCCGCGCGCTGGCGGTTTGGAAAGATCTCGGCGATGTACACCCAGATCACGGCGCCCTGGCCGATCGCATGCGCCGCAATGAATGCGAAGATGCAGGCCGGTACCAAGGCAAAATGTTGCGTAAAAAAGGACCAGGCCACGAGCCCGAGCGAGGCAATGTAGCCGAACGAGCCTATCAACAGCAGCGTGCGGCGCCCCAGCCGGTCAATGAGCCACAGACCCACAAAGGTGAAAATCAGGTTGGTCGCGCCGATGCCTACCGACTGCAGCAGCGCCGCCTTTGCTCCGAGGCCCGTCAACTCAAAGATTCGTGGCGCGAAGTACAATATGGCATTGATGCCGGAAAGCTGATTGAAGAAAGCGATAAGAATGGCCAGCAGGATCGGCAGGCGCAGCTGCCAATTCCAGAAATTCGTCGCTGCACCCTTAGCGGTCGAGGCCGAGCGGATCGCGTCCGCTTCCGCCGCAATCTCGGACTCGGAGGCCTCCGGACGAATGAGCCGCAGGACCCGCAGGCCAGCCGCGTTGTCCTGGCGTCTGCTCAGCAGCCAGCGCGGGCTTTCCGGAAGCCCGATACACAGCAGGGTGTAAAGGAGCGATGGAAACGCCGCGACGCCCAACATCCAGCGCCACGCCTGCTCGCCGACACCCGACAACAGGGCGTTGGACAGATAGGCGACCAGAATGCCGAATACAATGTTGAATTGGAACATGCCCGCCAGGCGGCCGCGGTACCTGGGTGGGGCAATCTCCGATATGTACAGCGGTGCCGCGACAGTGGAGATGCCAATGCCCACTCCGCCGATCACGCGCGCGAATATGAAGCTTTGAACATCCGTCGCCAGCGCCGACCATACCGCGCCGACAAGATAGAGTACGCCGATGAGCAGCAAGGTCGCGCGGCGCCCGATTCGGTCCGTGGGCATGCCCCCCAGGAGCGATCCGAGCACGGTGCCGTAAAGGGCCGCGGCAATCGCCATGCCGTGGAGCCCCGGACTCAAGTTCCAAAGGACCTGAATCTTCTGCTCGGCACCCGAGATCACCACGGTGTCGAAGCCGAACAGGAATCCCGCGAGCGCGGAGGTGATCGACCAGAATATGATCTGCCTGTTCACAAGCCTTCCTTAGCCATCGTACTCGGCCCAAGCGGCACGACGGAGAGTTCCGCCGCTCCGCTCGACGCGTCGCGCGGGCGTGCCCGGTAGGTCCTTGAGATTTCGCGCATAGATGAGGAGGGGGTCTGGCAGCGCCATGCCGAGCATTGGCGGCGGCGTACTGTCATTTCCAGATTGATTGCAATTCGTAGACAGTTCCGGCTTTTAACTCGATCTCCCGGTCCGATTTCAGGCTGATCAAATTATAGGGCACGGACGGAAACACCAATGAAGTGAATACCGTCTCGCCCTCGTTCAAAAAAATCTCCAGGGACGAGTGATCCATGTAGAGCTGGAGCTTGAGCCCCTGAGCACTCCCCCGTATAGGTGCGACCTGCAGATCCCCGAAGGCGGCGTTGAACGACACGGTGCCGGAAGCGGAGCGGTCCAGTTCATAGCGCCCTTTGGGCCTGTTGACGCGGAATACGGTGGATTCTCCGCTTGCGTTGGCGAAGCGCAGCTCCACTGTGTCCGCGCTTCGAAGGTCCAGATCGAGGTCAAGTTCCAGCAGGTCCCCCTTGGCGCCTGCCAGCCCGGTCAGATCAATGGTTCCGGCACTACTGCGTGCGGCGATAGGCAGTGACTCCCTTCTCAACGAGTCAAGTTCTCGTACCGGTGTGGAGTGCACTTCGAGTCCCCGTTCGGTCTGCAACAACCCCAGCTCACGGGGCACGGTCATCGCGCTGCGCCAGCGCTCCGTGGGCACCTCGTTGGCGTAGACCCAGTTGTTCATCCAGCCAATGAACAACTGGCGCGCGTCTCCCGGCGCTCCGCCGGACCAGGTGGAGCCCGCATAGTCATCTGCGCCGTAGTCGAGCCACAGCGCCCGATCGTCCTGCGCTTGAATCGCTGGCGTCCCACTGGTGTCGGCCTTGAGTTTCAACTGCAGAGCGGGGTCCAGGGTGAAGCGGTGGCCGTCGAAGTCGCCGACGAAATACTGGGTTGCCGAGCCCCCGCTGGGTCCCCCTCGTCCAATGCTGACGAGCAGTACGTATCTCGATGCCCGAGTGCCCTGCACAGTGGCCCGGATCAGGTCGGGGCACTCCCACACGCCAGCGTGCGAACCCCATTCCTTGCCGAAATCGCTTTCATGCCTCCAGTGCTTCAAGTCAGGCGAGGAGTAAAAGGCAATATGGTCCGCCACGGCCAAAGCCATGACCCACTTACGTTCAGGCACATACCAGAACACCTTCGGATCGCGGAAATCACGGATAGCCGGACTCGTGAGCACCGGATTACCGGCGTATTTGACCCAATTTCGGCCGCGATCGAGGCTGTAAGCCAAGCCCTGGGACTGAAAGCCGGTTTCGCCGAGGTGCTCCCTCAGATGGTCGTGGTACGTATAGATCGCGACCAGCGGCGGCTTAGCGCGCCGCCCAAATCCAGAAGTGTTGGCCACGTCCAGCACTGCACTCCCCGAGAAGATGGTGCCGTTGCGGTCCGGATAGAGTGCGATGGGCAGATTATCCCAATGCACCAGGTCGCTGCCCACGGCATGACCCCAGTGCATGGGCCCCCACTTGTTGCTGTATGGGTTGTGCTGATAGAACAGGTGGTACTCACCCTGGTCGTACACCAGCCCGTTCGGATCATTCATCCACTGCTGCGGTGGAGAAAAATGGAATTGCGGGCGATGCGCTTCGTGATAGAGAGCGTCGGCCCGTGCGAGTTGCACGCAGGCACCTATCAGTACCGTCAGAGTTTTCAGTCGGCCCTTCACTGGCGTTACCCCCGTATCTCCCCGCGTCAACCCAAAAAGATGGCCGGCAGCAACATGGTGTCGTTGCCGGTCAAGGCATCACCGGGGAGGGGTTAATATCCCGGATTCTGCACGTAGGTGCCACCGCTCAGATCGATCTGCTGTTGTGGTATCGGCAGATACTCGTCTCGGCCGGCCGTGAACAGCGCCGGCGCCAGGTAAGGGCGTCGCAGCACCTCGTCGGCCAGGTAGGCATCGATGGTCTGCTTAGCCACGCCCCAGCGCACCAGGTCAAAGAAGCGGAACCCTTCCAGGCCCAGTTCAAGGCGGCGCTCGATGCGCAGCGCCTTGCGCGCCGCCGCCTGGTCAGCAAAAGAAGGATAGGGTTGCACGTTGTAGACGTAGTTGTGCGAGGTTGCCGTACTCAGGTTCGTATTCAAGAGGCCGGTACTCGCCGCCGCTCGGATCCTCAGGCTATTGATGATGTTCAGTGCAGTCGTCAGATCGCCGGCCTGGTTTCGCTCGATCAAGGCTTCCGCCTTGAAAAGCTCAACGTCGGCAAAGCGGATCAGCACCGTATTCATGGCTGAGATGAAAAACGGGCCATTGAGGGCCAGGAATGGGCTATCGCGGGCGACCAGATCCTTCTCACCGATGGTGCTCCCATAAGTTGTCGGATCGCGCGCCCAATTGATGCCATCGTGGATGCACGTAGGCCCGGCAATCGTGCAGTACTTGAAGGGCTTTCCCTCCATGACCACCGAATGGTCCAGGCGCGGATCGATCGGTTGTGTGGTCAGATTCCCGTTAGCCAGCGAATAGTCATTGGCAGGTCCGGTGCCGTTGTAGCCGTCGAAGGGCAGGCCATTGAGCGTCTTGAAGTTGTTGATGAAGTCCTGACTTGGGATGTGGAATCCGCAGCAACCAAAGCCGCTGTTGCCGACGGGGTAGTTCAGGGCTGATGAAAAGGTGCCGCGGCCACCGTTACCCTGAGCCGAGACATCGTTTACGGATCGCTGAATGGCAAAAATCGATTCGAAGTTGTTGTCATTTTCCGGGAGAAAATTCTGTGCGTAGTCTGCCACGAGGCCGTACTGACCGGACTGTTCGATGTCAGTGACGAGGCTGATCACTTCGTCGAGCTTGGCCTGGTCGATCGACGTTACCGCGTGCGTTGTCGGATCCTGCACGTAAGCCGCGTACAGCAGGGTTTTGGCGAGGTAGGCTTCTGCCGCGTACTTGTTCGCCCGGCCTACCTGAGACTGCGTGGCCGGCAGACTCGCCACTGCTGCGCGAAAGTCTGCAATGATCGTGTCCCACAGCTGCTGGGACGTTTGAGCCGTATTTGACACGACGGCGGTTGGCGCGGTGGTCTCATCGACATAGGGCACCCGGTCGAAATGGATCTTCAGCCAGAAGTAGAGAGCGCCACGCAGGAAATGCAACTCGCCAACGCGGCCATCCTTTGCCGGGTAATCAGCAGTTGATATCGGAGTGATTGCGGCGAGGGCAGTATTGACGCGTGAAACGCCGTCGTACCAGCGCACCCAATACCGGTTTGCTGAATTGATATCGACGCCTTGTGGGGTTATGAGGTTGTACATGGTCAACGCATGGTAGTAATAAACGTCGCCCGGCCCGTTACCGCCCTTGTGGGCGTCACCGCCCCGGATATTTCCGGTCGGCCAGAAGAAGTTTGGATCGGTGTAATGATCGTTGCCCAGCCACGAATAGGCGGCGGTCACCAGTCCGTCCAGATTGGCAGGCGTCGTAACCTGCCCGGGCGACAAGGCCCCGTGTGGCGTCTGATCCAGAGACCCGCCGCCGCTGCAGGCCGCGAGAACGCAAGCCGCTGCGGCCAGGAGTAAGTGCAATCCCAACGTTTTGACTTGAGCGAATGCGTTCATCTCAGTTCCCCTAGAAATCCAATACCATCTGAATGCGCGATGCCGAATCCCCGTGGCCTGGGGCTAGAAACTGCCGCGGAAGCCGAGGGTGTAACGCTTTGGCACCGGGAATGATGTCCCCGCCGTCTCGGGGTCCTGCAGAGTCGTTCCACGAGGCTTGATGATTACGAGGTTCTCCCCTTGCAGATATACACGCAGCTCTTTCATACGAACTCGCGACAGGAGCGATGCCGGCACGACATAGGAGACGGCGAGGTTCCTGAGCTTGATGTAGGAGCCAGACTCCCAGAAGTAGGTGTCCGGCAGCGTACCGTAGCCATCATGAGGCGCCGGATTCGGCGAACCCGTGTTGGTCGGCGACCAGGTGTTGAAGACACCCGTAGCCCAGTTACTACCGGGATTCTCGGTCGTGAACTGGTAGTGTTTCAGTGAATTATCGACCAGACCCCCATTGACGCCCTGCCAGGCCATGTTGATGGCCCAGTCCTTGTAATTGACGTCGAAATTGACGCCGAAGATGTATTTGGGATCACTCGTTCCGTAGAACACCCGATCACTGGCATCGATCTTGCCATCACCATTTACGTCGAGAATGCGCAGCCCACCGACATAGGCCCCAGGCTGATTAAGCGCGGCAACTTCGGCGGCACTCTGGAAGATGCCATCGCCCACGTATCCGAAAAGACTGTTGAGCGACCGGCCCAGAACGGTCAGATTTGCGCCGTTGCCCGGGAAGGAGTTCACAACGTTGGCCGGCAAGGCGACGATGGTGTTGGTTGAATGCGACAGATTCGCGGCGACGTGAATTTTGAGCGGTGCGGAGAGGCGCTTGAAATTAAACTCGGTCCGGTGACTGAGTTCCAGCTCCCATCCCTTGTTGTCGACGTCGCCGCCATTCACAACCTGTTGGGCCCCCTCGCCGGCAGTGGCGAGTGGATTGGTGACCGTCAGGATGTCCGACGTCCGCTTGCGATAAATGTCGAGCGAACCCTCGAGGCGATGTCTGAACATGGCGAAATCCACGCCAAGATTCAGCTGTCTTGACGTCTCCCACTTGAGGTTTGGGTTCCCCGTCGCCGTCTTCGCAAAACCAGAAGGCAGCGTGCCGCTGTTGTTGCCGTTGAGGTCATAGGCAGTGCCCGTCTCCTGCTGGCAGCACGGGAAATCGGCAAACAGCGAGGTCGTGGAGTACCGTGGTGAAAAGACCGTCGCGCTTGCGGAAGTGCTGATCTCCTGATTGCCGTTGCTGCCGAGGCTCGCCCGGATTTTCAGGTCGTTGATAAAATTGACCTTAAAAAACGGTTCCTGCGAGAGACGCCAGCCGACGGCCGCCGACGGGAAATTACCCCAGCGGTTGTTGGCACCGAATCTGGACGAACCGTCGCGGCGGATCGTGAGTGATGCCAGGTACTTGCCGTCGTAGTCGTAGTTCAATTTGGAGAAGTAGGATCTGAGGGTCCACGAGTCGCCCGCGCCCGTGGCGCCGATGTTTTGCGTTGCCTGATTCAGGAAGGTGTAGGTGTCAGCCGCCGAGGCAAATCCGCTGCCAAAGGCGGCAAAGCCCTCGGTGACGTAATCGATGTTCTCGTAGCCCAGCAACGCGTCGAAGTGATGCCGGTCACGGAACGTGCGCTGGTAATCCGCCGTGTCGCTGATCGTAATCGAGCGATTGAAACCGTACGAAGTATTGAGGCTGTCGGGCAGCAGAATATTTCCGGACGTGCCGCCTGGAAAATAATTGCGATAATAGTTTTGACCGTAGTCGGTGCCGACGCTGCTGCGCAACGTCAGCCCATCGATGGGCTGGAGTTCTCCGTAGAGGTTGCCGACAAACTTATTGAGCCGCCGGACGTTGTTGGCGCTGTTATTCAGGATTTCCACCGGTTGCCGATGGTCCGTGGTTCCCGCTGCCGGGCCGCCCCAACCGCCCGAGACGGTGTAAACGGGAATGATGGATTGCGTCTCAAACGCCTGGGCGATGATAAAGCTGGACTGGAAATTGGTTTCGTTTTCGAGCTGGTTCGTGAACAGGAGATGCTCACCCAGGGTAAGTTTGTTATCGAACAACTGGTGATCGGAGTTCACGGTCAAAGCAAAGCGTTTGAATTCCGATTTCTTGACGATGCCGCGCGCATCGTAGAAATTGACGGCACTGTAGAAATGAGAGTCTTCGGTGGCGTTGGATAGCGATGCGCTGGAGTCGAGAATCCGCGATTGCTCTATCACCTCGCCCAGCCAATTTGTGTCCGAGACCGGCTGCGTCAAGCCGGGATCCAGGAACCGCTTACCCGCGGAATCGGCGTAGCCGCCGATCGTCACCGCGGTAAAGCCGGTGCTGTCGCAGGGATTGGCTGAACAGGTGTAGGTATACAGCGCGTTGTTGGGGTTCTCGCCGGAATTGATGGACCGTGTGTACCAGGCTTGCGCGCGCTGTTGCGTATTCAGCGGATGCAGGCTGAAATTGAAATCCTGGCGCGTCTCGGCCGCGGCGAATGACAGCACCATATGCCCGGAACCGTGCTTGGTCGTGATGAGCACCACGCCGTTGGCGGCGCGTGCGCCATAGATGCTGGCGCTGGCGGCATCGCGCAGGATCTGTACCGATTCAATGGAGTCCTGATCGAGCTCCTGCAAGCCGCTCGTCGCGTTGAGCGGCACCCCGTCGACGATATACAGCGGATCGTTGAAGCCGAGGCGGCTGATGCCCTGGCCGCGGATCCTTACCGTGGCGCCAGAACTCGGGTTCCCGTCGGTGAGGATCTGCACGCCGGCAATCTGACCCTGTAGGCTCTGCATGATGCTGCCGGTCGGTCGATCCTGGATCTCCGTCATGTCCACGGTCGAAACGGCTCCGACAACGTCCTTTTTCTTCTCCTTCGTATAGCCGGTAACAATCACTTCTTCCAGCAGCGTCGCATCGGTGTCAGCGCTTTGATCGGCGGCCGGGGCCGGGGCCGGAGCGGTGGCGGACTGCGCGTTCGCAACGCCGCAAACAACTACACAGCCCAGCGCCGCAATTAATAATTGTGAGATTGTCATCTTATTGTCCCCTGCCCTGCCAGTAGAAGGCTCTTATTCGCCCCGATCCAAAAGACCTCAGTCTTTCGCCAGCACCGACCGTTGCTGGCCTACGCGTGTGCAGATAGTAGAAAGGATTTCTTTCAGCAGTCTGTCGTGGAGCGGAAAAGCCGGTGCGCCGATTGTCGCGGCGGCGGATGATTTGGCGGGCCGGGTCGGCCGCGCACGGGGTTGGAAGAGTCCAATGGATCAAGGAGGCATTGCAGAGGTGCCCGTCCCGGTGTCCCCCAGCCTCCTTGAAAAGCGGCGGATCAGCTGTTGCGAGGACCGTGGAGAAAGAGCTTCCTACCCATGGGCAGGAAAGGCTCGCTCATGCGGGAAGCGAGGCCCGACGGGAGCACTTGGGCGGGCACACAGACAGTCCACGCATGAATTAGTGCGATGCCGCATCGCCTGCAAATTTGTCAGGCCGCAGCACCGCTCAATGGCGACGGAGCGAGCGGCGGATGCCTTGAATGCGCACCACCACTTGATTCCGGTGACAAGCTATATCCGAGGCATCTATGAGTCGTTATCTCAGCGCCTGAGCCAAGGATCTTGCGACGCAGTCGCGTCACCAGTACTTCCACCGCATTTTCGTGTTGGTCGCCGTCGTGACCGTAAATCTGGAATAGAAGATAACCCTTGCTGAAGGTTCTCCCGCGCCCCGCCAACAAGATCTCCAGAAGAGAGAGTTCTCGGCGTGTCAGGCAGAGCGGAACGCCATTATTTCGCGCCGTACGCGCCGCGAGATCCAATGTAATCTGTTCGCAGACCAACTCGTTGGTCGCGCCACCAATTCCGCGCCGGAGCAGACATCGAGCTCGCGCCAGGAATTCACGAAGGTCAAAAGGTATCGGGAGGTAGTCATCCGCACCCATATCCAAGGCGCGTACTTTCTCATCGACCGACGGTCGGGCTGACAGAATGAGTACGGGCGTCGTCGACGAGCGTCGGGCCCGCATGCGTTTCAGGACGGTGAATCCGTCCATTAACGGAACGAGCAGATCCAGTACCACCAAATCGACCTGGAAATCACTCAGGAATCGGTCGGCAACGGTCCCTTCCTGGGCCCAATCAACGGCGTGGCCGATCCGCTTCAGGCAACCGGCAATGTCTGCGAAGAATCCGGCCCTTCCGACCAATAGCACTTGCATACGTGGTCCCCCAAATCCGCCCGCCTACCGGTCGCCCCAATCAAGGCTAAGCCCGAGAGACACACAAAGCTATATCATTTATATAGCAACTTGTGAGGCGACTCTACTCCAATTTGTGATTAATTCAAGCCTCATCTTGACTCCCCTGTTCGCGACAACGGAGCCGTACCCTGTCAAAGGGGTGCCCCGTCACGGCGTAATCTGGCTGCGGGAAATCGCCTAATGCTAAGGCTAATTAGCAACACTGCGCACGCAAATGAGTGTCTCTTGAGTGCTTCCCAGACCTGATATATCATTAAGTATGAGTATACGGAAACCCAAAGCCCTCAAATACTTGCAGGTCTATTCGGCGCTGACCCGCGACATTCGCTCGGGGCGATGGAGCGTGGGCGATCAATTGCCGAGCGAAGCGGAATTAATCAGTACCTTTGGTGTGTCCCGGATTACCGTCAGTCGCGCGATGCGCGACCTGCAGGCCGACGGACTGGTGGAACGCCGGGCCGGCGCCGGCACGTTCATCAAGCGCCCGTCCGGTTCGGGCGTTTACTCCTTCGGGCTCCTAATTCCGGACCTTGGAGAAACGGACATTTTCGACCCTATCTGCAACGGCATGATGATGTCCCCGTTGGCGCGTCAACATGCGCTTATCTGGGGAAACACTTCCGGAGCGGGGAGTTCCAAGGTGGATCGCGCCTGGCATCTGTGCGGCGAGTACATCGAGCGGAGAGTTTCTGGCGTTTTTTTTGCGCCGCTGGAGTTGGAGCCAACGCGCGGCGAGGTGAACCGAAAGATCACTGACGCGCTGGACGCCGCTCACATTCCCGTCGTACTTCTGGATCGCTCCTTCGTGCCGATCGAGGAATCAGACCAACACGACCTGGTCGGAATTGACAATCGACGCGCCGGCTACATCATCACGAACCATCTCCTGGATGTGGGGTGTAAGCGCATTCTGTTTGTTGGCCTGCCGAACGCCGCATCCACCGTTGACGACCGGATTTGCGGTTATCGCGACGCACTATATTCGCGGGAGGTTCCGTTCGATCGGGCGTTTGTGTGCCGAATTGACCCAACAGATGAAGCAGGCGTGAAAGGGATAATGGAGGCCCACAACCCCGACGGCATCGCCTGTGCTAATGACCGGACGGCTGGGCGCCTGATGCAGACGCTGATCCGCCAGGGATACCGGGTGCCAAGAGATGTTCGCCTGGTGGGAATTGACGATGTCGAGTACGCAAGCCTGTTACCGGTGCCCCTTACTACACTCCGTCAACCAACACGACAGATTGGAGACGCGGCGGTGGAGATGATGCTCGAGCGGATAGCACGGCCAGACCTGCCCCCGCGCGACACGCGCCTGCATTGCGAGCTGATCATTCGCGAATCATGCGGAGCATCGATAAGCCGATTCAAATGATTGCGATTTCGCCGCTCGGGCGCATTCAAGAGTGCCCGGATTCCATCCGCTACACGCGGGCCGCCGCAACGATGAGCGGTGCCGATATATCAGGCTGTCAGGTTGCGGACAGAATTGAGAAATAAAGTCCCACGGTAAGTGCTGCCCGGGCCCCGCGTTGCCAGACACAAGAATTGACCGATGAGCGTGCCGCAGGTGTTCAATATCATTCCACTCGATAATGACGGCGGTCGTCAGGACTGCAATCTCTCACCTGCGCGCCAACAGCGGCACCACAGGGCCGCGCGGCGGGCGTACGTTTGCACATTTTATCCGACTGATGAGGTTCCCCTGAGACTGCGCGGTTACCACGCCCAGATTTGCTTGCTTTCAATGACAGCCCTATTAGCGACTGCTGCGATTTGGCTATCGGCGCCAACCGTGGCCGCTGAGAATCCCTAGCGTGTCAGGCGCGTCCGCGGTTTGCGTCGGCGAGATCCTCTGGGACGTACTTCCCGCGGGTACGTTTCTGGGAGGCGCGCCCCTCAATGTGGCGGGACACCTGGCACGCCTGGGCCTCCCGGTGCGCCTAATCAGTCGCGTCGGCAGCGACAGCCGCGGCGTGGAAGCCGTCCGTGCGGCCCGAGCGCTCGGCATTGATACTTCAGTCGTGCAATCGGATGGGACGCTACCTACGGGCGAAGCACGGGTGGTGTTCGATGACCTGGGCTCAGCGTCGTATACGTTTCTGTCACCAGCGGCATGGGACAATATTGCTGCGAGTCCGGCTGCGATCGATGCGGTTGGCGCTGCTGACGCCATTATTTTTGGGACCCTCGCCCAACGATCGATACAGAGTCGTTCGGCGGTACTGCAACTTGTCGACGCGGCCCGATTCCGGGTATTTGACGCCAATCTTCGTTTCCCCTACATCGACCGCGAAGTCACGATGCAATCGCTGCGGCGAGCAGATCTCATTAAGCTCAACGACGACGAGTGCGCCATCATCGCCAGGTGGCTGGGAGTTGACGGCACGCCGGAAGCTCTACTGGCCGAATTCTCGCGACTTCGCACCGGACTGGACCGGCCGGCCCTGGAACTGTGCATCACCCGCGGAAACTACGGCGCCATGTATTTTGCCGAGAATCGATGGCACGCCCAGAGGGCCGTCCCGACGCCCGTTGCGGACACCGTAGGAGCGGGCGATGCCTTTCTGGCGATGTTGGTGGCCCA
>DATGVM010000005.1:0-27875 GCA_035300345.1 Steroidobacteraceae bacterium
GCTCGCACTCGATCCACGAATATCACAGTGATCAACCGTCGCACATCGCTGCCGCGACCGCTGTCTGCTTGCGCTTGATCCTTCAGGAATTATGAAAACCCATCACCGACCACCACTTGACCGGTCGTTCCATATCAGATCTTCATCCTCTTCCGCCGTTCCGGCTTCCCGCGCCCGCCTGGCTTTCCGTGAGCCGCCGTCTCCTCCCGCACCAGCCGCTCCCACGCCGCGCGCATCGCCGGGCGCGCAGTCTCTGCCGTCGCCGCCTTGAGATTCACCAGCGTACTGCCCTGCACGCCCCACGCCCCTTTAGCGGGCACGAATACGGCGGGGGCCTGCTTCAGGCGCTTCGCCTGCTCGTCGGGCGCGAGCCGCACCATGCCCCACTCGTCATCCGGATATCCCAGGGTCGCAAAGATGTTTCCGCGCACGCGAAAGTCCGCGTGCCCCTGGTGTGCGGCCTCGATCACGCCCGGCAAAGCCATGGCGAGGGCCCTGAATTCATCGGCAGTCATGGCAGACATTAAGCCTCTTCCCCGGGTGCATTTTCAATGCAGTTCCAGGATGGAAGGAGAATTCAGGTTGACAGGCGGGGCCTTCGGTAAAGAATGGCCCCAAGCAGGAGAGCAGCGCATGTCCGAGAGCGACCCGGCCGCACGTCGCGCCCGACCAAGCGGCCGCGAGGCCCGGCAGAAAGCCCGGGCCCAGCGACCGGTCGCACCGGCCTACATCACCCGCGAGCTGCCGCCCTACGAATTCCTGTCCCCCGAGGGGCTCGAGGCGATCGAGCGCCACGCCGATATCTTGCTGGAGGAAATCGGCTTCGAGATCCGCGGCGATGCCGAGGCCATCGCGCTGTGGCGCAAAGCGGGGGCCAAGATCGCCGGCGACTGGCGGATCCACGTGCCGGCCGGGCTGGCACGCGAACTGGTGCGCCGCTCGGCGCCGCAGGAATTCACGCAGCACGCCCGCAACCCCGCCCGCAACGTGCAGATCGGTGGCCCGCACACGGTGTTCGCGCCGGCCTACGGCCCGCCCTTCGTCACGGACCTGGATCGCGGCCGCCGCTACGGCACGCTGGCGGACTTCCACAATTTCGTCAAGCTCGCCTACCTCTCGCCCTGGCTGCACCACTCCGGGGGCACCGTGTGCGAGCCGGTCGACGTGCCGGTCAACAAGCGGCACTTCGACATGGTCTACGCGCACATGCGCTACTCGGACAAGCCCTTCATGGGCTCGGTCACGACCGCCGCGCGCGCCGCGGACTCGATCGAGCTGTGCCGGATCCTCTTCGGGAAGGAATTCGTTGCCAACCACTGCGTGATTCTCGGCAACGTGAACGTCAACTCACCGCTGGTGCTCGACGGCGAGGCGAGCCGCGTGATCCGCACCTACGCCGCGGCCAACCAGGCACCGGTGTGCGTGCCTTTCATCCTGGGCGGCGCGATGGGGCCGGTCACCACCGCGGGCGCGCTCGCGCAGTGCTACGCCGAGGCGATGTTCTGCGTGGCGCTGGCGCAGCTCGAGCGGCCCGGTTCGCCCGTGATCCTCGGGAATTTCCTCTCCTCGATGTCGCTGCGGAGCGGTGCGCCCACCTTCGGTACCCCGGAGCCCGCGCTCGCCTACTTCGCGATCGGGCAGCTGGCGCGGCGGCTCAAAGTGCCCCTGCGCTGCGGCGGCAACCTGTGCGGATCGAAGGTGGCGGACGCGCAGGCGGCCTTCGAGAGCGCGAACTCGATGTGGCCGGCGTTCATGGCCGGTGCCAATTTCATCCTGCACGCGGCGGGCTGGCTCGAGGCCGGACTGGCGATGTCCTATGAGAAGTTCGTGATGGACGTCGACCAGCTGGGAGGCTTTCACACCCTCGCCCGGGGACTGAGTCTCGACGCCAACGGCTTCGCGCTGGAAGCCTTCCGCGAAATCGGTCCGGGCAAGCATTACCTGGGCTCGGCGCACACGATGGCGAACTACGAACACGCCTTCCACGACTTTGAGCTCGCGGACAATAATTCCTACGAGCAGTGGAGCGCGGAAGGCTCCGTCGACCAGCTCAAGCGCGCCAACCGGCGCTGGAAGGCCCTGCTCGAATCCTACGAGGCGCCGCCGCTGGACACCGCGATCGAGGAGGCGCTGCTCGGGTACATGGTGCAGCGCAAAGCGAGCATGCCGGATGAGCTCGGCTGAGCGGATCGAGCCACCGCATCCCAGTCACGGAATTTTTGCTATAAGTATGCGAGCCGGCCGCCTACACGCAGCAGCCTCCGCACCGGTCTCTCACAGGTTTGCCCATGAAGCCATCAACTCCTGTCGCCCTAGTCACTGGTGCCAGCCGCGGCCTGGGCAAAAGCACCGCGCTGAAACTCGCCACGCACGGCACCGACGTCATACTCACCTATCTTCACAGTCGCGCTGAAGCCGAAGCCGTCGTGGCCCAGATCGCTTCTGCGGGACGTCGGGCCGTGGCCCTGCCCCTTGACGTGGCCGACCACGGCAGCTTCGCGGCCTTTGCCGGTCAGCTGCGGCAGGCGCTCAAGAGCCACTGGCAGCGAGAGCGGTTCAATTTTCTCGTCAACAATGCCGGCACCGGCATCCACGCCAGTTTCGCCGAGACGACGATTGCGCAGTTTGACGAGCTCGTAAACATTCATTTCAAGGGTGCGTTCTTTCTCACGCAGGCCCTGCTGCCCCTGATCGCAGACGGTGGCCGGATCGTGAACCTCTCCTCGGGGCTCGCACGCTTCGCCCTGCCGGGCTACTCCGCCTACGCCGCCATGAAGGGTGCCGTGGAGGTCCTCACCCGCTACCTGGCCAAGGAACTGGGGCCCCGTGGCATTACCGTGAATATCGTCGCACCGGGTGCCATAGAAACCGACTTCGGTGGAGGTGTGGTGCGCGACAACGCTCAGCTCAATGCCGGCATTGCCTCGCAGACCGCACTTGGCCGGGTCGGCCTGCCCGATGACATCGGCGGCGTCATCGCCTCGCTCCTGTCGCCCGAAAACGGCTGGATCAACGGCCAGCGCATCGAGGTCTCGGGCGGTATTTTCCTGTAGGCTCATTCGATGAACCCGGACCCGCGCACTTTGGACGCGACACTCCGCCCCTGACTCCCCGTCTGCCTTGTTAGCCCGGTAATCCATTTCCGGAGCATTTTCAAATGAGACAGGTCACCGCAATTCTGACCGCCGGAATTCTCTTCGCCGCACACTCCGCCAATGCCGACACGGTGGTGGTCACTGCCGATCGCATGGTGGATGTGCTCGCAGGCCGCACGATCGAGCGTCCGCAGATCACGATCACCGACGGCCGAATATCCGCCGTGCTTGGCCACGAAGCGCCGATCACCCCCGGTGCGCGCCGCATCGACCTCCCGGGAATGACGCTGCTGCCGGGCCTGATCGACATGCACGTCCATCTCACCTCCGACCCGCACTTCAGCGGTTACCGGAGATTGCCCTTTACGGACAATTTCTGGACTGTGGTCGGGGTGGCAAACGCCAGGCGCACTCTGGAGGCGGGCTTCACGACGGTTCGAAACGTCGGTTCGAGGAACTATGACGACGTGGCCATAAAGCAGGGCATCGAGCAGGGCTTTATACCCGGACCGCGTATCGTGCCGGCAACCTATGCCATCGGCGCGACGGGCGGTCATTGCGACTTCACGGAGTTACCCCCTTCGATCACGACTCCGACGACGGCCATCGCCAATGGTCCGGACGAATTGCGCGCGATGGTGCGCAAGTTGCGCAAGTATGGAGCCGAAGTCATCAAGTTTTGCGGCACGGGCGGCGTTCTGTCCAAGACGGACTCCGTCGCCGCACAGCAGTACACCCTCGCCGAAATGGAAGCCATCGTGGATGAGGCTCATATGCTGGGGCTGAGGGTTGCAGTGCACGCCCACGGCAATTCCGGCATCAAGGACGCGATCAGGGCAGGAGTCGATACGGTCGAGCACGCCAGTCTCGCCGATGAGGAAGCCTTTGCGCTCGCCCGGCAGCACGGCACCTATTTTTCAATGGATATTTACGATGACGACTACATTCTCGCCGAAGGCGAAAGGAATGGCCTGTTCAAGGAATCGTTGGACAAGGAGCGATCCGTGGGGCTCAAGCAACGTCAGACGTTTCGTGCGGCACTGAAGGCCGGCGTGAAAATGATATTTGGCACTGATGCCGGCGTCTATCCAAACGGCGACAATGCGAAGCAGTTCGCCACGATGGTGACGTGGGGGATGTCGCCCATGCAGGCCATCCAGGCGGCAACCGTCACGGCCGCGGAGGCGCTGGGCCGCTCACGGGACGTCGGCGCCATTGAAGTCGGCCGCTTTGGCGACTTGATCGCAGTAGCGGGCGACCCGCTCGCCGATGTCGGCACGCTGCAATCGGTTGCGTTCGTCATGAAGGGCGGCGAAGTGGTAAAGCAGACGACCCCGAAGCCTGCACCGTAGGCGCCCGGGTTCCGGCTCCCTGCGGAAGCTATGTTCTTAGCTTGAAGCTGACCCGGAAACCCTTGCAGGCGGGCACGGCCTTGCCATCCTGCTGCGCGGGAGTGAATCGCAGCGCCTCGCGCGCCCATTTCAGGGCGGCGGCATCCAATCGGGGATATCCGGAACTCGACTGGAGGGCCGGCGCACCGGCGAGCGCGCCATTCGCAGCGACGCACACCTGCAGGGTGCTCGCCCCTTCTTCATTGAGGCGAATCGATCCCGGCGGGTAAAACTCATCGATCGGCTTAGTCACCACGTAGGAGAGCGGCACGCTAGGTCCCGCGCCTCCCGACGACTCGGTGCCGGTAGTGATGGCTGTGGACGATGGGTCAGAATAATCCCAATGGATGGGCGCAAGCGGAACATTCGGTATCTGAAAAACTTCCCCGGATCCAGGCGTGAAGGGTGCTGGCCGTGGCGCCTTCGTGGGCGGCGAGCGAGGCATGTTCAGGACCTCGCCGGACATTGGAGGAACCGGTGCGTGCAGCTTGGGAGGCACGAACACGGTGAGGAATCCGTAGATGACCAGCACGTGGAGCGCAACGATGGCAAGGAAGGCCGTGCTGCGGCGTGGCGGCGGAGCCCATTCAATGGTGCGGGTAGTCATAAAGACCTCCAGACCTTAAACGAGTGCCTACGCCCCGACTGTAGTCCTGGGCGGCCCGTCTGGCAATTAATGGTCTTCCCGGTCCAGGACCGGGCTAACGCGCCGCGGCCGGGATCAACTCCACCGGCTCTGCATCCGGGTCGACGGGGTCGTGGACCTCCGTATTGAACGACACCAGCAGGAACGGGCGATCCCCGGTGTTCCGGAACGCATGGGCAACGCCGGGCGGGAACTGGAAGCGCCAGACCTCGCCGGCCGGCACCGCGGCATCGCAGGTCTGGCCGTCCTCGCGGTAGCGCACCAGCGCCGGCCCGACGACCGCCGTCACCTCCGTGCCGCGCAGGTGCTGGTGGTTGCCGCGTACCGCGCCCGGTTCGGTGATCACGGCATGCACATTCTTCCAGCCGGCCAGCCGCGGCGGATCCAGGGGCTCGAAGAGAACACCGCGCGCGTCGTAGTGGGCGGCCAGCTTGGTGATTTCAACCCGGGTCGTCATGGCGATCGATCGGCTCGAATGCCCGTCGCGGCCGCCTCAGTGCAGCAGCCGATCGAGCGTCGCCAGCGGGACGGCGCCTTCGTTGAGCGCCGCCTCGTGGAATTTTTTCAACGAGTAGTCCTTTGGGTGACGCTCGCGATAGTGCGCGCGCGCTTCGTTCCAGCCCTGCGCGCCGGCGTAGTACACGGCGAGCTGGCAGGAGGAGAGCTGCGCGCGTTGCAGCTTGGCGGTCGCTTCCTCGCGCTCCTGGTAGGTCTGCTTGATCATCAGGTCGAGCGCCTGGCTGTCCGTCATCCCCATGGTCTGCAGGCGGACATCCAAAATCGTGTTCGCCTCGCCACGCATCATCTGCTTGAGCATGGCGAGCCGCATCTTCGGATCGTTGTCCAGGTACCCTTCGTCCGTCATCATCTGCTGCGCGTAGACCGCCCAGCCTTCGATGTAGGCGTTGTTGCCCCAGATGTTGCGCAACACGCGGCGCGCGAGGGGCTCGACGCGATTGGCGTATTCGGCCTGCACATAGTGGCCGGGCATTGCCTCATGAACCGTAAGCTGGTGCAGGGCGTAGTGGTTGTATTCACGCAGCTTGGAATCGATGCGCGCCTGCGGCCAGTCGCCCGGGATCGGCGTCACCCAGTAATAGGCGCCGAGCTGCGGCTCGAGCGCCGGGGCAGGGTTGAAACCACCGACGGCGTAGATTCCGCGCATGAACACCGGTGTGTCGATGACGGCCAGGTTGCTGCTGTCGGCGAGCGTGAGCAGGTCCTTCTTCTTGACGAAAGCGGTGGACTGAGCGAGCGTCTGGCGCACCTCATCCATGTAGGTCGCGGGCGTGGCGTGCTGGCTGGCCACGTCGGCGAGCGCCTCCTCCGGCGTGCGCGGCGCAGCCAGCTTGGCAATCTCGGCGCGCGTCGTGGCGAGATCATGTTCCGCCACCGCCAGCAGCTCGGCCGGGGTCTTGCCGGTGTGCAGGTAGAAACCGCATTTCTGACGGTAGTTGTCCGCACCGAGCCGCCAGTCGCTGGTCTTCTTTGACAGCGTGCTGGCCAGGTAGTCGTTGAACCCGCGCAGCGATTTCAGGGCCGGCGCGGCCGCGGCGCCGTAGGCGTCCCTGAGCTTGTCCGGCGTGGCCGCGCGCAGCGTCTTGTCGACCAGCTCGATGTTGCCGTCGTTCTCTTCGCGCGCCACACGGTTCCACACCTCGGGCGAATCGATGAGATTGGCCCTGGCCTGCGCGATCAGCACCGGCAGGCGTTCCAGACGCTTGATGATGTAGCCGAAGCGCTGCTCTTCGGGGGCGGAATTGAGGACGTAGAGGTTGTAGAGCCCATTGCCGATCAGCTCGACATAGACGGTCGGGTTGTGGCGGTAATTCTGGATGTGATCGAATTCCAGCAGATTCAGACCGACGGCGTCGCGCACGATGTCAAGATCGGCCTCGCGCTCGGCATCGAGCGCCGAGCCGTGGAGTGAATCCAGCCGCTGCGAGAGCCCGACATTGAAGTTGCGTATGCGCGCGATGCCGCCCTGGCTGTAATCGTCCCAGAGACTGTCGAGACGCACTCCCTTGTGCACGTGGTAGCCGGCGAAGGTCGCCGTCGCCGGCGCAAGCGCGAGACTCTCGTAGACGAAATCATTGACCAGCGCATCGGCCCTGGCTTCCGGGGTGGCGGCGAGCGCCTGGGCACTGCACGCCAGAGCCAGAGACAATACTGCCGCCACTGCGTATTGGTGCCGCATTCGGATCCCCTTTCACTGGAATTGAAAGCGCAATCCTGCGCCGGATTCCGCACCTTGGCCAGCCGTGGTGCCGAAAGTTGCGGACGACTATCATTGGCCGCCCATCTTCCCGCGAGAGGCGCCGCCATGCGTTCTACTGCACTGATTTCCCTGTGTGCCGGTCTCTTCCTGCTGGCCCCGCCGCGCCTGGTTGCCGACACGGCCGGCACGACCGATCCCTTTCTCTGGCTCGAAGAGGTCGATGGGACCCGAGCGCTGGATTGGGTGCGCGCCGAAAACGCCAGGACCTCGGGCGTGCTCGACAAAGATCCGCATTTTGCCCCGTTCTACCAGGAGGCGCTGGCCATCGCCCAGGCCACGGACCGGATTCCAGAACCGCAGTTCCTAGGCGGCAGCATCTACAACCATTGGCAGGACGCGCAGCACGCGCACGGGCTGTGGCGCCGGGCAAGCTTCCGGGACTACCAGCATCCCGCTCCCGCGTGGGCCACGGTGCTCGACCTCGACGCGCTGTCCGCGCAGGAGAAAGCCAACTGGTTCTGGAGCGGCGTGGATTGCCAGCAGCCAGCCGAGCGCCGCTGCATGTTGGCCTTGTCCGATGGCGGCGAGGACGCGGTGACGGAGCGCGAGTTCGACCTGCGCAGCGCGAAATTCGTGCCCGGCGGTTTCTCCCTTCCGCGCGGCAAGCAGGGCCTGGCCTGGCAGGATGAGGACACGCTGTGGGTCAGCCGGGAATGGTCGCCCGGTGAACTGACGGCCTCCGGCTATCCCTACGTCGTCAAGCGTCTGCGGCGGGGCGAGCCGCTGGGCGGCGCGCAGGAACTGTACCGGGGCGAACGGAGCGATGTCGGGGTCTTTCCACTCGCGTTGCAGGACGCCGGCGGCCGCCACGCGCTGATCATCGAGCGCGCCGTCAGCTTTTTTGAAACCGAATACCAGCTACAGACCCCGGCGGGCCTGGTGCGGCTCGCCTTGCCCCGGAAAGCGAATGTCGCAGGACTGATCGACGGACGGCTCATCATCGAGCTGCGCGAGGACTGGCCGGGCGCGGGTGGCGCGAAGTTTGCCCAGGGCTCACTGGTCGCCATCGACCTCGCGCAGGCGCTCGCAGCACCGGCGGAGCTGCGGCCGACTCTGGTCTATTCGCCCGCGGAACGCCACGCCTTCGCCCAGGCGGCCGTCACGCGCCACCACCTGCTCGTCACCGAACTCGACAACGTGAAGGGGCGGGCCTACATCTACACGCCGAGGCCCGCCCAGCAGTGGTCGCAGCGCGCCCTGGCCCTGCCGGACTACGCCTCCATCGACATCATCGATGCCGACCAGCACAGCGACCGCGCCTTTCTCCAGGTCACCGGGTTCCTGACGCCGTCGAAGCTGTGGTTCGCCGACCTCGCCAGCGGAAAGCTCGAGAGCGTGAAGACGCTGCCCGCACGGTTCGATGCCTCGCACCACACAGTGGAGCAGCTCGAAGCGGTCTCGAAGGATGGCACGCGAATTCCCTACTTCATCGTGCACCCGAAAGAGGCCCCGCGCGACGGCACCACGCCGACGATCCTGACGGCTTACGGCGGATTCCAGTTGTCCCAGACACCGTACTACTCCTCCAGCACCGGAAAACTGTGGATGGAGCGGGGCGGCGCCTTGGCCGTCGCCAACATCCGGGGCGGCGGAGAATTCGGGCCCGCCTGGCACGAGGCGGGACTCAAGACACACCGGCAGTGCATCTACGATGACTTTGCCGCGGTGGCCGAGGACCTGATCGCGCGCGGCTTCACCAGTGCTGCGCGACTGGGCATCCGCGGCGGCTCCAACGGCGGCCTGCTGATGGGCGTGGAATTCAACCAGCGGCCGGAGCTGTGGGGCGCGGTGGACATCGAAGTGCCGCTGCTCGACATGCTGCGCTACGAGCAGATCGCGGCCGGCAGTTCCTGGGTCGGGGAGTACGGCAGCGTCACGGTGCCGGAAGAGCGCGCCTTCCTGGCGGCGATTTCCCCGTACCAGAACCTCAGGGCGGACGTGAAGTATCCGGAGCCCCTGGTCTGGAGCACAACCAAGGATGATCGGGTCGGCCCGCAGCACGCGCGCAAATTCGCCGCGCGGCTTGCGCAGCTGGGCCAGCCCTACCTGTTTTACGAGGTCATCGAGGGCGGCCACGGCGCCGGTGCCACGCTCGATGAGCAATCGGCGATGAGCGCGCGCGAATTTACTTACTTCGCGCGCAAGCTGTCATTGCCGCTGGAGGCGCAGGGGACGGGCGGCACGCCAGCCGTCCACAGCAGATAGCCGCGGCCGCCGGGAACTTCGCCAAGCTCATGCGGTCCCAAACGCTGAACTACGTTGGACGTCGCACATCGGGGATAAACGGGGAGCGCGCGCGGAATGCGAGCAGCCAAGGCCGCGCGCCGTGCGCGTGCTACTGCGCTGGTCGCCGTGGTTGCGCTGCATCTGCTCGGTGGTCTGCTATTCATGCGCGCGCTTCGCGATTCACGACGGACTGAGCCCGCATACCCACTGACGGTCTGGCTGGCCTGGAGCGGGAGCAGGAATCCGCTGGCTGTGCGCCAGAGCAAGGCGGCGCCCGGAAATTCGCGAACCCACCGCCCGGAACTGACGGGGCAGAACACTGCGCCGCCGACTGCGGCCATCGCTACCTCCCCCGGGGTCGACTGGGGCGGCGAACTGCGCGCGGCTGCGGCGAATTCGATCGAGCGAGCGTCGCGGGAGCGCCGCCGAAACTCAAGCATGGGCTCCACGCCGCGCTCTCCGTACCGCACCATGCCGACGCGGCCGGCGTTTCCGTGGTCGCATCAAGCGCTGGGAAAACACTACGATTTCGACTCTAGTACCGGCCTGCTCACAATACGGGGCAAGCGCTGCGTGCTGGCGATTTGGCTGATTGTGCCGGGTTTTGCGTGCGCAGCAGGACCTGAGGATCCAGAGCCAGGAGAAGGCGACCTGTTTGACCGCAAGTACGGCCCCTGGGAATTGGAGCTGCCGAAGTCGCTTCAAGAGGCGCAGCAGACGCCGCAATGAGCCAGCAACTACGGCGAGGACGGCGCGCTGACTGGGAATTGCCACAGAAGATAGCCCCGGCCCCCGGGGCGCTGGACCTGAAGGCGTTTCACGAGACCGGCCGCGCTCAGGGTGGAATCCACGCGCCCCTGGGGTCGGGTCAGTTCTTCGGCCGTGGCGCGGCCCTGCAGGTAAATCAGCCACTGCGCGCTGGACCACCCTCGGCCTCCGATTGGACTCATGATCGTAGTCCGCGGTGCGCGCCGCAGCTGCTGCTCGAGCAGCGCCACCGCGTTGGCATCCGTGGCATCGAGCGCGGACCAGCGATCCGCGGCCAGGTAAAGCTGCGCCCAGGCGAGCGTGGTCTCATCCGGATTCCACAGCAGGAGCGGCCCTGGACCGGCGGCCTGCGCCACTCGCGCGGCCAGCGCTTCGATGTCCTGGGTGCGATTGATCGCGGCAAATATATTCAGGACACCCAGGGACAGCAGCAGGCACCAGGCCACGGCCAGGCGCGTGACGGCGGCCGGCGCGGATATCGAGCGCACCCAGGCCTGGCGCGTGGCCACGGCCACGACGGCCGCCGCGGCGCTCGCGCTGATGGCGAATTCAAGGGCGCCGGCGCGCTCGACGCTCCACTGCAGCGCGAGGGTGAGGCCCAGCACGAGCAGCGCCAGCAGCGCGATCAGGAGCGCCGTGATCGAAATCGCGCGCTGCGCCGGCACCGCAGCGGGCTCCGCCCCGGCATCGGCCAGCCACAAGGCAATCAGCAGCACGAAGCCGATCATGCAGGGCGCGGCATAGATGCTGCGCCCGGTGGCGGCGAAGGACAGCAGCAGCAGACCGGGCAGCGAGGCACACAGCGCGAACCGCCAGGCCCTGCGCTCTTCCACGCCCTGGCGCAGGCCGCGCCAGGCGGCGCGCAGGGCATACGCGGCGAGCACGGTCCACGGCAGCAGGTACAGTGGCAGTTCAGCAAAGTACCGGCCGGGCCAGTTCGGATGACCGCCGGCGTAGTTGTAGCGCGCTTCGGTGGCGACGGGCAGGACGCGGCCTACCAGGTTGTTCCAGAACAGGATGCGCAGGGCCTGTGCGCCGTCGGGCCGCGCCTCGACGCTAAGCACCCAGGCTGAGATGCAGCTGAGGGGCAGCAGCGCGCCAAGCCAGAATTCCCAACGCAGCAGTTCCCGCCCGCGGCGTTCCCAGGCGATGAAACACAGGAAGGTCAGCACCGGGACCAGCCAGGCGGCAAGATTCTTGCCGAAGAAGGCGAGCGTGAGCCCGGCGTGCATCGCCAGATACCCGCACAGCCGGCGTTTGCGCGCCGTGGCGGCCAGTCCGGTGTACATGCCGGCGAGCGCGAGACAGACCCCGGCGAGCAGCAGGGCATCGGTGTCGAGCCAGATCTGCACCTGGTAGATGAGCGCGCCGGTGGCGAACAGGATCGCGGCCACCCCGGCCGTGACGCGCCCATCGGCTTTCCTGGCCAGCAGCGCGCGCGCCAGCGCCACGATGGAAAGCAAAGCCAGCAGCGCGTAGCCCAGCTGCGGCAGGCGCGCCGCCGCCGCGCCACGGCCGAATTGCGCCATCGACGCGCCTGCGAGCCAGTAAGTGAGCGGCGGTTTTTCCGCAAACGTCACGCCGGCGAGTTGCGGCAGCGGGAGCGCCTGCGTGCTCACCGAGGCGGCCAGTGCCGCCTCGCGCGGCTCGTCCGGCGTCCAGTAGCCGCGACCGAACAGCCCCACGCACCACAGCAGCGCCAGCGCCGCCGCCGTCAGCCACAGAGGACCGGGACTGTCCGCCTTCATGATCGCGCCAGCATAAGAGCAGCGCGGCAGGATTTCATCGCTGTTCCGCTGCCACCAGCCGCACGCCGTAGACCACCAGGGCCGCGCCCAGCATTTGCAGCACGCCGAGCGGTTCGCCCAGCAGCTGCCAGGCGAGCAGCATCGTGATCACCGGGCCCAGCGAGCCGATCACCGCCGTCGGACCCGCTCCGAGGCGCCGAATCGCCTCCGAGAACAGCCAGATCGGCAGCACCGTGGAGAACACCGCCATCGCCGCGCTCAGCGCCTGCACCTGCCAGGGCTGGGCGATGAGGTTGCCCAGCGGCCGTTGCGCCAGGAACAGCGCGATCGCGTACACACAGGCGGCGGAAGTCGCCCAGGCGGTGAAGCGGGCCGAGCCCACGCGCGCCAGGAGGGGCGCGGAGCGGATCAGGTAGACCGCGTAGAAAAGCGCGCTCGCGAAGATCAGCAGGCCGCCAAGCCAGACCTGCGCGCCGCCCGTATGTACATCATGCGCGACCGCAAGTGCCACGCCGGCGTAGCACAGGAGCAGCGCGAGCAGCATCGCCGGCGAGGGGTAGCGGCGTTCCTGCCAGGCGGTGTAGAGCACGACGATCGTCGGATAGACGTACAGGATGAGGCGCTCCAGCGCGGCCGAGATGTGCCGGAGGCCGAGGAAATCCAGATAGCTCGAAGCGAAATAGCCGAGGAACCCCAGCAGCGCGAGAGCGCGCCAGTCCTCGCGCGTGATGGCCGTCGGGGCGGTGCGTGCGGCGCGGGCACCAAGCAGCAGGAACAGCGGCAGCGCGTAGAGCATGCGCAGCGCCAGGAGCGTTTCGGGATCGACGCCGTAGCGATAGGCGGCCTTCACGAAGATGGCCTTGAGCGAAAAGCCGAGCGCACCCAGCACGGCGCAGCTGAGCCCGATGGACTGTGGGCGCACACGGATCACGCGGGTTTCAGCGACCGAGACCGTGCGGATGGATCCACCCCATGCGCCAGGCGAACATCAGCAGCAGGAACAGCGCCACCGACAGGGTGACGCGCAGCGTCAGGGAGCGCAGCATCTTGCCCGAATCGCCGTGCCCCGTGGCCAGGTGGTAGAGCGCCGTGCCGAGGCTCGCGACGATCGCCACCAGCACCACAATCACCACCAGCCTGATCGCATTCATCCCGGCGATTATAGGCGTCCGCCTGTACTCAGCGCGCAGTGGGCGGCACAATGCCGGCCCCTTGGGATTTGCCGCTGGAGTCGCCGTTTGGTGCTGCGCCTGGAATTGGGCTCCCGTCGATTCATCGCCAGTGGCTGGATGAGCGCTCTGGCGCTCGCCGCCGTGCTGCTGTTCGCGCAACTGGGCCGCTGGCAATGGCACCGGGCCGCGGAAAAAACCGCGCTGGCGGCGGCCTTCGCCGCCGGCACGAATGCCCCGGCGAGTTTGCTGGGCACGCGCTCGATGGCATCGCTGCCGCGCTACGCGCAGCTGATCGTCACGGGCCGCTACGACGCGGCGCGCCAGTTCCTGCTGGACAACATGAGCGATGACGGGCAGGTGGGCTACGAAGTGCTCACCCCGATGCGGCTCGATGATGGGCGTTGGCTGCTGGTGAACCGCGGCTGGGTGGCGCTGCCGGAGGGGCGGCGTGACCGGCTTCCGGACCTCGCCATGAACCCGCCTCTCACGCTACAGGTTCGCGGGCGGCTCGATGCCTTGCCGGTGACCGGACTCGCGGCCGGGCGCGCGCCGCCGGCGGCGGACTCCCGCTGGCCCAAGCGCACCAGCTTTCCGACGGCAGCGCAACTGGGCGCCGCACTGGGCGAAAATGTGGAACCTCGTCAGCTGCTGCTCGCGGCCACGGAACCGTTTGGCTTCCGGCGCAACTGGCGCAGCGCGAGTGACGGATTCGGTCCGATGCGGCACCTGGCCTATGCCGTGCAGTGGTGGGGGTTCGCTGCGCTGACCGCTTTCCTCTATGTGTTCCTGAACCTGGAGCGGCGCGGCCCGTGACCGGCAAGACGCCCGCAAGAAACAACCGCCGGCCGCTGCTCCTGCTGCTGCTGCTGTTCGCCGCGCCGCTCGGCGGCGCGTTCTTGCTGTACTACGGCTCGGGCTGGCGCCCGGCGAGCCACACGAACCATGGGCAACTCATTGTCCCGGTCGTGCCGGTCCCCGGCGCCGCCTTCACCGGCAAGTGGTCGCTGGTGGTGATCGGCGCGGGCGAGGCGGGCTGCGATGCGTCCTGCCAGGGCGCGCTCATCTATGCCCGCCAGACCTGGCTGTCGCTGGGAAAGCTGACGCCGCGCGCGCAGCGCGTGCTGCTCGGCGGCGAGGGCTGCTGCGACCGCGCCTACCTGCAGCGCGAGCACGCCGGGCTTCTCACACTGCCGCCGAGCGAGGCCGGCGGGGCGGCCTTGCGCCAGGATTTTCCGGCGCCCCGGGAACACGCCATTTACGTCGTCGATCCACTGGGCAATCTGATGATGCGCTACGATGTGCGCGACAACCCTTCGGGCCTGCGTGATGATCTCAAGAAGCTGCTAGAGCTCTCGCATATCGGTTGAACGATGTCCCGTGCCGCACTCATCCGCCCCGTCGCGTTCGGCGCCTTCCTGCTGTGTTTCTTCGTCGTGGTGATGGGCGCCTACGTGCGCCTTTCGGCCGCGGGCCTGAGCTGTCCGGACTGGCCCGGTTGCTATGGGCACGTGAGTCCCGTCGGCGTGGTTGAGGCCGGCAAGGCCTGGAAGGAGATGATCCATCGTTACGCAGCCGCGACATTAGGGCTTGCAGTCGTCATTTTTGTAACACTTGTGATACAAACAAGGAGGGAGCGATTGGTGTCCCTGCCCCTCTCCGTGGGCCTGCTGGGACTCCTCGTCACGCAGGGCCTGCTCGGGATGCTCACCGTGACGCGATTGCTGGAGCCGGTGATCGTGACCGCGCATCTGCTGCTCGGCATGACCACCTTGTCGGTCCTGTGGTGGCTGGTCCTGACGCTCGGCCGGCGCGAACTCAGCACCTGGCGCGCTGGCACGGCCTTCCTCGGATCGAGCCTGCCGCGCACCCGCCAGATCGCGCTGCTGGCCCTCGTAGCCCTCGCCCTGCAGCTCGCGCTCGGCGGCTGGACCAGCAGCCACTACGCTGCTGCGGGCTGCCCGGACCTGCCCAAATGCCAGGGCCAATGGTGGCCAGCGCTGCAGAGCGGCAGCGCGGCCATGATCCACTTCACGCATCGCCTCGGCGCCGTGCTGGCCACCGTGCTGCTGGTGCTGGCGGCCACGCGCGTGCTGCGCTCCCGGAGCGATGACTTTGCGCGCCTCGCCGCCACCGCGGTGCTGGCCGCGCTCATCGTGCAGCTCAGCATCGCCGTGGCGATGGTCTTGAGCGGTTTTCCGGTGTGGCTCGCCACCGCGCACAACGCGGGCGCGGTGCTGCTGCTGCTGGCGGTGCTCGCGCTCAACCGCTCGCTCCGGCCGGTGTGGCGGGCGCCGTGAGCACGCCGTTGAGCGTTCCGCCCGAGGCGCTGCCGGTGCTCGGCACAGCCCACTGGCGCGATTACCTGGCGCTCACCAAGCCGCGTGTGGTGGCCCTGATCGTGCTCACTGCCGTCGTCGGTACCTTGCTGGCAACCCCCGGCCTGCCGCCCCTCGATGCGCTGCTGTTCGGCAACCTCGGCATTGCGCTGGCGGCCGCTTCGGCCGCGACCCTCAACCACGTGCTCGACCGGCGCATCGACGCGCGCATGTCGCGCACCCGCGGCCGCCCGCTCCCCACGGGCGCCCTGAACCACCGGCAGGCCCTGCTGTTCGCGGGCATTCTAGGTATCGCCTCGATGCTGATCCTGGCCCTGCTCGTCAACACGCTCACGGCGCTGCTCACTTTTGCCTCGCTGATCGGCTACGCCGTGGTCTACACCCTCTGGCTCAAGCGCGCCACGCCGCAGAACATCGTCATCGGCGGCGCGGCCGGCGCCGCCCCGCCCGTGCTCGGCTGGGCGGCGGTGACCAACACCATCGATCCGCACGCACTGCTGCTGTTCCTGATCATCTTCGCCTGGACGCCCCCGCATTTCTGGGCGCTGGCGATCGCGCGCCGCCACGAATATGCCAAGGTGGACATCCCGATGCTGCCGGTGACCCACGGCGTGGAATTCACGCGACTCCATGTGCTGCTCTACACCGTGATCCTGGCCGTGGTCACGCTGCTGCCCTTTCTCACCGGCATGAGCGGGCTGATCTACCTCCTGGCCGCGGTGCTGCTCAGCGGCCGTTTCCTGGTGCATGCCCTGCTGCTCAAGCTCACGCGGCGCGAGGAGCTGCCGATGCGCGTGTTCCGGTTTTCGATCCGCTACCTGATGTGGCTGTTCCTGGCCCTCCTCGTCGATCATTACCTGCCCACCACGCAGTTCCTGGCGGGTGTCTCCGGATGAGCGAGAAACGGATGGCGCGCTATGGCGGCCTTGCGCTGCGGCTGGCGATGGTCCTGGGCGCGGCCTTGCCGCTGGCCGGAAGTGCGGCCTCCGCGGATCTCGCCATTCACGACCTGGTCCTGCACGGCGGACTCATCTACGACGGGTCCGGCGGCAAGCCCTATCCGGGCGAGCTTGCGGTCGATGGCGATCGCATTGCCTATGTGGGCCCGGACCGGAATCTGGTCGGCCGCCTCGAGCTGGACGTACACGGCCAGGCCGTTGCGCCCGGCTTCATCAACATGCTGGCGCATCCGGAGGAGTCCTTGCTGGTCGATGGCCGCGCCCTGAGCGATCTCAGCCAGGGCGTGACCCTGGAAGTGCTGGGCGAGTTCTCGATGGGTCCGCTGAACCCGCTCATGAAGAAACAGGTGGTCGAACGCGAAATAGACATCAAATACCCCGTCACGTGGACGACGCTGGGCGAGTACCTGAGCGGGTTGGAGCGCAAGGGAATCGGCCCCAATGTGGCCTCGTTTGTCGGTGCACCGACCGTGCGGACGTACGTGCTCGGCGAAGCGGACGTGCAGCCCACGGCAGCGCAACTTACGCAGATGCGCGGACTGGTCCGCCAGGCCATGGAAGAAGGGGCCCTGGGCCTCACGACCATGCTCATCTATGCGCCGGCCACCTACGCCCGGACGCCGGAACTGATTGCGCTGGCGAAGGAATCAGGCCGCTGCGGGGGCATCTACACGACTCATATGCGCAGCGAGGGCGATCGCATCGAATCTGCGGTGCAGGAGACCATCCAGATCGCCAAAGAGAGCGGCGCACCGGCCGAGATCTACCACTTCAAGATCTCGGGCAAGGACAACTGGGGAAAGATCGATGCCGTCATCGCCGCGATCGAGCAGGCGCGTGCGGCGGGCGTAAGGATCAGCGCCAACATGTACTCCTACACGGCGGGCGCCACCGGACTGGATGCCGCGATGCCCTCGTGGGTCCAGGACGGGGGGCTGGAAGCCTGGATCAAGCGGCTCAAGGACCCTGCAATTCGCAGCAAGGTGATCGCTGAAATGCGCAACCCGCATCCCGCGAGCTGGGAGAACCTTTACGGTGCGGCTGGAGCCGGGGGCACGCTGTTCCTGAGCTTCCGGAATCCGAAACTGAAACCGCTGACCGGCAAGACGCTGGCGGAAGTGGCCAAGGACCGGGGCGTTTCCCCCGAAGATGCGGCCATCGACCTCGTCATTGAGGACGGCACCCGCGTTGGCGTCGCGTATTTCCTGATGAGTGAGCAGAATATCCGGCGGCAGATGGCGCTGCCGTGGGTGAGCTTCGGATCCGACGAGCAGGGCGACGCGCCGGAAGGCGTATTCCTGCTCTCGGCGGCGCATCCGCGCGCCTATGGCAATTTTTCCAGGGTCTTTGCCAAGTATGTGCGCGAGGATCACGTCCTGAGCACCGAGGAAGCGGTGCGCAGGATGACTTCACTCCCCGCGGACAATCTGTCGCTGAAGGACCGGGGCCGGCTGCAGCCCGGCGCCTACGCCGATATCGTGGTCTTCGATCCGGCCTCGATCCAGGATCACGCGACCTATCAGAATTCGCACCAGCTGAGCACCGGAGTCCGCGACGTCATCGTCAATGGCCGGTTCGCCTTGAAGGACGGGGAGCCGACGGCGGCGGCGACCGGCCGTGTGGTCAGGGGTCGCGCCTGGACGGGAGCCGGCGGGGGCGGGTGCCGCGCCTCGGCGGCCGACTGGACGTGGTCCAGATAGACGCCTGCCCGACTCGCACTACGGTCTGTTTGCCATCATCGGGACGTGGGACCTGATCTGCGGCGGTGGAGTGTGAGCTGGCCGCCCGCAAGCCCTGACTTGCCGCGGACGAACCGCATCCTGTGTCCCTTTCTAACTTCCACCCGTTACATGTAACGGGTGCCGCCAGGATGTGGATGGCCCTTGCCCGGCTTGTCCTGTTGCGTGCCCCGAACAGAACGACTCTAGACCCAGATCAGCCGCGGTACGGCATCCGCCGCGGCATGCACGAAGGCCTGCTGCGCGAATTCCCGGGCCAGACCCGCGGCAGTGTCGCGATCGAGGCCAGCGACAAACAGGCTCTGCTCAGCGGGCCATTTCCCTTCCGGATCACGGCCCCATCCCGGCCAGACGGTGAGCGCGAGGGCCGCGAGCCGCTGGTCCAGGCGCGCCTGCGCCACCGCGTTGCGCGGCGCGCACTGCGGCACGCTCTGCGGATTCCACGCCGTCAGAAACACCGACTCGCTCACTCCGAGTCCGGCGTGCACGTCCTGCAGCCGCGGGCAATGCTCGTCGATGCGCAGCAGCATCGGGCCATCGGGCGTCCGCACCTCGTAATGGGTGCGGCGATAGGCCGCCTCGAGCTGCGCGCGGTTCACGGTGTGAGGGACGCAATTGCCCGTTGCATGCGCGGCATTATGACGTAGGCTTCGCGGATCATGATCGTCGAGCGCATCTGGGCGGCCAACGAGCTGCGCAACTACCACTATGTGATCGCCTGTGCCGAGACCGGCGAGGCGCTGGTCATCGACCCGCTGGACTGGCAGGCCTGCCTGCGCCGCGCCACCGAGCGCGGCTGGACCATCACCCAGATCCTCAACACGCACGAGCATCTCGATCACACCGCTGGCAACGCGGCGCTGGTCGCGGCCACCGGCGCGAAAGTGCTGGCGCACGCCGCGGCCGCGGCGCGCATCGGCGGCGTGACCCGCGGCCTCGCCGCCGGCGATGTGATCCGTGTGGGCCGCACCGTGGAGCTTGAAAGTCTCGACACGCCGGGCCACACCTTGAGCCACGTCTGCCTGCTGGCGCACGCGGATGGATCGGCGCTGTTCTCGGGCGACACGCTCTTCAACGCCGGCGTGGGCAACTGCCGCAACGGGGGTGACCCGGAGCGCCTGTTCGAGACCTGCGCCCTCAAGCTCGCGCGCCTCGCGCCCAGCACACGCATTTATCCCGGGCACGACTACCTCGTCAACAACCTGCGCTTCACGCGTCACATCGAGCCTGGCAACGCCGCGGCGGCGGACTGGCTGCGCCGCTCGGAGCCCGTCGCGGCGGAGGACCGGCCGGTGCTGAGCCTGGCCGAGGAACTCACGGTCAACGGATTCTTCAGGTTGAGTGAACCTGGACTCATCGAGGGCCTGCGTGCGCAGGTGCCGGGCCTGGCGCCGCGGCCGACGCCGCGCGAAGTGTTTCTCGCACTGCGCGAGCTGCGAAATCACTGGTAATGGCGGCGATTGAGCCCGCCGGAGGCGCCCGGCGCGGGGTAGAATTCTCCTCTGCCATGAGCCTCGACCCGACTGACGTTTCCCCGATCCTTGCACCCCTGAACGACGCCCAGCGTGCCGCCGTGACCGCGCCGCTGGGCGCGACCCTGGTGCTGGCCGGCGCCGGCAGCGGCAAGACCCGCGTGCTCATCCATCGCATCGCCTGGCTGATCCAGGCCGAGGGCGCCACGCCGCACGGGATCCTGGCCGTCACCTTCACCAACAAGGCTGCCGCCGAGATGCGCGCGCGGGTCGAGGGCCTGCTCGGCGGTTCCGGCAGCGCGCTGTGGCTCGGCACCTTCCACGGCCTGGCGCACCGCCTGCTGCGGCTCCATTGGCGCGAGGCCGGGCTCCCGCAGAGTTTCCAGATCCTCGACAGCGAGGACCAGCTGCGGCTGATCCGCAAGACGATCCGTGCCCTCGAATTCGACGAGGCGCGCTTCGTGCCGCGCGAAGTGCAGTATTTCATCAACCAGCACAAGGACGAGGGCCGCCGCCCGCAGCAGCTGCAGGCCGGCGGGGATCCGACAGAGCGGAGCCTGATACGCCTCTACACCGAGTACGAGCAGCTCTGCGCGCGCTCCGGCGCGGTGGATTTCGCCGAGCTGCTGCTGCGGGCCTTCGAACTGTGGCGCGACGGCCCGGCACTCCTGCAGCATTACCGCGCGCGCTTCCGCCACGTGCTGGTCGATGAGTTCCAGGACACCAACTCCATCCAGTACGCCTGGGTACGGCTCCTGGTCGGCGCCACGGGCTTCCCTTTCGTCGTCGGCGATGACGACCAGTCCATCTACCGCTGGCGCGGGGCGCGGGTGGAAAACCTGCAGAAGTTCCGCAACGATTTTCCCAAAGCCCAGCTCTTCAAGCTGGAGCAGAACTACCGCTCCAGCGCCGCCATACTCGCGGCGGCCAACGCCCTGATCGCCAACAATTCCACGCGGCTGGGCAAGAAGCTGTGGACCAGCGGCGCCCAGGGCCTGCCGGTGCAGCTGTACTGCGCCTACAACGAGCGCGACGAAGCCGAATTCGTGCTGGGTCGCATCCAGGAATGGCTCAGGGAAGGCGGCCAACGGAGCGACTGCGCCATTCTCTACCGTTCGAACGCGCAGTCGCGGGTATTCGAGGAAGCCCTCATCCAGGCGCGTCTCCCCTATCGCGTCTACGGCGGGTTGCGCTTCTTCGAGCGCTCGGAGATCAAGGACGCGCTCGCCTACCTGCGGCTCATCGCCAACCGCGACGACGACGCCTCCTTCGAGCGCATCGTGAACCTGCCAGTGCGCGGCATCGGCACACGCACGCTCGAGGCCCTGCGCGAGGCGGCGCAGGCGCAGGGACAGTCCCTGTGGCGTGCCGCTGCGGCGGTGCAGCCCGACGGGAGCGGCGGCGCAGGGAGCGGGACCGGCGCGCGCGGCTCGGCCGCGCTGCACCAGTTCCTGGCGCTGATCGAGCGCCTCGGCCGAGAGATCGAGGGCTTGGCGCTCCACGAGCAGGTCGATCACGTCATCAGCCAGAGCGGCCTCATCGAGCACCATCGCAAGAACAAGGCCGAGCGCGGCGAAGCGCGCGTCGAGAATCTCGAGGAGCTGGTCAGCGCCGCGCGCGGCTACGAACCGGAGAGCAGCGAGCTGCCGCCCCTGCAGAGCTTTCTGGCGCACGCGGTGCTGGAATCCGGCGAGACCCAGGGCAGTGAGTGGGAAGACTGCGTGCAGATGATGACGCTGCACACCGCCAAGGGACTGGAATTTCCCGTGGTGTTCCTGGCCGGCATGGAAGACGGGCTGTTTCCGCACCAGCGCTCCATCAATGACCTCGCCAGCCTCGAAGAGGAACGCCGGCTCTGCTACGTGGGGATCACGCGCGCCATGCGGGTGCTGTATCTGAGCTACGCCGAGCAGCGCCGCCTGCACGGTATCGACAGCTACAACGTGGCCTCGCGTTTCATCCAGGAGATTCCACCGGAGCTGCTCCAGGAGCTGCGCCCGCGCATCCAGCTCGCGCGCCCGTTCGGCACGCCGGAAGGTGGCGCGCACCGCCGCGGCGGCGGCATCGCCGCTGACCCCGGCGCCGGCGGCATGCGCCTCGGGACCCGGGTGCGGCACGGCAAGTTCGGCGAAGGCATCGTGCTCAACGTCGAGGGCCAGGGACCGCACGCGCGCGTCCACGTCAATTTTGAGCAACTCGGTGCGAAATGGCTGATGCTCAGCCTCGCACGGCTTGAACTCATGTAGCAGGTGGGGAGATGAAGATTGTGATCCTCGGCGCCGGCCAGGTCGGCCGCACCGCCGCATACAGCCTGGCGCGTGAACCGGCCAACGAAGTCACGGTGGTCGACACCGATGAACAGGCGCTGCGAGACCTGCAGGACCGCATCGACATCCGCGTGGTCGCGGGCCACGCCTCCCACCCCTCGGTGCTCGAATCGGCGGGCATTGCCGATACCGACATCCTCATCGCACTCACCGGCAGCGACGAGGTCAACATCGTGGCCTGCCAGATCGCCCACACGCTGTATCGCACGCCAACGCGCATCGCCCGGATCCGCGCCGCCGAGTACACCACGCGTGCGGGCCTGTTCGTCGAGGGCGCCCTGGCCGTGGACGTGTGGATCAGCCCGGAAGAGCTGGTCACCGACTACATCATCCACCTGCTGTCGAACCCGGGCGCGCTGCAGGTGGTCGACTTCGCCGACGGCCGGGTGCAGCTCGCCGGGGTGCGCGCGCGCCCCGAAGGCACGCTCGTGGGCCAGCCGCTGCGCATCCTGCGCGAACACCTGCGCGGCAGCGATGCGCGCGTCGCGGCGATTTACCGCAACGAGCGGCTGATCGCGGCGGACGGCGACACGGTGGTCGCCGAGAATGACGAGATCTTCTTCGTGGCCGCGCGCGACGACTTGGCCAAGATGCTGGCCGAGCTGCGTCGCCAGGAACCCGCGGTGCGCAAGCTGGTGATCGCCGGAGGCGGCAACATCGGCCTGCGCCTCGCGCGCACGCTGGAGCAGAGCCACCAGATCAAGCTGATCGAGCGCGATCCGCGGCGCGCACGCAAAGCCTCCGAGCTGCTGCAGAACACCATCGTGCTGCAGGGGGACGCGGCCGACGAGGAACTGCTGGTGGAGGAAAACATCGACAGTGCGGACGTGTTCGCGGCACTCACCAATTCCGACGAGGCCAACGTGATGGCGGCGATGCTCGCCCGGCGCCTCGGCGCGCGGCGTGTCATGGCCCTCATCAACCGCCCGGCCTACGGCGAACTGATGGAGAGGGGCAACATCGACGTCGTGATCTCGCCGCAGACCATCACCATCGGCTCGCTCCTGGCGCACGTGCGGCGCGGCGACATCGTGCGCGTGCACTCGCTCCGGCGCGGCGCGGCGGAGGCCATCGAGGTCGTCGTGCACGGCGCCGCCGACCGCTCCCGCGTGATCGGCCGGCGTATCGAGGACATCGACCTGCCCGAGGGTGCCAGCATCGTCGCCATTGCCCGCGGCGAACAGGTGATCATGGCCCACCACGACACGCTCATCGAGACCGAGGACCACCTGATCGTGTTTCTCTCCGATCGCCGCCACATCGAAGCGGTCGAGCGGCTGTTCCAGGGCGAGAGCTGAAGGGCGCAGGGCCGATGCGCTCGCTGATCAGCGTCATACATCTGCTCGGCTCGGTGCTGGCGCTGTTCGCCGCGCTGTTCCTGCTGCCGATCGGCACGGCGCTGTACTACCACGAAGCTGCCATCAGCGCCTTTCTCACCAGCGCGCTGCTCAGCCTCATCGTGGGCCTGCTGATCCGCGCCGCGACACAGCGCTTCCGCGCCGAGCTCAAGCCGCGCGACGGCTACCTGCTGGTGACGTTGACCTGGGTGGCACTCACCGTCATGGCGACCGTGCCCCTGCTGCTGCTGGTGCCGGGCCTGTCCTTCACGCGGGCCTTCTTTGAAGCCATGTCGGGGCTCTCGACCACCGGTTCGACGGTACTGTCCGGGCTCGACATCCTGCCGCGTGCCCTGGTGCTGTGGCGGCACGCCTTGAGCTGGCTGGGCGGTCTCGGACTCATCGTGATGGCGGTGGCGATCCTGCCGCTGCTGGGAATCGGTGGCATGCAGATGTACCGCGCCGACGCCCCCGGCCCCATCAAGGATGCCAAGCTCGCGCCGCGCATCATGCACACCGCGCGCCTGCTGTGGTTCGTGTACGCCGGGCTCACGGCGGCGTGCACGCTGGCGCTGCGGGCGGCTGGCATGAACTGGTTCGACGCGCTCTGCCACGCCTTCTCGGTGCTGTCGCTTGGCGCCTTTTCAACGCACGATGCCAGCATCGGCTACTACCACTCGCCGCTGATCGAAACCGTGCTGGCCGTGTTCATGGTGATCGCCGCCGTGAACTTCGCCACCCATTTCCTGGCCCTGCGCAAGGGCGAGCCTGGCACCTACGCCCGGGATCCGGAGGCACGCTGGATGCTGTTCTGGATCGTGCTGAGCGGCGTCATTGTCTCGATCGACGTCTCCGCAAGCGGTACCTATCCGGACTTCCTGACGACCGCGCGCTATGTCGGCTTCAACCTGGTGTCGATGGCCACCACCTGCGGGCTCGTGAGCACCGACTACAGCCACTGGCCGGCCTTCGCTCCGATGTGGATGCTGTTCCTCAGCTGCCTGTGCGCCAGCACCGGCTCGACCGGCGGGGGCATCAAGATGTTCCGCTCGCTGGTGCTGAGCAAGCAATCGATCCGCGAGATGTACAAGCTGGTGCACCCCCAGGCGGTCGCGCCGCTGAAGATTGCGGGCCAGATGGTGCCCAATCGCGTGGTCGATTCGGTGCTGGCCTTCATCTTCCTGTACTTCATCACCATCGTCGTGCTCAGTTTTGCGCTGCTGATGTCCGGGCTCGATCTCACGTCCTCGATCACCGCGATCATCGCCAGCGTCAACAACGTCGGCCCGGGGCTCAACCGGGTCGGGCCCGGCGGCAACTACAGCACGCTCAGCGATTTCCAGCTGTGGATGTGCACGGCGGCGATGTTCCTCGGCCGCGTCGAGATCTTTACCGTGCTGATCCTGTTCACGCCGGCCTACTGGCGGAAGTAGCCCGCGCATGGTGCTCGGTAGATGGGCAACGCAGGGCCGCGATCAGGTTCCCGTGCTGCTGTCGCTGCTCGCGATCAGCGCGCTGGCCTTAAGCTACGTGATCTGGCTGGGGGCGCAGATGGCGGACATGCCCGGCATGGACATGAGCGCGCCGGCGCTGGCCAATGCGGCCTTCAGGCCCTGGAACTGGGTCCATTTCCTGTTCATCTTCAGCATGTGGACCGTGATGATGGTGGGCATGATGACGCCCACGGTCACCCCGATGGTGCTGATGTATGCGCGCATCGTGCACGCATCCGCGGGCCGGCGGATGGCGCCCGCCGCCTGGTTCGCCTGCGGCTACCTGTGCGCCTGGACGGCGTTTTCCGCCCTCGCCGCCCTGGCGCAGTGGGGGCTGGAAGCCCTGGCGTTGCTGACGCCCATGATGGCGAGCGCCAACCACCGCTTTGGCGGCGCCGTGCTCATCGCCGCCGGCATTTACCAGTGGCTACCCATCAAGGATGCCTGCCTGTCGCAATGCCGTGCACCGCTCCAGTTCTTCCAGCGCCATGGCGGCTTCCAGCCCGGCGCCAGGGCTTCACTGCGCCTCGGATTCGTGCACGGCCTGCACTGTGTCGGCTGCTGCTGGGTACTCATGGCGCTGCTGTTCGTCGTGGGCGTCATGAACCTGTTGTGGATCGCGGCGCTGATGGTGTTCGTGCTGCTGGAGCGGCTGCTGCGCGGCGGACGGGCACTGTCCTGGTCGGCCGGTGCGGCGGCGGTGCTGGCCGGCGTCTGGAGGTACTGGACCTGAACCGCGCGCCCCGCAGGCGCAGGCGCGGCGGCGGCAGGGCCGCTTTCCGCTTCAGCTGTGGATGTAGCTTTCCAGCTGCTGGATCGTCTGCTTCTGCTCTTCGAGCACGGCGCGCACCAGATCGCCGATCGAGAGCATGCCGATCACGCGGCCGGCTTCGAGGACCGGCAGGTGCCGGAAACGGCGGTTGGTCATGATCTCCATGCACTGCTCGACCGACAGCTCCGGTTCGACGGTGAAGACATCCCTGGTCATGATCTGGTGTACCGGCGTGTCGCTGGAGGAGCGGCCCATCAGGATCACCTTGCGGGCATAGTCGCGCTCGGAGATCACGCCGACGAGCTTCTCGCCGGTCATCACCAGCAGCGCCCCGACGCTGTATTCGGCCATCAAGCGCACCGCCTCCAGCACCGGAGCGTCCGGTCCGACGCTATAGATGGCCCGAGGCTTGCGACCCAGTAGTTGCGCGGCGGTAGCCATGGCTCTCTCCTCGACTTTGCAGTCGTTCAGGCCACTTCGACGATCAGCAACGCTCCTTCGACGGCGGTGACGCGTACCGGCGTGCCCGCGGGCAGGTCCGGCCCGCGCACCTTCCAGTGCCCGTCGCCGACCTTTGCCTTGCCGGACCCCTGCACGATCGCTTCGCTCAGCACGCAGACCTTGCCAATGTACTGCGCGGCGCGCTGGTTGAGGTTCGGCAGCTCGGAGGTTTCCGGATGGGTGCGCTTCCAGCTGCGCCAAAGGGCGAGCGCCGCGACCGACAATCCCCCGAACAGCACCAGCTGCACTTGCCAGGGCAGCGGGATCACCAGCAGCAAGGTCCCCACGACAGCCGCGGCGGCGGCAAACCAGATGGCCACGGCGCCCGGCGCCATGGCCTCGACGATGGCGAACACGGCGGCGGCGATCCACCAATGCCACCACTGCAGGGAGGATGCGAATTCGATCATCGGGGGCAACTCCGCCTGCGGCTACCGGGCGCCGCCTGAGGGTTGCAGGCGCATGGCGTCCCTGGCCAGTTCCGCGATGCCTCCCACCGAGGCCAGCAGGCCCGAAGCCTCCACCGGCATGAAGAACACTTTCTGGTTGGGCGAGTTCGCGAAATCCTTCATCGCGTCGACATACTTCAGCGCCACGAAATAGTTGATGGCCTGCACGCTGCCCTTGCCGATGGCGTCCGAGACCACGCTGGTGGCTTTCGCCTCTGCTTCGGCCGAGCGCTCGCGGGCCTCGGCATTGCGGAACGCGGCTTCGCGCGCGCCTTCGGCTTTGAGAATCGCGGCCTGCTTCTCGCCTTCGGCCTTGAGGATCGCCGCCTGGCGGAAACCCTCGGCATCGAGGATGTTGGCGCGCTTGTCGCGCTCGGCCTTCATCTGCCGGCCCATCGACTCGATCAGGTCCGCGGGCGGCTGGATGTCCTTGATCTCGATGCGCGTGACCTTGATGCCCCAGGGCATGGTCGCATCGTCGACCACGCGCAGCAGCCGGTGGTTGATGTCATCGCGCTTGGACAGCGTCTCGTCCAGGTCCATCGCACCGACCACGGTGCGGATGTTCGTCATCGTCAGGTTCACGGTCGCGAGCCGCAGGTTGTCGACCTCGTAGGCCGCCTTGGCGGCATCCTGCACTTGGTAGAACACCACGGCGTCGACGCCGACCATGGCGTTGTCCTTGGTGATGACTTCCTGGCGCGGCACGTCGAGCACCTGCTCCATCATGTTCATGCGCCGCCCGACGCCCTCGAAGAAGGGCGTGATCAGGTGGAAGCCGGGTTCCAGGGTCTTCTTGAAGCGGCCGAAGCGTTCGAGCGTGTACTGAAAGCCCTGCGGCACGGTCAGCCAGGCCTTGGATACGAACACCAGCAGCGCGACCAGGATGATGATCGGCAGCACGTTGAACTCGAGACCAAACATCGGTGTCCCCGGTCTATTTTTAGACGATCAACATAGCACGTCGGACCCCGGCCAGCTGATGTTGCGGCGCACTAAACGCCGCGCTGGCCCGCCTGCCAGCCCTAGCTGTGGAGCCTCAACAGGTTGTTCCCACCCAGATTGAGTTTACTGATGGGCGGTTTAGATTGTAGCGCCGAGTGAGGGCGATGCCAGTTGTAGTGGTGGAGCCAAGTCTTGAGGGCTTGGGTGCGCTGCTCTGAGCT
>DATGVM010000006.1:0-226189 GCA_035300345.1 Steroidobacteraceae bacterium
AGCTCAGAGCAGCGCACCCAAGCCCTCAAGACTTGGCTCCACCACTACAACTGGCATCGCCCTCACTCGGCGCTACAATCTAAACCGCCCATCAGTAAACTCAATCTGGGTGGGAACAACCTGTTGAGGCTCCACAGCTAGCGCGCCGCGCGGGGCAAGCGCAAGCGCCGCGCCGCGCGCCGGAACCCACGCAGTTCCGCCTCCGCGTCCGCCTCTGCGGCCGGCGGCCCGTAGCGCAGCAGGGCATAACGGCGTGCCAGCGGCGCCAGCGCCGCGGCGGCGGCTGGGTGGGTGGCGGCCAGACGCTCGCAGTAATCGAGCACGCCCTCCTGCGGTGAGCGCGGGTGCCCGGCGCGACGCAGGCGCCGGTCGATGCGCCGCCAGGCGCGCGCGAGTGCGTCGGGGCGCCCGGGCCGGGTGATCCGGCGCAGCGACCAGGCGATCCACAGCAGCCAGGCCGCCATGCCCGATCCGAGCGCGACGGCCAGGGTCTGCCAGTCGCGGTCGCCGAAGCCGAGCCAGTCGGCAAGATTCAGTTGCCGCGCGAAATTGAAGCCGACGACATCGTCCTGCCACCAGGCGTTCAGGGCATCCCAGCTCTGCAGCAAGGTCGTGATCCAGTGGCTGGCGGCGCCCAGTTGAAAGCCAGAGCCCGCCGCGCCGCCACCGAACTGCAGCAGCTCGCGACTCAGTCGGTCCGGCGCCACCATCGCTGTCGGATCGGCACGCACCCAGCCGCGTCCCGTCAGCCACACTTCGGCCCAGGCGTGCGCGTCCGCCTGGCGCACCAGCAGGTAGCCACCGATGGGATTCCAGACCCCGCCCAGGTAGCCCGTCACCACGCGCGAGGGCACCTGGCCCGCCCGCATCAGGTCGACAAAGGCGGAGGCGTAGTGACCGCAGAATCCCTCGCGTGTCCGGAACAGCAGATCGTCGACGGAATCGCGCCCGAGCCGCTGCGGTGTCAGCGTGTAGACGAAGCCACCGTCGCGCAGGTAGTTGAGCACGCGGGCTACGAAGGCGGCATCGTCGGTCGCGCCGGCACGCAGGCGCAGCGCCAGCTCGCGCGAGCGCGGATTGCGATCTTCCGGCAGATCCAGGTCGATACGCCGCGCCTCGGGCGAGAGCTCGCCGCCGCGCTGGGCGTGCGGGTAGGACTCAAGCTCGAAGCCCTGCGGCTGGGTCAGGGGGCGGCGCGAGATGAGCTGGAAATCGTCGGTGAACTGCGCGAGCGGCGCGCCCGCCGGATCGGCCAGTTCCAGTGCGACGACGGTGCGATGCGAATTGGGTTCGAGGGTGAGGCTGTAGCGGTAGACCGTCCCGCGATACTTCACGGCGTCGGGGGCGGCGGGCTCGCCGCGGTGGCGGCGCCAGCTGAAGCCGTCGAAATCATGCAGCACCGGGCCGCGCCAGTAGCGTTCCTGCACCGGCGGCAGTGCGCCCTCGAAGCGCGCGCGCAGCGCCGGCTCGTCGGATTCCGTAAGCCGGGCGATGCTGCCGGGGCTCATCTGATCGGCCAGCCCGGTGATGGCCGAATCATCGCCCGAAAGCGACCAGAAGGCGCCGGGGAGTCGCGGGAAAAACAAAAACAGCACGATCGCCAGCGGCAGTGCGTAGAGCAGCTGCCGCGCCGATTCGCGCAGCAGCGTCGGGGCCGGCTGCGGCGCGCCCCCGCCGAGGCCGCGCAGCGCGGCAACGCTCAGCCACAGGCTGAAGGCGTACAGCGGCAGCCGCCACAGCTGCTGGCGGTCCAGGCAGGCGGCGAGCAGCAGAAACAGGGTCGCTCCCACGATTACGTACCAGTCGCGGATGGCGCGCGCCTCGAAGAGCTTCGCGGCCGTCATCGCCGCCAGCAGCGTGGCGCCGGCGGCCAGGCCGTTGAGGGTGCGAAAGCTGGCGAGCACTCCGGCCGTCAGGATGAGGGCCAGGCCGAGCCGCGCCGGAGTGCCGGGCAGGGCCTGCCCCCGCACCATGGCGCGGTAGTGCAGTGCGCTGGCCAGCACCAGCAGGGGCAGGCACCACCACGCGAGGTGCTGCCAGTTCAGCGCCGCAGTCACCAGCAGCGCGGTGATGCTCAGGGCCGCGGCGCCGCGCCCGGGACGTGGGGCCACGAGCGGCGGTTCTTTGGTCGCCGGCACGTTCAAGCCGCGCCGCTCCCATACAGCGCCAGGGCGCGCAGCAGGCGGGTGCGGTGCGCGGCGCCCTGTCCGAGGGGCAGGTCCAGGCCCGGCAGCGCAAGGGAGCAGGCGGCATCGAAGCGAGCACACTCCTGGACCCAGGCGCACAGCTGACTGAGCCTGGCTTCAAGTTCGAGCCCTTCCAGTCCCGCGAAACTGAGCTGGTGCTCGCTGCCGCCCGTACCCTGGTACTGGGCCACCATCAGCGGCGCGCCGCGTGCCCAGGCTTTCCAGGCAATGCTGCGCGGGCTGTCGCCCGGCTGGTAGTGGCGCAGGCTGGTCCATTCTTCCTCCGCCGGCGAACCGGCGCGCGACTCGCGCGAGCTGCGGCTCTCGCCACCGCGAGGCAGCGGCCGCGTGCCGAGCGGCTGCGGATAGACGATCGCCTCCAGCGGCAGGTGCAGCCAGGTCCAGCAGCGGAACAGCCCGAAGGGCGCGGTGCTCGCGAGCTCCAGCCGCTCGATGCGCTGCCGCCCGCGCTGCAGGGCCTGGAATGGCAGCTGCACCGAGATCTGAGCGCCCGGATCCAGATCGAAGTGGCTGGCGCGCGCTCCGGGGCAGCGCACCGCGAGCGCGTGCCGTCCCTGGGCACTGCGATTGAGGAAACGCAGCTCCACCACGCCCTCGCCGCCGGCGTGGCAATCGGCGGCCTGCGCCAGCACCAGTTCCAGCCCATTGAGCGTGCGCTGGCATTCGTACATGCCCACGAGCACGAAGGCGGCGAGCATGAAGGTCAGGAGGAGGGCCAGGCTGTTGGTGTAGTTGAGCCCGGCGATGAGCATCACGAACAGCAACAGCGCAAAGCTTAAGCCCGGGCCGGTCGGCAGGATGTACAGGCGTCGCGCGCGCAGGGTCAGCGGCGGCTCGTCCGGCCCCTGGCGCCGGCGCGCCCATGCCGCGACTCGCGTGGTGATGCGATCGCGCAGCGCGGCGTACATCTTCGCCTAGACGGGCACCGGCACCGCCGCGAGCAGTTCGCTCGCCAGCCGCGCCCCGTCCGCCGCGCCCGCGCCCGCCGTGGACTGGAGCCGATGGCCCGCCACGGCGGGCAGCACCGCCTGCACGTGCTCGGGCATGACGGCGCGCTCGTCGGCCAGCAGCGCCCAGCCCTGCGCCGCCCGCACCAGCCCCTGCGCCGCTCGCGGGGACAGGCCGAGCTGGAATTGCGCCCGCGAGCGCTCGACCAGCGCCTGCACGTAGTCGAGGAGCGGTGCGGCCACGTAGATGGCGCGAACCGCACGCTGCGCCGCCAGCAATTCAGCCGGCCCGAGCACGGGTGCGGTTGCCTCCAGCAATTCGTGGCGCTCGCCGGCCAGCAACAGCGCCCGCTCGGCCTGATGGTCGGGATACCCCAATCCCACGCGCATCAGGAAGCGATCCAGCTGCGATTCCGGCAGGCCGTAGGCCCCGAGCTGATCATGCGGGTTCTGGGTGGCGACCACGAAGAAGGGTTCGGGCAGGGGATGCGTGAGGCCATCGACGCTCACCTGGCGCTCCTCCATCGCCTCAAGCAGTGCACTCTGCGCCTTCGGGCTGGCGCGATTGATCTCATCGGCGAGCAGCAGCTGTGTGAACACCGGCCCGGGCCGGAACTGGAATTGTTGCGTCGAGCGATCGAACACGGAGACTCCGACGACATCGGCGGGCAGCAGGTCGCTGGTGAACTGCAGCCGCCGCCACTCAAGCCCGAGGACGCGCGCCAGGGTGTGGGCCAGGGTGGTCTTGCCCACGCCGGGCACGTCTTCGATGAGCAGATGCCCGCGGGCCAGGAGACAAGCCAGGCACAGGCGGATCTGCGAGGGCTTGCCGAGGATCACGTGCTCGACCGCCGCGACCGCGTCTCGCAGCCGGCTCATGGCGGGCCGGTCCCGAGCGCGCGCACCTGCGCCAGCTGCCGTTCCAGACCGGAGCGCGTCCGCTCGAATTCCGCGAGGCGTCCTCGCTCCTGTTCGACCACCGCGGCGGGTGCGGAGCGCACGAAATTCTCGTTGCCCAGCTTGGCCTGCGCGCGCGCGATCTCCTCGCCGGTCTTGCGCAGCTGCTTTTCCAGCCGCGTCTGCTCGGCGATCGGGTCAATGAGTCCGGCCATGGGGACGAGCAGGGTGAGCTCACCGACCATGGCCGCCGCGGCCGGTGGTGCCTTGACGCCGGCGGCCAAGGGCTGCGGCGCCTCGACCCCGGCCAGCCGCATCAGCAGGGTCTGGTGGCGCAACGCGAGTTCGCGGTCAGTAGCCGAACTATTCTGTAGTAATAACGGGAGCTTACGCGCTGGACTTATATCCATTTCTCCGCGGATCTGCCGTACCCCCAGCACCACCTGCATCAGCCACTGCAGGTCGCGCTCCGCGGCGGCATCGGTGGCGAAATCCTCGGATCGCGGCCACGGCGCGAGCATCAGGCTCGCCGCGGATGCGGGCGCGGCACCGCTCAACTGCGGCGCGACGCGCTGCCAGATTTCCTCGGTGATGAAGGGCATCAGCGGGTGCAGGACGCGCAGCAGCGCTTCGAGCACCTCGAGCAGCGTCTGGCGTGTCCCGCGCAGCCGGGCGACATCCGCGGCCGCATCCTGCAGCACCGCCTTGGCGAGTTCCAGATACCAGTCGCAGTACTCATGCCAGGTGAACTCGTACAGCGCCGTGGCGGCGAAGTCGAAGCGGTAGTCGGCGAATGCCCGCTCCACGGTGCGGATGACGCCGCCCAGGCGCGAGCGGATCCAGCGATCCGCCGGCCCCAGTTCCACCGCTCCGGCGGGGCCAGGTGCGGCGCCCGGTTCCACCATCAGCATGACGAAGCGCGCCGCGTTCCACAGCTTGTTGCAGAAGTTGCGATTTCCGGCGACGCGCTGCAGGTCGAAGCGGATGTCGCGGCTGTGCGTGGCCAGCGTGGCGAAGGTGAAGCGCAGCGCGTCGGTGCCATAGGCGGCGATGCCCTGCGGGAACTGCTTGCGTGTCGCCGCCTCGATGGCGGGGGCGAGATGGGGTTGCATCAGGCCCGTGGTGCGCTTGGCAATGAGCGCTTCCAGACCGATGCCATCGACGATGTCGAGGGGGTCGATCACGTTGCCCTTGGACTTCGACATCTTCTGGCCTTCGCCGTCGCGGATCAGGCCGTGCACGTAGACGTCCCGGAACGGCACCTCGTCCATGAACTTCAGGCCCATCATGATCATGCGCGCGACCCAGAAGAAAATGATGTCGAAGCCCGTCACCAGCACGCTCCCCGGATAGAAGCGCGCCAGCTCCTGGGATCGCTCGGGCCAGCCGAGCGTGGAGAAGGGCCACAGCGCGGAGGAGAACCAGGTGTCGAGCACATCGTCGTCCTGCCGCAGGGGCCGCTCACGTCCGTGGCGCGCGCGCGCCTGCGCGGCCGCCGCCGCGGCGTCGCGGGCCACGAAGACATTGCCTTCCTCGTCGTACCAGGCGGGAATCCGATGTCCCCACCACAGCTGCCGGCTGATGCACCAGTCCTGGATGTTGCGCATCCACTGGAAGTAGGTCTTGTCCCAGTTGCCGGGCACGAAGCGGATCCGGCCTGCTTCCACCGCGCTGATCGCCGGCGCCGCCAGCGTCGCGACGCGCACGTACCACTGATCGGTGAGGTAGGGCTCGATGACCGCACCGCTCCGGTCGCCCCGGGGCACCGTCAGCTGGTGCGGCTCGATGCGCTCGATAAATCCGCGCGCGTCCAGTTCTCCGACAATTTTTGTGCGCGCTTCGAAGCGATCCAGGCCGCGCAGCGCCGCCGGCGCCACCTCATTGAGGCGCGCGTCGGGGGTGAACACGTTGATCAGCGGCAGCCCGTGCCGCTGCGCCACGTCGTAGTCGTTGAAATCGTGGGCCGGAGTGATCTTCAGGCAACCGCTCCCGAAGGCCGGATCGACGTAGCTGTCGGCGATGATGGGAATGCGGCGAGCGCTGAGCGGCAGCGTGACCGTGGCCCCCACCAGATGGCGGTAGCGTTCGTCCTCCGGATGCACGGCGACGGCCGTGTCCCCGAGCATCGTCTCAGGACGCGTGGTCGCGACAACAAGCACGCCGCTCCCGTCGCTCAGCGGATAGCGCAGGTACCACAGCGACCCCGTTTCCTCTTCGCTCAGCACTTCCAGGTCGGAGAGGGCCGTGAGCAGCACCGGGTCCCAGTTGACCAGGCGTTTGCCGCGGTAGATCAGCTGCTGCTCGTGCAGGCGCACGAAGGCCTCGGTGACCGCACGCGTCATGCCCTCGTCCATGGTGAAGCGATCGCGCGACCAGTCGACGGAGGCCCCGAGGCGCCGCATCTGCCGCGCAATCGTGCCGCCGGACTGGGCCCGCCATTGCCAGACGCGCTCCAGGAACTGCTCGCGCGTCAGCTCGGTGCGCCGCCGGCCCTCGGCATTGAGCTGCCGCTCGACCACCATCTGCGTGGCAATGCCGGCATGATCGGTGCCGGGTTGCCAGAGCACCGCTTCCCCGCGCATGCGGTGATAGCGCGTCAGGGCGTCCATGATCGTGTCCTGGAAGGCGTGCCCCATGTGCAGCGTGCCGGTCACGTTGGGCGGCGGGATCATGATGCAAAACGGCGTGGCGGCAGGATCCGCACGCGGCGCGAAACCGCCCTGTGATTCCCATTGCGCGTACCAGCGCTGCTCGATCTGGGCCGGCGAGTAGGTCTTGTCCATGGCTTAAGGGCCCGCGACGGCGCTCTGGTGAGTCACGGGCTCCAGGCCCCGTTCGCGATACTGCTTGAAGCGCGCCCGTCCGGCCTGGCGCCGGGCCGGGTCGGCGTCAATGATCTCGACGATGCGGAGCGCCTGCTCGAGCCCTCCCGGGAGCCCTGCGCTCAGGTTGACGATGAGCTGCGGTGCCGTGGCCGGCACTCCGGCGGCGCTGAGCAGCACCGGGGTCTCTTCCCAGCTCGATGCAGGGCCCAGCGGCTCGTGGGGAACGAAGCTGCGGTCGGCAAAAGTCCACAACAGCTCGTCGAAGGCGGCGAGCTCGGCGTCGCTGTCGAACCAGACGAGTACGCGCTGCTCGGCGTTGAACGCCTTCTCGATTTCCTGGCAGGCGAATCTCCAGCGCGCGCGCTGATCGCTCCCTTCCAGAATGAAAAACTCTGCCCGCGCCACCATTCGCTTCGCGCGTGCTCAGGCGCGTGCGCGCCGGATCAGGAAGTCTGCCAGCAGCGCCAGCGGTCGGCCGGTGGCGTTCTTGTTATTGCCGGAACCCCACGCGGTGCCGGCGATGTCCAGGTGCGCCCACTTCAGTCCCTTGGTGAAGCGGCCGAGGAAAGCCGCGGCCGTGATGGCGCCTCCGTCCCGTCCGGCGACGTTGGCGACGTCGGCGAAGTTGGTCTTGAGCTGCTCGCCGTACTCCTCGGTCAGCGGGAGCTGCCAGGCGCGATCGTCCGCGCGCCGTCCGCAGGCCACGAGTTCCTGCGCCAGTTCGTCGTCATTGCCCATGACGCCGGAATGATGGGACCCGAGCGCGACCACGCAGGCGCCGGTGAGCGTCGCCATGTCGATGACCGCGGCAGGATTGAAGCGCCGGGCGTAATGCAGGGCATCGCTGAGTATCAGCCGCCCCTCGGCGTCGGTGTTGAGGATCTCCACCGTCTGCCCGTCGGCGCTGGTGACGATGTCACCGGGCTTGATCGCGCGGCCCCCCGGCATGTTCTCGCAGGCCGGCACCAGCCCGACCAGATTGAGGCGCAATTTCAGGCGCGAGGCGAGGTCGAAGGCGGCCAGTACCGTGGCCGCACCGCACATGTCGTACTTCATCTCGTCCATGGCGTTCGGGTCTTTCAGCGAAATGCCGCCACTGTCGAAAGTGACGCCCTTGCCGACCAGGACAATGGGTGCGCCGCCGCGCCGGCCGCCGCGATGCTCGAGGATGATGAAGCGTGGCGGTTCGGCACTGCCGCGTGTCACGGCCAGAAAACAGCCCATCTTCAGCCGCTTGATCTGCGCCGTATTGAGCGCACGCGCCCGGAGTGCCCGGTGCGTGCGCGCCAGCTGCGTGGCCTGGGCGGCCAGGTAGCGGGGCGTGCAGATGTTGCCCGGGAGATTGGCCAGGTCACGCAGCAGCCGCGAGCTCGCCGCAATGGCTTCACCATCGCCGAGGCCGCGGCGCGCGGCGGGCAGTTCCGCGGCGGGGCAGGGGCCGAATGTGATGCGCGCCAGCGCCGCCGCCGGCGGGTGCCGCGCGGTCTTAAGATCATTGATGCGATACAGCGCCACCCCGCAGGTCTCGGCCGCGGAGCGTGCCAGCGTGTACTCATCCAGGCTCCGATCCGCCGGCCGCTCGATCGCCAGCACGGCGCTGCCGATGCGGGTACGGGCCAGGGCGGTCGTCGCGGTGACGAGCGCGCGCTTCCAGGCGCGACGCTGGTACTGGCTCGCCGGCCCCAGCCCGACCAGCAGCAGGCGCTTGCCCTTAAGGCCCGGCAGATCGGCAACCAGCAGCGAATCCGCGGCGTGGCCGGCAAAGTCCCCGCGCTGCAGGAGCTTGCGCAGCCGCCCGCCAGCGGCGCGGTCGACGAGCCGTGCTTCCGCGTCGAGTACCCGGGTCTCGTAGATCCCGACCACCAGGCAATCGGCACGCTGCTCAGTCGTCTTGCCGGAGTACGCTGAAAATTGCATGAACGATCCCCTTCGGTCCAGTTTGCCAGCGCCGTTCATTTCCCTTAGCTTCTGCGCTGGGTTGAGCCGCAGCAGTTTAGCCGAAGCGGCGTTTGTCGTGAGGGCGCTTTGCACATTCTGCAGCGATATTTCTTCCGCGAGATGGCGCTTAACTTCCTCGGCGTGACCGGTGCACTGGCCGCCGTCCTGTTCATCTACCAGCTCGGCGCCGTATTGGCGCGGGCCGCGCAGTTCCAGTATCCGCGCGGGCTGGTGCTGGAATTGTTCGCACTGGGTGCGGCGGAAAATTTCGCATTGCTGCTGCCCCTGGGGCTGCTGCTGGGCGTCGTCATGGCGCTCGGGAGGCTCTACTACGAGGGTGAAATGGTCGCTGCGCGCGCCTGTGGCTATGGGGGTCTGCGCGCCTGGCTGCCCGTCATGGTGCTGGCGCTGCCGGTCGTGGTGCTGAGCGCCTGGCTCAACCTGCAGTTTTCCCCGCAGGCGGCCGCGCGCCGCGCGGTGCTCACGGCCCAGGCGGTGCGCGAGGGGCTGGCCGTGCCCTTCGAAGTGGGGCGATTCCGCAGTTTCGATGGCGGCCGGACCGTCGTCTACGCGCGTTCGGCCGACTCCCTGGGTGAACTGCAGCGGGTGTTCATCAAGCAGACACAGAGCGAGTCCGTCGTGACCACGGTTGCACAGCGCGCCCGCCGCGAACTCGGCCCGGACGGGCTCAGCCAGACCATCGTGCTGCTGGACGGAGAGCGGGTGGAGGGGGTCCCCGGATCGCGGCGCTATCGCATCCTCAGATTCCGTGAACTGAGCGTGCCGCTGGCCGCTCCCATGACCGAAGTGCGGCGCGCGCGGGTCGATGAGCGACCCAGCTCGAGTCTGCTGCGCAGCACCGACCTGCGGGACCAGGCCGAGTTGCAATGGCGCCTGGGATTTCCGCTGATGGTGCTGATCGCGGCGGCCTGCGCCATGCCGCTGGGCCGGCTGCGACCACGCCAGGGCCGCTACGAGCGCGTCTGGCGCGCGGTGTTCCTGTTCGTCATCTACGGACAGCTGGCCGTTGCGGCGCGCACCTGGTTCGAGCGGGGTACCACGCCCGCGGTGCTCGGCCTGTGGTGGGTACACGCCCTGTTTCTCGCATTGGCCCTGTGGCTGGTGTGGGGGCAGGAGTGGCAATCGCGGCGGGTCCGCGCATGAACCGGCTCGATCGCTACATCGCGCGCACGGTACTGGCGGCGATCGGCATGGTGATGGTGGTGCTGCTGGTCCTGGGCGGGCTGTTCAATTTCATCGACGAGCAGGGCAGCATCGGCGTGGGCCACTACGGCATGAGCGAGGCCCTGATCTTCAGTGTACTGAACCTGCCGCGATTCGCACTCGACGCCTTTCCGGCCGGAGTGCTGATCGGCTCGATGCTGGGCGTGGGCATACTTGCCCGCAGCCACGAGCTGACCGCGATGCGCGCCGGCGGCATGTCCAAGTGGCGGCAGGCCGCGACGCTGCTGGGCTGCGGGCTGGTGCTGCTGCTGGCCGGCCTGGCGGTCGGCGAATATCTGGCGCCGCGGCTCGAGCAGCTGGCGGAAGAGCGCAAGGCGCTCGCACGCTACGATAATCTGAGCCTCGCGGGTGCCGGCGGCGCCTGGGTGCGCGACGGCAATCTCATCATCAATATCGCCGAGCAGTCGCGCAGCAGCGAATTCGGCGGCATGTTGGTCTTCGAGCTCACCCCCGATAACCGCCTGGCCGCCATCGGGCATGCCGAACGCGCGGCCAATGGTGCGGGCAGCGCCTGGGAGCTCGGTGACTACGCCGAATCGCGCTTCACGCCCACCGGCGTCGATGGCCACCGTGAAGCCCGCCACCGGCTCGATTCCGCCGCGAGCGTGGGATTTTTGCAGCTGGCGGTGGTGCAGCCGGCGCAGATGGGATTCGCGGCCCTGAATCGAGCGATCCGCTATCTGCGCGCCAATGACCTGGACGTCCGCGCCTATCAGCTGGCCTTCTGGTCGGGGCTGGCGCGCAACGCGGCGATCCCGATCGCGGTGCTGTTCGCGCTGCCCTTTGGTTTTGGCACGATGCGCTCTGCCGGGAGCGGCGCGCGCAGCACCCTGGGGCTGGTCATCGGCGTGCTCTACTACTTGATGCAGCAGACGGTGCAGAGCGGCACGGTGGTGTTCAGTCTCAATCCGCTGCTGCTGGCCTGGGTGCCGACCGTGCTGCTGGGCGTGGCGGCGCTGCTGCTGCTGCAGCGCACCCGCTAGCGACTAAGGCTGCGCGGCGTCAACCTCGATCTGCGCGCGGTGCGCACGCAGGATCCGGCGGGCATCGCCCACGGCGGGCCGCCCGTGCAAGCGGCTGATCAGCTCGCCCAGTTCGTGCCAGCGCCGGCCCCACTGCAATAGGCGTACGGCATCTTCGATGACCACGCGGGCGGCGGCATTGGGGGGCGTGGGGACGCTTGCCGCGCGCGGTGTGCGTATCGTCGTGGTGTTGCCCCGCGTGGCACGCGCCGCGCGCGCGCTGGCGCGCGGCGCGCGCGGCCGCGGCGCCTCGCGCGTTGCCGTGTCTGCCGTCTGGAGCATTTCCCGGCGCTCGGCCTGCGGGTCGGCCAGGGGAACATGACGGCCGGCCGGCTGCAGGCCCACGAGGTTGGCCAGGAACACCATCTGTTCCAGGCCGACGGCGAACTGGCGGTCGCCACGCCCGCAGTGCTCCTCGAGGGCACGCAGCAGTTCCGTCGCTTTCTGTCTTGCCAGGCGCACCACCCAGGGCAGCGGCCGTTCGTGCACGGGCCAGGGCTGCACGTGCCAGTAGTAAGCGTCGGGGAGCTTCAGATAGCGTGCATGCAGCTCCAGGCTCTGCAGCCAGCGCGCCAGCAGTGCACGCATGCGTTCGACACTGACCCGGGAATCGTCTTTCGGTTGCGCCATGCCGAGCAGCCTAGGACGGGCACATCCAAAGGGCTACGCTACCCGGTCACAGTTTCTCAGGTCGGCCGGCACGCCCGTCCGGGGCGACACCCGCCAGGAACAGCCAGGTCGCCACGACCGTGTCCGGATTCAAGGACAGGCTGTCGATGCCCTGCTCGACCAGCCAGCGCGCCAGGTCCGGATGGTCGGAGGGACCCTGGCCGCAGATACCGATGTATTTGCCCTGCCGGCGACAGGCGCTGATCGCCATCGCGATCAGCGCTTTCACGGCCGCGTCGCGCTCGTCGAAGGCCCGCGCCATCAGCGCGGAGTCACGATCGAGGCCCAGGGTCAGCTGCGTCAGGTCGTTCGATCCGATCGACATGCCGTCGAAGTACTGCAGGAACTCCTCGGCGAGCAGCGCATTGGACGGCAGTTCGCACATCATGATGAGCTTCAGTTCCCGCTCGCCGCGCCTGAGGCCGTTGGCGGCCAGCAGCTCCGTGACCTCACGTGCCTCCGCGACGGAGCGCACGAAGGGCACCATCACCTGCACGTTGCGCAGTCCCATCTCCTCGCGCACCCGCAGCAGCGCGCGGCACTCCAGCTCGAAGCAGGGACGGAAGGCGGCATCCACGTAGCGCGCCGCGCCGCGAAAGCCGAGCATGGGATTTTCCTCGTGCGGCTCGTACAGCCGGCCACCGATGAGATTGGCATATTCGTTCGACTTGAAATCCGAGAGGCGCACGATGACCGGCTCGGGCGCAAAGGCCGCCGCAATCTGCGCGATGCCTTCGCTCAGCCGCTCCACGTAGAAGCTGATCGGGTCGGCGTAACCGGCCATGTGGGCGCGGATGGTGGCCTGGAGCGCGGGCTCCAGCCGCTCAAACTCGAGCAGGGCGCGCGGATGCACGCCGATCATCCGGTTGATGATGAACTCCAGCCGCGCGAGGCCCACGCCGTGATGGGGGAGTGCCGCGAAGGCGAAGGCGCGATCGGGGTTGCCGACGTTCATCATGATGCGGACCGGCGCAGGCGGCATCGAATCGAGCTCGACGCGCTGCTGATCGAAGGCGAGCAGGCCCTCGTAGACGTATCCGGTATCGCCTTCGGCGCAGGACACCGTCACCTCCTGGCCATCGCTGATCAGCTCGGTGGCGGTCCCGCAGCCCACGACCGCGGGGATGCCCAGTTCGCGCGCAATGATGGCCGCGTGGCAGGTGCGGCCGCCCCGATTGGTGACGATGGCGGCGGCCCGCTTCATGACCGGTTCCCAGTCCGGGTCGGTCATGTCCGCGACCAGGACCTCGCCGGGCTGGACCTGCGCCATGTCGGCGGCACTGCGCACAATGCGGGCGCGGCCACTGCCGATGCGGCCGCCGATCCCGCGACCCTCCACGATGACGCGGGAGCGGGCTCGCAGGGCGTAGCGATTCAGCGTACGACCTTCCCGGCTATGAACGGTCTCCGGGCGCGCCTGCAGGATATACAGTTCCCCGTCGGTGCCGTCGCGCGCCCATTCGATATCCATGGGGCAGCCGTAGTGCTTCTCGATCAGGAGTGCCTGGCGCGCCAGCGCCTCCACCTCCTCATCGCTGAGCGAGAAGCGCGCGCGCTCGGCCGCGGGCACATCCACCGTGCGCACGCGCTCGGCGGAGCCCGCCTCCGCGTAGACCATCTTGATGGCCTTGGCGCCGAGTCCGCGCCGCAGGATCGAGCGCCGTCCGGCGCGCAGCGCGGGCTTGTAGACATAGAACTCGTCCGGATTGACGGCGCCCTGCACGACCGTTTCCCCCAGCCCATAGGCACTGGTGATGAACACGACCTCGCGGAATCCCGAATCGGTGTCGAGCGTGAACATGACGCCGCTCGTCCCCAGGTCACTCCGCACCATATGCTGAACGCCCACCGAGAGCGCGACCTGCGCGTGTGCAAATCCCTGGTGTACGCGGTAAGCGATCGCGCGATCGTTGTACAGTGAGGCGTAGACTTCGTGCACCGCGTGCAACAGCGCAGCCTCGCCGCGCACGTTGAGGAAGGTTTCCTGCTGGCCCGCAAAGGAGGCCGACGGCAGGTCTTCCGCGGTCGCCGAGGAACGCACGGCGACGGCGATGTCGCGGCCGGCGGCCATGGCCCGAAAGCTGCCCAGCAGGGCCTGCTGCAGTGGCGGCGGCAGGGGCGTGTCCATGATCCAGCGGCGGATGCGCGCGCCGCAGGCGGCAAGTGCCGTGACGTCCGCGCTGTCGAGCGCGTCGAGCTCGGCGTTGATGCGGCCCCCGAGGCCGCCCTGGCCGAGAAACTCGCGAAAGGCGTCGGCAGTGGTCGCAAAGCCGCGTGGCACGCGCACCCCGAGCTGCGTGAGCGCGCCGATCATCTCCCCGATCGAGGCGTTCTTGCCGCCGACGCGCTCGATGTCCCGCAGGCCGACCGCGTCGAAGGACAGGACGTATTCGCTCAACGCGTTCTTCCCTGGCAATCTGAGCGGCGTATTGTCCACGATTTCAGCGCATGGGACACTGCCCGCCGCGCCAGTGGTTCTCAAAGCGGTGGAGGCGGGCCGAGGTGAGCAAGCGTAGCGTGTTCTTCGTCTCCGACCAGACCGGCGTCACAGCCGAGACGCTGGGCCACAGCCTGCTGACGCAGTTCGACGGCGCGCAGTACCAGTCCCTGTCGCTGCCCTTCGTCGCCACGGTGGCGCAGGCGGCCGAAGTCGTACAACGCATCGATGAGGCCGGCCGCGAGAGTGGTCTGCGGCCCATCGTGTTCGCAACCCTGGTCGATGATCAGGTGCGCGCGGTGCTGCGCCAGGCCAACGCCCTGTGCCTGGATTTTTTTGCGGCCTTTCTCGGTCCTCTCGAGGCCGAACTGGCGATGCCCTCGGCGCACGCCAGCGGCCGCGCACACGGCATGTCCAACCTGGTCTCCTATGCGGCGAGAATCAATGCCACCAACTTTGCGCTCGCCAACGACGATGGCGCCGGACCGCGCGATTACGCCAGCGCGGATGTCGTCCTGGTGGGCGTCTCGAGATCGGGCAAGACGCCGACCTGCCTGTACCTCGCGCTCCAGTACGGGGTGCTGGCGGCGAACTATCCGCTGACCGATGACGACCTGGAGTCCGATGAGCTGCCGGCCGCACTGGCACCATACCGCTCCAAGCTGTTCGGATTGACGATCCGCCCGGATCGCCTGCAGCAGATCCGTCATGAGCGCCGCCCGAACAGCCGCTACGCCTCGCTCCCGCAGGTACAGTCGGAACTGCGCGCCGCGCTCACGCTGTTCGGCCGCGCGGCCATTCCACATCTCGATACCACCGAATGCAGCATCGAGGAGATCGCCAGCCGGATTCTCGATGGCCAGCACCTGGAGCGGCGCGTGCGGCTGTAGCTCGCCAGCACCCAGTGGCATCGACTGGTGTATTGTTGCGCGGGAGATCCGACACTCAGAAGGGAGGAACCCGGCCATGGCTGACAGCGTTTACAAAGTCATCGAACTTGTGGGCACGAGCAAAGAGTCCTGGGAGAAAGCAGCAGTGGCGGCAGTAAACAAGGCAGGCAAAACGCTGCGCGATTTGCGGGTGGCCGAGGTGGGGCGGCTGGACCTGCAGCTCAAGAATGGCAAGGTCGAGGCATTCCGCGCCCGAGTGAGCGTGTCCTTCAAGTACGAAGGTGGCAAGTGAGCCTGGCGTAGCCGGTCGCGGCGTACGCTCAGCCCGGGGGCGGCGCCGGATGCAGGAAAGGCCAGGGCGAGGCCTCGCTGCCACGGGCACAGGGCACCTCGATGACCACCGGTGCGGCGGTGGCCAGCGCTCGCTCGAGGGCGCTCTTGAGCTGCTCGGGACTCGTCGCGCGCATCGCCACGGCCCCAAAACTCTCCGCCAGCTTCACGAAATCGGGATTGCGCAGCTCCACACCCAGCAGCCTCCCGGCGTAGCGCTCCTGCTGGTCACGCCAAACGTTGCCGTAGGCGGAATTGTTGAACACGATGGTCACGACATGGATGCCGTATTGGACGGCGGTGGCCAGTTCCTGCACGCCGTACATGAATCCGCCATCGCCGCTGACCGCGACCACGGCCTTGTCCGGGTGCGCGAGCTTGACCCCGAGCGCCGTGTTGAAGCCGTAACCGAGGTTGTCCTGGTAGCCGCAGGTGACGTATTGCCGCGGCTGGTATACCGGAAAGCCGAACCTCGCCGTGAATCCCACCTGCGAGATCTCTTCGCAGAAGAACCCGTCGCGCGGCAGTACCTCGCGGATGACATTGAGGTAGGCCAGCTGGGGTGCGACGGACTGGATCGCCACGCGCGCGCGTTCCTTGATCGACTGGAACTCCGCCTCCAGCGGCTTGCGCCGCGGGAGCTGGGGTTTGAGCACACTGAGCAACGCCCGGACGCCGAGCGCGGCATCGGTCACCATGCCGGCATCGGGCCTGAGCCGCACCATTTCTGTGGGATCGATATCGATCCGGATGACTTTCAGTTCCTTCGGGAACCAGCGCCAGCGCAGGTGCTGCAGTTCCAGGCGGCTGCCGATGCCGATCAGCAGGTCGCAGCTCTTCCAGTAGTCCCAGGCTGCCACCAGCGACATGCCATAGGGCGATTCCTCACTGACGATGCCTTTGCCGCTCCGGTGCGCGGTGACCGGCGCCTGGATCAGCTGCGCGAGTTCGAGCACCGCCTCGCCGGCATCGAGGGCACCGGCACCGACCATGATGAGCGGCCGGTGCGCGCCGCTGATCAGCGCCGCCGCGGCCGAGAGTGCCGCCGGGTCTGGCAGGGGCGGTGCCAGTGGCGCCAGGGGCGCGACCGGAGTGACTTCGGCGCGCATGCCGAACACGTCCCACGGCGCCTCGACCGCCACGGGGCGCACACGCCCGCTGCGCAATTGCCTGAAGGCCTCGGCCATGACCGCGCCCGCTTCAGTGGGGTGATTGACACGCTCGGACCATTTCGTCAGTCCGCGCAGCAGCGCCAGCTGATCGGGCAGCTCGTGCAGCTGGCCGCGTCCTCGCCCGATCAGGTGCGACTGGATATTGCCCGTGATGCACAGCACGGGCGCCGTGGCACCGTAGGCCGTGCACAGCGCGGCACCGGAATTGAGCAGGCCCGGGCCCGGGACCACGGTGTAGACGCCGACCTTGCCCGTGGATTTGGCGTAGCCGAAGGCCATGTAGCCCGCGCCCTGCTCGTGGCGTGTGGTGATGAAGCGCAGCTGCTGCTGGCGCTGTGCCAGGGCGTCATTGAAATCGTACATGTGCGCGCCGGGAATCCCGAACACGGTGTCGACGCCATGCGCGATCAGGGAGTCGGCCATCACCTGGCCGGTGCTCATCGAGGTCACGGGAGATTATCCACCGCTGAACCGGGCGGGGCGTTTCTCCAGGAACGCCGTGAGGCCTTCGCGGAAATCCGCGCTGCCGATGCATTGCTCCTGCGCCACCACCTCATTGTGCAGCCCCTGGGCGAAATCGACCGTGGCGGCCTGGTGCAGCAGGCGCTTGGTGTGCATCACGGCCAGGGGTGCGCGCTGGGCGATCTGGCTCGCCCACTGTGCGGCGACTTCATTCGCGGTTCCCTTGGTCACGACGCGATTCACGAGGCCCAGATCCAGGCAGCGCGCCGCCGGCACCCGCTCGCATTCGACCGCGAGCTGGAAGGCGCGACGGGCGCCGATCTGACGCTCGAGCATCCAGGTGATCCCCCCGTCGGGCACCAGCGCGATGTTCTGGAACGGCAGCGTGAAATAGGCGTCCTCGGCCATCACGACGAGGTCGCTGGCCAGCACATAGGCGCAGCCGATTCCGGCCACGAGGCCTTCGACGGCGGTGATGACCGGCTTTGACATGCCGGCGATGGCGTATATGCCCGGTGCGTATTCCTCCTCGAGCTGCCGGCGCACCTCGGAGTCGACCCGCCCGGTGGACTGCATTTCCTTCAGATCGCCACCGGCGCTGAAGGCGCGGCCGGCCGCCAGCAGCGCGACGGCGCGCACCACTGGATCGGCGGCAGCCCGCTGCAGTGCCTCCGCGAGCTGTACGCGCAGGGCCTGGTTGAAGGCATTCAGGGCCGCGGGGCGATTCAGCGTGACGTGCGCGACTGAGGTGCGCAGCTCATAGGAAACGACCGCGGTGTCCGCACTCATTGCAGCTTCCTAGCGTGATCCGGTGGCCGGCGCGGTGCGCAGCTCGCGCAGGCTCGGCACGAAGATGTCGGGCGTGATATCGATGTCTGCTACGCCCGGCGGTCCGTAGCCGGACAGGTCCGTCACCCCATGGGCGGCCAGCAGCTCGTCATCGATATAGAAGTTGCCGGTGGTGCGCCGCGCCTCGGAGGTCAGGATCAGGTGGGCCGCATCGGCCATGATGCGGGAGGACCTCAGCGCACCAATGGGCATGAACGTGGCAAGTGCCGCCATCGCCGCGGTGTCGATCGCGGTGCGGGGCCACAGCGCATTCACACCCACCCGCCCGCGGTACTCGCCGGCCACTCCCAGCACCAGCATGCTCATGCCGAACTTGGCCATCGTGTAGGCAACGTGCGGGGCGAACCAGCGCTCCTGCATCGCCAGCGGTGGGGAGATCGTCAGCAGGTGCGGATTCTCCGCCTTCAGCAGATGAGGCATGCACTTCTGGGTCACGAGGAAGCTGCCGCGTGCGTTGACGCCATGCATCAGATCAAAGCGCTTGAGCGGGGTATCCAGCAGTGGCGTCAGGCTGATGGCACTGGCGTTATTGACGCAGATGTCGATGCCGCCAAATCGGGCCACGGTTGCCGCCACGGCGGCCTCCACCTGCTGTTCGTCGCGAATGTCGCAGCCGAGGGCCAGCGCTTTTCCGCCGGCCGCCTCGACCTGTGCCGCCGCGGTGTGAATCGTGCCGGGCAGTCGTGGGTGGGGCTGGTCCGTCTTGGCGGCGATCGCCACATTGGCGCCGTCGCGGGCCGCGCGCAGCGCGATGGCCAGCCCGATGCCGCGCGATGCGCCGCTGATAAAGAGTGTCTTGCCGCGCAGATCGTTGTTCATGCTTGATTCCCCGCAGATCGGCATCCACCGGATCGCACAGGTCGCCGGCATATTAGCCTCCCGATAGCGGCCGTGCTATGGCAAACTCTGCAGCCGCCGGGGATTTCGCGCCGCACGCCAGAGTCGCTCCCAAGGACACTTACGCATATGGTTTCGCACAGCAGCGCCGGCAAGCGCTTCCGGCAGGCACTGGACGCTGAGCGGCCCTTGCAGGTCGTCGGCGCCATCAACGCCTACGCCGCGCGCCTGGCCGAGGCGGTCGGGTTTCGCGCCCTGTATCTGTCTGGCGGCGGAGTTGCCGCCAACTCCCTCGGCGTTCCGGACCTGGGCATCAGCAATCCGGAAGACGTGCTGACGGACATCCGCCGCATCACGGACGCCACCCGTGCGCCGCTCCTTGTCGATGCGGACACGGGCTGGGGCGGGGCCTTCAACATCGCGCGCACCGTGCGGAGCTTCATCAAGGCCGGCGCGGCGGGACTGCATATCGAGGATCAGGTGCAGAGCAAACGCTGTGGTCACCGGCCCGGCAAGGAAATCGTCCCACAGGAAGAGATGGTCGATCGCATCAAGGCCGCCGTGGACGCGCGCGACGATGAGGATTTCGTGATCATGGCCCGGACCGACGCATTGGCCACTGAGGGCCTGGAGCGGGCCATCGACAGATCGCTGGCCTGCGTCGCGGCCGGGGCCGACATGATTTTTCCCGAAGCGGTGACGGACCTTTCGATGTATACGCGCTTCAAGGCGGCTGTCAGGGTGCCGATACTCGCCAATATCACCGAGTTTGGCCAGACGCCGCTCTACAGCCGCGAGGAGCTGGGCGCCGCGGGCGTCGATCTGGTGCTGTACTGCTGCTCGGCCTACCGCGCCATGAATGCCGCGGCGTTGCGCACCTATGAAATCATCCGCCGCACCGGCAGCCAGGCCGAGGCCTTGCCCCTCATGCAGACGCGCGACGAGCTGTACCGTTTTCTCGACTACCATGCCTACGAAGAGAAACTCGATGCCCTGTTTGCAAGCGGCAAGCAACAGCAGGACGTCCGCTGAATCTGCGGGAGGCGATGCATGACTGATCCGGTCACGACTACCGCCTTCAAGCCGAAGAAATCCGTCGCCCTGTCCGGGGTGGTGGCCGGGAACACCGCCCTGTGCACCGTGGGGCGCACCGGCAACGACCTGCAGTACCGCGGTTACGACATCCTCGACGTGGCGGAGAGCTGCGAGTTCGAGGAGATCGCCTATCTGCTGATCCACGGCAAGCTGCCCACGCTCGCCGAGCTGGCCGGCTACCGCAACAAGCTCCGCGCGCTGCGTGGACTTCCGCCGGCGCTGTGCGCGGTGCTCGAGCTGCTGCCCGCGAGCGCTCATCCGATGGACGTGCTGCGCACGGCCGTGTCCAGTTTTGGCTGCCTGCTGCCCGAGGGCGCCGATCATGATGATGCGGGTGCGCGCGACATCTTCGACCGCATGATTGCCTGCCTGGGTTCAGTCCTGTGCTACTGGCATCACTTCAGCCGCACGGGCCGCAGGATCAGTGTGCAGTCCGACGATGAGTCCATCGGCGGGCACTTCCTGCATCTGCTGCATCAGTCCAAACCGCGCGAGTCCTGGGTGCGTGCGATGCACACTTCGCTGATTTTGTACGCCGAGCATGAATTCAACGCCAGCACCTTTGCCGCGCGCGTCATAGCCGGCACGGGAACCGACGTGTATTCGGCGCTCACCGGGGCGATCGGTGCGCTGCGCGGACCAAAACATGGCGGAGCCAACGAAGCAGCGCTGGAGATCCAGCTGCGTTACCGGAACGCGGATGAGGCCGAGGCCGATATTCGCCGGCGGGTCGCCAACCGCGAGGTGGTGATCGGCTTTGGTCACCCGGTCTATACGATTGCCGACCCGCGCAATGAGGTCATCAAGCGCGTCGCGCGCACGCTGGTGGATGAAGACGGCGATCCCGCTGTGTTTCAAATTGCCGAGCGGCTGGAAGGCGTGATGGGCCAGATCAAGAAACTGTTTCCGAACCTGGACTGGTACAGCGCCGTGAGCTATCGCGCGATGGGCGTGCCGACCGCGATGTTCACGCCGCTGTTCGTGATCGCGCGCACGACCGGCTGGGGTGCGCACATCATCGAGCAGCGCCAGGACGGCAAGATCATCCGCCCCAGCGCCCACTACACGGGTCCCGAGAACCTGAAATTCCTGCCCCTGCGGCTGCGGACCTGAGCGCGCCATGAGCAGCCACGACCACAAATCCGCCCAGCGGCCGGATCCGGACCCGCTGCTGGTGGACATTGCCTCATACGCACACGCGGCAGCGATAGACAGCGCGATGGCCTACGAGACCGCGCGCTATTGCCTGATGGACAGCCTCGCCTGCGCACTGCAGGCCCTCAGTTTCCCGGCCTGCACCAGGCTCCTGGGACCGGTGGTACCGGGCGCCACACTGGCGGGCGGTGCGCGCGTTCCTGGACTCGGCCACGAACTCGATCCCGTGCAGGCGGCGTTCAACATCGGTGCGATGGTGCGCTGGCTCGATTTCAACGACACCTGGCTGGCCGCCGAGTGGGGGCACCCGTCGGACAACCTGGGCGCCATCCTGGCGATCGCCGATTACCGCGCCCGGCACGCGGCGGATCCGGCCGCGGCGCCGCGGGTCCGGGACCTGCTCACCGCAATGATCAAGGCGCACGAGATCCAGGGCGTGCTGGCCCTCGAGAACAGCTTCAATCGCGTCGGGCTCGATCATGTGCTGCTGGTGCGCGTGGCCTCCAGTGCGGTGGCGACAACAATGCTGGGCGGCACGCTGCAACAGGTGATCAACGCCGTCTCCAACGCCTGGATCGACGGAGGCGCGCTGCGCACCTACCGCCATGCGCCGAACACCGGTTCGCGCAAGAGCTGGGCCGCCGGGGACGCCACGGCGCGCGGCGTGCGTCTTGCGCTGATCGCACTCAGCGGGGAGATGGGCTACCCTTCGGCGCTGTCCGCGCCGACGTGGGGATTCCAGGACGTGCTGTTCAGGGGCCAGAGGCTGGTCGCCCCACAGGCTTTCGGCAGCTACGTCATGGAGAATGTGCTGTTCAAGATCAGCTATCCGGCCGAATTCCATGCGCAGACCGCGGTCGAGTGCGCCATGAAGCTGCACCCGCAGGTGCGCGATCGCCTGGACCTGATCGAGCGGGTGGTGATCGAGACGCAGGAGCCGGGCATGCGCATCATCGACAAGACCGGGCCACTGGCGAACCCGGCGGATCGTGACCATTGCCTGCAGTACATGACCGCCGTGCCGCTGATCCTCGGTCGCCTGGGCGCCGCGGACTACGAGGACGGCGTGGCCGCCGATCCGCGCATCGACGCGCTGCGTGCCAGAATGAGCGTCCGGGAGAACGCCGACTTCACTCGCGCCTATTACCAGCGCGACCAGCGCTACATTGGCAATGCGGTGCAGGTGTTTTTCCGGGATGGCAGCGCCACCGAACGCGTGCAGATCGACTACCCGGTGGGCCATCGGCGGCGCCGCACCGAGGGCATGCCGCTGCTGGTGGAGAAATTCCGCCACAGCGTGCGCACGCATTACGGGGAGCCGCGGGCGCGGCGCATCGTGGACAGCTTCGCAGACCCGGCCGCGCTCGATGACTGGCGCGTCGATGAACTCATGAATATTCTGGTCAGGACTAGCTCAGCGGGAGCCTAAGGGCATGAAGATTCTGGTCGGTATCAAGCGGGTCGTCGATTACAACGTGCGAGTGCGGGTCAAGCCCGACGGGAGCGGCGTGGCGCTCGATGGCGTCAAGATGAGCATCAATCCCTTTGACGAGATCGCGCTGGAGGAAGCGTTGCGCATTCGCGAGCGCAACCAGGCGAGTGAAGTGATCGCGGTTGCCATCGGACCGGAGGATGTGCAGACGCAGTTGCGCAGCGCGCTGGCCATGGGCGCCGATCGCGCGATCCTGGTGAAGTGCGACCAGCCGCTCGAGCCGCAGGGCGTGGCGCGGGCGCTGCTGGCGGTCATCACCCGGGAGCAGGTCGGGCTCGCGATTCTCGGCAAGCAGGCGATCGATGATGACGCGGGCCAGACGGGACAGATGCTGGCGGCCATGTGGGGGCGTCCGCAGGTGACTTTCGCCTCCAAGCTGGAGCTGCAGGGCGACACGGCGCAGGTCACGCGTGAGGTGGATTCCGGGCTCGAGACGCTGTCTATCGACTTGCCCGCGGTCATCACGACCGACCTGCGGCTCAACGAGCCGCGCTATATCAAGCTGCCGGACATCATGAAGGCCAAGAAGAAGCCACTGGTGCTGACCGACCTGGCGGCGCTTGGAGTGACCGTCGTGCCCCAGTTTCGCGTGGTGAAGACCGAGCCGCCGGTGCCGCGCGCACGCGGCATCATGGTCAAGGACGTGCCGGAACTGGTGGCGGAATTGCGCAAGCGCGGGGTGGTGTCATGAGCCGCGTGCTGATCATCGCAGACCATGACGGGAGCCAGCTGGGCTCGGGGACTTCGCGCTGCGTCACAGCCGCCGTGAAACTCGGCGCCGCGGAAGTGCACGTAGCGGTGCTGGCCGCGGCGCGCGGCGGGATTGCCGCCCAGGCCGCGGAACTGGCGGGCGTCAGCAAGGTGCTGGTGGTCGAACGCGCGGAAAATGCACATCAGCTCGCCGCGGTGCTCGCCCCGCAGGTGGTGAAGCTCGCGGCGGGGTATGAGTATGTCATTGCGGCGGCCAACACCTTTGGCAAGGACCTGCTGCCACGCGTGGCGGCCTTGCTGGGCGTGGGGCAGGTGAGCGATCTGATGTTCGTGGAATCGGCGTACCGCTTCCGCCGGCCCACCTATGCGGGCAACGCCATCGTGACCATCGAATCGCCGCCCGATGTCAAACTGGTGGCGACAATACGCACCGCCTCCTTCGCGGCGGCCGGCAGTGGCGGCAGTGCGCCCATCGAAGCGGCGAGCACCGATGCGGTGCTGCCGACGCACACCCGCTTCGTCTCCATCAACGCGGCCAAGACCGATCGGCCTGAACTGCAGTCCGCCTCGCGTGTGGTCTCCGGCGGCCGCGCACTGGCGAGTTCGGAGAATTTTCATCTCATCTATACGTTGGCCGCCCGGCTGGGCGCCGCGGTCGGCGCCTCGCGCGCCGCGGTCGATGCCGGCTACGTACCGAGCGACATGCAGGTTGGACAGACCGGGAAGATCATCGCACCGGAGCTCTACATGGCGATCGGCATCTCGGGCGCAATACAGCATCTCACGGGGATCAAGGACGCGCGTACAATAGTGGCCATCAACAAGGATGCCGAGGCGCCCATCTTCGAAGTGGCGGATGTCGGCCTGGTCGGAGACCTGTTCAAGATCGTGCCGGAGTTGACGGCGTTGCTGGGCAAGGGCAGTACGTAGCGCGCGCCCGGGCGTGGAGGAGGGGGCAATATGATTTGTCTACTGGCACTCGTTCCCGCGACCATGCTGACCGTGGCTGGGTATGCGGTCTTATATCTGGCGCATCGATCGGAAGGAAACCTGAAGGCCTTTGGCAGGTTTCTCGGTTTCTGGAGCTTTACGCTGGCGGCTCTGCTGGTGCTGGCGTGCCTGTTCATGGCTGCGCACATGCGAGGCATGCACAGCATGATGTGGATGCACGGCTGCCCGGTGCAGATGGCGCCCGGCCAGGAAGGACCGAAACCCTGGGGGTACCTGCCGCCCGGCAACCCGCCTCCACCGGCGGCGCCAGATGAGCAACCCGCGCCGCCACCCAAATCTGCACCTTGACCGACGAGCGACGCTGTCGCTTTGCAACCACGGTGGGCTGCGCACCCAGGGCAGGTTGCGGTCCTGCTAGCACTTCGGCCAATCCGGTGCATGTGGTATCTTTGCGCGCGGGCTGGGCTGATGGTTTGACACCGTTTCCAGGGGAGCAAGAAAAATGACCCGGAGTCGACAGAGAAAACTGCGGCGTTGCGGCACCACCCAGACCGGCCGAGCCCTCATGAAAGCGACGCCCCTGGCCCTGGCCGTCCTGGCCTGCATGCCGGCGGCGCACGCCGATGACACCACTGCCGCGGGTGCGGGACTGGAGGAAGTCATCGTGACCGCCACGAAGCGCAGTGAGAGTCTGCAGAACGTCGCCATTAGTGTCGATGCGATCAGCAGCGCCAAACTCGAGCAGCTGCACGTGGAAAGTTTTGATGACTACGCCAAGTTTCTGCCGAGCGTCACCTTTCAGACGTTCGGACCGGGACTGGCGAAGGTCTACATGCGCGGCATCTCGACCGGCGGCACGCCGAATCATACCGGCCCGCTCCCCAGTGTCGGCGTGTACCTGGACGAACAGCCGATCACGACCATCCAGGGCCCGCTCGATATACACGTCTATGACATTGCGCGCGTCGAGGCGCTGGCCGGTCCGCAGGGCACACTGTACGGCGCCAGCTCGCAGGCGGGCACGCTGCGCATCATCACCAACAAGCCGGAGCTGAACAAGTTCTCGGCCGGCTACGAGCTGCAGGGCAATGTGGTGTCCCACGGCGATGAGGGTGGGGTCATCGAAGGTTTCCTGAACGTGCCACTGGGCGCCAACGCCGCAGTGCGGCTGGTTGGCTGGGCGGAACACGACGCCGGCTACATCGACAACAAGCACGGAGTTCTCAACTTTCCCGCAGCGGCGAGTTCGTACACTGGCGTGGTCTTACCCGCCTGGTCGCTCGACAACGCTCCCTACGTCAAGGACAACTACAACAGCGTCGACACGACGGGAGGCCGCGCCGCACTCAAGATCCTGTTCTCGGACAACTGGACTGTCACGCCCGTCCTGCAGGCGCAGAAGACGATTTCACGAGGTCTGTTCGCGTATGACGAAAGCGTGGGTGATCTGGCGGTAAAGCACTTCTCACCGGAATTCGCCGATGATCGCTGGGTGCAGGCCGCCGCGACGGTCGAGGGCAAGATCGGCAATCTGGATCTGACCTACGCCACCGGTTACCTGGCGCGCCACGACCAGACGCATTCCGACTACTCCGACTACTCCCAGGCCTACTCGGTTTATTACGCCGGCTACAACGCCGCCTACGGCTACTCGTACAACAGCATTGGCAGCTACAACGTCGACAGCGCGGGCACGCCTATCCAGGCCGTGCAGCGCGTCCTGGGCACCGACATGTACCGGATGCAGAGCAACGAACTGCGCATCGCATCGCCCAAGACCGACCGCTTCCGGTTCGTAGCCGGGGCTTTCGTGTCACGCCAGACGCACGACATCCGCCAGGAATACCAGCTGTTTGGCGTCAACGGCAGTCTGGATCTCGGGCCCCAGGTGAGCGTCACGGGCTGGGCTCCGGACTTCTGGCTCACCAACGAACAGCGCGTCAATCGCGACTCGGCCCTGTTCACCGAACTGAGCTTCGACCTGACACCGCAACTCACAGCGACGGCCGGCGTGCGGCGCTATTGGTCGGACAACACGCTGCAGGGATTCTATGGCTATGGCCAGGGCAACGCTTGGTCGGGCCATACCGGCGAGAAGGAGTGCCTGGCGAACATTGCGGCCGGATTTACGCTCGCAGCGCCGGTTCTCGGCAACTTCTGCGACGACATCCACACCGGCGGAGTGAGGTATGACGGCACGCCCGGCGTGAAGGCGTTTGTCCCCGTTCTGGATGCCAATGGGCAGCAAGTGCCCTACCACGACGGCATCGAGACCAAGGGCTCAGGATGGACGCCGAAATTCAATTTCACTTACAAGATTGACGGCACGCACATGGTGTACGTCACGTACGCCAAGGGATTCAGGCCCGGGGGCATCAACCGGGTCGGCTCGCTCCCGCCGTACAAGGCCGACTACCTGTCCAGCTATGAGCTGGGTTGGAAAACCAGCTGGATGAATAACCGCCTGCGCTTCAACGGCGCGTTCTATACGGAGAAATGGTCGGACTTCCAGTTTGCCTTCCTCGGGCCCAATTCGGTGACCCAGGTAGCCAACGCCGGGGATGCGCGGGTCAATGGCCTGGAGACCCAGGTCGACTGGGCCGTCAGCAACGGGCTGACCCTCTCGAGCGGGCTGGCCTATACGGACGCGAAGCTGATCAAGGACTATTCCGGGTTCTGTAGCAATGTTCCCTGCGTTCCGCCGCAGGCGCCGTCCGGGCAGATGCTGCCCACGACGCCGAAGTTCAAGGGCAATTTCGAGGGCCGCTACAACTGGGCGCTGGGGGGCTTTGAGGCGCACGCCCAGGCCGCGTACGTCTACCAGACCTACAGTTGGGAGGACTTGCGGACGGCGGAGCGCGACATACTGGGCAAGCAGAAGCCCTTCGGTCTCCTGGACTTGAGTTTCGGCGTGGATCGCAACGGTCTGGGCTACGAACTGTTCGTGAATAATGTGTTCGACAAGCGCGAGGACATCTACCGATATTCCGAATGCACCGAGGCGGTTTGCGGTGGCGCGACAGGCGTGGGCGGGTTTTCGCTGGTGCCGTACGGGTATCCGGGCCACGTGTACACCGTGCCGGGCCAGCCGCGCACGATTGGCGTCACGATCAGCCAGAAATTCTGAGGCGGGCAGGCTGCTGACCGCACGGTCGCGCTCGCGTGCGTGGCCGGTTTACGGGAATTCCGGTGTCCCGGGATAGCGAGTCAGCACCTCGCCCAGCGCTCCCCGCAGCGGTCCGAGCCAGGCCTCGTAGTGCTGCCACTGGTCCACGGCCTGGCGGTAGATCGGCTGGCGCACCTGTTCTGAGCTGGGTGTCGCGACGGGCCGCTCATTCTCGTAGAACCTGAGGCACTGCTCCTCGAACGGCAGCCCGCAGTGATCCAGGAGCCGGCGTATCTCGCTCTCCGTGTCCGACACCATGCGCTCATAGAAGACGCGGTGGACCCGGCCAGGGAGTACCTTGTCGATGTGGGCCATCAGCTCGACGTAGTCGTGGTAATAGCGGCCGATGTCCTCCAGGCGGTAGGAGAAATGCTGCCCGCGGGCAAAGTGCTGTTTGAATCCCGAGAAACAGCAGCCCAGAGGATGCCGGCGTGCATCGATGATCCTGGCGTTGGGCAGGATCATGTGGATGAGCGCCAGGTGCAGGAAGTTGTTCGGCATCTTGTCTATAAAGAAGGGCGCATCGCTTTTGCGCACAATGCGCGTCCTCTCCAGGTACTGTTCACCGAACTCGCGGCAGTCCGCCGCCGCCACGCGCGCCAGGCCTTCGGGGTACTCGAGATTCTCGGCACGACCGACCCGCTCGCGCATGAGATGCGTGACGGCGATGATCTCAGGCAGCTCCATCGTGCCTTCGACCTGGGAGTGACTGGAGAGGATTTGCTCCAGCAATGTGGATCCGGAGCGCGGAAGGCCGACGATGAAAATCGGATCGGGGGCTGGTGCCCCAAAACCCTTGCGGCTGGCAAAGAATTCCGCGGTGCAAAGCGCCTTGGCGCGGCGCACGCTGCCTGATACCTCGCCCGGCTCGTAGTGGATTTGCTTGCGCCGCAGTGCGTTGCCGCGGCTGTAATGCTCGAAGGATTCGGCATACTGGCCGCTGTCCTCCAGCGCCTTGCCCATGGCAAAGTGCAGGTGGTAGCAGTCTTCGTCGGCCAGGTCGGCACGGCTCAGTTGCGCGCGCATGGCGGCAAGCTCGGCCGGCGAGAATCTGAAAGTCTTCAGGTTTGCCAGGCTCCAGTAAGCTTCGCCGAGCGAAGGTTGCAGTTCGATGCTGTGCCGGTAGGCGGCAATGCTCTCCTCGGCGGTTGCGGCCGTCTTGAGCGTATGGCCGTAGCTCATCCAGATCTTGGGCTGACGCGGGTGCGCCTGCAGCACCTCCCGGTAGGCGTCGATAGAGTCGGCGTAGTCGCCGATTCGGGACAGCACGGCCGCCTTGAGATTCAGGTAACCCGGATTGCGCGGCTCCTGCGCCAGCAGCGTCTCCAGCTCGCCCAGTGCGGCGGCCGACTTGTGCTGGCGGTGCAGCACGATGGCATAGTTGTGGCGCGCGCCGGAAAATCCGGGCGCCAGCTCGAGGCAGCGAAGCAGCAAGGTCTCGGCGTCGTGATGGCGGCGCAGCCGCGCGGCGACTTCCGCCAGCATGCGCATGGCGGCTACATCGTTCGGGCGGCGCCTGAGGATCTGACGCAGCTGCGCTTCAGCCTCGGGAATCTGGTTCTCGCAGAGCGCCGCGGCGGCCGCAAGCAGCTCCGGGTCCTGGGTGGACGCCCGGATACTCTGCGCGGAGGCGGCGTCCGCCCCGGCGCTGTCGCCGCTGATCAAGAGTTCATCGGCGAGCGCTCGCCAGGCTTCCGCCATTTGTGGACGCAACTGCGTCGCGCGCTGCAGGGCTTCGATAGCCCGTGGATGCTGGTCCGTCAGGCTCAGTGCCAGGGCCTGTTCATAGTGCGCCAGCGGCCATTGCGGATGCGTCAGCGCCAGCGAGGAAAGCACTTCAACTGCGCTGGCCAATTCGCCGCCATTGCGCCGGGCCACGCCGAGCAGCAGCAGGGCGGCCGGATGATCTGGTGCGACCTTGAGTATTTCCTGGGCCTGCACCGCGGCCATGTGGGGAGCGCTCGGCAACAGGCGCGCGGCATGCTGGACTGCCATGTCTACGGTCCCGACCGGTTCCTGCGCGCTGCTCATCGCCTACCTGGAGTCGTCACGGGGAGTGAAAATCATAGACAACGTTACTACTGTCGGGACAGCCAAAGCAAAGGATGTGTGATGCCCCTAGGATCGTGGAAACAGGGCCCAGTGCGCCGTGTTAGTCTTTTCGCCGTGGGACTGGCGTCCGGGTGGTCCGGATTCCTTCAGCTTCGACTGCATCTTATTATTTCAATCATAATATCTACGCGGCCGGCAGGATCTTCGGGGAGGACGGGATGACGACACTGGGTCAGTACCTGGTCGAAGCGCTTGAGTCGCTCGGTGTCGGCCATGTATTTGGCATTCCCGGCGTGCACAATCTCGAGCTGTACCGCGCGCTGCCGCAATCGCGCATCCGCCATGTTACCGGCCGCCACGAACAGGGACTGGGTTTCATGGCCGATGGCTACGCGCGTGCCAGCGGCCGCCCCGGAGTCTGCTTTACCATCACCGGCCCCGGACTTACCAATATCGCAACGGCGATGGGCCAGGCGCACCAGGACTCGATCCCGATGCTCGTGATCTCGAGTCAGAACCGCCGCGACGAATCGGGCGAGGGGCGCGGCTTCCTGCACGAGCTGCCCGGGCAGGCGGCGATCGCGGGCGAAGTCAGCGGGTTGGCGCGCCGGATTGCCGCTCCTGCGGAATTGCCGGAGGCGCTGACGGAGGCCTTCAGAATGTTTGCGCTGGCCCGTCCGCGCCCGGCCTATATCGAAATTCCGCGTGACCTGCTCGCGAGCCGTGTGCGGGGGTTGCCACTTCCGGAAGTCCGATCCCAGGCGCGAGCGCGCCCTGCTGCCGCGGCGGCCGTTACGGCCGCCGTAGGGGCGCTCAACGAAGCACGCCGTCCGGTGCTGCTCGTCGGGGGCGGTGCCATCGGCGCCGCGGCTGAAGTGCGCCGCATGGCCGAACTTCTCGATGCGCCGGTGGTGATGACCGTCAACGGGCGCGGCATCCTGCCGCCCGGCCATCCGCTCGCGGTGCCCTACAGTCCCTCCCTCGCGCCGGTGCGCGCACTCATTGCGGGCGCGGATGTTGTGCTCGCGGTCGGCACCGAGCTGGGTCCCACGGACTACGACATGTACGGATTGCGGCCGTTTCCCCCACCTGCGCGATTGCTGCGCATCGACATTGATGAGGCGCAGACGAGTCGCAACGCCGCGCCCGCAGTCGCGCTACGCGGCGATGCGCGCGCGACGCTGGAGGCAATTCTGGGCTGCGAGCTGGGCGGGGCGCGCCGCCGGAGCGGCGCGAGCCGGGCTGCCACGGCCTGCGCGAAGTCCGTCGCGGCCCTCACGCGGGCGATGCGCGCGCAGATCGGTTTTCTGGAAGTGATTCGCGAAAACGTGCCCGGCGCGCTGCTGGTGGGCGATTCGACCCAGCCGGTGTACGCGGGGAATCTGGGTTTCGCCGCCGCAACACCCGGTTCCTGGTTCAACTCGGCGACCGGATTCGGTTCCCTGGGCTACGCCCTGCCCGCCTCGACGGGCGCGAGCCTCGGGGCTCCGGCTCGCCCGGTGGTGTGCCTGGTCGGCGACGGCGGACTGCAGTTCACGCTGGGCGAGCTCGGCGTGCCGCGCGACGTCAACGCCTGGGTCGCGATCGTGGTGTGGAACAATCGCGGCTACAGCGAGATCCGCACCTCGATGGTGGCCGCCGGAATCGAACCGTCCGGAGTCGAGGTGGTGCCGCCCGATTTCGCGCTGCTCGCCCGCGCCTACGGCTATGCTCATCGGCGCCTCGGGAGCCTGTCGGCGCTTCGCAAGGCGTGCCGCAGCTTCGCCGCACGGCGCCAGGTGGTGATATTCGAGATCAAGGCGGAGGCATTCGAGTGAGTGAGCACAATGCAATGAAATTTTCGGCGCTCGCCAGCCGTGTGGCGCCCTCAGGCATCGATCCCTGGGTGCTGCACTGGCAGGCCCGGCACGCGCACGCCGCGGGCGAAGATGTTCTGGTGCTCAGCGCCGGCGATCCGGACCTCGACACGCCCGTGCCGGTGGTGGACAAGGCGGTCGAGCGGCTGCGGGAACGGGACACGCACTACACCGAGACGGCCGGTCGCCCGCTGCTGCGCGCGGCGATCGCACGCAGCCACGCCGCACGCACCGGGCAGGCGGTGACGGGCGAGAATGTCATCTTCCTTGGAGGTGCGCAGAACGGCCTGTTCGTTGCCTCGCTCCTGCTCGCCGGTCCGGGCGATGAGATCATCGCCATCGATCCGATGTACGTGACCTATCCGGCCACGATCCAGGCGTCCGGCGCCACCCTGGTGCACGCTCCGGCCCCAGCGGCCTCGAACTTTCATCCCGACCTCGCGGCCCTCGAAGCGCTGATCACGCCCCGAACGCGCGCGATCTTCCTGGCCAGTCCCAACAATCCGACCGGAATCGTGCTTGTCGACGACGAAGTGCGGCGGCTCGGCGACATCGCCCGGCGCCACGGACTGTGGATTGTGTCGGACGAGGTGTATGCCGGCCTCGCCGAGGGCGGTCGGGTGCCGAGCCTGGGGGCCCGCCTGCCCGAGCAGGTGCTGACGGTGTCGAGCCTGTCCAAGACGCACGCCATGACCGGCTGGCGCGCCGGCTGGATTGTCGGTCCGACGGCCTTCGTGCAGGCGGCGAACGATGTCGCCGCGTGCATGCTGTACGGGCTGCCCGGTTTCGTCCAGGAGGCGGCGATCACCGCCCTCGAGATCGCGCCCGAGTCCGAGCGCAGCATGCGCGAGTACTGCCAGCGGCGCTGCAATCTCATGCATGCCGGACTCGCCGGTATCGAGGGACTGCGGCCCTATCTGCCCGACGCCGGCATGTTCATGCTGGCCGATATCCGCGGCTCGGGCCTGAGCGGGGCGCAATTCGTGCGCGGCCTGTACGATGCCGAACGGGTCTCGGTGCTCGATGGAGCCGTCTTCGGGCACACCACCGAAGGCTTCGTGCGCCTGTGCTTTGCGATGGAGAAACGCGACATCACGGAGGCCTGCGTCCGGATACGCCGCTTCTGCGCGGGACGCTAGGCCGGTCCCGGAGCGAACCGCGGCGCTGCGGCCGTCAGGAGCGCAAGCGCAGGCCCTGCGGGTCGTAGGGCGGATCGCGCCGGACGATGGCGGTGTGCAAATCCCCAAAGATGTCGATCTGGAATCGCTCACCCTCGACGGCCAGGGTCGAGGGCACATAGCCGGCCGCGAGGCTCCGGTCGATGCAATGGCCGTAGGCGCCTGAGGTCACGTAGCCGACCGCCACCCCATCCTTCAGGATGGACTCGTACCCGATCACCTCGGTCTGCGCGTCCTGGACTTCCATGACCACGAAGCGCCGTTTCGGGCCGGCCTCGCGCTCGGCCAAGGCCGCAGCCCGTCCGATGAATTCCGCCTTGCTGAAATCGACGAAGCGTTCCAGTCCGGCTTCGGAAGGCGTGTGATCGGGGCGGAAGTCCTTGTTGAAGGAGCCGTAGGCCTTCTCCAGCCGGAGCGACGAGAGGGCACGTCCGCCGAAATGCACCAGCCCGAGGCTCTGTCCCGCGTTCCACAGTTCGTCATAGAGCGTCGCGAAATAGTCCGGTGTGGTCCAGACCTCATACCCGAGTTCGCCGGTGAAGCCGGCGCGGGTGAGGATGGCGGGCGCCAGGCCGACGGCGGTTTCCTGCACGGCAAACAGTCTGAAAGCCGCCGCGGACAGGTCCACATTCACCAGCCGCGCCAGCAGCTCGCGTGATCTCGGGCCGGCGATCGAGAAGCCCATCAGGGTCGAGGCGACGGAGCGCACGAATACATCGGCGGGCGGAGCGCATTGCCAGAACCAACGCAAGTGGAATTCCTCCGCGAAACCGGAACCCACGATCAGGAAGCGATCCTCGGCAAGACAGGCAATCGACAGGTCCCCGACCAGGCGACCGGCCGGATTGAGGAGTGGGGCGAGCGCCAGACGCCCGTTGCGCGGAATCCGCCCGGCGAAGACGTGATCGAGCCAGATCCGCGCGCCACGGCCGCTGACTTCGTACTTGCCGTAATTGCTGGTCTCATAGAGGCCGACACCGGCGCGCACCGCCCGGCACTCTGCGCGCACATGGTCAAAGGCCTCGGAGCGCCGATAGCTGGGCGTCTCCACCGCTGCGATGCCGGAGGGAGCGAACCACAGCGCATGCTCAAGCCCGAAGTTCGCTCCCATGACGGCGCCGGCCGCTTTCAGCCGCTCGTAGATCGGGGAGCGGCGCACGGGTCGCGCCGCGGGCAGCTCCTCATTGGGATAGGCGAGGCGGAAGCGGCGCGAATAGTTTTCCGGCACCTTGAGGGAGGTGTACTTCGGCGTCGCGAAGGCACCGAAGCGCGCGACATCCATGGATAGAATGTCCTGGCCGGGATCGTCCTGCGCCATCCAGCGCGACAGCACCAGGCCGATGCCGCCGCCCTGGCTGAAGCCGGCCATCACGGCACAGGCGACCCAGAAATTCCTCAGGCCCCGCACCGGACCGACCAGCGGGTTGCCGTCCGGCGCGAAAGTAAAGGGGCCGTTGACGGCCTTGCGGATGCCCACGCGGCCGAGCGCCGGAAAATGCTGGAATCCGAGCTCGAAGCAGGGCGCGAGCCGCGGCACATCGTCGGGCAGCAGCTGCATGGAGAAATCATCTGGTGTTTTGAGGGGCGACCAGATCACGCCCTGCGGTTCGTAGGTCCCCATCAGGGCCCCGCCGCGCTCCTGGCGCACATAGATCTCGCCGGCGTAGTCGGTGGTGTTGACAAACTCCCGCGGGCGGCCCACGAGCTCCGGGATATCCTCGGTGATGAGATAGTGGTGCTCCATCGCGAGCACGGGCAGTTCAATGCCGACCATGCGCCCGATCTCGCGCGCCCACAGGCCGGCGCAATTGACCACGTGCTCGGCGTGGACCGTGCCCTTGTCGGTCACCACGTCCCAGGAGCCATCGCTCCGTTGTGACAGTGACAGCACCCGCGTATGACGCTCGACCGACGCGCCGAGGAGCCGTGCCGCCTTGACGTAGGCGTGCGTGGTCCCGGAGGGGTCACAGTGACCCCCGTCGGCCCGCCAGAGTGCACCGAGAAAATGACGTTTGTCGATCAGCGGATTGAACTGCAGCGCCTCATCGAGCGAGATCATCTCGGTCTCCATGCCCAGATAACGGGCGCGGGAGCAGATGAGCTTCAGGCTGTCCAGTTCGCCCGGTGTCGCCGCCAGCATCAGCCCGCCATTGGGATGCAATCCGCAGGACTGCCCTGAGAGCGCCTCGATCTCGCGATACAGGTCGATGGTGTATTTCTGCAGCCTGGAGATATTGGCCTCGCCGTTGAAAGTGTGCATGCCACCGGCGGCGTGCCAGGTCGAACCGGACGTCAGCTCGCTTTTTTCAAGCAGCAGCACCTCGGTCCAGCCGATCTTTGCAAGGTGATACAGCGTGCTGGCGCCGACGACCCCGCCACCGATCACCACCGCCCGGGCGCTCGTCCTCATGAACGCGGATCTCCCGTCAAGTGGGCCAGCGATGCACTCGCAAGCGCCTCGAGTCCAAAAGGCGCTGCGGTGTGGGCGAGCCACTCGGAGAAATGGCGCGCCGTGGTGGAAGGGGTCAGCAGGAGCACGCCTGATGATAGCGCCACGGGGAAGGCCGCGACCTGTGCGATGATCGTCGCGGCCGCACGGCCGGGCGGGAACATGCCGGGATGCAGGTCCAGCCGGCAGCCACGGGCCAGCGCCTCACGCCACGCGGCGCCTTCGAGCCACAACGCCGTCAGGCCCGAAGACAGATCGACGACCGCGGCGAGACCGCTGCAATCGCGTTCCCAGGCGGCTGCCGCATCACCTGGCGCTGCCGGCACACTCATGAGCAGCCAACGCCCGGGCCGCACGCTGATCGAGATCCGTCCCGGCGCCGCGAGGCAGTGTCCCAGCGCCGGCAGTGGCCAATCGCGCCGCACGGCGAGCGCCTCCACGGCGGCCGTGCCATCGCGCCGGGCGGCGATCTCGACTATGTCCGCCGGACAGCGGCCCCATCGCAGGCCCGCTGGATCGTGCAGCGGACGGCGGGGATCAGGCGCGGACACGCGAATTCTCCGGATCGATCATGTGTGGGCTCAGGATCGCAACGGTCGTCGTCTCGCCATGAATCGGCGAAGTGGCGATGAGGTGTTTGCCCATCCGCTCCCGGCCACCGGCAAGGAGCGCCAGGCCCACCCAACCTTCCAGTTCGACCGAGGGCGTGGAGGAGGTGATGTATCCCAGGCTCCTCGAGGGCGCCTCAGGGACGATGAGTTGCGCCCCATTTCTCAGGCGCTGGCTGCGGTCAATGGGCCGCACTCCGACGAGTTGCAGCCGTTCAGGAGATCGCAGTCCCGGCCGCTGCGCCAGCATCCGGCCCACAAAGTCGCCCTTGCTCTTCAGCATCCGCTCCATCCCCAAGTCATCCGCGGTGGTGTTGCCGTTGAGCTCCGCCCCGGTGAGGTGCCCCTTCTCGATGCGCAGCGTGTTCAGCGCATCGAGCCCATAAGGGGCGATGCCGAAGGCCTGGCCGGCCGCGAGCAACGCCGTCCACAGCCTGAGGGCGTGGGCCGCGGGCACAGCGAGTTCAAAGGCCAGCTCACCCGAAAAGGAGATGCGGAATACGCGCCCGGCAACGCCGGCGAGCAACGCGGCGGAGGCGGCCATGAACGGAAAAGCCGCGTTGGACAGGTCCAGCCCCGATGCGACCGACGCCACCACCTCGCGCGAGCGCGGACCGGCGATTGCAAACTGAGCCCACTGATCGCTGACATCGCTGAGCAGCACATCATGATGCGGGCAGACGGCCTGCAGCTGGAACTCCATGTGCTCGAGCACCACACTGCTGTTGGCCGTGGTAGTGGTGATGAGGAAATGCTCCGCCCCGAGACGCGAAGTGGTGCCATCATCGAGCATCATCCCGTCTTCACGCAGCATGATGCCGTAGCGTGCGCGGCCGACGGGGAGCGTTGCGAAATTGTTGGCGTAGATATAGTCCAGGAATCGCGCCGCGTCGGGCCCCTGCACGTCGATCTTGCCGAGGCTCGACACGTCGGTGATCCCGACCGATCGGCGTACCGCGCGCGCTTCCCGGAGCACCGCGTCCCAGCCTGTCTCCCTCGCATAGACGAGTGGCCGCAGCCACAGGCCGATGGACACGAAGCTGGCCCCCGCGGCCTCGTGCCAGTCGTGCAGCGGCAGGCGGCGGCGCGGCTTGAAGTGCTGGCCGGTCTCAGGTCCGGCCAGCGCCGCGAAGGGCAGGGGTTGGACGTAGGGGCGGATCTTCGCCAGTCCGACCTCCGACACCGGCAGGCCACGCGCCTGGGCCAGGACGGCGCTGCCGACCAGTCCACCGATTCGTCCCTGATCGGTGGCCATGCCGTGCGTGGTATAGCGCTTCATATGCTCGACGTGCTCATAGCCCTCGCGGTGCGCGAGCCGCACGTCCGCCGTGGTCACGTCGTTTTGCAGATCCACGAAGGCTTTGCCGCGGCCGCGGACTTCCCATAACGGCGTCAACGGGGTCTGTTCCGCATCCGCGGGCAGTTCCCAGGCGGGCGAGACCGCTCCCGCGGCGAAGCCGAGTTCGGCGGCGATCGATTCTGCGGCCGCCGCGCCATCGAGCGCCGCGACCTTAAGGCCGCAACGACCCCGCGCGGCGCCTGCCACGCGCCCGATATGCGGATCGAGGAGCGGCGCGAAGGCAGCGATGGACTCCTGCCAGAGGTGTTTTGCTCCCAGCTGGCTCGCCAGCGCCGACGCGGGCGAATAGCCTCCGGACATCAGGAGAGCGTCGGCCTCCAGCGCTGTGGCGCCACCGGCCAGCGATGCGATCCGGAGGCGCCGCACCGAGCGGGCTCCTTCGACGCGCTCGACCATCGCGCCACACTGCACGCGGATGCCAAGCGAGCGGGCGTGATCGGCCGCCCGCGATTCCGGCCGCACGTCGATGACGCCGGCGCAGGCGATGCCAGCCGCCGCGAATTCGAACACCGTCTGGTACGCCTCGTCCGAGTTCAGGAAGAAGGCCGGGTGCCCGCCGGCGGCAACGCCGTAGCGGCGCAGGTAGGCGAGCGCGGCTCCGGCCAGCATCACCCCCGGAACATCATTGCCGGGAAAGGCAATGAGCCGCTCGATCGCGCCGGTGGTGAGCAGCAGGCGCCGGGCACGGATGATCCGCAGCCTTTCGCGGATGCCGCCAAAGGCGATGGACTCCTCGGGCGAGAGCGTCTCGAGCGCCGCGTACACCCCGTGGCCATAGGCGCCCACGACACAGCTGCGAGGCAGGCAGCGTACGTTGTGGAGTCCTGCAAGGGCAGCAGACAGCCCCTGCTGCCAGGCCTGCCAGCGCCGGTCGAGCAGTGTGCCGCCGCCGGGCGCGGCATCCTGCTCGAGGAGCATGACCCGCGCTCCGGTCCGGCCCAGGCCGTGTGCGGCAGCGAGGCCTGCCGCCCCGGCGCCGACGATCAGCACGTCCGCGTGATCGTGCACCGTCTCGGCAGGCGATGGATGGTCGGTGGCGGTGAGTCCGAGGCGGCCGAGACCGGCCGCGCGGCGGATCGCCGGCTCGTAGAGACGCTCCCAGGCCCAGCCGGGCGCCATGAAGGTCTTGTAGTAAAAACCTGCCGGCAGGAATCGAGCGACAAGATTGCCGAGCGACCCGACATCGAAGTGCAATGAGGGCCAGCGGTTCTGGCTCTCGGTGATCAGGCCTTCCCGCAAGGGCAGCGTGGTCGCGGGCCGGTTCGGTTCGCGTCCGTCCGGTCCGAGCACATCAACCAGGGCACAGGGCTCTTCCGGCCCCGCCGTGACGATGCCGCGCGGCCGGTGATACTTGAAGCTGCGCCCGACCAGCTGCACGCCGTTGGCGAGCAGGGCCGAGGCCAGCGTATCGCCGCGCAGGCCGCGCAGCGCCTGCCCGTCGAAGCGAAATTCGACCGGCTCGTCCGGACGCGTCCACAGGCCTGCGCCGATGCGGCTCGGACCACTCACGGCGCCGGGGCTTCCATCGGTACTGTGAGCGGATCCTGCGGATGACCGACGGCGTGTATCTCGTGCGTGTCGGTGTGGCGAACGATCTTGAGGAGCCTGCGGCAGCCGCCTACGTGCAGCCACCACTCGAGGTGCCAGCCGCGCCGGTTTTCGCGCAGGTAGGTCTGGGTGCAGAACTCTGCCAGGCGGGCATCGCTATCCGGGCGCCGCAGCGAGGCATCGCCGCGATAGTGAAATTCGGTTTCGTCGCGCAGGCCGCACCAGGGACATTCGATTCGCAGCACGGTGTGGCCCCGTCAGTGCGCGTAGGGGAAGGGACCGAGTCCGCGCTCGTCGATCGTGCGGCCCGCGGCAAAGCGCTCCAGATCGAGATGTGCCGCCAGCGGGTGCGCCTCGCCGCGCGCGATCAGGTGAGCCGTGGCCATGCCGCCGGCCGGAATCGCCTTGAAGCCACCGTAGCACCAGCCGCAGTTGATGATCAGGCCCGACAGCGGGGTGCGCGAGATGATCGGGGAGCCGTCCATGCTCATGTCCATGACGCCGCCCCATTGGCGCAGCACCCGCAGGCGCGCCAGAGCGGGCATCAGGGTCAGGCCCGCGGCCGCCACATCCTCGGCCATCGGCAGGGTACCGCGCTGGCCGTAGCTGTTGTAGCCGTCGATGCCGCCGCCGAAGACCAGCCCGCCCTTGTCCGACTGGCTGACATAGAAATGCCCCGCACCGTAGGTCAGTACGACATCGAGCACGGGTTTGACCGGCTCGCTCACGAATGCCTGCAGGACGTGGGTCTCGATCGGCAGCCGGAATCCGGCCATCCCGGCCAGTTGCGAGGAATGTCCCGCGACCGCGAGGCACACCACATCCGCCTCGATGGGGCCGCGCGGGGTCTGTACGCCACGGACCGCATTGCCCTCACGCCGGATGGCCGTGACCTCGCACTCCTCAATGATGTCCACGCCAGCCGCGGAGGCCGCGCGCGCATAGCCCCAGGCCACCGCGTCGTGGCGTACGGTGCCGCCGCGCGGCTGCAGAAATCCCCCGAGCACGGGGTAGCGGCCATTGTCGAGGTCGACCAGGGGGACGAGCGCCTTGACAGCGTCCCGCTCGAGAGCCAGCGCGTCCACCGATAGGAGGCGCATGCCATTGGCGCGGCGCGTAAACAGGTCGCGCTGCGATTCTGTGTGGAACAGGTTCAGCGTGCCGCGCTGGCTGACCATCGCATTGAAGTTCAGCCGCCGCTCGAGCCCTTCCCACAACTGAAGCGAGTAGTCGTAGAAACCCACGTTCTCCGGACGGAAGTAGTTGGAGCGGATGATCGTGGTGTTGCGCCCGACGTTGCCAAGGCCGATCGGCCCTTTGTCGATCACGGCCACGTCGCGGATGCCGAACTCGGTGGCGAGGTAGTAAGCCGTCGCGAGGCCCTGGCCGCCTCCGCCGACGATCACCACCCGGTAGCGCTGGCGCGGACTCGCCTTGTGCCACGCGCGCGACCAGCCGCGATGGCCTGTGAGCCCCTCAAGGATCAGTCGCGCGGCGGAATACCGACCGCTCGCTGCGCGCTGCGCATTCGTGTGAATAAGGCGATCGCCTGTCCGCTGTCGCCGCATTTGAGCATGGCCCACCCGCATTGACAAGTACGCGGCAGGCCTGCAGCGGGCTTGACGCGCGCGGCAACAACCGACAACTTGTGCGGATGGGTCGCGATGGAGGCGCCACTTGCCGAAGCGGTTGAAGTCCCTGCTGGTGTTTGCGTTGCTCGTGCTCGGCGGAATGAGCGCGTCGCAGGCGACGGTGGTCGTTTCCTCCAAACTCTCGAGTGAATCGGTGATGATCGGGCAGATGATCCGGCTATTGCTCAACGCATCCGGGATCAGGACGGTGGACCGGACCGCGCTCGGCGCAACGCCGGTGGTCCGCAAGGCGCTGATCGCCGGCGAGATCGACATCTACACCGAATACACCGGCAACGCGGGCTTCTTTTTCAACCGCAGTGCGGATCCGGCCTGGAAGGAGCTGCGCGCGGGGTACGAGCTGGGCTCGCGCCTCGACTACGAGGCCAACCGGATCGTCTGGCTGGCACCCGCGAACGCCAGCAACGCCTGGGCGCTCGCGGTGCGCAAGGATCTGGCGCGGACCAACCATCTTCGCACGATGAGTGATTTTGCCCGCTGGGTCAGTGGCGGAGGAAAAGTCGTGCTCGCCTGTTCGGCGGAGTTTGCGAACGCAGGAACGCTGCGCTCGCTGGAAAAGACCTACGGCTTCAGGATGCGTCCGGAACAGCTGATCGTGCTGGCCGGTGGCGAGACCTCGGCGACCATCGGTGCGGCGGCCGCACGGACCAACGGCACCAACACCGCGATGGTGTATGGCACGGATGGGGGGATCGTGGCCGCCGACCTGCAGGTGCTGGACGATGACCGGCATGACCAGCCGGTCTACGCACCGGTCCCCACCATACGCGAGGCCATACTCAAGGCCAATCCGCGCATCGCCCAGATCGTCTCGCCCCTGATGGCGAGCCTCGACACCGCGACCCTTCAGGCGCTGAACGCGCGGGTCCAGGTCAACGGCGAATCCGCCGCGGCAGTCGCCGAAGACTATCTGCGGTCGCGCAGGCTCCTGCCGTGACCGTGCGTCGGCTCCCAGCGCTAGATCCGCTGGGCGCGCTGCTCGGTGCGGTCGGCGTCGCGGCGCTGGCGTTCCTCCCGTTCGTGGTGTTCAAGTCCAACCGCATCGTTCCGGGCGAGGCGCGTGCGCTGCTGGACTTTCTTCCCGCGGGGCCGGTGTTCGGCTTCTATCTGATGCTGGCACTGGCGGCGGGCGCGGCCCTGTTCGTCGCCAATGCCAGGCTGCGCCTCGCCTGTGCGCTCCTCGGGGTGATCGCCCTGGCGATCGCCGTCGCCGCCGCGGGCAATGCCCTGACTCCGCCTGGCAACAAGGTCGTTCGCGTCGCGCCCGGGGCGGGCTTCTGGGTGCTGCTGATCGCTCTGGGGCTGATGACCACCGATGCCATCACGCGGCTGCGCCCAGGACCGGCCCTGCGCGTTCTCCTGCTGCTGATTTTTGCGGTGGCGGCCGGGCTGGCCTTCGCCAGCGGCGCCTTCGACCATCTGTCGATCATGCGGGAGTACGCCGTGAACTCGGATCGCTTCGCTCGCGAGGCCCGCCAGCACATGCTGCTGGCGTTTGGATCGCTCGGCGCGGCGGTGGTTGTCGCGCTCCCCGTCGGCATACTCTGCCACCGCGTCCCGCGCCTGCGCGCAGGGGTGATCGGCACGCTCAATCTCATCCAGACCATTCCGTCGATTGCGTTGTTTGGCATCCTGATGGCACCGCTGGGCGCGCTGGCGGCGGCATTCCCCTGGGCCGCCGAACACGGCATCCGCGGCATCGGCACCGCCCCGGCGGTGGTGGCGCTGTTTCTGTATTCGTTGCTGCCGGTTGTCGCCAATACCGTCGTGGGGCTCGGCCGCGTCTCGCCGGCCGCGGTGGATGCCGCGCGCGGCATGGGGCTGACGACCTGGCAGATCCTGGCCCACATTGAGTTTCCACTGGCCTTGCCGGTCATCCTCACCGGCATCCGCATCGTGCTGGTGCAGAACATCGGGCTCGTGACCGTGGCCGCGCTGATCGGCGGCGGCGGGTTCGGTGCCTTCGTCTTCCAGGGGATCGGGCAGACGGCGATGGATCTGGTGCTGCTTGGCGCGATCCCGATCGTGATGCTGGCGTTTTCTTCCGCGGTCCTGCTCGATGCACTCGTGGACCTGATGAACCGGGCGGCGCAATGATCAACATCGAAGGCCTGAGCAAGCGGTATGGATCGACCACGGTAGTTGATGCCGTGTCCATGTCGATCGCGAGCGGCTCGATCACGGTGATCGTGGGCACCTCCGGATCCGGAAAATCGACGCTGCTGCGCATGATCAACCGGCTGGTGGAACCCACGACGGGGCGGGTCCTGATCGACGGGGCTGACACGTCCTTGACGCCGGCACATCTGCTCAGGCGCCGGATCGGTTACGTGATCCAGGGCCATGGGCTGTTTCCGCACCGGACCGTGGCCGAGAACATCGCGACCGTGCCGCGCCTCCTGGGATGGGAGAGGTCGCGCGTCGCGGCGCGTGTGGAGGAACTCCTGCGGGTGTTCCAGCTCGAGTCGGCCAGCTTTGGGCGCAAGTTTCCTCATCAGCTCTCGGGTGGCGAACAACAGCGCGTCGGCGTGGCCCGCGCGCTGGCCGCCGAACCTGCGCTGCTGCTGATGGACGAACCCTTCGGAGCGCTCGATCCGGTGATCCGCGGCAAGGCGCAGGACGACCTGCTCGACATCCAGCGGCGCTTTGGCACGACCATCGTCCTGGTCACCCACGACATGGACGAGGCCTTCCGGCTTGGCGATTGCGTCGCGGTGATGAAGCAGGGTCGCGTGCTGCAGCACGACCGGCCAGGTGTGCTGCTGACCCGTCCGGCCGATCCCTTCGTCACGCGCCTCAGCGGCACGGCGGACCGCGCCCTGAAGCTCCTTTCGCTCACGACGGCGGGGGAACTGGCCGAGCCTGGTCCGACCGAAAAGCGCACCGTGGCCGCGGCGGCCTCGCTTCGCGAAGTACTCTCCGATCTGATCTGGAGCGGCGCCGATGCCGCGACCGTGCTGAACCCCGACGGATCGAGCGCGGGACGCCTGACCGTGGCGCGACTGCTCGCGCACGGGCGGCAGGGCTGATGCCGCGCGCGTCCACGATCCTGCGGGTCGCGGCCATCGTGCTGCTGGTGGCCTTCCTGGGGGCGCCACAACGCTTCGCCCCGCTGTTCGCGCCGCTGACCGAATATGGCGCACCGCCGATCTACGATCAGGGTGATCTGCTCTCCCTGGCGCTGGCGCATCTGGGCACCGTGTTTGTCGCCGCGGCGGCGAGCACGCTCGTGGCCGTCGGGCTGGGCATCCTGGTGACGCGCTCGCGCGGCGCGCAGTTCCTGTCCCTCTCCCGTACGCTGGCCAACATCGGGCAGACCTTTCCGCCCGTGGCGGTGCTGGCCGTTGCGGTCCCGCTGGTCGGGTTTGGCCAGACGCCGACCCTGATCGCGCTCTTCGCCTACGGACTGCTGCCGATCCTCGAGAACACGATCGCGGGACTCCAGGGCTGTCCGCCCGCGGTCATCGAGGCGGCGAATGGGATGGGGATGAGCGCGCGCCAGCGCCTGCTGGCGGTGGAATTGCCGCTCGCGATGCCGCTGATCCTGGAAGGGGTCCGGCTGTCCCTGGTCATCAACGTCGGCACGGCCACGATCGGATCCACGGTGGCCGCCAAGGGACTCGGTGAGGTGATCATCGCCGGGCTCCTGTCCAACAATACCGCCTTCGTGCTGCAGGGCGGATTGCTCACCGGCCTGATGGCGATCCTGATCTACGACGCGATGGTGACGCTCGAGCGGCGGCTGTTGCGGACGGTTCCAGCCTGAAATGAGCGTGATTCCCGGCGCTCCACTGTGAGCCATCCCGCAGCGTGGCGGCGTGAGTTTGACTACAATCACACGCATGATGATTGCCGAGCCGGAGAAACCCGCTTTGACTGAGCCGATGACCCATCCGGGGACGGGACGCCCCGCGCGCGCCGCGGTGGAGGTGCGCACGCTGCTGCTGATCGGGGCGATATACGGCGCCTGGCTGGCGCTCACCGACCGCTACGGGCACTGGCCGCTGTGGCTTGTCGCCTCCCTTACGGCTCCGCTGCTCACGCTGCACAGCTCGATGCAACATGAAATCGTGCATGGTCATCCGACCACCTGGCGAGCCCTCAATCGCCTGTTGGGCATGGTGCCTCTGTCCCTGTGGCTGCCCTTCGATCGCTACCGGCGCAATCACCTGGTCCATCACAACAATGAGCGGCTCACCGACCCGCTCGATGACCCGGAGTCCTACTACCTGACCCCGGAGAGCTGGTCGCACCTGAGTGCCGCGGGCCGCACCATCCTGCAGCTGCAGCAAACGCTCGCCGGGCGCGTCCTGATTGGATCATTCTGGCGCATCGCCCGCTTTCTGCGCGGGGAGCTGCGCGCCGTGCTGCGAAACGATGAGGGCAAGCGGGCCATCTGGCTCGAGCATCTGCTGTGGTGCCTGCCGGTGCTCGCGTGGCTGACATTCATCTGCCACATGCCGCTGTGGATCTACGTGCTGACGATGGTGGTCCCGGGCAACGGGATCCTCCTGATCCGCTCCTTTGCCGAGCATCGGGCGCGCCCGGGCGTGCTGGAGCGTACCGCGATCGTCGAGGGCTCATGGCTGCTGGGACCGCTGTTCCTGTTCAACAACCTGCACGCCATGCACCACGAAGAGCCGGCCATGCCCTGGTATGAATACAACGCCCGCTACCGGCTCATCCGCCCGCGCCTCGTCGCGGAGAACGCCGGACTCGTCTACTCGACCTATTTCGATGTCGCGCGGCGTTTCCTGTTTCGCCCGCACGATGTGCTGCGCCACCCGACGGGCCGGGTGCCGCGCGCCGCTCAGGCCGGCAGCCCGTAGCCGGCGGCCTTCGCCTCCCGGTCCCAGGCCAGTAGCGGCGCGTACTGCGCAGCGCTTGCCGCCGTGAATCCATCGAGCAGCAGCAGATCGCCCAGCGGCGCGAACCACGGTTGACTCGCGGCACCCACGAAGGCCGCGCGCAGGCGCGCCACGAGTTCCTCCGGTGCATCGGCCGAGGTCACGAACGCCGGTATCGGCGCGAGCTCGGTCGAGGCGAGCACCCGGATGCCCTCGGTCAGCTGCGGCGCGTGGCGCGCAACCAGCAGGTGCCAGTAGGCATCGAGCGGCCCGATGTCGATGCGGCCCTCGCGCACGCCATCGAGGATGGCCCTTGCGGTCAAAAGGTGGTCTTGCATCTGCCCGTAGAGTCGTGGCCGCTCGCGCGTGCGGTAAGCCAGCAGATGGTGGCGGAAGGCATTGAAGCCGGAATGCGAGTGCTCCACGGTCCAGCCGGCGCGGGCGCCGAAGCTGTCCTCCAGCCTCTGGTAGGGCGCCTCCGCCCTTACGATGAGATCGGAGCGATAGACCGCCCGGCCCGCGGCCCAACGGGCGCGGGGCAGGGGGGCGGCAAGCGGCGTGACCGGGGCAAGGTCCAGGGCAATGGCATAGCCGCACATGAACACGCAGCCCAGGTCCGGCCGTGACCACAGTTGCTCGAGCGGCTGCGGTGCCGGATAGGGGACGTAGTGATAGTTCACCCCGGCAGAATGCGCGATGTGCTCGAGCAGGGTGCGCCATCCGGCTTCGACCGCAGCGGTGACCGCATACATCCGCGCGTTCAGGATCCGCTCGGTCATGAACGGGTGAGTTCTACCGTGCGCCGGGCAACGTAGGCGTCCATTTCCTCCTTGACCGCCGGGTCGAGCGGCGGGGCCTGGTAGTCGGCGAGCATCTGCTTCCAGATGCCGGTCGCACGCTCGGTCGCCGTGCGGGCGCCGCTCTCGGTCCAGTTCTCGAAGTTCGACCAGTCGGACAGGAGCGGGCGGTAGAAAGCCTTCTCATAGCGTGCGAGCGTGTGCGGCGCGCCAAAAAAATGCCCCCCTGGCGCAACGCCCTTGATCGCATCGACGGCAATGTCGTCATCATCGAAGCTGACCGGCTTGAGGAACTCGGCCCAGTTGCGGAGCAGCTCCGCATCGACCACGATCTTCTCCATCGACGCCGACAATCCGCCCTCCAGCCAGCCCGCCGCATGATTGATCAGGTGACTGTGGCTCAGGATCGCGGCCTGCAGCGCAAAGGCGGTCTCGTAGGTCGACTGCGCATCGACCACCGGGGAGGCGTTGACGGCGCTGGTGCGCACCGGGATCTTCAGACGACGCCCGATCTGGGCGCTCGCCAGGACGGCGTTGACATACTCGGGTGTGCCGAAGGCGGGCGAACCGGTGCGCATGTCCACGTTCGAGGTGAAGCCGCCCATCACGCAGGGTGCTCCCGGGCGGATCATCTGGCACAGCGCGATGACACACAGGGCTTCGGCCGTCTGCTGCACCAGCGCGCCGGCAAGCGTGACCGGCGCCATGGCGCCCATCAGCGTGAAGGGCGTGATCACCACGCACTGGCCGTGGCGGGCCAGGACCATGACATTCTCGATGAGCTCGGCATCGACGCGGCGCGGCGAGTTGACGTTGGTCACGCTCAGAAGCGTGGGCCGTGCCGCCAGTGCCTCGATGGAACAGCGGTGCTCAATGGCCGCGAGCGCGATCGCATCCTCGGCCTGTACGCCGCCGATGCCGCGCGCCGCCCACACGATGTCCGAGTGCTCGATGTGGGCCTGGTACATCGCCAGATGACGGACGGGCACGGGCACGTCGATCGGCTCGACCACCACGCCACCCTGCCAGTGCAATATGCCGAGCCGGTGCGTGACCTTGAGGATGTTGCGGAAGGATTCCAGGTCGCCATAGCGGCGGCCATGCTCGCGATCGTTGATGTTCGGGGCCCCGCTGACCGGCCCGAAATTGACCACATCGCCACCGACATGGAGGTGCCGCTCCGGATTGCGGGAGTGCAGGATGAAGCGCTCGGGCGCCCGCGCCAGCTGCGCTTCGACGATGTCGCGTCCGAGACGCACGACCTGCGTCTCCTCATCGACCAGCGCCCCGGACTGCCGGTAGATGGCGCGCGCGGCGGGGCTGCGGATCTCGAGTCCCGCTTCCTCGAGGATTCGAAAGGCCGCCAGCAGGATTCTCTCCACCTGCTCGGCGCTCAGGATTTCCAGCGGAGCCCAGGGAACGGTCAGTCGCGGAATCGGCGCGAGCGATGGACCCATGGATCGCGTCGCACGGCCGCCCCCGCGGCGACGTGAAGTTGGCAGCACTTCGTTCATGTTTACCGCCGGCTATAGTAGAGGAGGGCGGGCCGATCATAGGGCAATGTGGCGCACCGCTCCCTAACCAATTGATTTAATAACGCGTCCTGAAGCACCTCGGAAGCGATTCCGGGCGCCCGGGCAAGGTCCGTGGTTTGCGTCTCCCGGCGGCATGATGGAATATAGCGCCGCAGAATAGCCCCGCGCGCGACGTGCAAGCTGCAGCCGCAGTGCTCCGCCAACGGGTACTAAAGAGCCTCGTGCCATCACGGTGATGCGTACCAGGCTCCAGGGGGACCATTTAATGAACTCGAAGATTTCCTATGCCGTAGCGGCGGTACTCGCGGGCGCGTCCCTTGGGGCACACCCTGCCGAACCGGCGGCCAGCACCACCGGCGCGGGCGCCGACACCCTCGAAGAAGTCGTTGTCACGGCGCAACGCCGTTCGGAAAACATGCAGGATGTGCCGATCTCCATGCAGGCCTTTACCGGGCAGGCGCTGCAGCAGCTCAACGTCTCGACGCTGGAGGACTACATCAAATTCCTCCCGGCCGTGACTTCCGCCGCCAACGGGCCGGGTCAGAACGAAGTGTTCATGCGCGGCCTCAGCGCCGGTTCACAGGCCAGCCAGGGGAGCGGTTCGACGGGCCTGTGGCCCAACGTCGCGATCTATCTGGACAACCAGTCCGGCCAGCTCCCCAATCGCAACCTCGACATCTATGCCATTGACCTCAATCGCATCGAGGTGCTGGAGGGCCCTCAGGGCACGTTATTCGGTGCCGGTGCCGAGGCGGGCGCGGTCCGCTACATTACCAACGAACCGAAGCTCGACAAGACTGAATTCAACGTTGAAGCCGGCTACGGCGTGACCGCTCACGGAGCGCCCAACAGCAAATTGACGGCGGTGCTCAACTTCCCGGTGGTGCCCGACACCATGGCCGTGCGCGCCGCGATCTACCAGGACAAGCGCGGCGGTTACATCGACAACGTGCCCGCGACCTTCACGCGCAAGAACACCGACATCGGCATCCACTACGCCTACTTCCCGGCGGTGAACGGCGTATGCCCGGACGGACTGCCCAACAATGGCTACTGCGTCCCGGCGATCAACCCGTCTATCGACAATAGCGGCGTGGTCGGGAACGATATCAATCCCATCAGGTACAGGGGCATTCGTGCCGAAGTACTCTACAAGTTCAACGAGGACTGGGACCTGCTGATCTCGCAGACCTTCCAGGACATGGATGCCCAGGGCGTGTTCTACCAGCAGCCCAATGCCTCGGATGGCGCCGCTCTCCAACCGCTGCAGGTCACGCTGTTCAACCCCACCAGCGACCTGGACAAGTTCTCGAATACGGCATGGACGGTAAACGGCAAGTTCGGCAATCTGAAGGCCGTCTATACCGGCGGCTACCTGGAGCGAAATGTCGAGCAGACCGGTGATTACACCAACTACGCCCGCGGCTATTACGCCGATTACTATCAGTGCTTTGGACCTGACGCCTACACCCCGGCCGGAACGATCCCGACCTGCTTCTCGCCCAGGTCCAGCTGGCATGAGTCGGAGCGCAACGAACACTGGCAGCACGAATTCCGCCTGAGCACGCCGGATGAATGGCGCGTGCGCGGGATCGCAGGCGTGTACTACGAGGACAACAAGCTTTACGACGTGACCGCCTGGAATTACAAGAGCGTCCCGGCGTGCACGACGGACGGCCTGGCCGCCGTGGATCCGGGCAACACCGACTGCTTCACGCCGGTCGGCACCTTCCCTGGCTCGACCGTGCAGCATCCCGGAGTGCAGAGCCCGAACACCTCCTTTTATCAGGACCAGGTGCGCGACACCAAGCAGACGGCGATCTTTGCGTCTGTCGACTTCGATGTGATTCCGAAGGTGTTGACGGCGACGGTGGGCACGCGGCATTTCAAGTTCGAGAACTCGCTAGAGGGCAGCGTGCTGTCCAGCTTCTTCTGCTTCCAGGCCGGTGCGCCGCCGGATGGGTGCCACAGCACCGTCTATCCCATCTACAGTTTCGATCTTAACGCGAACAATCTGCACGACACCGAGTCGGGCTTCAAGAGTCGTGCGAACCTGACCTGGCACGTCACGCCGGATGTCATGGTCTACTACACCTTCTCGCAGGGCTTCCGCCCGGGCGGTTTCAACCAGAACGGTGGTGCGTTCCGCGGCTACAACACCAGCGGAGTGTCTCAGTTCATTCTCCGGAAGTCGTACGTATCCGATCAGTTGACGAACAATGAAATCGGCTGGAAGACCGAACTGTTCAACCACCGCTTGCAGTGGAACGGAGCCATTTATCAGGAGAACTGGGACAATGCCCAGGTCTTCTTTTTTGACCCAGGCGTGGTCGGCAATATCTTCTACGACGCCAACGGTCAGAATTTCCTGATCAAGGGTATCGAGACGTCCCTGCTGGCCCGGATCACGAACGGTCTGACGGTGCAGGTCGCGGCCTCCTGGCTCCAGAGCCGCCAGACCAATTCTCCGCAGCTGATCGGCAACAACCCGGCTGAGCCCATCAGCTTCGGACATCCAATCACCGAGGCGTGCAACATCTACCTGACGGTGTGCGCCATGGTCACCAATCCCTACGGCCCGATAGGCTCACCGACGGCCAATGCGCCGCCCCTTCAATACAGCTTTCGCGGCCGCTACGACTGGAACATGAACGGCTACTCGCCGTTTGTCCAGGTGAGTGCGACCCACAACGGGCATTCTTTCACTCAGGCCGGATCCAATCCCACGATCGCGCAGGCCGGAGGCCTCACAACCTCACACTTGCGGTTCGAGAATCCCGCCTACACAACCTATGCCGCGTCCTTCGGCGTCGCAAAGGATAACTGGACCGTGACGGTGTACGGGGAGAATCTCGGCGATTCGAACGCCAGCACCTTCATCAGCGCCCAGCAGTTCATCGTCGCGCAGACGCCGCTCCGGCCGCGGGTGATGGGCGTCTCGTTCGGGTACAAGATGTGACGGTGCCCTGAGCAGCCGCGGCGGCGCCGTTCAGCTGGGGCCGGGGAAGGGCGGGCGCGCACTCCCGTTCTTCTAGAAACATGAACCACACTTCGGCCATTGAGCTTGAAGTCGAGCGCATTCGCGGGCTCGTCGCGAAACGGCAATTCAATGAGGCGCTGCAGGCGGCTGCGGCGCTGCAGCTCAAGGTCCCCGAGAATCGCGACGTCCTGTATCTGCGCGCGCTGACGGAGCGGAGGCTCGGCGACATCCCGGCCGCGCTGGCGACGCTGGCGACGTTCGAGCAGCATCATCCCCGCTACAGCCTCCTGTTCCAGGAGCGGGGCCAGTGCTACGTCGCCCTGAAGCGGGCGCCGGAGGCGATCGGGGCCTTTGTGCGCGCCGTGCAGATCAATGCGGCTCTGCCGGCCAGCTGGAGCATGCTCGAGAGTCTGTACCGGATGACCGGGCAGGCCGAGGAGGCGGCACAGGCGGCCAGGCAGGTCGCGACGCTGAAGAAACTGCCCGCGGAGGTCGTGACCGCGACGGCGCTGTTTTCGGACGGTGACCTGGCGGCCGCCGAGCCGCTGGTGCGTGCATTCCTGCTCAAGCATGGCCACCACATCGAGGCGATGCGGCTGCTCGCACGCATCGGCATCGCGCGGGAAACCTTTGACGACGCGCAGCTGTTGCTGGAGGCGGTGCTCGACCTGGCGCCCGATTACTCCCAGGCCCGGTTCGAGTATGCGCAGGTGCTCAACGAACGGCGTCTGTACCTGCAGGCGCAGCAGCAGACCGAACGGCTGCTTTCGGTGGATCCGGCCGACCGGAACTACCGCACGCTCCACGCCCTGGCCTGCGTGGGTCTGGGGCAGCTCGATCGGGCCATTGAGCTCTACCGCGGATTGCTCATCGGCGCCGTGCAGCCGGCGGAATTTCACCTCTCGATTGCCCACGCGCTCAAGACCCTCGGACGGGGCGAGGAGGCCGTCGCGGAATATCGCGCCGCGGCGGCCGCGCGTGCCGGCTTCGGCGATGCCTACTGGAGCCTGGCGAACCTGAAGACCTACCGTTTCCCCGAAGAAGAATTCCGTGAGATGCGCGCCGCCGAGAGCGCGGCCAACACGCCGCCCGTTGACCGCTACCACCTGTGCTTCGCGCTGGGCAAGGCGCTCGAGGACCGGCAACAGTATGCGGAGTCTTTCGAGTACTACGCGCGTGGCAATGCGCTCAAGCGCGCCGAGAGCAGCTACCAGCCGGAACTGCCCGAGCGCAACACCCGGCTGCAGATTGCCGTGTGCACTCCGGAGCTGTTTGCCCGCCATCTGAAGAGTGGCGCACCGGATGCGGATCCGATCTTCATCGTAGGCCTGCCGCGCTCAGGCTCGACCCTGATCGAGCAGATCCTGGCTTCGCATTCCGCGGTCGAGGGCACGCACGAACTCGCCGACGTACCGCGCATGGTGGCGGAGCTGCGAGGGCGCGGGCCGGACCCGGAGAATCCGCGCTACCCCGCTGCGCTGGCGGAGCACAAGCCGGAGGACTATCGGCGCCTGGGTGAGAAGTATCTGCACGATACGCAGGTCTACCGGACGGGCAAACCGCGCTTCATCGACAAGATGCCGAACAATTTCCGGCACCTGGGTCTGATCCACCTGATGCTGCCCAACGCGAAGATCATCGATGCGCGGCGTGAGCCCATGGCCTGCTGCTTTGGCAACCTCAAGCAGTTGTTCGCGCGCGGACAGGAATTCACCTACAGCATCGAGGACATCGCGCGCTATTACCGTACTTACCTGGAACTCATGCACCACTGGAACTCAGTGCTTCCGGGACACGTGCTGCGGGTACAACACGAAGAGGTGGTGGAGGACCTGGAGGGGAGCGTGCGCCGCATGCTCGATTACTGCGATCTGGAGTTCGAGCCCGGCTGCGTCGAGTTTCACAGGACCGAGCGGAGAGTGAACTCAGCCAGCGCGGAGCAGGTCCGCCAACCCATTTATCGCGAGGGCGTGGATCAGTGGCGCCACTACGAACCCTGGCTCGGGCCGCTGCGCGAAGCCCTCGGGGATGCGCTCCAACGCTACCGTGAATAAACGTTACATAAACGATGTAACGTATTGAAAAATATGGCGCTCCCTACGAGATTCGAACTCGTGTTCCAGCCTTGAGAGGGCCGTGTCCTGGGCCTCTAGACGAAGGGAGCGAATCTCCGGCGGGTGAGGCGAAAAGGCGCGGTATTATAGGCGGCCTCTTCGTTTGCTCAAGCTTAAATCAGGCCTGATTTGAACCAGAACTTGGTCGTTCCGGCGACGCCGCATGCGCCGCGCGTCGTACCGCGCTCCGAACATCCGGTCTCCCGGTCAGATATCTCCCCCAATGCCCTGCGGGTGCTCTACCGCCTGAAAGAGGCCGGCTTCCAGGCCTTTCTGGTGGGCGGTTGCGTGCGTGACGTCATCCTGGGTCTCCATCCGAAGGATTTCGACGTCGCCACCGACGCCTTGCCCGAACAGGTGCGCCGGCTGTTCCGCAACTGCCGGCTGGTCGGGAGGCGTTTCCGCCTGGCACACATCGTCTATGGGCGCGAGGTGATCGAGGTCGCGACCTTTCGCGCCGCCAGCGCGCCGCCGCCCAGCGAGGAACCGGTACCCAGTCGCGAGGAGGACGAAGCCGACCTGCTGGAAGAGGACGCCGAGGTCGGGGTGGCCGATGCGTTGGAGGCCACGTTGCCTTTGGATCACACCCAGCCCCTCGAAGTACCGGACTTCGAAGACGCCGTGCGTGGCGCCATGGGCGGGGCCGGCGGGGCGAGGCATCGGGTGCACGACGATCACGGCCGGCTGCTGCGCGACAATATGTACGGCAGCATCGATGAAGATGTGTGGCGGCGCGACTTCACGGTCAACGCGCTGTACTACAACATCGCCGATTTTTCGATCTGGGACTATGTCGGCGGGCTCGCCGACATCCAGGCGCGGCGCCTCCGTCTGATCGGGGACGTCGAGACGCGCTACCGCGAGGATCCGGTGCGCATGCTGCGCGCCGCGCGCTTCGAGGCGAAGCTCGGCTTTGAAGTCGATGCCGCCAGCGCTGCGCCCATCGCCCAGCTCCGAGGCCTGCTCGCCGCGGTGCCGCCCGCGCGACTGTTCGACGAGACTTCAAAGCTGTTCCTCACGGGCCACGGGGCCGCAAGCTTCCAGGTGCTGCGACGGCGTGGGCTGTTCGCGGCGCTGTTTCCGGCGGTCGATCGCTACCTGGAGCAGCATCCGGGGAGCATCGTGGAGCAGCTGCTGGTGCAGGGGCTGGGCAACACGGACACGCGCGTCGCCGAAGACAAACCGGTCACACCGACCTTTCTGTTTGCACTCCTGCTGTATGGCCCGATTGCAGCAGCCATCGAGGCCCTGCCGCCCGCTCGCTGGAACGAGCCGCGGGCCATCCTCGAGGCCTGCGATCACGCCTTGCGCGAGGCGCAGCAGCGGGTCACCATTCCGCGCCGTGTCGCGCTCGGCGTGCGCGAGATGTACGCCCTGCAACCGCGCCTCGAGGGCCCGCGCGGGCGGCGCGCGCTGCGATTGCTCGAGCAGCCGCGTTTTCGCGCCGCCTTTGATCTGCTGTCGCTGCGCGGCACGCTGGGACTGGCGGTGCCGGAGATTGCGCAATGGTGGGCGACCCTGCAGGCCGCCAGTCCCGACGAGCGCGAACAGATGGTGGAGGCGGCTCCGATCGCGCGCGGCGGCAATGGCGGCGGGGCAGGATCGGGCACCGGCACCGGGCCGCCTCGGCGTCGACGCCGGCGCCGTTCGCGCGGTGGGGCCTGATACCGGTCCGCCGGTGCGCTGGTTCCCCGCCTATGTGGGTATTGGCAGCAATCTTGGTGATCCCCCCGAGCGTGTCCGCGCCGCCCTTGCCCGTCTCGCCTCGCTCCCGCTCACGCGCCTGGAATGCCGCTCGGAGCTTTACGGCTCGGCGCCGATGGGTCCGGTGGCGCAACCGGACTATTGCAACGCCGTGGCAGGACTCCTTACGCAGCTCGAGGTCTCGAGCCTGCACGCGGCACTGCGCGATCTGGAAAGGCAGCTGGGCCGGGAGAGTTCGCGCGAGCGCTGGGGGCCGCGGGTGATTGACCTGGACCTGCTGATGTACGCCGATGAGCGGCGCAACGATGCCGAGCTCACGCTGCCGCATGCCGGCATCGCCGAGCGCAACTTCGTGCTGCAGCCGTGGCGTGAGATCGCGCCGGAGCTGCTGATACCGGGGCTCGGCCGGGTGGCGGAACTGGCCGCCAGGCTCCCGGCCACGGGCCTGTGGAGGATGGCGTGACCCCCACGGGCGGCGCGCCCGCCGCGGGCAAGCCGGGCGGGCACCGCTTCATTGCGCTCGAGGGACCGATCGGTGTCGGCAAGACCAGCCTGGCCACGCGCATCGCCGACAGCCTGGGCGCCGAAGCACTGCTCGAGCACGCCGACCAGAATCCCTTTCTGGAGCGCTTCTATCGCAATCCGCGCGCGGGAGCGCTGCCGGCACAGCTTTACTTCCTGTTTCAGCGCGCGCAGCAGCTCGCCGCGCTCCGCCAGCAGGACCTGTTCGCGCCGGTACGCGTGGCCGACTATCTTTTCGACAAGGACCGGCTGTTCGCGCGCCTGACGCTCGAGGAAGAGGAGTTCCGCCTCTACGAACAGGTGCACACGCGACTGGCCGTCGAGGTGCCCAAGGCGGACCTGGTGATCTACCTGCAGGCGCCGGTGGATGTGCTGCTCGATCGGATCAACCGGCGCGGCCTTCGCTACGAACACTACATCGAGCGCTCCTACCTGGAGCGGCTCAACGATGCCTACGCCCGATTTTTTCATGAGTACGACGGCGCTCCACTCCTGATCGTCAATGCCGGGGCCATCGATCCGCTGCACAACGAACCGGATTACCAGGAACTGCTGGCCGCGATCCGGCGCATGCGCCGCGGCCGGCATTACTACAACCCGCTGCGCAACCGCGCGATCTGAAGCAGCCCGGCCGCTGGTTGCTTGTCAGGCCCCAGTCCGTCATCCTCGGCACCCCATGTATACGCAACTCCAGCAGCGTGATTCCGAGCAGCAGCCAGTGACGCTGAACACGCTGGCGCAGATGCGCGCCGCGGGCGAGAAAATCGCCTGCGTCACCGCCTACGACGCCAGTTTCGCCGTACTCGTCGAGGCCGCCGGCGTCGATGTGGTGCTGGTCGGCGATTCGCTCGGCATGGTGATACAGGGCCATGACACGACCGTGCCGGTGACGATGGATCAGATGGTGTATCACTGCGCCGCGGTCGGGCGTGGCCTGCGGCGCGCCTTCCTGGTGGCGGACATGCCCTTCATGAGCTACACCTCGCGCGAGCATGCGCTCACCAACAGCGTGCGGCTGATGCAGGAGGGCGGTGCGCGCATGATCAAGCTCGAGAGCGGCGGCTCGCAGCTCGAGATCGTCGAGCACCTGGCGCGCCACGATATCGCGGTGTGCGCGCATCTGGGGCTCAAGCCCCAGTCGGTGCACAAGACCGGGGGATTTCGCGTCCAGGGGCGGGAACGCGAGGGCGCGGTGCGCATGCTGGCCGAGGCGCGGGCGCTGGAGGCGGCCGGGGCCGACCTGTTGCTGCTGGAATGCATTCCCGCCTCCCTCGGCCGCGACATCACGCAGGGCGTGCAGGTGCCGGTCATCGGCATCGGCGCCGGCCCGGACACGAACGGCCAGATCCTCGTGCTGTACGACATTCTGGACATCACCGCGGGGCGCAAGCCGCGCTTCGTGCGCAATTTCATGACGGGCGCGGCGGACTGCGGCGCGGCGGTCGCGCGCTACGTGGAAGCGGTGCGCACGCGGGCTTATCCGGCACCGGAACACTGTTTCTGAGGCGCAGGCGATCATGGAGGCCGTGACCACCGTGGCCGCCGTGCGCGAGCGCGTGCGCGCCTGGCGCGCGGCGGGCAGCCGCGTGGCCCTGGTGCCGACCATGGGGAATCTGCACGCCGGTCACCTGAGCCTGCTGGCGGCGGCCCGGAGCCGTGCTGATCGTGTCATCGCCAGCGTCTTCGTGAATCCGATGCAGTTCGGGCCGGCCGAGGATTTTGCGGCCTATCCACGCACCCTGGATGAGGACGAGCGGCTGCTGCGCGAGGCGCACTGCGATCTGCTGTTCGCGCCGCCGGTCGCCGAGATTTACCCCGACGGCGGGGCCCAGCCCACCGTGATCACGGTGCGCGGACTGTCAGGCATCCTCTGTGGCCAGTTCCGCCCCGGGCATTTCGCCGGCGTAGCGACCGTGGTGGCGAAACTGTTCAACATCGTGACGCCCGATGTCGCGGTGTTCGGTGAGAAGGATTACCAGCAATTCCTCATCATCCGGCGCATGACCTGCGATCTGCTGCTGCCGGTGGAGGTCGTGGGCGCGCCGACCGTGCGCGCCCCCGATGGTCTCGCCTTGAGCTCGCGCAACCGTTTCCTCTCGCCCGCCGATCGCGCCACTGCGCCGGCGATTTACCGGGCGCTGCGCGCGGCCGTGGAGCGCCTCGAGGCGGGCGATCGCGATTTCATCGGCATCGAGAGTTCCGGCTGGCAGGCCCTCGCGGTGGCAGGGCTCCGGCCCGACTACTTTGCCGTGCGGGACGCGGCGGACCTGCAGGCGCCGAGCGCCGGCTCGCGCGAGCTCGTGGTGCTGACGGCGGTGCGGCTCGGCAAGGCGCGGCTGATCGACAATCTGCGGCTGGCGCTGCTGCGCTAAACGGGGACGCGGGGCTAGGCCGGGGCGCGACCGTGGCGCGCAAGCGCCCAGCGCACATGCTCGCGCACCAGTTCCGAGGGGTCATCGCGCCGCGCCTCGAGGGCGGCCAGCACTTCCTCATCGCCGGGCGCGTTGCCGAGCGCGACGGCAATGTTGCGCAGCCAGCGCGCATAGCCGATCCGGAAAATCGCCGAGCCGCGCATGCGCTGGTCGAACTGCGCCGCGCTCCAGCCAAACAGCTCGCTGAGGCGCGGCGCGTCGAGTCCATGGCGGACCTTGAAGTCCGGATGCGCCGCCGCGCTGGCGTAGCGGTTCCAGGGGCATACCAGCTGGCAGTCATCGCAGCCGTAGATCCGGTTGCCGAGGGCGGGGCGCAGCGGCTCGGGAATCGGTCCGTGCAGCTCGATCGTGAGGTAGGAAATGCAGCGTCGCGCGTCGAGCTGCCAGGGCGCGACGATGGCGCCGGTCGGACAGGCGGGCAGGCACGCGCTGCAGGTTCCGCAATGCGCGCTGGCGGGCTCATCGAGCGGCAGCTCCAGGTCGGTGTAGATCTCCCCAAGAAAAAAATAGGAGCCCGCCTCGCGCGCGATCAGGTTGGTGTGCTTGCCGATCCAGCCCAGTCCGGCGTTGCGTGCCAGTGCCTTCTCCAGCACCGGTGCGCTGTCGGTGTAGACGCGATGGCCGTGTGCTCCGGCCAGCGTGGCGAGAAAGTCCGCCAGCTGCTTGAGCGCCTTGCGCATGAGCCGGTGGTAGTCGCGGCCGAGCGCGTAGCGCGAGACATAGGCGAGGCGCGGGTCCGCGAGCACCGCCTCGGCGGCCTGCGAGGCCGCGGGCCAGTAATCCAGGCGAGCGCTCACCACGCGCACCGTGCCCGGCAGGAGCTCCTGCGGGCGGCTGCGGCGCAGGCCATGGCGAGCCATGTAGTGCATCTGGCCGTGGCGTCCGGCCTCGAGCCAGGCCGCGAGATGGCGCTCATCTTCTTCAAGTGCCACGCCGGCGACGCCGAGGCCCGAAAATCCCAGTTCGCGCGCACGCTCGGCGAGCCGCGTGCGGACGGCGCCCAGGTCGCGTGCTGTTGCAGGAGCCGGCGTCGGCATAATCGCCCACCAGTATACTGTCGCGATGAGCCAGGCTCGCGGACTGTACTCGGTCGCACAGGTACGCGCCTTCGATGAGCGGGCGATCCATGAGCTCGGCGTGCCCGGCTACACCCTGATGAATCGGGCGGGCGCCGCGGCATTGCGCGTGCTGCGCGAGCGCTGGCCTGCCGCGAGGCGCATCGGCATCGCCACCGGCGGTGGCAACAATGGGGGCGACGGCTACGTGCTGGCACGCCTGGCGCGCGCGGCCGGCATGGGGGTCCAGCTGCTCGCGCTGGTCGCGCCCGAAAAACTCAGTGGCGATGCCCGGCGCGCCGCCGATGAGTACCTGGCGAGCGGGGCGCCGGCGCGCCCCTTTGCCGCCGCGGCGCTGGCGGAGTCAGAATTACTGGTCGATGCGCTGCTGGGTACCGGCTTGCGCGCCGAGCCACGGCCGGATTTCCTGGCGGCGATCCGCGCGCTCAATGCGGCGGGCCGGCCCATACTGGCCCTGGACCTGCCTTCCGGACTCGACGGCGATCGCGGCTCCGTCCTGGGAGAAGCGGTGAGGGCGGATGCCACCATCAGCTTTGTGGCCCCGAAGGTCGGGCTGTATCTGGGCGATGGGCCAGAGTTGACGGGCCGCCTGTACTGCGACGCTCTGCAACTGGCGCTGCCCACGCGCGCGGCCGCACAGCCCGTGCTGGAATGCCTGGACCAGACTGACATTGCGCTTGCCTTGCCCGCCCGCGCCCGCTCGGCGCACAAAGGGGACTTCGGCCGCGTGCTGCTGATCGCCGGCGGGCCGGGGATGGCGGGGGCGGCGCGCCTGGCCGGGGAGGCCTGCCTCCGATGTGGTGCGGGACTCGTGAGTGTCGCGACCGCGGCTGAAAACGTCACGGCCATCGTCGCAGAACGGCCGGAGCTGATCTGCTTTGGCGCCGATTCCGCCGGGGCGCTCAACGCGCCGCTGGCCGCCGCGACGGTCGTCGCGATCGGTCCAGGGCTGGGCACCGGCGTCTGGGCGCGCGCAATGCTGGATGCCGCCCTCGCCGGGGGCAAGCCGCTGGTGGTGGATGCCGATGCGCTGAATCTGCTGGCCGCGTCGCGGCAGCGCCCGCCGGCAGGCTCCGTCGTGACGCCGCACCCCGGGGAAGCCGGGCGCCTCCTGGGCCTGAGTTCCGAGGCCATCCAGGCGGATCGGCTGGAATCGCTGCGGCGCCTGGTCGAGAGCACCGGCGCCGTCGTGGTGCTCAAGGGAGCCGGTACCCTGATCGGTGCATCAGGTCGCGTCAGCGCGATCTGCCCTTATGGCAACCCGGCGATGGCGGCGCCCGGCATGGGGGATGTCCTGACGGGCGCCATTGCCGCCATTCTTGGCCAATGCGGTGATCCCTGGCTGGCGGCGCGGGCGGGCGTCATGGCCCACGCGCTCGCCGGGGACGAGCTGGCACGCCAGGGGGGCCGGAGCCTCCTCGCACTGGAAGTGGCGGCGCGCCTGTCTCGTTGGGTCGACGTCGGCCGCGCCGGTACGGAGCGATGAGCCTTGAGCTCTCGCTGCCGGACAGCGAGCACACGGAACGGCTGGGCGCCGCCCTGGCAGGCTGCGGGCCGCCTTCCCCGGCCGCTCCCCTGATCGTCTACCTGCAGGGCGAACTGGGTGCGGGCAAGACGACACTGGCGCGCGGGCTGCTGCGCGCGCTCGGGGTGACCGGCGTGGTGCGCAGCCCCAGCTATACCCTGCTGGAATCCTATGAGTCGGCAGGGCGGCGCTTATTCCACCTGGACCTGTATCGCCTCAAGGGCGCCAGCGAGCTGGCCATGCTCGGTTGGCGCGATGAGTTGCGGCCGGGCGCCCTGTTCCTGATCGAGTGGCCGGAGCGCGCCGCGGAAGCCCTTCCGCCGGCGGACCTGAAGCTGGCCCTGTCGATCCTCGGTGTGGGCCGCCGTGTGCGGCTTGAGGGGATGAGCGCCTCTGGGGCCGCCTGGCTCGCGGCGCTCCGTGCCGATCCGGCAGTTGCAGAAATGAATCGAGTTTAATTCGCTAGGCTCATGATTAGCATTGAATAAATTCTTGCATCGTCTTAGAGTGCGGGCCGTGGGAAGCTCCAGGCACTTGAAATGTCCCGCTATCGGATCCCGGCCCCGGTAGTGCTGGCCATGCTGGCGGCGCTGGCCGGCCCGGCCGCCGGCCTGGCCGGTGCACTGCTGCAAACCGCAGCGCTCGATGCCGATTCCTCGCGACTGACCTTGAACCTGGCTCTGTCCGCGCCGGTGCGGCCGGCCGTATTCACACTCGACGCGCCCCGCCGGGTGGTGATCGACCTGCCCGGAACGCGTTGCGCCTCGGCGCTCCGTCTGCCCACAGCCGCTGGGCTGGTGGCGGCGATCCGCGGCGCCGCACGTGCTCGCAACGACTACCGCCTGGTGCTTGAACTGCGTGATTCGCCGGCCGCGACGCCGAGGTTCGCCGTGCTCCAGACGGCCGCGGGCTATCAACTGCAGATCAGTCTGGGCGAAGCGCCGGCTCCGCCTCTCGCACTGGCCCCGGCGGCGGTGCCCACGGTGGCGATACAGCGGGTCGTGGCCCCCGCGCATGCGCCGGTGGGCCTGGACCGCGACATCGTCGTGGCCATCGATGCCGGGCACGGTGGCGAGGATCCGGGCGCCTCGGGTCCGGGCGGTACGCACGAAAAAGATGTGACCCTGGCGATTGCCCGGGCGCTCGCCGCACGCATCAATGCCCGTCCCGGGATGCGCGCCGTGCTGACGCGGGACTCCGACCGGCTGATCGACCTGCGCGAGCGCACCGAGCGGGCTCGCGCGGCGAATGCGGACCTGTTCGTGTCGATCCATGCCGATGCGGTTCGCAACCGGGCGATCACCGGGGCGTCCGTCTATACGCTTTCGGACCGCGGCGCCTCGAGCGAGGCGGCGCGCTGGCTGGCCGACCGTGAAAACGCCGCCGTGATGAAGGGCGGGGTGTCGCTGGCGAACGTGAACGCGAGCCTGGCCTCCGTGCTGGTCGATGCTGCGCAGTCCCAGAACATGGGTGCGAGCGTCGAGGCGGCGGACGAGGTGCTGGCGGCGCTGGATCGGGTCGGCGCCATCCGCAAGCGGATCGTGCAGCATGCGGGCTTCATGGTGCTCAAGTCACCCGACGCGCCTTCCATGCTGATCGAGACGGCGTATATCTCCAATCCGGCGGAAGAACGGAACCTGGCGAACCGCAGCTACCAGGAGCGCCTGGCGAGCGCGATCGAAGCGGGCGTCGTGGCCTATTTCCAGCGCCATCCGCCCGATGGCACGCGCTACGCCCGCGCCCCCAATATTGCCCTTGCTGTCGAGGACGACTCCGGCGTGTAGACTGCGCGGCCAGCCGCTCCAGGGCTTTGCGCGCATGCCGATCCGCCTACTGTCCGCCACGCTCATCGACCAGATCGCCGCCGGCGAGGTGATCGAGCGCCCGGCTTCGGTCGTCAAGGAGCTGCTCGAGAACGCCCTGGACGCCGGTGCGCGGCGAGTCGAGATCGACATCGAGCAGGGCGGGCTGGGCCTGATCCGCGTGCGTGACGATGGCGTGGGCATCGCCGCCGCCGAGTTGCCGCTGGCGGTGCAGCGTCACGCCACCAGCAAGATCGCCACCCTGGAGGATCTCGAGGCCGTTGCCAGTCTCGGATTCCGCGGTGAGGCACTGCCCTCGATGGGAGCGGTGGCGCGGCTCCGCCTCTGCAGCCGTACGGCCGAGGCGCAGGCCGGCACGGAGCTGCAGGTGGAGGGCGGGGCGACAGGGGAGCCGCGGCCGGCGTCGCATCCGCCGGGCACGACCGTGGAGGTGCGCGACCTGTTCTACAACGTGCCCGCGCGCCGCAAGTTTGTGCGCACCGAGCCCACCGAATTCGGACACATTGCGCGCACCGTCGAGCGGCTGGCCCTGGCGGCCCCCGCCGTCGCCATCCGGCTGCGCCACAACGGCCGGCAAACCCTGGAGCTGCCGGCCGCGCACGATGCCGCCGGACGGGACGATCGGGTGGCGCGAATTCTCGGCGCCGATTTCCTGGCGCGCTGCCTGCCGGTGCTCCAGGAGGGCGCCATGCAACTGCGCGGCTGGCTGGGACTGCCGACGGCGGCACGCGCCAACAGCGACGGGCAGTTCTGGTTCGTCAATGGCCGCGCCGTGCGCGATCGGCTGCTGGGCAGCGCGGCCCGCTTAGGGTACCGCGACGTGCTCTATCACGGCCGGCACCCGGCCTACGTGCTCGACCTGCGGCTCGATCCGCGGCTGGTTGACGTCAATGCACATCCGGCCAAGCTGGAGCTGCGCTTCCGGGACAGCCGTGCGGTGCACGACTATGTGTTTCGTGCGGTGGAACGATCGCTTGCCGCGAGCGCGGCCGGTGCGGGCAGCGCTTCGGCAGCGCTGCCGAGCGCGGCGCCGCCGGCTCATTCACAGCGCTTCAACTTCGAAGCTCCAGCTGCCGCCGCGGCCTGGTCGCGCAGCGTTTTCGGTGCGGCCGCAGCGCTGCGCGTGGGCGAGGGCACCCCCGATGCCACCGCCGCGGCGGAGACCGCTCCGCGCTTTCCCGGCGACAGTGCCGAGGAGCGTCCGCTCGGCTCCGCCATCGCGCAGCTCCACGGGCTGTTCGTGCTGGCGCAGAACCGCGCCGGACTGGTGCTGGTGGATATGCATGCCGCGCACGAAAGGGTGCTCTACGAGGGTTTCAAGTCGCAGCTTGCGGCCGGCGCACCGGCCGCGCAGCGCCTGCTGGAGCCGATCGCGGTCAATGCCGCCGAGCATGAGATCGATGCGCTCCTGGCCGCGGCCGCAGACTTCACCCGCCTGGGGTTCGAACTCGACCGGCTCTCGCCCACGCAGCTGGCGGTGCGAGCGGTGCCCGCCATACTCGCCGGGGCCGATCTGCCATTGCTCCTGCGCGAGGTCCTGCGCGATCTGGCCGGGGAACGCGGCGCGCACCATCTGGACGGCGCGGCGCATCGCGTGCTCGGGACGCTCGCCTGCCGCAGCGCCATTCATGCCCATCGGCGCCTTACGCTGCCGGAAATGGATGCGCTGCTGCGGCAGATGGAAGCCACCGAACGCTCCGGCCAGTGCAATCACGGGCGGCCGACCTGGGCGCAACTCTCGCTGGTGGAACTCGACCGGCTGTTCCTGCGCGGCCGATGATCCGGGGAGCCCCGCCCATGGCGCTGGTGCTCACCGGCCCGACGGGGAGCGGCAAGAGCGACTGGGCACTGCGCCTGGCCGGGGAAATGCCGATCGAGATCGTCAGCGTGGATTCCGCGCAGGTGTTTCGCGGCATGGACATCGGCACCGCGAAACCCACGGCCGCGGTCCGGGAAAGTGTCGCGCATCATCTCATTGACATCCGCGACCCGTCCGAGCGCTACTCGGCCGGCGAATTCGTGCGTGAGGCACGCGCCGCCATCGCGGCCATCCAGCAGCGCGGGCGCCTGCCGGTGCTGGTGGGTGGCACGCTCCTGTACCTGCGTGCACTGCTCCGTGGCATGGCCGAACTGCCCGAACGCTCGCCGCAACTGCGCGCCGAACTGGCGGCGCGCGCCGCGCAGCAGGGCTGGGCGCAGCTGCACGCGGAGCTGGCGCTGGTTGACCCGCGGGCGGCCGCCAGAATTCATCGCAACGACCCGCAGCGGATCCAGCGCGCGCTCGAGGTGTACCGGCTCACTGGCAGGCCCATCTCGGAATGGCAGGCGGCGACAGCGGCTCCGGAAGGGGGCATGGACTGGCTGCGATTTGCACTGATGCCCGCAGACCGGGCCGCGCAGCGCGCGGGGCTGGAGCACCGTTTTGGAGCGATGCTCGAGGCGGGCCTGCTGGCCGAGGTCCAGGCGCTGTACGCGCGTGGCGACCTGCACACGGAACTCCCGGCCGTGCGCGCCGTGGGGTACCGCCAGCTCTGGGCGCACTGCGCGGGACAGTGCACGCTGGCCGAAGCCGCCCGCCAGGCGGTGGTGGCCACCGGGCAGCTGGCGAAGCGCCAGATGAGCTGGCTGCGGGGCGATCCTTCCTTCGAGCCGCTCGACCCGGCGTCCGATTCGGGATTCCCGCGGCTCCTGGCGGCCCTGCGCGAGGCGGGTTTCGTGGCCGGCGCGCCGCCCGGATGCTAGACTGCAGGCGCGCCCCAAGCTGACAGGCCCGCGGGAGCGCTCTTCGACGCCGAAAAATAAGGAGAACGTCACATGGCCAAAGGCCAATCCCTTCAGGATCCGTTCCTGAATGCTCTGCGCAAGGAGCATATTCCGGTCTCAATTTACCTGGTCAATGGCATCAAGCTGCAGGGTCAGATTGACTCTTTCGACCAATTCGTGGTGCTGCTGAAGAATACGGTCAGCCAGATGGTGTACAAGCACGCGATTTCGACCGTGGTCCCCGCGCGCGCCGTGCAATTGCCGAGCGCCGATGGCATGGAGAGCGCCGCAGAGTAATGCGAGCTCGCGCCCCGCGGCATGTTTGAACGACCGCGCAGCGGCGAGCGTGCGGTGCTCGTGCGCCTGGGGCTGGGTGAGCCGCTGCGGGCGGCGGACCTGGAGGAATTCCAGCAGCTGGCGCGATCGGCCGGCGCCACGCCGGTCGCCACCGTGACGGGTCGGCGCGAGCGGCCCGATTCGCGTTATTTCGTGGGCAGCGGCAAGGCCGAGGAGATTGGCGCCGTGGCCGCCGCCGAGTCGGCCGACGTCATCCTCATCGATCACCCGCTCTCGCCCAGCCAGGAGCGCAACCTTGAAAAGCTCACGGGCCGGCGCGTGCTGGATCGCAATGGCCTGATCCTCGATATTTTCGCGCAACGCGCGCGCAGCTTCGAAGGCAAGCTGCAGGTCGAGCTGGCGCAGCTGAAGCACCTCTCGACACGTCTGGTCCGCGGCTGGACCCACCTGGAGCGGCAGAAGGGCGGCATCGGGCTGCGCGGTCCAGGCGAGACCCAGCTGGAGACCGATCGGCGCCTGCTGGCCACGCGGGTGCGCTCCCTGACACGCAAGCTCGCCCGGCTCCGCCAGCAGCGCGACACGGGCCGCAGTGCGCGCGCCGAGATACCGGTGCCGGGCGTGGCGCTGGTGGGCTACACGAACGCGGGCAAGTCCACGCTGTTCCGGGCGCTCACCGGTGCGGACGCCTACGTCGCGGACCAGTTGTTTGCCACGCTGGATCCGACGGTCCGCAGGCTCACGCTCCCGGGCGGCGCCGGCATCGTGGTGGCCGATACCGTGGGCTTCATCCGCGAACTGCCGCACGAGCTGGTGGCGGCGTTCCAGTCGACGCTGCAGGAGGCGCGCAGCGCGCAGCTGCTGGTGCACCTGATCGACGCGGCGGACCTGCGCCGCGATGAATACGCGGAGCAGGTCAACGCGGTGCTCGCCGAGATCGGCGCGGGCGAGCTGCCGCAGCTCCTGGTCTACAACAAGATCGACCGGCTGGAGCTCGAACCACGCATCGAACGCGACGCCGCGGGCGCGGTGCGCCAGGTGTGGATCAGCGCCGCGCAGTCCCGCGGCATCGAGCTGCTCAAGGAGGCGATCACCGAACGGCTGGAACTGCGGGCGCAGCGCGGCTGGCTGCAGCTTCCGGCGGCGGCCGGTGCGCTGCGCGCCCGCCTGTTCGCCGGCGGCGCGGTGCGCGAGGAGCGTACCGACGAGGATGGCGCGATGCGCCTGCTGATCGAGTTGCCGCCGGAAGCCATGGCGGCGATCGCGCGCAATCCGGGCGTCCAGCTCACGCTGCTGCCGGCCGGGCTGCCTTGTGCCCACGCCTAGGCGTACCTAGAATCCAGCGGCCCGGCGGCGCGCGCCGTGCAGCACATCAGTGGCATAGCAACCATGGCCTGGAACCAGAGCAGTGAGGAGCAGGGAAGCGCGCCGCGCCGCGGCGGCACGCGCTCCCCCACGCTCGCGGGCCGGTTGCGCCGCTGGCGCCAGCGCTGGTCGGCGAAGCCGCGCGAGCGTGGCCCGTTCTACGCCGTCGCCGCGGGCGTGGCGCTGACGCTGTGGCTGGCGAGCGGGTTTTACCAGGTCGAAGACGGAGAGCGCGGGGTGCTGCAGCGCTTCGGTGCCTACGCCGGATTGCGCGCCAGCGGTCCAGGCTGGCACCTGCCGTGGCCGATCGAGACGGTCACCAACGTCAATCTCGATCGCATCAACAGCGCCGACTTTCAGTCACACATGCTCACCGCCGACGCGGTGCTGCTCAACGTCACCGCCAGCATCCACTACCAGTACACCGACGCGCGCGCGGCGCTGTTTGGGGTGCGCGAGAGCGATGCCGTGGTGCGCTCGCTCGGCGAGGCGGCGGCACGCGAGCGCGTCGGCCAGCGCCGCGTCGCCGAGCTGCTCGGTGGCGCCGCGCGTGCGCCGCTCACGAGCGCGATCCGCACCTCGCTCCAGCAGCCGCTGGATGAGCTGGGCGCGGGCGTGCGCGTGCTGGCGGTGGATCTCACCGACGTGCAGGTGCCCGAGGCGGTGTTGCCGGCGCAGCGCGACCTGGTGCAGGCCGGCGAGGAACGGGACAAGATGGCGCGGGAAGCGCAAGGCTACGCCGCCGAACTGCTGCCGGCGGCGCAGGCCATGGCCGTGCGCCAGCGCCTGGATGCGCAGAGCTACAAGCTGCAGACCGTGGGCACGGCCGAAGGCGACACCGCGCGTTTCGATCAGCTCGTCGTGGCCTACGCGCGCGCTCCCGAAGTGACGCGCACGCGCCTGTACATCGAGACTATGGAGACTATCCTCGCGCGCTCCCGCAAGCTCATCATCGATGGCAAGGGCGGCAATACCCTGGTGCTGCCGTCACTGGACCGGCTTGGCGATGCCGGCGCACAGCGCGCCGCCGGCGTTAGTGGAGTCGCGCCGACGGGCGCCGGACCGGCCGCGGGCGCAGCGTCCGCCCCGGCGGCGGCGCGGCCCGAGACTGCGACCGGCGATGAACGCGGGCGCGAGCGCGGGGAGCGCCGATGAAGAATAGTGGCAGAGCTCCGCTGCGGGCCGGGGCCGCAGCCGCGGTGGCGGTGCTGATGTCGCTCTCGCTGTTCACGGTGAGCGAAAACGAATATGCGGTGCGCAGCAGCTTTGGCCGGCTGCAGCCGGAAACCTATGCGCCGGGGCTCCACTGGTGCCTGCCGTTCGACCGGATCACAAGGATCGAGCGGCGCGCGATCGGACAACGCCTGCAGGGCGAGTCCTTCCTGAGCGCCGAGCAACAGGCGCTGGTGGTGGATGTGGCCTTGAGCTGGCGGGTGCGCGATGCGGCCATCTTCCTGCGCGCCAGCGCCGGTGACGAACGGCTGGCTTCCGCCCGGTTGGCCGATACCCTGCGCGGTGAGCTGAAGGCGCTCTACGCGCAGCAGCCGCTGGCAAGGATCGTCGGCGCGGAGCGCGGCGGACTGTCGGCGGCCATATTGACGCGCCTCGGCGTGACGGCGAGCAGCCTGGGCCTTACGGTGCTGGATGCGCGCGTGCAGCGCATCGATTTGTCCGACGAGATGGCCAATGCCATTTACGCCACCATGCAGTCGGCGTACAGCGCGCAGGCGCGGCAGGTCCGGGCTGAAGGGGCGGCCGAGGCCGATCGCATCCGCGCGGAGGCGGAGCGCAATCGCGCCGAGATCCTCGCCAGCGCCAACCGCGACGCCCAGCGCATCCGCGGCGAAGGCGATGCGCAGGCCGCCGCGATTTATGCGCGCTCCTACGGCGCCAATCCGGAGTTCGCCGCGTTCTACCGCAGCCTCCAGGCCTACCGGACGGCGCTGGGACGTGAAGGGGATATCCTGGTGATCCAGCCCGAGGGCGATTTCTACAAGTATCTGCACAGCCCGGCGCGGCACTGAACCATGGGCCGTTTCGTCGTAGTGATCGGCACCCAGTGGGGCGACGAGGGCAAGGGCAAGATCGTCGACCTGCTGACCGAACGGGCCAGCGCGGTGGCCCGCTTCCAGGGAGGGCACAACGCCGGCCACACGCTGGTCATCGCCGGGGAGAAGACCGTTCTCTCGCTGATCCCTTCGGGAATCATGCGGGCCGGGGTCCAATGCCTGATCGGCAACGGCGTGGTGATTTCGCTGGAGGCCCTGTTCCGGGAAGCCCGGATGCTGCTGGACAAGGGCGTGCCGGTGTTCGAGCGGCTGCGCTTGTCGCCATCCTGTCCACTGATACTGCCCTCGCACATCGCGCTGGACCGGGCCCGCGAAGGTGCGCGGGGCGCCAATGCCATCGGCACCACCGGTCGCGGCATCGGTCCCGCCTATGAGGACAAGGTGGCGCGGCGCGCGGTGCGAGTCGCCGATCTGTTCCAGCGCGAGCGCTTCGCCGCCAAGCTGGGCGAGGTGCTGGATTTTCACAACTTCGTGCTGCAGCGCTATTTCAGCCTGCCCGCCGTGGATTTCCAGGACACCCTCGATACCATGCTGGGCTACGCGGAGCGCCTGCGGCCCCTGATGCTCGACGTCACCGGCACGCTCGCGCAGCTGCGCCGCGCCGGCGCCAACGTGCTGTTCGAGGGCGCGCAGGGCGCCATGCTCGATGTCGACGTCGGGACCTACCCGTTCGTGACCTCATCCAATACCACCGCCGGAGGGGCGGCGACCGGCACTGGGCTCGGGCCGCTGTATTTCGACCATGTGCTCGGGATCGTGAAGGCCTACGCCACCCGCGTGGGCGCCGGACCGTTTCCGACCGAGCTCTTCGACGAGTACGGCGAGCATTTTTCGCGCGTCGGCCACGAGTTCGGCTCGGTCACGGGACGCCGGCGCCGCTGTGGCTGGTTCGACGCCGTGGCGCTGCGGCGCACGGTGGTCAACTCGAGCGTATCGGGCCTGTGCATGACCAAGCTCGACGTGCTCGACGGCCTCGACACCATCCGCATCTGCACCGGGTATCGCGCGGGCGGTGCCTTGAGCACCGAGCCGCCGGTGTTTTCCGATGGTCTCGTGGACGTGGAGCCGATGTACGAGGAAATGCCCGGCTGGTCCGAGTCGACCGCCGGAGTGCGCGAATTCGATGCCCTGCCGGGTGCGGCGCGCGCCTACCTCCGGCGCGTCGAGGAACTCGTGGGAGTGCCCCTGGACCTGATCTCGACCGGCAGTGATCGGGACCACACGATCATCCTGCGCGCGCCCTTCGAGCCTTGAGCCGGCGCGGCGCGGGCGGGTTAACATAGCCGCCGCTTCGAGGTTACTGGGGACAGCCATGGGCAGGACTCCAACGGCTCCCACGCGTGGCCGGCTGGCATTGCGCGGTGCCTATGACCAGGCCGCTGCCGACTACACTGTCGAGCAGCGCTGGGACGATTACAGCGCCGCAGAGCACGACATCTGGCGCACTCTCTTTACCCGACAGCGGAGCCTCCTGGAACAGTACGCAGCGCCCGAAGTGGCCGCGGGGCTGGCGGGCCTCGGGATCGCGGTGGATCACATCCCGCGCTTCAGCGCGGTCAACGCCCTGCTCGGAGCGGCGACCGGCTGGCGCATCGTCGCGGTGCCAGGCCTGATTCCCGAAGAGCAGTTCTTCGCGCATCTGGCGGCCCGCAGCTTTCCGGTCTCGGTGTGGATACGCGAGCCGCACGAGCTGGACTACCTGTCCGAGCCCGACCTGTTCCACGATTTTTTTGGCCACGTGCCGCTGCTGGCGAACCCGGTCTTTGCCCGTTTCATGCAGGCCTACGGCGCCGCGGGCCAGAAAGCGCGCGCCCACAAGGCGGTGCACCTGCTGGCACGGGTGTACTGGTACTCGGTGGAATTTGGCCTGCTGCGCACGGGCGCGGGACTGCGCGCCTACGGCGCGGGGATCCTGTCTTCGAAGGGCGAGACGCCCTACGCGGTGAACAGCCCGGAGCCTAACCGCATCGCCTTCGATCTCGAGCGCGTGATGCGCACGGATTACCGCATCGACACCTTCCAGCGCATGTACTTCGTCATCGACAGTTTCGAGCAGCTGTTCCGTGCCAGCTATGACACGGACTTCGGCCCTCTGTACGATCGCATCGGCGACCGGCCAGGCATAGCGCCGGAGGTGCTGCTTGCCGACGACCGCGTGGTGACACGCGGCAGCGTCGCTGGCCTGGCCGGCTGACGGCCGGGCCGATGAGTTAGCTGTTGAGCGGCGCAGTCAGAGCGCCGGCCGTGCGCCGGGTCGCAATCCTTGTGCTGCTGGGCGGCTGTGCCCTGGCCAGCGCGGGCGTGGCGCGCGAGTTGAGCCGCGAGGCGCTCGCCCGCGGCGCCGGCCTTGCGGTGCCGGTCGACTACTCGGAATTTGCGCCGCCGCCCACCGCGCGCGCGCCCCGCCAGCAGCTGAACGGCCGGCTGAGGCTCACCCGCAAGGGCCAGAATGGCTTCCGCTCGCTGGTCTTCGACCCGGGCTTCTTCGCTGCCCGTCACCGCGAGGTCCACAACCTGCCGGAATTCGATTTCGAGTTTCTGCAGTCCGGCTCCGATCTCATTCCGGTGCGGCGCGGCGCCATCCCCAGCCGGCATCCCTCCTGGGAGTTCATCCTCGAGCCGGGCCGCGCCTGGGACAGCGAGGAAGATGGCGGCTACTCGCGCGCGTCACTGCCCTTCACCCTCGAGGAGCGCAACGAGAATTGCATGCACAACGGGGTGCTCAGCTTCCTGTACCGGAGCGATGGCAGGATCACGAACGCCGCCTGGCAGATCGCGGGCGAGACCTGCCGCTACGAGAAGTTCGACGCCTGGGGCTGGCTGGCCGCCCGCTACACGCCGCGCGTGATCAAGGGTCGCGAGGCCATCGTCGCGGCATTCCGCCGCGAAGTGGCCGCGCGCCTGCCGGTGAAACCCATCGCACAGCTTGCCGTGGATCATCCGGGCGCAGTGCCGGAAAACTTCGGTGCGGCGCGCGAAGTGTCGCCCGCCAACATGAGCGTCTATGGCCTGGTGATCGACGGCGTGCACTACGCCGGAGGCTGCCAGACGCGCCACGGCGAGTACCCGTTCTGCGAGGTGCTCGACCTGCCGTCCTACTCGCTCGCGAAATCATTGGTGGGCGCACTGGGCCTGATGCGGCTCGAATTGCTGTACCCGGGCGCCTCCCGGCAGCTGGTTCGGGACTATGTTCCCGAGTGCGCCGCCGATGAGCGCTGGTCCGGCGTGAGCTTCGCCAATGCGCTCGACATGGCGACTGGGCTGTACGCGTCGGAGGTGGATCAGGCCGATGAAAACGACCGGGCCACGGACCGGTTCTTCTTCCCGTCCGATCACGCCCACAAGATTCGCTTTGCCTGCCGCGAATACCCGCGCCGCTCCCCTGCGGGAACGCACTGGGTCTACCACAGCTCCGATACCTACGTGCTCGGCACCGCCCTCAACGCCTTTCTCAGGAAGCAACGCGGAGCGGGAGCGGATTTTTATCGCGACCTGCTGGCCGAAGCGCTGTGGCGGCCGCTGGCCCTGAGTCCGGCCCTCATGGTCACCCGCCGCACTTACGATCCGGTTGCACAGCCCTTCACCGGCTTCGGGCTCACCCTGCATCGCGACGACATCGTGAGGCTCGCCGGGTTCCTTGGGACGGGCCAGGGACGGATCGGCGGCAAGCCGATGCTCGATCCGGCGATGCTCGGCGCGGCCCTGCAGTCCGTGCCCGCCGATCGCGGGCTGCAGGCGAGCACGGCGGAGTTTCGCTACCAGCACGGGTTCTGGGCCTACAACCTCGCGCGGCTCCTCGGGTGCCGCGGCGAGGTCTGGGCGCCCTTCATGTCCGGTTTCGGTGGCGTGCAGGTGGTGCTGCTGCCGAACGGCACAACCTACTATTATGTGAGCGACGGGGATGAATTTCACTGGGCCGCGGCCGCGGCCGAATCCAATCACATCCGGAGATTCTGCGGGCCATGAGTGGGCTGAACGCGCGCGTCAATCCGCAGGGGCTCATCGCCAGCACCCTGCTCGCCTTCCTGGCGACCGCGGGACTTTTCTACGTCAACATCATGTCCGCCCTTGTCGATGGGCTGGTGACCGGCCTCGGATTCAGCAACGCCCAGGCAGGCAACGTCGCGGCGGCCAATGTCTATGGGGCCGCCTGTGGCGCGCTGCTCGCGGTCTTCATCGTCACGCGCATCCGCTGGCGTCCAACCGCGTTCCTGCTGCTCATCGGCCTGATCGCGGTCGATCTGGCTTCGACGGGCGTGCACGCCGCGACGCTGCTGACGGCCGTGCGTTTTTTCCATGGCCTGCTGGGCGGGCTGCTCGTGGGGGTGAGCTATTCGGTGATGGCGCGCCTGAAGAGCCCCGATCGCGCCTTCGGCATGCTGCTCGTGGTGCAGTATGGGCTCGGCGGACTCGGCGTGATGTGGCTGCCGACGCTGGTGCCGCTGTTTGGTGCCGGCGTGCTGTTCCTCGCGCTCGCCGCCTTCAGCGCCGTGGCGCTGGCGATGCTCGCCTTCATTCCGGCCTATCCGCCGCGCGATGCGCAGGCCAGCGCGGCGGCAAGGGCTTCGGTCGAGCGCCGCCCACTGCTGCTGGTGATCGGCGCCTTGGCGGCGATGTTCCTGTTCCAGACGGGCAACATGGGCCTGGGCGCGTTTGTCTTCGGGCTCGCGCGCCACGCAGGCCTGGCGGCGGATTTCGCCAGCGATGCCGTGGGCTACGCCACCTGGATCGGCGTACTGGGTGCGGCGCTGTGCGTGGTTCTGGGCACGCGCGTCGGCCGGTTCTGGCCGTTGCTGGCTGCGATGGTGGTGGCGCTGGCCGGTACCTGGGCGTTCCAGCACAGCGCCGCTGGGGCGGTGTATGCGGCGGCGAATGGCCTCACGTCCATGGCCTGGGCGTTTGTGGTTCCGTACCTGTTCGGCATGTGTGCGCAGATGGACCACAGCGGCCGGCTCACGGTGCTCGCCGGCTTCTGTTCCAAGATGGGGCTGGCGACCGGGCCAAAAGCCGCCGGCGCGCTGCTCGTGCACGACGATTACGGCCTGCTGATCAACCTGACCGTAGGCGTGCTGCTGCTGTGCGCGCTGATCGCACTGCCGACGGCGCGGCTCCTGGACCGGAAGGGCGGGGCGGGTCCGCGCTCGCCCTGAGCCGCTCGACATGAGCCGTTTGCCGCCCGTTGGCCCTCGCCATCGCCCTGCGCTACTGTAGCGGGCTCCCGGTCCGCCAGCGAGAGCGACGATGAACGCGCAACACAATCCGATGGGCACCGATGGCTTCGAATTCGTCGAATACACGGCGCCGGATCCGCAGTCCCTGCGCACGCTGTTCGAGAGCATGGGCTTTCGCGCCCTGGCGCGGCACCGCTCCAAGAACGTCACGCTGCACCGCCAGGGCGACATCAATTTCCTGATCAATGCCGAGCCCGGCAGCTTCGCCCAGCAGTTCGCGCGCGCCCACGGTGGCTCGATCTGCGCCATGGGCTTTCGGGTCAAGGACGCCGGCTACGCGTTCAAGCGCGCCCTGGAACTCGGAGCCGAGGCCGGCCCGGTGACTGCAGGGCCGATGGAACTGAACATCCCCTCGATCAGGGGGATCGGCGGAAGCCTCATTTACCTGGTCGACCGGTACGGTGCCAACAGCATCTATGACGTCGATTTCCTGCCGACCGGACCGGTGGCGGAGGCGGCAGGCACCGGCCTGGAGCTCATCGATCACCTGACCCACAACGTGGGGCGCGGCCACATGGACCTGTGGTCGGGCTTCTACGAGAAATTGTTCAACTTCCGCGAGATCCGCTACTTCGACATCGAGGGCAAGAAGACCGGCCTGTTCTCGCGCGCCATGACCAGCCCCTGCGGCAAGATCCGGATCCCGATCAACGAATCGCAGGACGACAAGTCCCAGATCGAGGAGTACCTGCGCGAGTACCGGGGCGAGGGCATCCAGCATATCGCCCTGTCGACGCCCGATATCTACGGCACCGTCGATCGCCTGCGCGGGCGTGGCGTGGTGTTCCAGGACACACCCGATACCTACTACGACGGCGTCGAGGCGCGCGTCTCTGGCCACCAGGAGAAGCTCGCCGAGCTGAAGCGGCGCGGCATCCTGATCGACGGATCCGCCAAGGATGGCATCTTGCTGCAGATCTTCACGGCCAATGTGATCGGCCCGATCTTCTTCGAGATCATCCAGCGCAAGGGCAACGAGGGCTTCGGGGAGGGCAATTTCAAGGCCCTGTTCGAGTCGATCGAGCTGGACCAGATCCGCCGCGGTGTGGTGTGAGCGCGCTGCGCCTCTACAATTACTGGCGCAGTTCCGCTTCCTACCGCGTGCGCATCGCGCTCGAACTGAAGGGCCTGGGTTACGAATACATTCCCGTGCACCTGCTTGAGGGCGGTGGCCAGCAGTTCAGTCCGGCCTATCGCGCGCTCAACCCGCAATCGCGCGTTCCGGCGCTGGAGAGCCCGGACGGCGTGCTGACGCAGTCGATGGCGATCATCGAGTGGCTCGAGGAGACGCATCCGGAGCCGCCGCTCCTGCCGCGCACGGCGCGCCTGCGCGCACGCGCGCGCGCCCTGGCGCAGATCCTCGTCGCCGATGTACAGCCACTGCAGAACCAGAGCGTGACGGGCTACCTGCAGCGCGAGTTGCGGCTCGATGAGGCGGCGCTCAAGCACTGGCTGCGCCACTGGATCGGCCGTGGGATGGGCGCCTTCGAGGAACTGCTGGGCCAGGAAAGCGCGAGCGGCGCCTTTTGCGTCGGTGAGGCGCCGACGGTGGCCGATGTGTGCTTGGTGCCGCAGTGCGCCAGCGCGCGGCGCTTTGGCGTCGATCCAGCCAGCTACCCGCGTATCGCCCGCATCGAGCAGGCCTGCAATTCGATCGCGGCCTTCCAGCGCGCCGCGCCCGCGCGCCAGCCCGACGCGGAACGTTGAGGAGTGCACCGCTGATGAAAAAATACATCCAGTATCCGCGCCTCGCCGGCAGCGCGAGCCGCCAGGCCCACGCCGACCTGCCGAAGGGGACCTTCGAGCGGGAGATGAGCAAGGAAGGTTTCTTCGGACCGGCCAGTTTTTTCTATCATCGCCACCCGCCGACTGCCTGGAGCCATTTCGAGGGGCCGCTGCGGCCGCACGCTTTCGACCTGGCGAAACTCGGCCGCTCGCCGGATACGCCGTGGCAGGCGCCGCTCATCCTTTCAAACGCCCACTGCCAGCTGCGCTACTGGGAGATCGCCGCCAGCATGGACCACCTGGCGCGCAACGCGGATGGCGATCAGCTGCTGTTCGTGCACCGCGGGCAGGGCGAGCTGTATTGCGACTTCGGGCACCTGGCGTTTGCGACCGGTGATTACCTCGTGCTCCCGCGGGGCACGATGTGGCGGCTCGAATGCCCCGACGGCGCCGCGCTGCTGCTGATCGAGGCGACCAATTCCACCTACCAGCTGCCCGAGAAGGGCCTGCTCGGCCCGCACGCCCTGTTCGATCCGGCGATGCTCGACATTCCGGCCATCGACGACGCCTTTCGCGCGCAGCAGACGGAGCAGGAATGGCAGGTGCGCATCAAGTGCCGCGGACAGGTCTCGACTGCCACTTTTCCTTTCAATCCGCTCGATGCCACCGGCTGGCACGGTGATCTGTGCGCCTGTCGCATCAACGTCCGGGATTTCAGGCCCGTCATGAGCCATCGCTACCATCTGCCGCCCTCGGTCCACAGCACCTTCGTGGCCAACCGCTTCGTGGTCTGCACCTTCGTGCCGCGCCCCTTCGAGACCGATCCCGGGGCGATCAAGGTGCCGTTCTTCCACAACAACGACGACTACGACGAGGTGATCTTCTACCACGCCGGGGATTTCTTCAGCCGCGACAATATTCATCCGGGGATGCTGAGTTTCCACCCCAGTGGATTCACGCACGGACCGCATCCCAAAGCGCTCGAGCGCATGCTGGTGCAAGCGAAGCCCGCGACGGATGAGATCGCGGTCATGGTCGATTGCCGCGATGCCCTGGAGATCGGTGCGGCGGCCGCGGCGGTCGAGTGGGCAGGCTACGTCGATTCCTGGAAGGGCAAGGGCACGTGAAGCTCGCCAGCCTCAAGGCAGGGCGGGACGGGCGTCTCGTGGTGGTGAGCCGTGACCTGTCGCGCTGCCTGCCCGTGCCCGACATTGCCGCGACTCTGCAGCAGGCGCTCGATCGCTGGGAGGAACTGGCCCCGCGCCTGGCGCAGGTATCCCAGGGACTGAATGCGGGACGTCATGGCGAAGCCTTTCCGGTGGGCTCGGGCGGCGTGGCCGCGCCGCTCCCGCGGGCCTATCAGTGGGTGGACGGCTCGGCCTACGTGAATCACGTCGAGCTCGTGCGCAAGGCGCGCGGCGCGACCCTGCCGCCCTCGTTCTGGACCGATCCGCTGGTCTACCAGGGCGGTTCGGACGCCTTTCTCGGGCCCACCGATGAAGCACCGTTCCTGTCCGAGGAGTGGGGCATCGATCTGGAGGCCGAGGTGGCGGTGATCGTGGGCGACGTGCCGATGGGCACGGCCGCGGCGCAGGTACGGAGCCGGCACGATATCCGCCTGTTCATGCTGGTCAACGACTGGACGCTGCGCAACCTCACGGCCCCCGAGCTCGCCAAGGGCTTTGGCTTCTACCAGTCCAAGCCGGCCACGGCCTTCTCGCCGGTCGCCGTGACGAGCGATGAGTTGGGTTCGGCCTGGGATGGCGGAAAGGTGCATCTCCCGCTCCACAGCCACGTCAACGGCCAGAGGCTGGGCGCCCCCGAAGCGGGCGTCGACATGACCTTTGATTTTCCGGCGCTGATCGCGCATTGCGCGCGCACGCGCCATCTTGGCGCCGGCACGATCGTGGGCTCGGGCACGGTCTCCAACGCCGAGCGCTCGCGCGGTTCATCCTGCCTGGCCGAGACCCGCATGCTCGAGACCATCGCCTCGGGCGCGCCGCGCACGCCCTTCCTGAGCTTCGGCGATCGCGTGCGCATCGAAATGCTCGACGCTGCCGGCGCGTCCATCTTTGGCGCCATCGACCAGAAAGTGGGGCGCGCCTGAGGCCCTAGTGCTCGTGCGAGTGGTTGGCCAGGTGCGCCTGGCGCAGGTCGAGTTCCTTTTCAATGCGGCGGCGCGCTTCGTCCTTCAGCGCACCGCTCCGATGCAGCTCGTTGATGCGGTCGCGCTCGGCGCTGATGAGCAGCAGCTCGAGCTGGTCTTCGACCTCCGCGGCCTGCGGCGGACCCTCGCCACGGCGATGGTCCTGCTCGAAATGCTGCAGCCGGCCGCGATAGTGCGTGTGCAGGCCCGCAAGGACGTCCTCCGGCAGCTCCTGTTCAGCGGCAATCTGCTGCAGCCGGGCGATCGCCGACTCGATGGCCAGCCGGCGAGCGTCGATTTCCTCCAACCGCTCTCCGTGCCGCTCGCTTTCGCCGGCGTCCACGAGGCCGAGGGCCCGGATGACGGTAGGCAGCAGCAGGCCCTGCCCGACGAGGGTGACGACGATGACTGCATAGGTCAGGAACAGGACCAGATCGCGGTGCGGGAACGGCCGGCCGTCGGCCGCGACAATGGGAAGCGCCAGCGCCGCGGCCAGCGACACGATGCCGCGCACGCCGGTGAAGGCCAGCGCGAAGGGCCACTGCCAGGGAGGCGCCGGATCGCGGCGCCCGACCGCGGGAATGAGGCGCCGCGGCAGGTAGGTCGCCGGGTAGATCCAGACGAATCGGGCCACGATCACGACCAGGCTGATCACGGCCGCGGAGGTGGCCAGGTCGCTGAGCGAAAACTCGCGCATGCTGTGGCTCAGCGCGCGGGCCTGCAATCCGGTGATCAGGAACACCAGGCCCTCGATCAGGTAGACGAGCACATCCCAGAAAAAGATGCCCTGCAGGCGCGTCGCCGCACTGATCAGGAATACGCCGTTCCAGCTCACATACAACCCGGCCGTGACCGTCGCCAGCACGCCGGAGCCCCCGAGATGCTGCGGCGGCCAGTAGGCGACGAACGGCGTCAGTATCGACAGTACGATCTCGACCTGCGGGTCGCGGACCCAGCGGCGCAGGCGCAGCATCACCCAGCCCACGCCCAGTCCCCAGAGGATTTCTCCGGCCACGATGGCGGCAAACAGACCCGCCGCCCGGCTGTAGGAGAACGCACCGGCGCCCACCGCCACCACTGCGAAGCGATACAGGATCAGGGCCGTCGCGTCGTTAGCGAGCCCTTCGCCCTCGAGTATCACGAGCAGGCGCTTGGGCAGGCGCAGCCGGCGGGCGATCGACAGGGGCGCCATGGCATCGGGCGGGGAGACGATGGCGCCCAGCACGAAGCCCACCGGCCAGGAGAATCCCAGGATCCAGTGTGCCGAGGCCGCGGCCGCCACGGTCGTGAATACCACGCAGCCGATCGCGAGCAGCGAGATGGGGCGCAGGTTGGCGTGAAATTCGCGCCAGCTCATAGCCACCGCGGAGGAATAAATGATGGGGGGCAGGACCAGGAGCAGCACGACTTCAGGCGCGAGCCTGACCTCGGGCAGGCCCGGGATCAGGGCCAGTCCAATGCCCGCCAGCACCAGCAGTATGGCGGCGGGGACCTTGAGGCGTCGCGCAGCCACGCCAACGGCCGCAATCACGATGAACAGGAGCAGCAGGATCTGGACCGTGCGGATCATCGTGAGAGCCTCACTACATCATGGCCCACGCAGAGAAAGCGGGCCTTCAGGGGTGAGAAGGGGAGGTCGGCCTCCAGCAGTACCGTGGGTGGCGCATTTTATGCGCCGAGCCACATGTAGAGCGCGTTTGGGCGTGATCTACACCGAGCACAGCAAGCAGACCATGGACAAGATTATCACGGGACTTGTCGGATCGGATGGCCATGCCGAGTCGATAGCCATCGCATTCGTGCCGGAAGGTCTGGAGTTCGAGTCTCTCCAGGTGCTCCAATAAATCAACCGGTTACGATGACTTACCGAAGCGCGGGGCTGCCTTGATGAGCACCGCGTGCGCAGCTTGATTCGCCAGCCTGCTTAGCGCCATGACCGGGATCAACGAAGTCATCAATGTGGGCCGCAGACGGATGTACCTGGATGTCGTTGCAGGCTCCGCGAAGCACAGTGGCTCCGCAGTCTGTCACGATCCCGCGCATGGCGTGGAATTCATGGTCGATGATGGTCGTCAGACACTGCGGCCACCCACGCGCTCCGGGTCGCAGTGACGGCAAACGAGTGAACCGTGTGCGCCTTTTGGCCGTGAAGGAAGACGCGCAGGATGGGCTTAACGGGAGAAAGGGCGGCCCCAGTGTTAGGGTCCAGAAGAACGATGTCCAACAAGTCGCCAAAGGCCAGGCCGGACGCGGGGTCATCGCCCTGAGTCTCGGCCTTCCGGCCCCAGCGGTATGCCATCGAAGGCGATCTGCGCCGGATGACCTCGCCGACGTAAACGGCCACGCCCATGATGGTGTTGGCGTAGGCGATGGTTGGGATGTCTTCGAGCGCGCCATGAACCGTCAGCAAATACCCATCAATTGCGCGCAGGCTGTCCAGCGTGTAGTCAAGCGCTGTGCGCTCGAGAACGTCGGAGCAAGCCATGTCGAATCCGGGCCCTGCCCGCCGGGCGATGAATTGTCCGTAGTAAGCAACGACCGACTGCAGGTCTGAGTCGGTAATACCGTCGTGGGGCATCTGGCCTGTCCAATTGGCAGGGCAGCGACGCCCAGTAAATAGACGTCAGCGGGTTGGTATATCAATCGATGCGCTGCGCCTGGCGGCTAGCCAGGCCGGTGCATGCGCCAAGTGAATCCTGCGTTGATCAGGCGGGGGAACCAATATCGGGTGGTCGGCAATGGGATCCCGGTCGCCGGGTTCGTGGGGCCGAGTTCAAGGCAGCACTCGTTGGAGTCGTTCGAGACATTGGTGGCGTCGAGCCACAGCGACAGCTCGCCGTATTGCAACGGCACGGTCTTTGAGACCCGAACGTCGGCGCTGAGGTAGTCCCCCCACCGGTTGGCATTGCGCGGGCCCACCACCAGGTAGGACGCCGTGCTTGCCGTAGCGGGCACCAGCGATAGGGAAGTTCGCGGCCAGCCGCTGTGCCAGCCGATGAGTAGGGAGGAGGAGGTCCGTGCATGCGACCACGCCAGGCCAATGCCTAAGGCTTGGCGCTGGTCCCAGCTCCGCGAGATGTAATGGCCAAGCAGATCGTCCGTGACTTGAGACAGCGTGTACGTGCCCCAAATGCTGTAGTCAGATCCGACGGGACTTCTGGCGCTGAGTTCAATCCCCGCGGCTTCAGCATCCGTGGGCGTGATAAGTAACCGGTCCGGTTCCAGTTCGGGTACCAGCGACACGGTATCCAGCGTGTTGTCGAAGTACGGGCTGATGGCTGACCAGTGATTGCGATAGGCCTCGATCCTCAAGTAAAGGCCGCTGGCGCCCTCGTAGGTTGTACCGGCGATCAAGTGAGTGGCGCGACTGGCCGCATCGGGTTTGGTCTGATTTTCTTCAGAGCGCCACTCATCCACGCGCTGGGCCTGCACAAAGTGGCCCCACGATCCGTACAGATGCCAAACCTTTGTGGGATCAAAGCGCAGGTTGACGCGAGGACTGACCTGGGTTTGGCGTTCAAACCATTCATACGCCTGATGATCGATTCGCACGCCCACTTCGGCCTCGAATCTACGCCATCGCCGGCGCGAAGAGGCGAACAGACCCCAGGTAGCGGAGCGCGGTGCCTGATCCGCGATTTCCGTCACGGCAGCGGGCAAGGCAAAGGCGACGGCAATGAGGTGTGCGAACTGCTCCTGGCGCGCGAAGGTCAGGTGCGCCCTCTCCTGGCCGAGTTCCGCGCCAAAGGTCCAGGTGAGCGCCGCGTAGGGCGAATAGGTCCAATCACTGCGAAATTCGGCAATGGAATAATCCCGCCGTTCATACAGATTGCCGGTTCCGACGCTAGAGAGGCTTTCGCTTCCGGAGCGAGTACGCTCTGAGTGAGTGAGGGCGAGGGAGGTGTGCGCATACAGCGCACTGGCGGGCCCGTAATCCCAACTGAACCACGCGGTTCCGTCTCGGGAGCGTACGTTGGCGGATTCCTCTCGGGCATCCGAGGCGAATTCAAATTGATCGTGCGATCCAAGCCAACCCACAGTCACCGCCGACGCGGCGCCCGTCTGCCAGCGAACTCGAGCTAACGCATCAAGGAAGGACGGATAGCCGTGTTCCCCATCGATCGGCTGCAATACGGGCTTATCGGTACTATGGCGCAACGTGACTAGCCATTCGAGGGGCCAGCGATTGGCGCGGCCGACGCTTGCCAGATCAGTGCTGAGCAGGTTGGTACTCACGGCGTATTCCGATCCTGCATCGATCGAACGGGGCGTCAGATCCAGGACTCCGGCCGAACGATCTCCGAAGCTCACCGGGAAGCCACCCGTATAGACATCCACGTGACTTACGGCTAGGGGATCGAAGACGCTGAGCAGACTTTGAAAAGTCTTGAAGTGAAAAGGATCAACCAAGGTAATGCCGTCGAAGCGGATCAGCACATCATCGAGCATAGCCCCACGAATGAATGGTCGCGCAGACAGATTGGTCGCCAGTCCCGGCGCCGTGCGCACGGCTCGAATGCTGTCACCTTGAGCGCCCGGCGTGTCCCTGAAACCGCGCTCGTCGAAGCCGACGGGTTGGCCGCTCGCTTGGGTGTCGTAGCGGTATCGGCTCGCGAAGACAGACACTTCTTCAGACGGCTCTGACTCAGGGTCGGCGCGTGGCGTAGTGACGCCGTGCCTAACTGTTGGCCTAGCGGCAGTTGCGGAGCGGGTGACAACGTATCGCCGCTCACCGATCCGGCGAAGTTGCAGCTGATGAGCGCTCAGGGCTTCCACTGCTTGGGACATTGGATCAGTGCCGCGCAGAGAAGTCGGGGCCTCGAGCCCGAGGGGCACGAGCTCCGAGCTATACAGCACATTTACGCCGCTCGCGATTAATGCGCGCAACAGATCGGTGACCGTGGTCCGTGGCGCCATTGGCGCCGTAACCCCGGCTACGCTGATCAGGATCAGCGCCGCGCTACAAAATGCAATGCGCCGGCAGCGTGTTGGCACCCATCAGGCCCCAGGGCGGGTCGGTACACCGCACTAAGGACCGGAGTGTACCCGAATCGAGCCGTCGGCCACTTCGTGGCTCAATGAGGTGGTCGCCAGAACTTGTGCCAGGGCATCGAGCGGGGCTTCGCCCTTCACCGATCCGTGGAGAATTGTGTGGCGGGCGACCTCCTGCGCGCGCGGATCCGCAAAGTCCAGGGATCGACCCAGTTCGCGACTCGCCCAGCGCAGAAATTCAATGAGCGAATGACCCTCGATGTCATAGTCCGGTGCGAGCGCCTCGGTCCACATCCACTCGCGCCCGAACGTGGCGACGGATTCGTGGGCGATCCGCCCGCCAGGCGTGGCGAACACCTCGGTGCCTGCTTCCGCCAATAACGTCTGGGCCGGACTGATGAATCGGATGCTTCCCTCCCGCACGCGAATTCGCACCGCCCGTGCATCGCTCAAGACTTCAAACTCGGTTCCAACGTGCTCAACAACACCGGCCTGCGTTGCCACGCGCAAGTTTCCGGAAAGCGCGGGCGGGATATCCACGTAAATCAAGCCGTGATCGAGCGTCAGCAGACTCGCTGCGGACACGACTAGGGCACTGCCGCCCGCAATACGCAGGGTCCCGCCGTGCGCCAGGGAAACGAGCGCGGAACCCGGCGTGCTCAGGCGATTGCCGACCCGCACCGCTTCCCCAATCGCGAGCGCGCGGTGCCGGAAGAATCCGGTACGCTCGTCGAGGCCTCCGTCACTGACTCGCGTTACGATGCCGATCGCAGTCCCCAATTTGCTCGGCCGCCCCGCGATGACCATCAAGGCAACAATCGCGAGGCCTGCGGCCACCGCAAATCCTATCGCACGCTGATGGCGTGCACGACGGCGTCGATCCCGGGCGATTTCTGCGCTCACTTGCCACTCGCGCTCGACGGCTGCTTTTACTCGCGAGTGAACGGCCGCTTCCCACGGCTGCGTAACCAATGACTCGCGCAGCCGTTGCTCGAGATTCGCCACGTCATCCGGATCGAACTCGGGAGGATGCGATGTGTTCATGGGCTGCGTTCCTCCACGGTCATCTCATTCGCGCGCTTTTGCCACGCAATACGAAATGCGCCTTTGGCACGGGCCAGGAGCGACTGCGCCGCGACGGGCGTGAGGTCCAGCAAACAGGCGAGGTCATTGACGGTCAGGCCATCTCCGTATTTGGCCTCCAGAGCCAGCGCGTAGTTGGACGGAAGGGTATCCAGGATCTGGACTATGGCGCGTCGTTGTTCCAGCGCTTCCAACTCGGCAGAGGGCTCCAGCTCCGGCGGAATCCGCAGCTCAGCCACCTCGGCCGCAACCGTTCCTTCGAGGCTCTCGTGCTGCGGGCGCCGCAGCCCTTTTCGGTGCGCGTCTGCCAGCTCGTTGCGACAGATGTTGGCGAGCCAGGTAAACAACGCCGCTTCGCCCCGGAAGCCCGAAAGGTTCCGTATGGCCTTGACCAAGGTGTTCTGGACAATGTCTTCCACGCTGGCCGAATCTAAACCTGAGCGACGTGCCGCAAACGCGGCGAGACGGTCCGCATGGGCTTCATAGAATTCATCGAATGCGCGCTGCACTCCGGCACGCATCCGAGCCACCAATGTGCGATCCGCTTCGTACACCCTGTGATCGCCTTTGCACGACCAGGGCTACGAGCTTAGACGGGTCCAGAGTCCCGAATCAACCGGGCAGATGGTATGGACACCGCTCTTCTCTGGAGCGAGGAGGGCGAGATAGAAGCGAATTGGAAGGCCAGGGTTTCCGGCGCAGATGGGATCACTCATAGAAGGAGGGATTCACAGTGCTCTGGCATCCTGTCGCCGTTCCGCGCCGGGAGTAAGCAAACATGAGTCTACCGGGCAGCTCACCGAGCGGCGTGGCAAGGCCATGCCCGAGTTTTTTGCGATCAGCCGGAGTATATCGTCGGACCTGTCTTGGGACACCAGGGCATCTGTCCGCGGTGATCGAAGATCTGACAACAATGATCTGGGCAGCGCGAGCGCACAGTGGGAACGCTCGATTCGCGAAGGCGCCTCCGCCGCGATCCACATGGTCTCGAGCACTGCTGATCCAGCTCGGCAAATTGCATTATCAGAGTGCGGTGCCCCTTCAGAGTACGGGGGCATAGCTCGACGGCAGGTGATATCCCAGTAGGTCTTCAAACACGGAGCGACGTTCCGGGCGGCGTAGCTGTTCGGCGCGGTACCTTGCAAACTCAGCCGGACTCATATCCAGGGCTCGACACCAGTCCACCGCAAATTTCTGGTACAGGCGAACACGTTCGTTGGCCAGGCCGAAAGGGTCGACGCGCATCGCGGACACCGCCTTATCGTGAAGGACCGAGCCCGCGCCGAGCGCTGCGATTTGGATCCCGCGCGCTCCGCAGCGCAGATAACATACGGCCATCGGCAATGTTGGAAGGCGGTTACCCGCTGCGTTGTTGTCTGACACCTCGAGTTCGTGACAGGCTACAATCAATTGCACGTCGTTGCGTCCGCATTCGGCGGCCAGTGCCGCGAGCAGGGCCTGCTTTGCGCCCAGCGTGCCAGTCGCATGCATGACCACCGCACCAGGATCGTCCGGCAAGGGGCCAGGGTTCTGCCCGCAATCGCGCAGGAAGTCCGCAACGTCGCGCAGGGTCCGGCCATTAAACGCCTGTCGGCATGCGCTACCCAGAGGAGCGGAAGTCCGCAAGGCGACATCGGGTAGCCAGCGGCTCTGGGAATACAAGCGCATGCGGGACAGGCGTGGCGCATGCGCTCGAGCGGGTGCGGCCTGCGCCGCGGCGTGAATGCGCAGGGCCTCCATTGATGGCAGCTGCAATTTCCTCCGTAGCTGCTGCGCACGTGAACCGATTGCGGTGTGCGAAAGCTCCAGGTGACGACCCATTGTTCGTAGTGAGCATCCTGCGCCGATAAGTTGCAGCAATTCGCGCTCGAGGGCGCTGAGAGGCGGTGCCTGTTCGGCGCGCGCGGCAACCAGTCGCGTATCCGTCACCCTTCTAGGCATCTAATAGCAGCGGGCAAAGCCTGAGACCGGGTGAGATTGTGAATCAACTGTTGCTGTTTCGCTTGCGCCATGTGCCGTATATTGCCGAACGAATCACCACGCAGGAGTTTATTAAAGTGACTCCGATTGATTTGGTTTACTGGCGACGTCCAAGGCCGTCAGCGGCTACGGGGTCTCGAGTCCGGCCATTTAGGAAGTACTCATCCCAAATCCGCGGCTTCACTCGACCCCGTGCGGTGGTAACCCTATAGCTTGCGCGGCTGCAGTTGCCGCCACCACCGTGACAGTCGAGGAGAATTTGCCCTGGGAATCCTCGCAAGGGCCATGTGGGCAACCTTCTGCGATGATCCCCGTCGCTGGAGCGAAGCAGCCCCGCGACGGATCGAAGCCATGCGGTACTCAACCCGCGGACATCAGCGGATCAATCGTCGCTCTAGGCCCCGGGCGTTGCCTTCCCGAACCCATGCATGCCGCCTTTCCACTTTCCACCGGTGTGAAACCGCGCGCCCGGGCCCTGCACCTGTTTACACGCGCGGGGCATATCAGCCCTCCGGCAGGTCGAATACCAGCACCTCCGCCCGGTCCGCAGCCCCGAGGCTCAGTGTCGCGGTGTCGCTCAGCTCGGCGCCATCGCCCGCCCGCAACGCCTGCCCGTTCACGCTGAGTGCCCCGCGTGCCAGGTGCACGTATCCGAGGCGTCCTGGAGCCAGCATCAGTGCCGAGGATTCGGTGCCGTCGAACAGTCCGGCATACATCCGTGCGTCCTGGTGGATGCGCAGGGATTCGTCCGAACCCTCGGCGGAGGCGACCAGGCGCAGCCGGCCGCGCCGCTCGGCGGCGCTCACGTGCCGTTGTTCGTACTCGGGTGCGATGCCGCGGACCCGCGGGATGATCCAGATCTGCAGGAAGTGGAGCTCCGCGGTCCTGGAGGGATTGAATTCGCTGTGGGATACACCGCGTCCGGCGCTCATGCGCTGCACGTCGCCCGGGCGGACGATCGATCCGTTGCCGAGGGAGTCGCGATGCTCGAGTTCGCCGTCCAGCACGTAGGAGATGATTTCCATGTCCTCGTGCCGGTGGGGCGGGAAGCCGCCACCCGCCTGGACGCGATCCTCATTGATGACCCGTAGCGGGCCGAAGTGCAGGTGCTGTGGGTCGTGGTAGTCCGCGAAGGAAAAACTGTGCCAGGAGTCAAGCCAGCCGTGCTGGGCGTGGCCGCGCTCGGCCGCCGGTCGCAGGCGGATCACGCCCGGCTCCTCACCGGCCCCTCGGCGGGCTTAGTGCTCGCTACGGTCCGTGGACGTCTGCGCGGGAACCAGGTTGACCGAGACACTGAATCGGCGGGCTTCCGCGGGCTGCAGCAGCCCGACGCCCACGACCTGGCGTGTGATCTGTTCGCCGCGTTCATTGGCGATCGAGAGTACCACGCAGAACTCGCAGGGTTCATCAGGCTGCTTGTGCCGCACCGTGCCCTCGACCTGCAGGGCCGCGTAGCCCGTCGGCGCCGCGGCCGAGTTCGGCGGGCTGAAGCGCAGGTGATGCTGGCAGGCCGGGCAGATCCCGGCGCTCGCCAGCACCGTGGACTTGCAATGCGGGCAAGTGCGCGTCGCGCCGAGGGTCATGGGACGGACGGCGCTCATGAGACCACGCCGTTTCCCTTGTGTTCGACCCGGGTGGTACCCGGCGCGCCCTCGGCCCAGCCGAATTCCACATGACCGCGCATCCGCGAGCCGGCGGCCACGGTGATGGTGTCCGCCTTGACGTCACCGATGATGATGCCGGTGGAGGTCACATCGATGTGCTTGGCGGCGATATTGCCGGTCAGCTCGCCGCTTACGGTGACCGTGGCCGCACGCACTTCACCCTGGTGCTTGGCGCCGGGCTCGATCCCCAGGTTGCCGTCCACCTGCACGTCGCCCTTGAAGGAGCCGGCGATGCGCACATGGCCGGTGCCGGTGATCTTGCCCTCGATCGACAGTCCGGAGGCGATCAGCGATTCGCGCAGCTCGACCCGCTCCTTGGGGCGCACAGCGGACGTGTTGTGGGTGCTCGCCGCTTCGGAGGCCGGCCGGTCCACCCGTGGCGCGGACTCCACGGCGGGGCGGGGGGTCATCGGGGCCGGCGCCGGCGTCGGTGCGAGCGGGTCTTTCCAGAGAGCCATAGGTATCCTCCCCTTGTGTGTTTGGCTCGATACGGTATCTGATTTGCGGGGTGGGCGTGCCCTGTCTGGAAGCGACGACAAAATTGTCCATAATTGTGCGGCCGCGAAAAATGTCCGGCCGCGAAGTGTAGGGAAGCGCTACTTGTGGCACTCTTTAAAAGGGGAGGAGACGCATGATGCGCACGGGAAGTGACATGGCCACGGCCAGCAAGACAGCGCAGGGCGGCACCGCCGTGAGGCCACGCCGCAAGTCAAAGGTGAAGCCCAGGCCCAGGCCGCCTGCCTCTTTGGTGGCGGTGGAGGGCCGGGGCCGCCAGGCCGCGATCGAAAAGGCCAAGCTGGACTGGGAAAGCACGGCCGACGCGCTGGCCGCGCTGGTTTGCCTGCTCGGCCGCAGGGGCCAGGTGATGCGCACCAATCGCGTGGTTGAAGACTGGTCGCTGGGCACGGTGTCCGGCGTCATCGGGAAAAGCGCCCACGCCCTGCTGCATCCGGGTTGCCGCATCCAGCGCTGCCCACTCACCGGGTTCTTCTCCAACGCCATGGGCGAGATCCGCAGCGGTACACGCCAGCAGTTCGAGCTCCAGGAGCAGATCGGTGTCCGCTTCCTGCACTTCACTATCCGCCCGATGCGCCTGCGCCAGGGCATGGAAGCCGATCGCGGCGACCCGCGCGCGGTGCTGGTGGTCAACGACCTGAGCGCACTGTACCGGGCCCAGGACGCCCTAGAGCGGCTCAACTCGAGCCTGGAATCCCGGGTCCGTGTGCGTACCCAGGCCCTGGCGGATGCCAACCGTGACCTGCGCAACGAGATCATCCGTCGCGAGCAGGCCGAGGTGGCGCTGCGCGCCTCGCGCAATGAACTGATGGCGCTGTCCGAGCAGCTCATCGGGGCGCAGGAAGGCGAGCGTAAGCGCATCGCGGTGGAGCTGCACGATTCGGTCGGGCAGTCCCTGAGCGCCGTCAAGTACACGCTGGAGCGCGGCCTGGAGCTGCTCCGCCAGCCGCGGCGCGGCGATTCAGCCGGGGTCTTCGAGCTGGCCGTGCGGCGCATCCAGGAGACCGCCGAAGGCATTCGCGCGATCTCCATGAACCTGCGCCCCAAGATCCTCGACGATCTGGGGGCGGCCTCGGCGGTACAATGGTTCTGCCGCGATTTCGCCGAGATCTATCCTTCGATCGCCATCGTCGCCGAGCTCTCGGCGACCGATCGTGAGGTCCCGGACCGGCTCGCCACCGTGGTCTATCGCTGCGTGCAGGAACTGCTGAACAATGTCGCCAAGCACGCCGACGCACGCCAGGTGCTGGTCAAGCTGTGGCTCGAGGAGGAGGTGCTGATGCTGCAGGTGCGCGACAACGGCGTCGGGCTCGACCACGCCACTGCGGAGTCGCGCCGCCACGGATCGGGCCTGCGAAACCTGCGCGAGCGGGCGCAGATGACCGGCGGGACCTTCAATATCGCCCGGGCGCCGGGGCGCGGCACCCTGGCTCAGCTGAGCTGGCGCCTGGAAGGCGCGGAGCAGGCCACGGCTTGAGGGAGCCGTGGGCGCCCGCCCGCCGGGCCGGCCTTCAGGCGCTGGCGAGCGGCGATTCCGTATACAGCAGCGTGTGATCGCCGATGACGATCCGGTCCTCGGGCATCAGGCAGTGCACCCGGCGGCGCCGGCCGTTGACCAGGATACCGTTGGTGCTGCCCATGTCCTCGACGAAACACTGGTCCGCGGTCGTGATGATCTGGCAGTGCTGGCGGCTCACGAATGGGCTGTTGAGCCGGATGTCGGCGTCCTCGGCACGACCGACGATGAGGCGGCCGGGCTTGAGCGTCTGCCGCTCAACGAAACGCCCGCTCTGCTGCACTTCGAGCTCCATGACGACGGTGCGGCCCACCGCGGCAACCCGGCTGGCGCCGGTCGCGTCGAGCTGGGCGGCGGGCGTGCGCGCCGAAAACTCCACCCACTTCAGTTCCTGGACGGCGTCACGGATTTCCGCGGTGCTGACGCGCGGGCTGTTGTGCACCTCGGCCAGCGCCATGGCGTTGTCGCACAGCACGTTGATCAGCTGCGGCGTGCCGCCCGTATAGCGCAGGATCTCGTGCGTCGTGTCCGAATCGAACAACGTGCGGCCGCCACTGCCCGCCACGCGGAGCCGGAAATCCAGGTAACCCTCGATCTGTTCGGACGTCAGTCGCGGCAGCCGGAGCGAGGCCTGCAGCCGCACCGGAACGCCCTGGCCCTCGAGGGCTGCCAGCGTGGCGAGCAAGCCGGACTCCCCCGCCAGCACGATGAAAGGGGCGGGGTGGCGCGCGGCCAGGACCAGCAGCTCGCGCAGCGTACCAGCCGAGCAGCGATGGGCTTCGTCGACCAGGATGAGCACCGAGCGCCCCTGGCCGTTTTCCTCGGCGACAAAGCGCGTCAGGCGGGCGGTGGCCTCGCGGCCCGGGGACGCCTGCGGCGGCAGGCGGAATTGCGTTGCGAGCGCCTCGATGAGCTCCTCGGGCGTGACGCTCGGCTGCTGGACCCTCGCCACCGTCATCGAGCCGAGATTCTGCTGGGCCAGGGCGTGGAGCAACGTCGTCTTGCCCACACCGGCTTCGCCCGTCAGGCAGGCCACCCCGTGGCCGGTGATCACCGCGGCGCGGAGCGATTCCAGGATCTGGCCCATCTCGCCCGCCTGGTACAGGAAATCGGGGTCAGGACGGAGCCGGAAGGGCAGCCTCTGGAGCTTGAACCAGTCGGTGTACATGTTATCGGCAGAATCCTTGGTCTGATCATACCCGGCGGGATTGGCTCCGGGCTAAAACGTGATTTAAATCACAAATTTGGGTGAGTAATGTAAAGTGTAACGGCGTCAAATGAGAACCAGCCCGCAAGACGGGTCCGGGCATACGGAGTTTGCCTACCTTACGGTGCGGGTGGGGACTCGTAGAGTGCTTGGATGATGAAAATGTTCGTCACCACTGGACTGGTCGTGGCGCTGGTCGCGCATACCCCGGTGTGCAAGGCCGACATCTACGCCTATACCGATACGGCAGGCACCACTCATTTTAGCAATGTACCCGACGATGCCCGCTACCGGCTTATCGTACGGACCGATCCGGAGCCGCTGGCGCGCCCGGCTTCCCCGGACGCCAGGCGTGCCGCGGCCTGGCTGGCGCGCTCCTCGGACTACGACGCGGCGATTGCCCGCGCCGCCCAGAGCGCCAATGTGCATCCCGAGCTGGTGCGCGCCGTCATCGTGGTGGAATCGGGCTTCAATCCACGGGCGATTTCGCGCCGCGGGGCCATTGGACTGATGCAGCTGCTGCCCACAACGGCGCGGCGCTACGGCGCCTTCAACGCCTTTGATCCGGAACAGAATATTCGTGCCGGGGCGCTGTACCTGGCCGATCTGATCGCCCGCTTTGGCGAGAAGAAACTCGAGCTGGTCCTGGCCGCCTACAACGCCGGGGAAAACGCCGTGGAAAAGTACGGGCGGCATATTCCGCCGTACCGCGAGACCCGCGCCTACGTGCCCAATGTGCTGAAAATGTACCAGGCCCTGCGGGCCCAGACCCTGCTGGCCGCCGCGGACACCGAATCATGAAACGCACACGTGGCTTCACATTGCTGGAGTTGCTGGTGGTCATGGTGATCATCGGTCTGCTCGCCGGATTCGTCGCGCCGCGCTACTTCGCACAGGTCGGCAAGTCGCAGGTCAAGGCGGCCCGGGCGCAGATCGATGCGCTCGACAAGGCGCTCGAGCAGTACCGCATCGATGTCGGGCACCTGCCGACCACGGAGCAGGGGCTCACGGCACTGAACACGCAGCCGCAGGGCGAGCAGAACTGGGCGGGCCCGTACCTGAAAAAAGAGGTGCCCCTCGATCCCTGGGGCAATGCCTATGTCTATGGCGAGCCCGGTACGCACAACAACGACTATGACCTGATGTCCTATGGCAAGGACGGCAGGGCAGGCGGCACGGGTGAGAGCGCTGACCTGGGGAACTGGTGAGCATGCGCTTCAGGGTCAAGGCCATGGGCGGCAGCCAGGATGTGCTGTCCTACGTGCTCGATGCCATCGACGAGGCGGACGCGCGCCGCCAGGTGGCCGGTGCGGGCCTGGCCTTCATCTCCATCGCACGCGAACGCAGTTTCAGTTTCGGGGGCCGCGCCACGCGCATCGCGCTGGTGACCTTCAGCCAGGAGCTGGTGGCACTGCTCGATGCCGGCCTGTCGCTGGTCGAATCGATCGAGACGCTGGGGGAAAAAGAAGCCAGTCCGGCCGTCCGGCGTACCCTCGATCAGGTGCTGGTGCGCCTGCGCGAGGGCCAGACCCTGGGCGCCGCGCTGGCCGAGCACCCCGTCAGTTTTCCGACGCTGTACGTCGCCACGGTGCGCGCCGCTGAGCGCACGGGCGCACTGCGCGAGGCACTCACGCGCTACGTCGCGTACCAGCAGCAGGTCGACGTGCTGCGCAAGAGCCTCATCAACGCCTCGATCTATCCGGCGGTGCTGTGCGTGGCCGGGCTCCTGGTCGTGGCCTTCCTGATGGGCTACGTCGTGCCGCGCTTCAGTTCCATTTACGAGGACCTGGGCAGTGAACTGCCCTTCGCCTCACGGATGCTGATGCACTGGGGCCAGTTTCTCGATGCCCATGGCTACGCCGTCGCGTTGGGAGCGATCGCCGCGGTGGCGGGCATCGCCTACGCCTTCACGCGGCCCACCGTGCGTGCCGCCATCGGGGCGCGCATCGCACGCATTCCGGCGCTCGGCAGCCGGCTCCACATCTATCAGCTGGCGCGCCTGTATCGCACCGTTGGCATGCTGCAGCGGGGCGGCACCCCGATGGTGACCGCGATGCGCATGTCGGCCGGACTCCTGTCGGCGAACCTGCGTCCCGCCTTCGCCGCCGCCACGCAGTCGGTGCGCGAGGGCCGCTCGATCGGCGATGCCATGGAGCAGCACGGGCTCACCACCCCGGTCGCCGCGCGCATGCTGCGCGTCGGTGAGCGCAGCGGCAACATGGGCGAGATGATGGAGCGAATCGCCGCCTTCTACGACGAGGAGCTCTCACGCTGGGTCAATCTTGCGACCCGCCTGATCGAGCCGGCCCTGATGAGCCTGATCGGTGTCATCATCGGCGGGATCGTGGTGCTGATGTACTTCCCGATCTTCGAGTTGGCCGGGAGCATCAAATGAGCGCACTCCCCGGCAGTACCGGCGGTCTTGGCCTGAACGACGCGATGCTCACCGCGGCGGTCACGCAGACCCAGACCAGCGGCCGCTCGACGCTCGATTACCTGGAGGAGCACTCCGGCCTCGGGCCGGTGGAGCTCACCGGGGCGCTGGCCGAGGCCTTCGACTATCGCGTGCTGACGCGCGATGACCTGGCGCGCCTCGAACCGGCCTTCGACCTGCTGGCCCCGGCCGAGGCGACGCGGCGCGTGTGCCTGCTGGCGCGCAACGGCAGGAAGCTCCTGGCCGTCATCGCTGATCCCTTCGATGCCGACACCCGCAGCTGGCTGGAGGTGCGCGTGCCGCAGACCCTCGAATGGGTGCTGGCGCCGCGCGCCGAGATTGCCAGCTATATTTCGCGCCACGAGCAGTCGCTCCGGGCGCTCGACGCCGCCGTGGCCGGCAGCAGCTCGGAAGGATCGGCGAACGGCGCGGTCGACAATCTCTCGCTGGCCTCGATCAGCCAGGACTCCAGCCCGATCGTCAAGCTGGTGCACTCGACGCTCTACGACGCGCTGCGCGCCGGGGCGAGCGACGTGCATCTCGAGACCCTCGCCAACGGCCTGGTGGTGCGCTATCGCATCGACGGGGTGCTGGTGCAGATGGCTTCCGTGACCGGAGCGGAGGTGTCCGAGCAGGTCATCTCGCGCATCAAGGTCATGGCCGAGCTCGACATCTCCGAACGCCGCGTGCCGCAGGACGGCCGTTTCAAGGTCGCGATCGACGGACGCGCCATCGATTTCCGAGTTTCCATCATTCCCAGCGTCTTTGGAGAAGACGCGGTGCTGCGCATACTCGACAAGCAGTCGCTCACCGAAAAGGTGCACGGACTGACGCTCGACTCCCTGGGGTTCGATTCCGAATCGGTGAGCCAGTTGCGCCGTCTCAGCAGCCTGCCTTACGGCATGCTGCTGGTGACCGGTCCTACCGGCAGTGGCAAGACCACGACGCTGTACGCCGCCATATCGGAGACACAAACGGGTCAGGACAAGATCGTCACGATCGAGGACCCGGTCGAATACCAGCTGCCAGGGGTTTTGCAGATCCCGGTCAATGAGAAGAAAGGCTTGACCTTCGCGCGGGGTTTGCGTTCTATTTTGCGTCACGATCCGGACAAGATCATGGTGGGCGAAATCCGCGATCCGGAAACGGCGCAGATCGCCATCCAGTCGGCACTCACCGGCCACCTGGTGTTCACCACGGTGCACGCCAATAACGTATTCGACGTGATGGGGCGCTTCGTACACATGGGTGTCGACACCTACAGCTTCGTGGCCGCATTGAGCGCCATCCTGGCGCAGCGCCTGGTGCGTATCGTGTGTGAGCAGTGCGCCAACAGCTACACCCCCTCGCGGCGATTGCTCGAGGAATCGCAGCTCGAGGTCTCCAGCCACGCCGGCTACGAGTTCCGTGTGGGCAGGGGCTGCAAGCACTGCCGCGGCACCGGCTACCGCGGCCGCAAGGCGGTCGGCGAACTGCTGGTGCTCAGCGATGAGATCCGCGAGGCCATCATTGCCCGCGCCCCGGTGCGGCAGCTCAAGGAGCTGGCACAGCGCTCCGGCGTGCGCCTGATCCGCCAGTCCGCGCTGGAACTGGTCCGCCGTGGCGAGACCACGCTCGAAGAGGTGAATCGTGTCACCACTATGGCGTGATGAAATCGGCATTTTCCTCGCGCCGCACAAGCTGGCGCTGACCCGCATGGCCCGCGGCGTGCGGCCCCGGAGCGCCGGGGAGTCCGCTTGGGCGAACGAGATCCTAGAAGACACGCATTGGGCCGCGCCGCTTACGGCGCTCGATGGCCTGCTCGCAAAGAAGGAATGGCAAGGGGCCGTGGCCCGGATGGTGATCTCCGACCAGTGGGTGCGCTACGCGATCGTGCCCTACTCGGCGGCCCTGAGCGGCGAGGCGGAGCGCCTGACGCATGCGCGCCACGTGCTCACCGGCATTTATGGCGAAGTGGTCAGTCACTGGAGCGTCACGCTAAGCGACAGCCGGCCCGGTTCACCGCAGGTCGCCTGTGCGCTGCCGGCCAATCTGCTCGAGGAGCTGCAGCTGGTGCTCACGCGCCACCGCGTGCCGCTGCGTTCGCTGCAGCCGCAGCTGGTGTCGGCCTACAATCACTGGCGCAGCAAGCTGCCGGACGGTGGCGCCTGGTTCGTGTCCATCGAGCAGGGCTCGCTGGCCGCCGCGCGCCTGGCGCCCGGCGGATGGGATCGCGTGCATAGTGTGCGGATCGGGGCGGACTGGACCGTGGAACTGCGCCGGCTGCAGACCTTCGGGCGCCTCGCCAGCACCACGGCGCAAGAAGGCCGCGTCTATGTGGATGCGCCCGCGGCGTTGCGGATCGCGGCGGGCACCAGCGGCGCGGACCTGGTGTGGCTCGATGAGGAGCTTGCCGGTGAATCCACGGCCGGCAAGCTTGAATTCATGCGCAGGCACCAGGCGTGAGCGCGCCACGCCTGCTGCTCGATTTTTCCGGCAAGCGCTCGCGCGGCGGGCCGGTGGGCATTGCGGTGGCCGTGCTCGGCGCGCTGTGTCTGATGGGCGTACTGGCGCAACAGCATACGCTGGGCAATCAGCGCGCCGGCCTCGAGTTGCGCCGGGCGGCGCTCCTGGGGCTGCGCCATCGCGGACAGAGCACTGATTCCATCGCCGGGCTCAATGCCCTGGACGCGACCAAGACTGTGCGCGCCCTGGCCACGCCCTGGTCGCAGCTGCTCGCAGATCTGGAAACCGCCAGCGGCGATACCGCCGGCAACGTGGCGGTGCTCGCGATCGAGCCGGACCAGGCCAAGCACCGGGTGCGGGTGACCGCAGAGGCGCGCTCCCTGGATCTGGCGCTCGCCTATGTGCAACGGCTGCGCAAGACCGCGGTGCTGCGCTATCCGATGCTCGACAACCATGAACTCCGGAGCGATGACAAGGATCACCCAGTCCGTTTCCAGATATCGGCCGACTGGAGCGATGCCTCGTGAGCGCCCCACCCAGTGGATCCGGCGCGCCGCGGGAGCTGGCGGCGGCCGTTGTCACAGCGCCGGCCGCGGCCCTGCCGCAAGTGCCGGCGCCCGCGCCGGCCCGGACGCCCACGGCGGTCCCGGCGGAGGTAGCTGGATCGTTTGCCCTGCAACGCCTGCAGCAGTCGGCCTCGCGCTCCATCGCCGAGGTCGCCTATCAAATTCGGCGGTTGGGCCTGGCCGCCACGGCAGGCATCGCCGCGGTGGTCCTTGCCGCGACGCTGTTCATTGCCGGCAACCTGCCGCAGAGCGCGGCCGTCGCAGCCCTCAAGGGCCAGCTGCTGCGCCTGACTCCAATCGGGCCAGGAGCGCCGGTCGCGGCGACGGGCGGATTGAGCCTGGCCTCCCTCCCGCCGCGTGGCGATGCGCCCGCTGTGGTGGGCAAGATTCTGGAGGAAGCCAACGCCTCCAACGTCCAGCTGCCCCGCGGCCAATATGAATACGTGCCGGCGCGTGATGGGGTCGCGGCACGCTACAAGATGACCTTCCCCCTGCACGCGAGTTATCCGGCGATCCGTGAGTTCATGGACCGGACGCTGCTGGCGCTCCCGGCGGTGGCCGTCGACGGCTTGCGCATCGAGCGCAAGAACGTCGGTGATGACACCGTCGATGCGGAACTCAAGCTCTCGGCCTATGTGCGAAGTGAGGAATGATGGTGCTCACCAAGCGGCTCAAGCTGTTGTCTGCGGCCGCCGCCGCGATTGGCATTTACATCGTGCTCTCGCGGCCCGATCCGGGCGCGGCGGGGGTGAGCACCGCTGACCCGGGCGCCAGGGGCGCGCTGGGCGCGCCGGCCGCGGGCGCGGCGCACGCGGCCCCGCGTGCCAGCGGCCAGGACAATGAGAGCCTGCTGGCCCGGCTGGCGCACCGCGTTACGTCGAGCAAGACGGTCGGCTCCCTGTTCCACACCCAATCCTGGTACGTGGCCCCGCCCGCGCCGCCGCCGGCGCCCGTGGTGGAGGTCGCGCCGCCACCGCCCACCGCGCCGCCGCTGCCGTTCACCGTGATGGGCAGCTATGCGCGCCCGGGTGATACCACGGTCTATTTCCTGACGCGCGGCGATCGGGTCTTCGACGTGCATGTCGGCGATACCATCGATAACACCTACAGCGTGGACAGCGCGGCCAACGGCCTGCTGCAGCTCACCTACAAGCCCCTGAACATCCAACAGACGTTGCCGCTGGGAGAGTCGCAGTGAATTTCAGCCTGAGCAGGATGGGTGTGGCACTGGCCGCGGCGGTGCTGCTCGCTTCCTGCGCCAGCTCCCGGGTGCACCAGCAGGGCCTCGACGACTTCGACCAGGGCCAGTACGAAGTCGGTTTGCAGAAACTTCAACGGGCGGTGGCCAGTGACCCGGGTAATCTCGGCTACCGGCTCGATCTGAACAGCCGCCACGACCAGGCCGTGCAGAAGCTGATCGCCGAGGCGGACCGCGCCCGCGCGGCGGGCGATGCCACCGCCGCCGAGGCGACCTACCATCGCGTGCTCGCCATCGAGAACGGCAACGATCGCGCCACGCGGGGCCTGCAAGGGGTCGCCGATGACATGCGCCATGCGCAGCGCGTGAACGAGGCGCAAGCGGACCTGCAGGGCGGCGAGTTCGATCAGGCCAGCGCGCTGCTGCGCAGTGTCCTGACCGAGGATCCCGGCTACGCGCCGGCCGTGGCTTTGCGCGCCAGACTGGACGCGGCCCGCGGGCCCGTCACCGTTACGCCCAGATTGCGCACCCGCGACAATCGCCCGGTCACGCTGCAATTCCGCGACGCGCAGACCAAGATGGTATTCGAGGTGCTGTCGCGCCAGACCGGCATCAACTTCATTTTTGACAAGGACGTCAAGAGCGACAGCAAGACCACGATCTTTGTCGCCGACGTGCCGATCGAGCAGGCGATCGATCTGGTGCTTGGCCAGAGCCAGCTCGCGCGCCAGGTGCTCTCCGAGAACATGGTGCTGATCTATCCCAATACGGATGCCAAACAGAAGGACTACCAGGACCAGATCGTCCGGACCTTCTATCTGAACACCGCCGCACCCAAGGACGTCGAGAGCCTGCTGAAGACGGTGCTGGACGCCAAGACGCTGGTGATCAATGAGCGCGCCAACGCCATCATCATGCGCGACGCCCCGGAAGTCGTGCGCATGGCTGAAAAGCTGGTGGCCTCTGTCGACCTGGTGGAGCCCGAAGTCATGCTGGAAGTGGAGGTGCTCGAAATCACCCGCACCCGCATGCAGCAGCTCGGCATCACTTATCCCTCATCGGCGAAGCTCTCGATGCCGAGCGGGCTGGTGGTCAACGATCTGTCGAAGCAGAACGGCTCGACCATCTCGGTCTCTTCGCTGTCGGTAACCTTGGACGCCCTCAAGACGACCGGAAATTCCAATGTGCTGGCCAGCCCGCGGATTCGCGCACGCAACAAGGAAAAGGCCAAGATCCTGATCGGCAGCCGCGTGCCGGTCATCACGACCGCGGTCAGTTCCGCCGGCATCGGACAGACTTCGATCGCCAATACGCAGGTGCAGTACCTGGATGTCGGCCTGACTCTGGATGTCGAACCCACGATCTACGCCGACAACGACGTGGCCATCAAGTTGCAGCTCGAAGTCAGCTCGATCGTCAACACGATCAACGTGGGCGATACGCGCGCCTACGAGATCGGCACTCGCAACGTCTCGACGCTGCTGCAGCTCAAGGACGGGGAGACGCAGATCCTCGCCGGGCTGATCAAGGACAGCGACACCCACAGCGCCTCGAAGGTCCCGGGCCTGGGCGATATACCGATCGTGGGACGATTGTTCTCGGATCACAACACCGACAAGGAAAAGACCGAAGTGGTGCTGTCGATCACGCCGCGGATTATCCGAGCCAAGCCGCGGCCCTCGAGCGACACCACCGAGTTCTGGTTTGGCACGCAGTCGCGCAGTGGCCTGGCCCCGCTCGGTGCCGCGCCTGCCGTGCTGAGCGTCCCCGCCGGAGGCGCCGGAGCCGCGGCCCCTGGCCCTTCAGGCCCGCCAGCGCCCGCGGGTGCCGCCTCGGTGCCGGCCCTGGGTGCGCCTGCTACACCCGCCCCGAGCGTGGCGGCGCCCGTGGAGCGCACGCCGGTTAACGTTGACACCACGGGCGCTGGCGCGGCGAGCGGTGCGGTGACGGGAATGCCCGGTGGGGGTGGAGCGCCAGCGGCCGCGCCCTCCGCGCGGCTCGCAGCGCTCCAGGGCATTACGGATGTGCCCTCGGCCAAGGGCTCCGAAAGCGACGGTCCGCCGCCCCATCCGACCGCCACGATCCTGGGCCCTTCCGAAGTCAAGGTCGGGGATGAATTCACCGTTACGCTGCAGATGCAGACCGACCAGGGCGTGGGGCGAGTCCGTGCGCAGCTGCGTTTCGACTCCTCGGCCTTCCAGCTGCAGGCGGGCGATCCGGGTTCCATGGTGCCGGGCTCGCTGGGCGCAAAGGTCATCGGTCGGCCAGGCGGCGCGCAGATTGACGTCACCTCGACCGATCAACCGCTCACCGGCAGCGGAGATCTCATAGTCCTCAAGCTCAAGGCCCTGCAGGCGCGGCCCAAGACGGCCATCGCGGCGCAGGTCTCGGCCATGGGCAGCAGCGGAGTGATCGTGGGCTCGGCCACGCCAACGCCGCTGACGATTTCGGTGAGCGACTGAAGGGCGGTTGCGTCGTGCTCGGTCCGGTGCGCCATCGCGGTTTTACGCTCATCGAGCTGGTGATCACGGTCGCTATCATCGGATTGCTGGCGAGCGCCGCCCTGCCACTGGCCAGCATGGCCATCCAGCGCGAGAAGGAGAGCGAACTGCGCTCCGCGCTGCGCGAGATTCGCTCCGCGATCGACGCTTACAAGGATGCCGGGGACCAGGGCCGGATCACGGCGGAGGCCGACAAGTCGGGCTACCCCACCGAACTGAAGCTGCTGTATGAAGGCGTGGACGACGCCTCCAATCCGGAGAAGGCGAAGATCTACTTCCTGCGCCGGCTGCCGCGCGATCCGTTCTTTCCCGATGGCGCCGCCGCCCCGGAGGACACCTGGGGCCTGCGCAGCTACGCCAGTCCACCCGAGGATCCCCAGCCCGGTGAAGACGTGTTCGACGTCTATTCGCTCAGCAAGGGCAAGGGGCTGAACGGAGTGCCTTACCATGACTGGTAGGCCGCGTTCGCGGGGCTTCACCCTGATCGAACTGCTGGTGGTGATGAGCATCATCGCGGTACTGCTCACCATTGCCGTGCCGCGCTATTTCAAGACGCTCGAGCGCTCCCGCGAGACCGTGCTGCGCCAGGACCTGAGCGTCATGCGCGAGGCGATCGACAAGCATCTGGGCGACTACGGCCAGTATCCAGATTCGCTCGCCGCCCTGGTGGAGCGCAAGTACATCCGCGCAGTGCCCATCGACCCCTTCACCAAGAATGCCGACAGCTGGCAAATGGTGGTCTCGGAGGATACCGATCACCCCGGTATCCGCGATGTGCACAGCTCGGCCGAGGGCAACGCCAGCGATGGCACGCCCTTCAAGGAGTGGTAGCCGTGCGCGTGGCGGCCATGCCGGCCGGGACCCACAGGCGCACCGGCAGGGCTCCCCAGCGCGGCTTCACCTACCTCGGCCTGCTGTTCGCGATCGCAATTCTTGGCATTACGCTCGCGACCATCGGCATCGTCTGGAGCGCGCAGATCCAGCGCGATCGGGAAGCCGAATTGCTGTACATCGGCAATCAGTACCGCGCGGCGATTGGCCGCTATGTCGGCAGCGGCGGGCAATATCCGCAGGAGCTTGCGGACCTGGTTGCCGACAAGCGCTTTCCGGTTGCGCGCCGTTATCTGCGCCGCCTCTATCCCGATCCAATGACCAACAGTGCCGATTGGGGGCTGATCCTCGCGCCCGCCGGAGGTATCATAGGCGTGGTGAGCCGCTCACAGGGCAAGCCGATCAAGGTAGCGGGTTTCCTGGCCGTTAATTCGGCCTTTGAAAAGACGGAATGCTATTGCGACTGGAAGTTCATTTATGCGCCGCGCGCCAGAGGCCGTCGCCGCGGTAACTCGCCGGTGCTGCCGCAGCTCCCCACATCGATACTCCAGTCTCTGCCGCAGTCTGCACCTCAGCCGCAACCCCTGCCGCAGACCCAGCCCTGAGGCGCCCCGTTTTCCCGTACCGTTAAGGAATCCACATGAATTTTCGCATCGCCCGATGGCTGCCGCGCGCGCTCGCAGTCCTTGCTGCAGCGGCCTCCGTGAGCCAGGCACAGAGCCCGGCGGCGGGGACCGCCCCGGCGCCGGCCAATACCCCGCCGCCGGCCACCACGGCGGCAGTGCCTGCCGCGGCCGCCCCGACGAGCGTGCCGGAAGAATCTTCCAGCTACAGCGTCGGCCTCGTCTTCGGCAACCAGCTGCGTGGTGCGGGACTGGAGCAGTCCCTGACCCTGGAGGACGTCATCCGCGGCCTAAAGGAAGGCCTTGCAGGCAAGGCTCTGAGCCCCGAGGACAAGGACCATGCGATGCAACTGGTGCGGTCGGGACGCGATGCCCTGGTGGCACGCAACCACGCCGCAGCGAAGGATTACCTGGCGAAGAATTCCGCGAGTTCGGGCGTCATAACGACCGCCTCGGGCATGCAGTACCAGGTGATCGACGCGGGGGATGTGAAGGCCGCCTCACCGGCGCCGACCGATCGGGTCACGGTGCATTACCGCGGCCGGCTGCTCGACGGTACGGAATTCGACAGCTCCGATGCTCATGCCCAGGCGGCCACATTCAGCGTGAACTCGGTCATCAAGGGTTGGCGAGAGGCGCTGCTGATGATGAAGCCCGGCGCCAAGTGGCGGTTGTTCATTCCGCCCGAGCTGGGCTACGACCTGAATTCGCCACCGACCATTCCGCCGGGATCCATGCTGATTTTCGACGTGGAACTGCTCCAGGTCGAGCCGGCGGCCGTCATGAGCCCGCAATCGCCGAAGCTGCCGAAGGTGCAGAAGGGCGCCAAGCCGCCGGTGGCCAGGTCGCCGGCAAAACCGGCCGCTGCAGGGAATTAGGGCACGATCCATTCGCCATCGGCGGCGATGCGCGTGCCCTTCGGATCGGCGAAGTGCACCATGTACCCGCCCTTGGAGGCGAAGCGCTGTCCAGGCGCGAGCGTGAGCCTCGGGTAATAGCCGGTGATGATGCGATGCTCGAGCATGTTCTCGATGCGCTCGATGAGGTAATCGCGCACGAAGGTGTCGACGATGTGATTGAGCGTCTCCGACAGCAGGCCGCAGGCCAGGTAGGTGTCGGCCTGCACCTGTACATCGAGCAGCGGCACGTTGCGCACGTGGAACCACCCCAGCGGGTAGTCGACGCGGATGCGCCGCTTGTCGGGCAGGTCGAACGGGTAGGCCAGGTGCGCGACGCTCTTCCAGCTCTCAGGCAAGGGCGCATTCTCCAGCCCGCCCATCAGCCCTGAAATCCATAAGCCAGCGGCGCCTGGGGGCGGGCCCTCGAGCGCCGCGAGGTCTTTCGGCCTGAGCCACAGCACCAGCTCATCGCCGGGGCGGATATCACGCAGGGCCGAGCGCAGTTCGCTCTGCGGTGCACTGGCCTTGAGCGCATGATCGACGACGGGCAGGCCCGGCCCGCGGGAGGCCTGCGCGAGCGCCCTGGCGGCCGCAGCGCCGATGTCGTCGGCCCGGTACACCTGGACCAGACGGTGTCCAGCGCCCTGAGCCTCCCCCAGCTGCAGCTCGTGGGCGATGAGGCCGGCTTCGAGCAGCACGCCTTTGCTGAAGTAAAGAGAGTGGAAGTCGTCTTCGGCCACCACCGGCAGCTCGACGTTCGGGAACAGGCAGGGCAGGGCGGCCCGCTCGCAGAAATGGTGGACCGGCGCCCAGTTCTTGCCCCCGACGCCGGAGAGCATGGCAAATACCGGTTCAGCGGCCAGGTGTTTCCTGAGCTGCGCCTCCCAGGTATCGGCCGGGCCGCTGAGCTGCCAGACGTGCAGTTGCCACTTGCGCGTCGCGCGGAACATCATCTTGTGATAGCTGTGCTGGCGCGGGGTCACGGCCCTTGCCGCCGCGTTCTTCTCGGCGAAATAATCGTCGAGCACGCTGAGCGTGGCCTTCACTTTGACCGGATCGGCATCCGGCGTGATGATCGTCGCAAACTGCAGCGTGGTATCGCTGACGCCGGGCACCTGAATCTGCGTCAGCTGCTTGAGATAGCCGATGAGCGCGCCCATTGCGGCATCGTCGAGCACGTAGTGGGGCATCAGCACGCTGAGTTGCCGGCCATCCACGGCGATTCCCGTGCGGATGGCCTTGGCCAGGCTCTCCTCGGTGTACGGGACACGGTTGATGCGCGCACCTTCCACGTAGGGCAGATCGGAGTTGTCGACGCCCTCTCCGCTGCCGTAGGCGTGAAACAGGAACTGGCCGGTGATGGGCGGAATATAGCCGCGCCCTTCGGCTGCGCCCAGGCCGCTGCGGCGATGACAGTTGACGCAGGCGGCGGCGGCGCCTTCCACCGCCACGCCTGAATCACGCTCGCCGCGCACCGGCTTGCCCGCGGACAACAGGCCGAAGCGGTAGATGGACTCTCCGGCCGACGCGGCGGGCACGGTCGCGTGCCGGCTGGATTCGCTGGCCAGGCTCACCGCGCCCGGTGCCAGGGCGCACAGCAGCAGTGAGCACGCGACGGTCGCAATGCTCACCGCCGTCTTCCGCTCACCGCGAGGCAAGCATTTCGCGGTAGTGCTGCAGCAGCAGGTCCGGTGTCACGAATCCTTCGATGCGCGTCCAGGGCCTGCCCGGGGCCGCGCGCAGCAGCGTCAATGGCGTGTGGCTCATCTTGTCGCCGCGGTAGGCACCGAACGCTTGCTGTGCGGCGAGACTGGCCTGCAGTGTGCCGGTGTAGTGCTGCCACTGGGGGCCGGCGTGAAATTTCTTCGCGTAGGCGCGCAGGCGCGCCGGCGTGTCCTGCTCCGGATCGATTGAGATCGAAACCATGTGCACGTGGCTGCGCTCCGCCCCTAGCTTGCTCTGGAATGCCGAGAAAGTCTGGCTGGACAGCGGACAGGTGGTCTCGCAGGTGGTGAAGATGAAATTCATGACCACGGCCCGCCCGTCGTCCAATTCCTGCGGCAGTGAGACGCGCTGGCCATTTTCACGCACGAGTTGCACCGGCGGAATCGTGTAGTTGAAAGTGGAGACGGTGACACCATTCATCGCCCCCATGCCGTCAGCGGCGTGATCGGTAGCGCTTTCGGCGCTGCTCGCAGCGCCCATTCCCGGCGCCAAGAGGACCAGCAGCCCAACCGTCGACAATACCCGTCGCAACATCTCCATGCTCCTCGCTACTTACTCGACCGTCAGGGCGCTGGCGTAAAAATCGCCGATCACGACATCCACGCGATCGCCAACCTTCACCAGGTCGCCCTTGTTTGAAAACAGTACCCAATAATCCTTGTCGGCCTGGAGCGCCTCGGTCTGCCGCAACTGGCCGACGTTCTCGAGCGTTGGCACGGACAGCATGGCGTGGGTGCGCAGCCCGACCAGATGCGGTTCGGCCTTCTTCAGGTGCAGCACCTGGGCCTTGTTGACGTCCACGACGTGGTAGGTGAAGCGAATCAGCTGGCCCGAGGAGGTCTTCTGCACCCGCAGGTGGTCGACGCCCCAGGTGGCGGCGATATACAGCCCCGCCTGGTCACTGTGTCTGCGGCTGAGATAGGGGGAGGTCTTGGCCGCTTGCGGGTGAGCGCCCGCCTGGTCGCGCCCTTCGGCCCACGCCAGACCCGCGACAGCCAGCAGCCCAGACAAGAAGGTACCGAGAAAGCGGGTCGTGCGCATATAGAAGACCTCTGAAATTGGCGATCGGCCCGTACATTGCTGTAACCGGTTGGCCCGGTCAAGGAACTGGGTCTGCCCTGATTTACTTAACGCAAATCTACCGTATTGTCCCCATGCACGCAGCAAGTGTCTCCCGACTATGTGCCGCCCGGTATAAACGGCAAAGTCCACGCCACGGGATAGTCCCACACGAGTTTGCGAGTTTGCCGGGGAGAACTGCCGGGCGCTTCGACAAGGCCGGCATTGAATAGCAGGGTGCTTTACAGAAGAACGCCAAGTGATAAACGCGTCCCGCAATCCGTGCATGATTTTCCTTACGCTAGGTTTTGGAGCGGCGCGCGCGCCGAAAGTTCCGGACGGAGGCTTTATGCTTAGTACACGATTTTTCGGGGGCGGAATCGCCGCGGCAATACTGACTCTGTTCGCGCTGCCCGCAGCGGCGCAGAGTTTCCGAGTGCAGTGCCCGACGTCGACGCCAACACATCCGACTACGGTCAATGCCGACGGCAGTGGCATCAAGTGCCAGCAGATCTCGGGCGGCGACGGCTTCGCGACCATGGGCGACGGTACGCAGACGTACCTGTTCGGCTTCGGTCCGCTCTCGGGCCTGAGCGACATGGCGAGTGGACTGCCGGGCACCCAGGTGCCGAGCGTGTTCAACCAGGACAACACCTCGCTGGGCTTCGATCCGATTTTCATCGGCGCGCCGGTCAACCAATTAGACGGCACCATCGTGTCTGATGTATTCAACGGCGCCATTGGCCTGGCTCCCGACCCGACACTGCCCGCGACCGTCGCCGATAAGATTGACGGCCACGTCGACCCGCGCCTGATCATGGACGTCGGCGTCATGAACGCCAACGAGCCTGCGCCGCTGATGGCCATCGATGAGGACGACGAGTTCTTCCTCACGCTCACGAACGTCGGTCAGGTCATGCGACCCGACCTGTTCGAGCAGCACACGGTGCACTTCCACGGCTATCCGAACGCTTCGGCCTTCTACGACGGCGTGCCGGATGCCTCGATCGCCATCAACATCGGCGGCAGCTTCACCTACTACTACCTGGCTCCAGACGCCGGCACCTACTTCTGGCACTGCCATATTTCACCGCCCGAGCACCTGCAGATGGGCATGGTCGGCCAGATCTACGTACGTCCTCGTCAGAACCGCGTCGCGGGCGACTTGGGCGCCGCTTTGATCGCCGCCAACAAGCATGCCGCGGTCAACCCCGCCGCCACCGGCCTGTCCTGCTCGGACATCCTCTGCACGGGCCAGACCCCGGCACCGGTTAGCGCCCAGGGGACCGGCAGCTCGGGCGTCGCCGGCGGCGGCATGTATGCCTACAACGATGGCGATGGCTCGACCCGGTACGACGTCGAGTACCCGATCCAGATTCACGGCTTCGATCCCAGCTTCCACTTCGTCGGCATGACCTTCAATCCGGAGTCCTTCACCGACATGAAGGACAAGTACTTCCTGCTGAACGGTCGCAGCTACCCCGATACGGTGAGTCCGGGAGCGATGACCACCCAGTCGTCCGACGGCACACTGCACGCCTCGCAGCCGCTGCCGACGATCATCAACATTCCGGCCAATGGGCGAGCGCTGCTGCGCATCTCGGACCTGGATGTGACCGAGTACCAGACTTTGGCATCGCTCGGTGTCCGCATGCACGTCATCGGGTATAACGCCCGATTACTGCGCGACCTGGCCGGCAACGACATGACCTACTTCACGAACTCGATCACACTCGCGGGCGGCGAGTCGCTCGACGTTCTTCTCGACGCGACCGGGCTGGCAGCGGGCCAGAAGTTCTATCTCTACACGCCCAATCTGGACCATCTGTCGAACGACGCCGAGAACTTCGGCGGCCTGATGACCGAGGTCAATATCTGTTCCACGGTCGACCCGACGACCAAAGCTTGCGGGATCTAGGAGAGCAGCGATGCGCGCCATGAAGACAATTACCTTGGTTCGGCAGCTCGTGCGGGTCACTGCGGTGGCCGCCGTTGCGCTGCTGGGTAACGCCGCACAGGCGGCCGCCCCCGGTATCACCGGAACGACCTTCAACCTCGACGCTTCTGCGGCCTACATCACGCAGCCGGACGGGGCGACCCTTTATTCTTGGGGTTATGGTTGCACGGTTGCAACGACGAGCGGGCTGCTCCCGGCGGGTATCGCCGGGGCCAATTGCCCCACGATGCAGCTTCCCGGCCCGACACTCATTGTCCACGAGGGCGATGTCGTCACCGTGAATCTGACCAACAACCTGCCGGCGCAGGCCGGCCGCACTTCAATCCTGTTCCCGGGCTTCGCCGTCACCGCCACGGGTGGCGTCACGGGTCTCCCGGGCCAGCTGACGAATGAAGCCGCCGCGAGCGGCGGTACCGTCAGCTACCAGTTCACTGCCACCAAGCCCGGTACGCATTCCTACTACAGCGGCTCGCAGGCCGATCTGCAGGTCGAGATGGGCCTCTACGGCGCCATCATCGTTCTGCCGACGAGCGTTCCCACCGGTTGCACGGCGCTGGGCGCCATTCCGGCACATTACATTGACACCGCCGCAGGCAACACCCAGGAAGTGGATTTCCGCCTGGCCGCGTCAGCCTACGATCACGGCGCGTCCTGTTACGATCGCGAATACCTGTTCCAGTTCTCTGAAATGGACCCGCTAATCCACCGCGCCGCCGAGGAGATTGCAACCTGCGTCGTGGCCGCTGGCGTGACCTGTCCGACGAACATGGATACGGTCGCCACGGAGCCTTACCACCCCGGTTACTACATGATCAACGGGCGTTCGATGCCCGATGACATGGACCCGAATTACTCGGTTCAGTATCCCCACCAGCCCTACAACGGCAACCCGCACATGCATCCCGGTGAACTGACGCTCCTGCGGATCGTCGGCCAGGGACGCTGGCAGCACCCGTTCCACGAGCACGGCAACCACGTACGCCTGCTGGCTCGCGACGGGAACCTGCTGCTGGCCCCCGATCTTGCGCCTGGTCCGACCACGCCATTGGCGGGCCCGTTGCTGTTTACGACCACCACCACCCCGGGCCAGACGCTCGACGGCATCTTCCAGTGGACCGGCAAGGGCCTGAACTGGGATGTGTTCGGCCACCGCCGGAACGGCGCTACCGATGTCGATGCCGTCTGCTCGCCGGATGTCAATGGATATAACAGTGTCGTGGCCGCCCCGAACTACTACGAGTGGTGCGGCGATCACGGCAAGGCCCTCGAAAACAAGCCTTTCGGCGCGGTTGGCGGTGGTGGTCCGGCAACCCTGCCCGATCCGAACATCGTGGCCAACGGGCCCTGGTATAGCGGTAGCCCGTATCTGGGCGGCGAGGCCACGGGGCGCGCCGTGGGCGCCACGCCGATTCCGCCTTCCGGCACTGTGGCCAACGATCCGGTTGGCGAAGCCGGTTTCGCTTATATGTGGCACTCGCACAACGAGCGCGAGATCACCACGAACAACATCTTCCCCGGCGGCATGTTGATGATGATGCTCGTCGACCCGCGTGCCTATCAAATTGACGAATCGAAGTAATTGGGAGAACTGCGATGAGAGCCATTAATTCCAAGGCGAGTCTGATGAAATCAGCACTTGCGGCTGCCGTTCTCCTGGTAGCGGCCACGGCGTCGTACGCGCAGACCGTCGTCGGTCTGACGGCGGCACCCACCACGGCGGCATTGCCCGATGGGCAAGCCGTGCCGATGTGGGGATACTCCTGCGATGGCGCGAGTGTCCTGGCAGGCAACTGCCGGCCGGCAAACCCGAATGCGGGTGTGAATGCCACGACGTTGGTACCGAACTGGTCGCCGGTGGTGATCACGGTTCCGTACACGGAGGCGCTGGGCGTCAGCACGACGGGCCTGACGATCAATCTCACCAACAATCTTTCCTTCCTGTCAGGTGCCAACGCGGTCCCGACTTCGCTCGTGATCGTCGGCCAGATCGGCGGCGGCCTGGGTGGCGCACCGACAAGAACTACGAGCCCGGTGCATGGCCCTCAAGGCCCGACCTGGCCCGCCTCGGGCGGCCCGGATACCAGCATTGCGAGTTGCACCGACAACCACGCTACTGCAGGCGCCGTTGGCACGAATTGCCCGCCGGCCCAGCCTGACCGTGTCCAGTCCTTCGGGACGGAAGTCGCTGCCGGCAACACGGCGGCCCTGACCTGGACCGCTCTGCGCCCAGGCACATACCTGATTGAATCCGGTACGCACCCTTCGATTCAGGGCCCCATGGGCCTGTACGGCGTGCTGGTCGTTACGCAGGCCCCTGGGGCCGGCGCGGGCGTTGCCTACCCGGCCGTGGGAACGGCTCTGCCGGTTAACTACGCCTCCGAATTGTCTCTGGTACTGAGCGAAATTGACCCGGTGCAGAACGCGGCCGTCGCGGCGGCCGTGGCGACGGCCGGTTTCCTTGAAACCAACGTGTGGAATGGGCAAGCCGGCATGTGCGGCGATGTGCCGCCGTCTCCGACCGCGGTGCCCGGCGTGGCGAACACCTGCTATCCGCCTGCGGTCAATTACACCCCGCTGTATTACCTCATCAACGGCGTGTCATTCGATGCAAGCGCGACCTGGCGCTCGCAGTTTGGAACCACGGGCGCGGCCACCGGCACGGTGCTGGTGCGCTATGTGAACGCGGGCCTGCGGATGCACGTGCCCTCGATCGTCAACGCGGTGACCGGGACCGCTCCTGGCGTCTCGCTGATTGCGGAAGACGGCAACGTCCTGCCGGGCGTCCCCAAGGTCCAGAACGAAGTATTCCTGGCCGCGGGCAAGACCTATGACGTGCTGATCGATGACATCGGCACAGGCCTGAATGTGTATGACCGCCAGTTGAGTCTGTCGACGAACAATCGTCGCGGCGGTGGCATGATGGCCAATATCAACCGTGCGTCTGGCACGGTGCCGTCCGGTACGCCCATCTTTGCGGCCACCGGCGAAACCTACTATTGCGCCGCGGGCGCGACTCTGACCGTGAGCGACCCTGCCAAGGGCGTGCTGGCCAATGATCCGGGCGCCAACGGCGCTGCGATCGGCGTGCTCACTAATATTGCGAGTACGGAACTGAGCTTCAATTCCAACGGTACTTTCTCCTACACGCCGGCCTCGGCGACGTCCTGCGGTGGCACGTTCACCTACCTCGTGAACGGCCTGCTTCCCGGTGCCACGGCCACGATCACGGAGTGCGACAGCTCGACTCCCTCGTGCACCGCTCTGGGCGGCCCGCCGGTCGCCACGAATATCTCGTTCATGAGCCACCTGAACTCGCGCTTCACCTCGTCTCCGCCCGGCGTACTGGCCGGCGTCACGGATCCGAAGGGGCTGGCCCTGAGCGCCGTTGCGACCGCCGCCATCAACGCGGACGGATCCTTCATCGCGGCCGGCCCGGGCGGTCCCCTTGGGGCGACGACTGCTGCCGTGTGCCCACAACTGACTCCAGCGCTTCCTGCCGGGACGACCTGCCTGGACCTTCAATACCAGGCGAAGAATTCACAGGGCACGCTGAGCAACACGGCGGACGCCAGCGTCTATTTCCTGCCGGGCTCAGGCCTCAATCTGGTGGTTCGCGATGCCAAGATGCCGCTGCCTGCGGTGGCGGGCGGCACGGATACCGGCAAGATCAACGATTATCGCTGGATCATTGAAGAAGACCGCACTTTCTACGTGGACCCGAAGTGCCAGGTCAACTCGACCGATCCCCTGGTGCGTCCGGCCGGTTGCCCGGCGCTGCCCGTGCAGAGCCTGGCCTATAACATGCACAGTGCCGGCATGCCGATCGTGGCGACCGGCTGCGTCGGCGCGGTCTCGTGCGAGAACGGCCAGTCCTTCGGTGGCGGCACGACTGCGGTGGCCTGCGATGTGGGCAATGGCGTATGCCGTGACACGGCCTCGCAGAAGACCTCGGTCACTCCGGACCAGGTCTATCTCGACCCTGCCAAGCGCTACTACATCTCCGTCCTGCCGGGCGATGGCGTCAATCCGACGCTGGCGGGCGGCGGTGGCCCGATGCCGGATGCGAGCAAGCCGAGCGGGTCCCGCCCGTTCAGTATTGCGCTCGATTGCGGCACCTACAATCCGACCAGCGTCCATTGGATACCCGGTGGCCCGGCCGCCGGCTATGGTGACGGCGATGTCGCCTGCGGCCACGCCATGGGCGGCCAGCAGGTCTCGGGCGCGCTGATTGCAGCGGGCCAGAACCTCATCCGCATCAATCTGGAAGAAACTCCGCTCCCGACCGCGAAGATCACGGCGTTCGTCTTCGCCGATGACAACCCGCTGAACGGTGAAGCCGATGCCGGCGGCGCCTCTGTGGGTACCACGGGCCTCGCGGCCAACGAGCCGGGACTCGGCGGCTTCAATCTTGAACTGTTCGACCAGGCAGGCGGCCTCGGCGATGCCACCGGACAGATCACCTATGACATGTTCAACCAGCCCGTCTCCAATGCCCTGGCCGGCACCAAGGATCCCATCACGGGTCTGGACGCCTGCCCGATCACCGGGCGAGACGATCTGACCTCGACGAACATGCAGTACAACTTCGTGGGCATGATCCCCACCTGCCCGGAATTCGAGTCGGACGGCGTACACGAGTCGCCCCTCGTCGGCCAGGCGATCGTCGCCAATCTGTATCCGGGCCTCTACGAAATCGTGGCGCACCCGGGCGCGGACCGCATTTCCCGGGGCGAGGAATGGCTCCAGACCAACACTCTTGACGGTGGCCCGCCTCACGAAGCCTTCCTCAAGGCCGATGAGCCGTCCTACTTCCAGGAGTTCGGGCCGGGCAACTTCCACGTGGTCATCGGGTTTGCGAATCCCGAAACCATCAATGCCCGCAGGCACGCGGTCGATCCGACCACGGGCAATCATGTCGGTATCTGCGACGCGCCTGTTGCGGGTACCGGGGCGGACCTCGGTTCTAACGTGGGTGGTGGCGGACTGAGCTGCACACAGAAGGTCTTCGGCCAGGTCACGAATGCGCACATGAGCCGCACGCCTGACCAGCGCACCGTAAGCAGCGGCGACTACAATAACTACGGCTTCACGCAGTGCTACGTGGCCATGGGCCCGCCGGACGGCGCCGATTTCGCCTTTACCAAGTGCGCCGCAGACGGCAGCTTTGAATTCGATGACGTCCCGGTCGGCGATTACAAGCTCAGCGTGTTCGACCAGTGGAACGACATCATGCTCGACGGCCTGGTCAACCCCATACACGTTGCGGGGACGTCTGGTGCCGGCTCGAGCGCGGGCAACCCGATCGTCTTCCCGGTCACGCAGTGGCGGACGAACCTCAGCACCCGCACGTTCCTGGATACGGGTGATGGCACCGCGGGCAGCGCCGGTGACGGCGTGTCGCAGGCCGATGAGCCGGGCCTGCCGCTGGTCTCGACCAACATCCGTTACCGCGACGGCAGCTTCGGGTTCTTCAACAACACCGACCTGGACGGCTACGCAGGCTTCAACGAAGTCTTCCCGTTCATGGACTGGCTGGTCGTTGAGACTGACACTTCGCGCTTCAAATCCACGGGCACGCATGTGGTCGTCGACACGGGCGGTGCCACCGACGCGTTTGGCGGCGGCGGTCTGGCGAACACGACCGAGACGAATTCACTCCCGGCCGTCCTCCGGGTGCCGGGCGCGGTCTACTGCGCGACGGCGGATTGCGCCGGCGCTTCCGTATCGACCGGTCCGGTCATCGGCGGATCCAGCGGGCCAGCTTCAGGCTTGTCCTCAGGCCGTATCGATGCGCCGACCACAACGGAAGGCTGGCAGGGACTGCTCGGGCAGAACACCTTCATCGAATTCGGCATGAAGCCCTTCGCTCCCGGCGAGACCGGTGGCATCAAGGGCCATGTCATTTACGCCTCGACCCGTCCGTTTGATGACCCGACGCTGCTCCTGCAGCTGAGCTGGGAACCGGGCGTGCCGAACGTCAAGCTGAACCTGTACCAGGAAGGCACCGCTCCGGACGGCACGACGAGCCTGCAGCTCGTCGATACGACCGCGAGCAGCAGCTGGGATGACTGGGCGCAGGGCTTCCGCAAGGGTGCTGACGGCGTCACCCTGGTGGCCGGCGCCGGCTCCACGGATGCCAACGGGCTTCCGGTGACCTCCTATGTCCCCAACATGAACTGCCCGGGACAGGATCCGACCAGCCCGTTCTTTGCTACGCTCCAGCGCAGCACGATGTGGCTCGATACCACGCATCCGATCAGCAACAACGCCCAGTTCAAGTGCTTTGACGGCTGGGCCATGCTGAACCAGGCGCAGCCTGCGCCGTACGACGGCATGTACAAATTCCCCAGCGTCACCGCAACGGATCCGACGACGGGCATTGCGACGCTGTCCAATTGCCACATGAAGACGGTGGCGGAGCCCTGGGGTTGCATAGCGAACCCGGACACGACCGATCCGTTCCGCGCTGGCACGCCGATGCTGCCAGCGGGCAAGTACGTGGTTGAAGTCATCGTTCCGACCGGCCTGGAGCTGGTGAAGGAAGAAGACAAGAACATCCTGCTCGGCGATATCTACGTCGCGCCGGTCGCGACGCAATTTGCCGGCTTCGGCAATATCTTCATCATGCCCGACCAGGCGGCCGTGAGTACCTACTACAACAAGAACAGCCCCGGCGGTCTGAACATGACCACCAATTTTGGTCTGCCGCACCACGAGGGTGACACGGGCAGCATCGAGGTGTTCTGGCCCTGCGTCGGCGCCAAGCGCCAGGTGCCGGACTACAACAGCCTGTACCCGACTGCGGGCCAGAACTCACCGTTCGCGGGCGCCGTTCGGCCGCTGTGCGATCGCAAGGAAGTGACCCTGGAAGACCAGCATGCGGCCCTGGCGAAGTTCTACGTCTTCACCTCGGCGCACATCGCGGGCCACTTCAGCGGCACGATCACCAACGACTTCGCCTCGGAATTCGACCCGTTCTCGCCGCAATTCGGCGAGAAGTTTGGTCCTCCGAACCTGCCGGTCGCCTTCCGCGACTTCACGGGCAAGGAGATGGGACGCGTCTGGTCCGACCAGTGGGGCGTCTACAACGGCATGAACTTCTCGACCTACGGCGTCAACCCGCCGAACCCGACCGGTTACGTGCCGCAGATGATGATCGCCTGCATGAACGATCCGGGCCCAATCGCGAAGACCAATGCGGCTGGACTGTACGTCAATGCGGCCGGCACGCCGGTGCCGACGGCCGACCTGGCCGCGCAGATCACCGATCCGTCCTACAACGCGGCCTACAGCAACTTCTGCTACGAAACACCGTTCATGCCGGGCTTCACCGCGTACATGGATACGCCGGTCATCCCGACGCAGGCCTTCGCCGACAGCTATAACCTGCCGGACAGCGAGTACCCGGATGGGACGCCCGCAGTCAGTTCCGTCGTGAACACGACTGCCCAGGGCCCATTGGCTGCCTTGCGTGGACCGTGGGTCAGCGCCAGCGGCCAGTCCATCACGATCCGCTGCCTCGGGATCGAGAACACCACTGATCCTTGCAGCAGAGTCGTAGTGAACCCGGCCTTCTCAGGGCCTGCCGCGACGACCGCGCCCTTTAACCAGAAGACGATCGTTCGTCACTATGGATTTGGCGGCACGGCCGGAACGGTCGCCATCGCCGGTGTCACGGCTACGGGTTGCTCCTGGAGCAACACCGTGATCACCTGCCCGGTGCCGAGCATTCCCGCGAATCTCGATCAGACCACGGGTATCGGATCCACCTGCACCAGCACCAATACCACCGGCACGGCCGGACAGGTGCCTCCGCTGCGCGCGGCGGGCGGCGCTCTCCAGACCAGTACCGCTGTCGCCAATATGCGCTGCGGCGAGCTGGTCATCACGAGCTCGACCGGCAAGCGATCGATCGATGCGATCACGGTCACCGTGGCCGGCCCGAATCCGAAGTTCGTCAATGGCGAGAACGCCACCGAGAACGCCATCCAGCTGGCGATCGATGCCGCCATCCCTGGCGACCTGATCCTCGTTGCGGCCGGCACCTATCACGAGAACGTGATCATGTGGAAGCCAGTGCGCCTGCAGGGCGCGGGCGCCGGTTCCGTCACGATCAATGCCGATGCGCATCCGTCGGGCAAGATGGACCCGTGGCGCCGGCAGGTCGTGTGTCTGTTCGGTCTCGCCATCAACGGTGTGCCGCGCGGCCCGAGCAACCCGGACTTCGATCCGTCCGGTACCTACACCTGCCCGGCCTCGCAGTACCTGCGTGCCGACCGCATCCCCTTCGAAGCCATCGTGGGCTGGGACGCGACCGGCAACGGCAACCTGGCACAGCTCCTCCAGGAGCCGACACTGATGGGTGCCTATGAGGGCGCGGGCGTCACCGTGCTCGGCCGCGGCATCAAGATCCCGACCGCCAGCACCGATTTCTGGGGAATGCAGCAGGTTGGGACCGCCGGTGCCTTCCCGGACGGCAGCGTCTACCTGCAGACCGGTTCGCAGCTGGGCAGCAATAGCTGCGCGCGCAGCACGTCGGATACGACGGGCCGCGACTACGGCACCAGCAACTTCCAGTGCAACCCGTCGCGCATCGACGGCTTCTCGATCACCAACAGCTCACAGGGCGGCGGTGGCATATTCATCCACGGCTGGAACCATTTCCTTGAAGTCTCCAACAACCGCGTCTATGCCAACCACGGGACACTCACCGGTGGCATCAACGTGGGCAACGGAGAAGTTCCGCCCGTCTTCGTGAATGACGGCACGATTTGCGGCGCCGGTGTGGTGGTTCTGTGCCCGCCGACGGCCGGCCTGGGCGTCCTGCCGAACCAGGCCATTCCCTACCAGTTCAACAAGAATATCCGCGTCCACCACAACGACGTGTATAACAATGCTGGGCTCGGCGACGCCTTGTTCTCCTCCACGCCCTCGGGCGCCGGCGGTGTCACGATCAGCGGTGGTGCCGACTTCTACCGGCTCGACCACAACTGGATCGCCGGTAACCTGAGCACGGGCGATGGCGGTGGTGTCGAGCAGCTGGGCCTGAACGTCAACGGCACGATGGACCACAACTTCGTGCTCTACAACCAGAGCACGAACCCAACCATTCCGACCAACGGCGGTGGCATCGGCATCATCGGCGCCAATGGCACGCGTTTGCTGCCCAATGGCAACGAGTGCGGCACGGTGACCGACTCGGATTGTCCGCCGGCTATCGGCGACGGCACCGGCAACGTGCTGCTCGATTCGAACCTGATCGTCGGCAACAGTGCCGAGAGCGGGAGCGGCGGCGGTCTGCGCCTGCAGCAGGTGAACGGCACGGAGGCGACCACGTTCCCGTATAACCTCACACCGGGCCAGTGGTACGGCGTCACGCTCAAGAACAACATCATCGCGAACAACGTCGCGGGATGGGACGGCGCGGGCGTGTCGCTGGAAGACGCCCTGAAAGTATCGGTCGTCAACAACACGATCGTCTCGAATGACACGACCGCTTCGGCTGGCGTGCTCTTCAAGGCGCTCAACGCCCCCAACGCGGCCTCGCCGCCCCCGGGCTGTAATCCGACCACCGACTTGTCCACGAATCCGCAGGATCCGGGTTGCCTGTCCACGACGGCTCCGCATATTCCGCAGCCCGCTGGGTTTGTGACGGAGAAGAACACTCCGAACCTGGTGGACGCCTTCAATGGCCTGCCCACGCTCCTTGGCGCCCGGGTGGTTTGCCCCAGCGGCTTTGGCTACAGCGGCCTGGCGGGCATCAACGGCAACTGCACCAGCTTGTCCCTGCCGCAGCTGACCAATGACCTGTTCTGGCAGAACCGCGCTTTCCACGTGGAGATCACGGGCTCAGGCACTGGCCTGCAGTCGCAGCAGAACCTTGTGACCCTGCTGCCGCAACTGAACCAGACCGTCACGGGTGAGTGCGCAGCCGGGGCGAGTTACTGGGACGTTGGCGTCCGTGACGATACGGGCCCGACCAACCACAATGGCGGCGGAACGCTGACGCTGAACAACTCCATCCTGACCAACCAGGCGGGATCGGTGAACGGCAGCAACAACCGCACCCCGAGTTCCTCGCCGGTCAACGCGCAGTACTGCAATGGCTCGCGTGTGCCGCCCGAGAACGGCGGTCACGGATATCTGGCGCCTCCGGGCCGCTCCGAGACCACGGGCCTGAGCACTCTGTTCGTATTCAACAACATCACACCCGCCGCGACGGTGGATGAAGGCAACAACTGGATCAACCTGACCTACGGGCCGCTGTCCTTGTTCAACACTGCAGCGCAGTCCATGGTGGCCAGTGGCGCCTCGGCGGTGACCTCCGGCGCCTATTCGATCGGCTCGGCTTCTGCCGACGCAAGAGACCACGGCGCCAATGCCGGTGCGCCGACGCTGGACTACTTCGGCCAGACCCGCGCCCTGACGAGCGGCGACGCGGCCGACATCGGGGCCGTGGAGTTCAAGTCGGGTAACGTATCGGGCGCCCTGGTATCAGTGAGTCCGTCGCCCCTGGCATTCGGCCAGGTGGCCGCCGGGACCGTCGTGACGCGCGATCTGACCGTGGCCAACAACGGCACCGCGGGCTTTACCGGCCTGACCGTGGCTGGCCTGCCTTCGGGTGACTTCGCCCGAGTCGCAGCTCCGGGCGATTGCGGCGCTACACTGGCTGCAGGCGCCGTCTGCAAGATCCGGGTGCAATACACCGCACCTGCGACAGTAGGGACGACCTCGACGGCAACCGTGACCGTAACGGGCAGCACTGCGGTGTCCGGCTCGCCGGTCGCGGTGAGCGGCACTTCCGTGGCGCTGGTGCGCACCTTGAGCGTGGGTCCGACCCCGCTGGCCTTCGGGAACTGGGCGTCCGGCAAGACCAGCACACCGCTGGTGCTGACGGCGGTCAATACCGGCAACGTGCCGCTGTCGAACCTGACCTTCACGTTCGCGGGCGCACAGTTCACGCGGCCGGTGGCGACCTTGCTGAACCCGGGCGCGGGCGGCAGTTGCCCGACGGCGGCGGCGAATTCCCTGGCGGCCGGCGATTCGTGCACGATCAATGTGGTGTTCTCACCCACGGCGGCCGTGGCCTACACGGGGACACTCACCGTAGCGGCGGTCAGCCTGTCGCCCTCATCGGTGGTACAGCTGACGGGCGCGGGCGTGGCATCCGCTGCGACGGTGGCGGTCGCGCCGACGACTCGGCTGACCATCACGCTGCCCACGGGTAGCTCTACGGGTAGCGGGGTCGTCACGCTGACGAACACCGCGCCGGCGGGCGGTGCCCAGATCGGCGTGAACAGCGTGACCGTGGCAGGTGGAACGGCTCTGACGTTCTTCTTTGCTCCGATCTCAGGTGGCGACAACTGCACCGGGAACACGCTGGCGCCGCAGGCCACCTGTTCGGTCCAGGTCAGCTTCACGAATGTGTTGTCGCCGCGCGGTGCAAACCGTGCCGGCACCATCACCTTCAACCTCAATGGAGCGGCATCAGCCACGGCGACTGAAGCTCTGCGCGGGTTTGCAACCCCGTGACCGAAGCTTGATACTGCTTGAGAACCGCTCGCGGGATGTCCCGCGAGCGGTTCTGCAAGCAGGTGGCCGGAAGTGAGAGCCTCTAATACGGCGATGATTCAAGGCGGCGGGCGCATCGTTCCGCGCTCAAGCTCCTGGCGGGTGGCACTGGCCTGCGCCGCTTGCCTCGCGGCGCTGCCCATCAGGGCTGCGGACGAGCCTGCTTCGGGGATCAGCGCAGTTCGTGCGGCGCCGGTGCCGCAGCGCCACGCGACCGCCCTGGAGCAGCGCGTCACGCTGCTGGCGGCGGAACTGGGCCTCACTGCGCAGCAGCAGGCCGAGGTGCGCGGGATCCTCGAAGACCAGCGCCAGCAGGTCGCGAAGGTCTGGAACGACACTGCCATGCCGGCGGCCTATCGGGTGAATGCGACCCGGAACATCTCCGACCAGACGGGCGATCGGATCAGGGCCGTGCTGACCGAAGAGCAGAAGGCGAAATACAATCAGCCCCGGAAGCCACGCGCGGCCACGGAACATTCCGACGCGCCCAGCGTCGAAGCGTGGATGAAGGCGACGAACTCACAGTAATCGTGATCGGTTGCCTCGTATCGCTGCGGCCCATGGCGTTAATCTATGGACCAGGCATGTGCACCAAGCAGGTGATCGCAATGAAGACCCGCGCATTTCCCGCCGTCCTCTGTGGCATCGCAGTGTCCTGCTCGGCGTGGGCAGGGGACCCGATTGATCCGGCAGCGCTGGGCAACATCGATGCCATGCTGGCCACCTGCCGCGAGGTCAATCCAGGTGGCAAGGCGGCGTACGACACGCTGCGTGAAGGGATGCTCGGCGAGCAACCGGAAGGCACGCTGGCGGCCCTGACGCAGACTCCGGAATACAAGCAGGCTTACGATTCGGCGCGTGAAAAAGCGGAAGCGGAGCCGCGTGATTCGGCACTCAAAGGCTGCACCCAGCTCGCGGGATCGCTCGGTCCTCGTGTGCACCAGGCGGCCAGGCACGCCACCGCCACGAGTGGCAAGACCACCAAGATTACCAAGACCACCAAGACCACAAAGCCCGCCAAGAGCGCCAAGAGCTCTGGCAGCGCCAAGAGCAGCACCGGTCAATAACCGCCGCTGAAGCGCCGGATTGCCGCGGCCGCGGCAGTATCAAAAGAACTGCTGATGGGCTCGCCGCTCGAGCGCGATTATGTCGTCAGCATGCGTCGCACGGGGCGCAAAACATTCGCGTGAATATGCGAACTGCGTCACAGGACAGGCCTCGTGGAGTTGCGCCAGGTCATTTTCGTCGCGGCCCCATCGCAGGTAATCTTGCCGTACCTACCATGAAGCAACAGCGAGCGATTGCAATGAAAACCCGTAAGATTCTCGTCCTTGGACTCGGCCTCGCGGCCACATGGCAGGCTTGGGCCGTCGGGCCGATCAATCCGGCGAGACTCGGCGCCGCAGATGCCGTATTGAACTATTGCGGCCAGATCAATCCGACCGGTGTGCACGCTTACCAGACGTACCGCGCATCACTCATCAGCCAGCAGTCGGCCGATTCCATTGCGCTCGCCGTGAAGAGTGCGGCCTACAAGCAAAAGTATGCCGAGATTGGCAGTGCGCTCAGCGCTGCGACGCCGGCCTGGGCAATCCAGGCCTGCGTGAAGATCATGACGGATCAGCCGGCCCCCTAGAGATTCCGCTTCGAATAGCACGGTAGGCTGAATCCGGCGGATTGTATTGACCGGAGCACGGTGCCTGAAGCATTGTGCTGCCCGGTATTGACCTGGCTCGGCGTGGGGGTCTATGGATGGATCTTTGAGCGTGCCCGCAGCTGTCGGGCGGTCAGGTGCACTGCTGGCGCTCGTGATATTCTGTTGCATCGGCTTGGAGGGCAACGCATTTGCGCTCTCGGGCCGAGGGGGAGGCTACCAGAACCCGCAGCACCTCAGGCAGCTGAAGACCGAGGCCAGAGTCAGGCAGCTCGATAAATTATTGGCCTTGTCAGTTGCCCAAAAAGCGCAACTGAACACAGCGCTGCAACGCTCAACCGATAAGAATGCAGGCTTGCAGATCAGGGCCTTGCTGACGGATCAGCAACGCAGGATCTACAATCACGCACCCAAGACCGCTCAGGAGTGAAGGAATAATGTCGACCATGGCACTGCAAAGAACCCTCTTTTGCGCACTGCTGTTTCTCGCCGCCGGCTCCGCCGCGCTGGCGCAACAGCAGACCACAGAGCCCGCCGCCAAACCGGCCGCCAAGCCCACGGCCAAGCCCGCAGCTGCGCCGGCGGCCAGGTCCGCGCCGGTCGCCAAGCACGCAGCGCCGGCGGCGTTGCCGTTGCTCAGCGTCTCCCAGATTGTCGACAGGAACGTTGCGGCGCGCGGCAGCCTGGGTGCCTGGCAGGCGGTGCAGACCATGTCCTGGAAGGGCATGATGGGTGCCGGCGGTACCACTTATATGACGGTCACCGCCAAGGGTCGGTTGCAGCAGAAAGAACGGGAGGAAATGCAGCTCCCATTCCGGCTCGAGTTCAAGCGGCCGCTGAAATCGCGACTGGAGCTAGACTTCAACGGCAAGACTGCGGTGCAGGTTTTTGACGGCGTCAAGGGCTGGAAGCTGCGCCCCTATCTTGGGCGTGACAACTGGGATGCCTATACCCCCGACGAGCTCAAGCAGGCGGTTGCGGAACCCGGCATCGACGGCTTTCTCATCGACTACGCCGCCAAGGGCGCCAAGGTGGAGGCCGATGGCAGCGATATGGTCGAGGGCCATGCCGCGTACAAGCTTAAGGTGACGCGCAAAGACGGCCAGGTACGGCATGTCTGGGTCGACGGGCAGAGTTTTCTCGACATCAAGCTCGACGGCGAGCCGCGCAAGCTCGATGGCAAGATGCGCGCCGTATCAGTGTACCTGCGCGATTTCAAGCGCGATCAGAACCTGATGATTCCGCACCTTCAGGAGACGGTCGTGGAAGGCGTCGCGAAGAGCGAGAAGATCACAATCGAACACGTTGCGGTAAACCCGGGCCTGGATGATGCGCGGTTCACCAAAAAGTAATAGAGCTCCGGATCGCAGGTGGAGTGGGAGCGGATAGACCCGTGACAGACGGCCAAGCCGATACTTTGTCGAGAAAAGTCGCGGGTTCCGCACCGGTGGCGGTGGCCGGACACTTGCGTGAGCCGGCTGGGATACCTCTGAAGCCGGGCGACGCGCCGGGGCCGCTGTCGCTCCTGCTGGTCGACGATCACACCATACTGCGCGAGGGTCTGCGCGCGCTGCTCGAGCTGCAGCCTGACCTTCGTGTGGTCGGTGAAGCCAGCAACTTTGAGGAAGCCATTGAGCTGGCGGCGCGCCTCCAGCCTGCCATCGTGCTCACCGATATCGGTCTGCCGGGCCGCTCGGGACTGTTGCTGGTGCGCGAGTTGCGCAAGGTCTGCCCGGCGGCGCGCATCGTGCTGCTCACGGCGCACGCCACCGAGGAATACATCCGCGCCGGGCTCGACGCACGGGCCGATGGCTACGTCCTCAAGGATTCAGGTCATGCCGAGCTGATCGCCGCGATCCGCACGGTGGCGGTTGGACAGCACTTCTTGTGCAAGGCCGTGGCCTCCCGCGTACTGGCCACTTACGTGCGCGGCGACGATCCGGCCAGCAGTCAGGATCCGCTGCGTGCGGTCACGTCGCGCGAACGGCAGGTTCTGACGCGCATCGCCTCGGGGCATTCCAACAAGAGCGTGGCGCGCGAGTTGAACCTCAGCGTCAAGACGGTTGAAAAGCACCGCGCCAACCTGATGCGCAAGCTCGGACTCCACAACGCCGCGGACGTCACTCGCTTTGCCCTGAACCACCATCTCATGGCGCAGGAAGGCGGCGTGGTCGGCCCGAACGGGATGCACAAGGCCTTCGGATTCTAGCCATGGACCGCCGGGCCCCGCCGGAGCGACCTGCCGTTCCGGGAATCGCTCAGCTACGGATACAACGACCGGGACGCGCTCGCCGACGCCGGATCCGTGAGCGGTTTAACGGACCCGCTCAGTGAAGGCACGGCCGAGGGCGAGGGTGCCGGGCCGGCACCGCCGCTGGCGTTATATCATTGGGGTTTCAGGGCCGGTCACCGCGCCGCGGAGCGCGGATCGTGGGGCGCTGAGCGGTGCGGAACGTCCCGCCTGCGACCGCTTAGAGGAGTCTGGGTCATGAATCGAATCGCTCGATGGTTGGGCTCGGTCTCTGTTGCAGTGCTGGCGCTCACTGGGAGCGCCGCCTGCCCAGCGGCCGCCGATGCCGGCGCAAACGCCAAGCCAGAAGCCGAGCTCACGGTGCAGCAGATCCTGGAGCGTCATGTCGCGGCCCGCGGCGGCGCTGCGGCCTGGCACAAGATCCAGACCATGGCCTGGACGGGGCGCATCGAGTCGGGGCCCCGGGGAATCTCCAAGCGGCCCTTCCTGTTGATGTTTCGGCGACCCGCAGCGACGCGCTTTGAGATCATCGCGGAGGGCCAGCGCTCGGTGCGGATCTTCGATGGCACGCAGGGCTGGAAACTGCGGTCCACCACCGCCGGTCCACCGGAGTTGCAGGACTACAGCGCCGAGGAAATCAGTTTTGCGCTCGATGCCGGTGGGCTCGACGGCCCCCTCATCGATTCAGAGGCCAAGGGGATCGAGGTCGCGTTGCTGGGCGTGGATTCCGTGGAAGGCCACCGGGCCTACCATCTCAGGGTTACGCTGCAGACTGGGCATGTGCATGACGCCTGGATCGATACACAGAGTTTCCTGGAATTGAGGTATGACCGTGAGACGTTCAGTGCCGCCGGCGTGCGCGGTATCGTCCCGGTGTATCTGAGGAATTACCAGACTCTGGAGGGCCTCGTCATCCCGGCGCTGATCGAAACGGGCGGTCCAACGGCAACGGATACGGACAAGATGATCATCGACAAGATCGCTCTCAATCCTGAAGTTGATGCAGCGCAGTTCTCCAAGCCGAACGTACCGAGCAAACACCGCCGCGGCGCTCTGGTCAACATGGAATCTCCTCCCGGGGCCCGCCCGCCCGGACACTGAACTGCGCCCCGCGTCGGGGGCAGCGGGCTGACGCGCGAGGCACGAGATCATGAAACTCCGATATGCTGAGCCGCGCACGTTCGGCGCCGATGTTTTCCGGTACACTCGGTTGGCATCTGGCGGGGAGGCTTGAAGGTCCGTGGCGCGAACCTCCAACACTGGCACGTTCCGTGCGCTCGTTCCGGGCAAGACCGAGAAGGCGGGCGGTGATCCTGCGACCGCCGGTGGCCCGCAGGGCGGCGCGGAAGTGGTGCGGCGGCTCACGCTGCTGCTGGTCGACGATCACGCCATCCTCCGGGAAGGGCTGCGGGCGCTGCTCGAACTGGAGAGCGATCTTACGGTCGTCGGCGAGGCGGGTACTTTTGAGGTGGCGCTCGAATGCGCCGCCCGACTGCAACCGGACGTCGTGTTATCGGATATCGGGCTGCCGGGCCGATCCGGCCTGTTGCTGGTGCGTGAAATACGCCGGGTGTGCCCGACCACGCGTGTGGTGCTGCTCACGGCTCATGGCACCGAGGAATACATCCGCGCCGGGCTCGATGCCGAGGCGGATGGCTACGTGCTCAAGGATTCCGGACACGGCGAATTGCTGATGGCGATTCGCACGGTCGCCGCGGGAAAGCAGTATCTGTGCGACGCGGTGTCGTCGCTGGTGCTGGCGACCTACGTGCATCGCGGCGCGCGCGGTTCTGCCCGGGACCCCTTGAACGGCATCACGGGACGCGAGCGCCAGGTGCTCACCCGCATCGCCTGCGGCCAGTCCAACAAGAACGTGGCGCGCGATCTCAATCTTAGTGTCAAGACTATCGAGAAGCACCGCGCCAACCTGATGCGCAAGCTCTCCCTGCGCAACGCGGCCGATATTACGCGCTTCGCGCTCAATCACCATCTGGTCGCGAGCGAAGGCCCGGGCTCGATGGGCGCTGAGATCCTGCCGGCTCGAACGGACAATTGAGGCTGCCGCTGCACGCCAGGGCGTGGGCGCTCGCCGTCAGGTGCTCTTGGCGGGCGCGGCGGCCAGCAAACGCTGATAGTAGCCCATGAGTTGAACGGGCGTGGCAAAGCCATCGACGCGCGTCCAGCGGGTGCCGCCACCCTCGCGCAGAAAAGTGACCGCCGGGTGGGACATCTTGTCACCGCGATAGACGCCGAAAGACTTCTGCACCGCCTCGCTGGCGCTCAGCGTACCCGTGTAATAGTCCCACCCCGGCCCGGCGTGAAAGCGCCTGGCATACCTGCGCAGCACCGCGGGTGTGTCCTGTTCCGGGTCAATGGAAATCGAGACGACGTGTACCCGGCTGCGCGCGGCACCCAGGCGGGCACGGAATTCCGCGATCATCTGGCTGAGTACTGGACAAGTCGAACCGCAGCTCGTGTAAATGAAGTTGAGCACGACGGGGCGCCGATCGCTCAAGGCCTTTGACAGGGTGACAGCCTGGCCGTCGGCGCGCGTAAGCTGCACCACCGGCAAGTCAACGTCCACAACGCTGGCGCGCACCGCGGCGAAAGCCGCGCTCTCCGTCGCTTCGCTCATCATCTCGTCATCGGCTCCGGACACCGGCGAGATCCCGGTGAGGAAGATAAATCCGGCGGCGAGCGATGACAGCAGTGCGGGCATATGATTCCGGTTGCGCCCTGCGGGCATTTGTCGACCTCCGTCAAACGTTCAACTGCTGAATCCTAGCGGCCCTGGCTTTGGCGCACAACGCACGGAAGGGCGACTACAGTAATTCCCACCCGCAATCTACAGTGTCGCCGCCAGGTTGAAGCGGACTGATCGAATTGTTCAATCGCCAGTGCCAGGCATATTGTCCGTCTCAAGGCCGCGGGGCTGGGGCTGGGCAATCTCTGCGCCGCGGACGAAGTTCCTTTGCCGGAGCATTGTAGAATTACCAGATGACGATCGAAATCCCTGTTCGCTGCAGTTCGGTCGGCCTGTTACTGGTACTGCTCGCCGCCGGGACTGCGGCCGGAGCGGGGGCGGCGTCCGACACGGATGCCGCAGGGCGTGCCATCTATCTGAACGGAGTGCTCTCTTCGGGCCTGAGCCTGGAGGGCAGGCGCGATCCTGATCTGAAAATTCAGGGCGCCACGGCGGCCTGCGTCAATTGCCATCGCCGCAGTGGACTCGGGATGGTGGAAGGGCGGAACACCGTGCCGCCCATCAGCGGCCTGTATCTGTTTCACCCGCGCGCGACCACGGTCGATGATCTGAATCTGCCCTTCGTCGAGGGCATGCGCGCCGATCGGGATCCGTACACCGACACCACTCTCGCTCGAGCCATCCGCGAGGGCGTCGGCGTGGACGGGCGGCCCTTCAATTACCTGATGCCGCGCTACGCGCTCGGCGATCAGGACATGGCCGCGCTGATCGGTTACCTGAAAGGTCTAACGCGCGTTCCCGTACCCGGCGTGGATCAGAACGTGCTGCACTTTGCGACCATCGTGACACCCGACGCTAACCGGTTCCAGCGCAAGGGCATGCTGAACGTGCTGCAGCAGTACTTTGCCGACAAGAACGCCAACGCACGCGCGCAAAGCCCGCGGCTGCGCTCCTCGCGCCGCATGATGTTCAAGGTCAACAGCCGCTGGCAGCTGCATGTCTGGGAACTGAAGGGGGCGCCCAGCAGCTGGGAGGGCCAGCTCGAGAAAGACTTGGCCCGGGAGCCGGTCTTTGCGGTGATTTCGGGAGTCGGCGGCGCGACCTGGGCGCCGGTGCATCATTTCTGCGAGCGTGCGCAGTTGCCCTGCCTGTTTCCCAATGTGCAGCTGCCGGTAGTCGCGGAGCAGGATTTTTACCCCCTGTACTTCTCCAAGGGCGTGCTGCTGGAGGCCGAGCTCATCGCCCATCGCCTGTCTGGCGAGCAGGCTAAGCCGCGACGCGTCGTACAGGTATTTCGCACCGGTGACATCGGCGAAGCCGCGAGCCGGGCTCTGGCCTCGTCACTGCGGCAATCCGGGCTCGAAGTCGTTACCCGCGCCGTCGCCGCGGGCAGCGTCGGCAAAGGACTCGCCGGGGCACTGGAGGGTGTCAGTGCCACCGATGCCCTGGTGCTGTGGCTCAGGCCGCCGGACATCGCCGCCCTGAGCGCTGCCGCTCCACCCTCCGCGACGGTTTTCATTTCAGGCCTGATGGGCGGACTTGCAGGCGCGCCCTTGCCGGGCGCCTGGCGGAGCGTGACACGAATGGCCTATCCCTTCGACATGTCCAGCCAGCGCATCGTCAGGATTGACTATGCCCGCAGCTGGTTTGCGCTCCGTCACATTCCCGTGGTCGACGAGCCCGTGCAGGTCGACACCTATTTGGCCTGTGGCCTCGTTTCCGAGACCTTGAGCCATATGGTGGACTCGTTCTTTCGCGACTATCTGGTGGAGCGCGTCGAGAGCATGCTCGCGCACCGCATCCTGACCGGCAATTACCCGCGACTGGCACTCGCGCCCGGGCAGCGCTTCGCTTCCAAGGGCGGATACTTGGCAAAGTTTGCGGAACCCACTGGCACCCGGCTCGTTGAGGACGGCGGGTGGATCGTACCCTGAGTCCGATCGACCGAGATCGTGGATTTTATCCGTCCTGACGCGCAGGCTCGGCCTGCACGGGACCGCCGCGGTCTGGCAAGGATCGTGCTGACGAACTTGCGAACCGGCTACGGAGTTTATGTAAAACCAGCATGAGCATCGGCCGGGAATGTCCCTTGTACTTTGATGGGCTTGCATTGACACTGTTGGTCTGGTCTGGCCCGCACGGCTCGGCGCAACCGGGATTAGAGTCTTGCTCCTTGCACGCTTGAACAAACCGTCTCGACGACGCTGGTTGGCGTTGCTGGCGCTGTGCGCCTTCAGTTTGCACGCGGCCGTCCCGATGGGCTTCATGATCGGCGTCAGCGGCGGCCAGGCGCGTCTTGTGCTGTGCCCGGGCGTGGCTCCGGTGCAATCCGTGGCCGCGCATTCGATGGCTGGCGCTCCGATGTCGGGCATGGTGCATGTCGGCGGTCACGCCGCGGCGAGCGGTTCGTCCTGCGCCTTTGCACTGGCGGGCGCCGCGGCGCTGATGCTGCCGGCGCCGGCGCCGGTCCTGCCTTTCGACATCCGTCTGCAGCAGGTGCGGTCGGCCGTCATGCTTTCCTTGCCGGCGGAACCGCCGCCGCGCTATCTCGCCCCTCGAGGTCCACCCGCTCTCGTCTGAAATCAGCCTTTGGGCGCAGCGCCCGGCCTCAGCCGCGCTGCCTGTACTGATCTTCATTCGGGAGACTTTCGTGAAAATTTCATGGGTTGCGTTGGCCATGGCCAGCGTGGTTCCGGGCCTCAGCCTGGGCTGCGCCTGCGGCTGCGGCATTTTTGACGTGGGCACGAGCGCGATGTATGCCAATCACGCCGGCGGCATGCTGTTCGTCGAATACGACTATCTGGACCAGAGCCACAATTACAGCGGCACCTCGAGCGCACCGGCGGCCAACAACGCCGACAAGGCGATTCGCTCGAACTTCATGACGGTAGGCGGGCAATACCAGTTCAATCGGATCTGGGGCGTGTCTGCCGAGCTGCCGTACTGGCAGCGTTACTTTCAGACCACGGACGAGAATACGGGCCAGATCGTGGCCTTCAACCACGGCGCGGTCGGCGACATACGCATCAAGGCCACCTACACCGGTCTTTCGGCGGACATGTCGAGCGGCCTGAGCCTGGGACTGAAGCTGGCCAACGGCGACAGCAGCTATCCCAACTTCGATGCCGATACCGAGATCGGCAGCGGCAGCACTGACCTGCTGCTCGGCGCCTACCGTCTCGGGCGACTGAGCGCCGACAATCGCTGGTCGTATTTCCTGCAGGGACAGTGGGATCAACCCGTCGCGCACCATGACAACTATCGTCCAGGCGCGGAAGTTGTGGCTGTATTCGGCGCGTACTTCGAAGGATGGGCGTTGGCTTCCGGTGCAAAATTCTCACCCGTCGGTCAACTGCGCGCGGTGTATCGGCGGCCGGACGGCGGTGCCGACTCCCTGCCCAACGACACCGGCTATGCGCGAGTCCTGGTCTCACCCGGGGCTGAGCTGGCGATCGGAAAATTCAAATTGTATGCAGACGTCGCGGTGCCGCTGTATACCAACGCGCGGGGCAATCAGCTGTTCGCGAACGAGATGTGGAAGCTCAATGCCAGCTATCGTTTCTAGCACCCGCGGATCCTGCCAACAGCGTGTAGCCGGCGTGGCGCTCGCGGTGCTGGCCGGTGCGCTGCTGGGATCCCCGGCGCTCGGCGGCGGAACGCCACGGGCGGGGCAGAACGCGCCGGCGCTTTTGGCGCGGTCCTTCTCGGGCGAACCGATAGACCTCGGCGCGCTCCGTGGCAAGGTCGTGGTGCTGAATTTCTGGGCCAGCTGGTGCGTGCCCTGCCGCCAGGAGATGCCGGTGCTGGACGCACTGTACCGGGACGAAGCGGAGCAGGGCGTGACGGTCATCGGCTTGAGTGCCGACGATCGGCATGACCGCGCCGATGCCGTGAAGGCGGCGCGCGCCGTGAGCTACCCGACGGGCCTGCTCAGCGAGGCGACGGTCAATGGCTTTGGCGCCCCGCAGGTGCTGCCGATGACCTACGTGATTGCACGGAACGGTACGATCGCCGCAAGCCTGAGGGCCAATCGTGGCGCGCTGAGCGCGACGGAGCTGCAGCAGATCGTCGCGTCGCTGTTGACAGTGGCCGATCCGGCCGCGGAGCCAAAGCAGCCCTGACGATCGGCCCGCGATCACGCCGGCCCCATGTGGCGCACTTGTGCATCCTTGCGTTCACGCGTGCGAGCAGCGCGAAATGCGCTGCCGCCCGATCCCGTAGTCCCGCGGCATGCCGGGAAACACTAATAATTAAGCGCCGGCCCGCGGCCGAACTACCGGCAACGCCCGGCTCTCCTTAGTCCTGCGGCCTGGCGCAGTACGACGGTGAGCGCTCTTGCGCGAATCACCACTGCGCGTCGCCTACGGTGATTCCCGCGCCGACATGCAGCATTACCCTTGAAAAAGCGCTTGGTGAAAAGCGCATCTTTGCAGCCGGGAGTTGCAGTGAAGAACAACCCGCATGCAAGTCTGGACGGAGGCCCTATGTTCAATCAGCCGCATCGCCAGGTAATTGCCTGGTTTGGAGTCCTGGTGCTGTGCCTGGCGGTTCCCGCCTTTGCGCAGAGCTTCCGGGTGCAGTGCCCGAAGTCCACGCCGCATCCGGCGGGCGGCGCGATCAAATGTCAGCAGATCTCTGGCGGCGACGGCTATGCCACGATGGCCGACGGAACGCAGACCTATATGTTCTCGTTCGGACCGCTCTCCGGCATGGCTGATATCCGCAGCGGCCTGCCCGGTACCCAGTCGGCATCCGTCTTCAACACCGTCGGCGATGCCACCGGCAATCCCCGCTTTAACGGCGCCGTCGGACTGGAGCCGGATCCCAATGCGGGCGGCGCGCTAACCGGTCACGTCGATCCCCGGCCGATCATGGACGTGGGCGTCATGAACGGCAATATCCCGGCGCCGCTCATGGCCATCGACGAGGACGACGAATTCTTTCTGACGCTGACCAATGTCGGCATGATCATGCGGCCGGATCTGTTCGAGCAGCATACGGTCCATTTCCATGGCTACCCCAACGCCTCGGCCTACTACGACGGCGTGCCAGACGCATCGGTGGCCATCAACATCGGCGGGAGCTTCACTTACTACTATCTGGCGCCGGACGCCGGGACCTATTTCTGGCACTGCCATATTACGCCGCCCGAACACCTGCAGATGGGCATGGTGGGGCAACTGTACGTGCGGCCCCGGCAGAACCGGCTCTCTTCCGGCGCCGACCTTTACCAGGGGCTTGTGAATCAGCAGACCAATCTGCGCACCGCCTCCAACTGCGTCGCCGATGTCCTGTGCTCGACGCCGGTACCCGTGGCGCCGGCGACGGCAGCGCTGCGGGCCGCCACCGGCCTGTACGCCTACAACGATGGCGACGGCAGTACGCACTACGACGTGGAGTACCCGATCCAGATCCACGGCTTCGATCCGAGTTTCCACTTTGTGGGCATGACCTTCAATCCGGAGCAATTCGCGGACATGAAGGACAAGTACTTCCTGCTCAACGGCCGCAGTTACCCGGACACCGTCGGCGGAAGCGTCGGTTCCTCGGGCGCCGTGGTCCCCGGCCCGATGAGCACGCAGTCCGCGGATGGCGCCACCCACGTCTCGCAACCGCTCCCGACAGTCATCAACATCGTCGCCGGGCAGCGCGCGCTGCTGCGCATTTCGGACCTGGATGTGACCGAATTTCAGACGCTGGCATCGCTGGGCATTCCGATGCAGGTGGTCGGCTATAACGCCAAGCTGCTGCGTGACCAGGCCGGCAACAACCTGTACTACACCACGAACTCGATCACGCTCGGGGGCGGTGAATCGCTCGACGTGATTCTCGATACCAGCATTCCCGCCCCGGACGGCCACACATACACCCGGGGTGAGGTGTACTACCTGTACACGCCCAATCTCGATCACTTGTCGAACGACGCCGAGAATTTCGGTGGCCTGATGACCGAAGTCAATATTCTGTAGGAGAGCGGCAATGAGGCACTGGAATACGAGAGTGCGGAGTGCGGTCAGCGAGCTGCGCCCGTTCATGGCGGTCGCCGTGACGCTGTTGTTTGCGGCCGCCGCACACGCGGCGGCCCCGGGCATCGCCGGCACCAGCTTCAGTCTGACGGCCCAGGCGAATTACATCAGCCAGCCCGATGGCGCGGCGGTCTATTCGTGGGGCTATGGCTGTGCGAGCAGCTTCAGGCCGAGCTTTCAGCCGGCCACAATAGCCCACGCGGCATGCCCGACGATGCAGGTTCCGGGCCCGACGCTGATCGTGACCGAGGGCCAGTCGGTGACGGTTACCCTCACCAACAACCTGCCGACCTCAGCGGGCAAGACTTCGATTCTGTTCCCGGGCTTTAACCTGCAGGCGTTCACGGACGGCACGCCGGGTCTGCTGACCCAGGAAGCCGCCAACGGCCAGACTGTCACCTACCGGTTCACGGCGGCCGCACCTGGCACTCACGTCTACTACAGCGGCACGCAGGGCGATCTGCAAGTGGAGATGGGCCTGTACGGCGTGGTCATCGTCCTGCCCAATGCGGCTCCCACCACCGCCTGCCCGCCGCACAACCGCGCGGCCGGAACCAACGCGTCCGGAAGCGCCCTGGTCGCGAACGGAGAAAACGACTTCCGCCTGTCACCGACGGGCGCGGCCTATCACGTCGCGGGCAGCTGCTATGACCGCGAGTATCTGTTCCAGTTTTCCGAGATCGACCCGCTCATCCACCGCCAGGCCGAGGAGCAGGTGGGAGCGCTGGGCAACTGCGCCGCCACATCGCCGACCTGCAGGCTTGATGTGGCGACGGAGCCCTACCATCCGGCCTATTTCATGATCAATGGCCGCTCCATGCCCGACAACATGGACACGAACTACGCCTCCCAGTACCCGCACCAACCTTATAACGGCAACCCGCACATGCACCCGGGGGATTTGACGCTGCTTCGCGTCGTCGGCACCGGACGCTGGCAGCACCCGTTCCACGAGCACGGCAACCATGTTCGCCTCCTGGCCCGCGACGGCAATCTGCTGCTCGCGCAGAACGACACGACCGGGACGAAGCTCGCCGGGCCGCTGCTGTTCACGACCACCACGACCCCGGGGGTGGCGATGGATGGAATCTTCTACTGGACCGGCAAGGGGCTGAACTGGGATGCGTACGGTCACGGGTTTGCGGGCGACACCACAGCTTGCACGGCGGATGCCAACGGCTATTACACCGCCAATCCCCTGGCGCTCAATTACTACGAATGGTGTGCCGATCACAAAATCGGTTTGGAGAAAGCGCCGTTCGGTCAGGTGGCCAGTGGCGGGCCGATGACACTGCCGGACGCGAACATCCTGGCGAACGGTGCCTGGTACGGTGGCAGTCCCTATCTGGGCCCGAATGCCACGGTCCGCGCCAGCGGTCCTACCGGGACCACGCCGCCTTCGGGCACCATCGCGAACTCGCCCACGGATGAGGCGGGCTTTGCCTTTATGTGGCACTCGCATAACGAGCGCGAGATCACCACCAACAATATCTTTCCCGGCGGAATGATGATGATGATGCTCGTCGATTCGCGTGAATTCGTGATCGACGAATCGAATTAAGGTCGAGGAGAAACCCAATGCGATCCAACACAATCAAGTCGCGCCTGATCCGCTCGGGACTCGCGGCATCCATTCTCCTCCTGTGCAGCGGCGCCGCCCTCGCGCAGAGCGTCAGCCTGACCGCGGCGGCGACCACGGCCACGCTTCCGGACGGACAGGTCGTGCCCATGTGGGGCTATACCTGCAGCGCGACTACGGCGGCCGTGGGTTCAACCTGCGCCAATCTGAATCCGGCCGCGCCGGCAGCGACCGCCACGGCGCCCGCCGGCTGGTCGCCGGTGATCATCACCGTCCCCGCAGGGACGCCCGCCTTTACGGTCACGCTGACCAATAGCCTGCCCGCGCCGGTTCCCACCTCGCTGGTCATCGTAGGCCAGATCGGCGGCGGCCTGGGCCTGTCGCCGACCAGAGTGCCCAGTCCGACGCATGCCCCGCAGGGCGCAACCTGGCCGATCGCGGGCCCGCCGGACACCGGAACCGCGGACACCAGCGGCAACGCGACCTTCACGCCGCCGGCCCAGGTGGATCGCGTCCAGTCCTTTGCGACCGAGGTCGCGAATGGGGCGACCACCGTCCTCACCTGGAACAATCTCAAAGTAGGCACCTATCTGATCGAGTCGGGCACGCATCCGTCCATCCAGGGCCCGATGGGCCTGTACGGCGTGCTGGTCGTGACCACCGCGCCCAACGCCGCGGCGGCGACCGGAGGCACGGCTTACGGCACGGTGGGTACGGCGAGCGCCGTGTCATACAACGCGGAAGTCCCGCTGCTGCTCAGCGAGATCGACGCGGTGCAGAACACGGCGGTGGCGACCGCCGTGATCACCCCGGGCTTCAACGAAACCACCGTCTGGTCCGGCCAGCCGGGCCAGTGCGGCAATGCCTTCAACGCCAATGGCACCCCGAACACGACGACGTACCACACCTGTTATCCGCCGGCCGTGAACTACGATCCGCGCTACTACCTGGTGAACGGCGTGTCCTTCGATCGGACCATGATCGCGCGCTCGATCTTCACCGCGACGCCGGCGCCGGCCACCGGCGCCATCCTGGTGCGCTTCGTGAACGCCGGACTGCGCATGCATGTGCCATCGATCGTCGGCGCGCAGACCGGGGCGAGCGGGGCCGCCGGCTTTGCGATCATCGCGGAAGACGGCAATGTGCTGCCTGGCAATCCGAAGATTCAAAACGAAGTGTTCATGGCCGCCGGCAAGACCAACGACGTGCTGATCAATGCGCCCGTGGCCGCAGCGGGCGCCGCGGCGCCGGCGGTATTGGCCGTCTTCGACCGCCAGTTGAGCCTGTCCACCAACAACCAGCGCGATGGCGGCATGCAGGCCTATCTCAGCGCCAATGCCGCGAGCACCGGTCCGATCCCGGCGGTGGCCGTTGCGGCCACCAGTGAGACCTATTACTGCGTCTCAGGCGCGCCCCTGGTCGTGTCGGATCTGAGCCGGGGTGTGCTTGCCAATGATGTGGGCGCCAACGGCGCCTCCATCGGGACCGTCAGCCTGCAGGGCGGCATTACCGCCCTGGCGTTCCGGTCGGATGGGACCTTCACCTACACGCCGCCCGCATCTCCGGCCGCCTGCGGCGGGACATTCACTTATCTGGTCAATGGCCTGGCCAGCGCAACGGGCACTGCCACGATCACACAGTGCGACGCCAGCACCAGCGGTTGCGCCGCCCTCGGGGCCGCGCCGACCGCCAATGCGGACTCCTACACCAGCAATATCGCCACCTTCCTGCAGGTCGGCGCGCCTGGCGTGCTGGCCAACGACCGCGATCCGTCCGGGCACCCCTTGAGCGTCAACGCGCTCGGGGCGCACGCGGGATTGAACGTGACGCTGAACCCCGATGGCTCCTTCACTGCAGCGCCATCCGGCGCCGGCGGTGCCTGTCCGGCCGGTTCGCCGGCCGGCGCGGCCTGTTACAGCTTTCAGTATACGGCCAAGAACTCGCAGAACCGGCCCAGCAATAGCGCGACGGCCACCCTGATCTTCGGGCGGGCCAGCGGGTTGGTGGTCACGGTCAAGGACGCGCCCAAGGGCACGGCCATCAGCGATTACCGGTGGATCATCGAGGAAGACCGCACCTTCAACATCAACCCGGCCTGCACGACCACGCTGGCCACGGGCGCGGTACCGCCGGCTGGATGTCCCTCCAAGGTGCAGAATCTCGGCACCAATTTTCACACCAGCTACATGCCGGTGGTGGCGGCCGGCTGCGTCGGTAGTGCGGCCTGTGAATCGGGGCAGATGATCGTCGATCCGGCTGGAACCGGGGCCCATGTGCCGACGGTGTGCGATGTGGGCAACGGGGCCTGCCGGACCACGGCCGCGCAGCAGACCGCCGTCAATCCCAGCCAGGTGGCCCTCGATCCCACCAAGCGCTACTACATCTCGGTGCTGCCGGGCGATGCCGGCAATTCCTTTACGGCGGGCGCCGGCGCACCGGTGAATGGGCGGGTGTTTGACCTGGCGCGGGACTGCCCGAATGCGGCGAGTTACGCGCCGGGGACGGGCACTTGCGGCCACACCATGGGCGGCGCGCCCATACCGGCGGTGGTGGCACCCGCCACCACCTTCGCGCCCGTCACGGTACTGCTGCAGCCGACCCCGCTCCCCACGGCCAAGGTGGTGGTATTCGCCTTCGAAGACGACAGCCCGGTCAACGGCGAACACGACAGCCACGGCGGCAACGATCTGACCGGTCTCAACAACAAGGAGCCGGGACTCGGCGGATTCGAGATCACCTTGTTCGACGACGCGGGCGGCACCGGAGATGCGACCGGACAGATGACCTACGACATGTTCAACATGCCGCTCTCAAACAGCCTGGCCGGGACGATCGACCAGAACACGGGCTTTGACGCCTGTCCGATTTCCACGCCGAACACGGCGTCCCATCCGGCGCCCGACCATCTGCTCGGCATGATCGTCACCTGCCCGGACCTGGAGTCCGACGGCGTGAGCGCTTCGCCGCTCGCCGGTCAGGCGGTCATCTCGAACCTGATGCCCGGTCGATACGGCGTGGTCGCGACGCCCGGAGCGGACCGCATCGCCCGCGGGGAGGAGTGGCTGCAGACCAATACGCTTGACGGGCAAAAGGCCCACGACGCGTTCATCAGGGTCGGCGGCCCCGCGTACTTTCAGGAATTCGGGCCGGCCGGCTATCACGTCGCGGTCGGCTTTGCCAATGGCGACGTCATCAACAACCGGCGGACGAATTCGGCACGCACCGGCATGTGCGATCCGGTGAAACTGGTCAATGGCGTGAACACCGGCGGTGGCGGCCTGAGCTGCAATAATTCCGTCACGGGCACCGTCACGAACATGCGCATCAGCCGCAGCCCGGATCAGCGCGTCTATTCGAGCGGTTCAGCGGCCGCGAACGCGTTCACCAACTGCTACGTGAGCCTGGGCGATCCGGATGACGATGACTTCGCGTTCACCAAGTGCAACGCGGACGGCACTTTTACCCTCACCGGACTGCCCGCTGGCAACTGGCGCATCACCACATTCGATCAGTGGAACGACCTCATCGTCGACGGGTTGTCCACGCCCGTGGCCCTGGGCGGCACCGCACTGTGTCCGGGAACAGGCTCCACTGCGACCCGTTGCAACATGGGGGATCTGTCGAAGCAGCAGTGGCACACGAATCTCTACACCCGAACCTTCTTCGATCTGAACGGGAACGGGGTGTCCGACAATGACGCCAGCGGGAATCTCGAGCCCGGACTGACACTGGTGCCGACCAACGTTCGCTTCCGGGACGGGAGTTACTCGAACTTCAACAACACCGACCTCAATGGATTTGCCGGGTTCAATGAAATCTTCCCGCTCTTCAACTGGTACGTGCTCGAGGCCGACACCAACCGCTACAAGCAGACCGGCGTGCACGTGGTCTATGACGCCGGCGGGCCCGCCGACGGTAATGGCGGTGGCAACTCAAGCATCGGCAGCGAATTGGTCAACACCATCGAGACGGTGCATCTGCCGACGAACCTGCGCTTTCCGGGCTCGGTCTACTGCGCCAACGCGGACTGCACCGGCGCATCGATCAGGAGCCTGGGCAGCAGTTCCGCGAACCCCTCGACGGGCCGCATCGATCCGCCCTGGGTCACGAGCGAAGGCGTGCAGGGCTTTATCGGCGGCAGCGGGATTGTGGAATTCGGCAAGGCGCCTTATGCGCCCGCGGTCGCCGCAAGCGGCGGTGCGGCGGCACGGCCGGCCGAGAATGGCGGCATCAAGGGCGAGGTGATCTACGCCTCGACGCGGCCTTTCGATGATCCGACGCTGCTGATCCACACCAGCTGGACGCCGGATGTGCCGGGAGTGACCATCAACCTCTACCGGGAAGGCGTGGCGGCCGATGGCACGCTGAGCCGGACGCTGGTGGACACCACCAAGACCTCGAGCTGGGATGATTGGGCGCAGGGGTTTCGGGTGGCCGGGAGCGCGACCACCCCGGGGACACCGAATATGAACTGCCCGGGCCAGCTGCCCGGGCCGACGGCGACCGCGGCCGGGGATCTGTTCTTCTTCACGCTGGCGGGCAGCACTCAGTGGCTCAATCCGGCCACGGCGCTGCCCAATAATTCGCAGTTCAAGTGCTACGACGGCATGCATGCCTTCAACCAGGTGCAGCCTGCCCCCTACGACGGGATGTACCAGTTCCCGAGCATCGTCGGCCGCAATCCGACCACGGGTGTGCCGACGGGGACGGGAACGGCGATTAATGCCGGCGGCGGCTCCCGTCCGGGCAGCAACTGCACCATCTGCATCGCCAATCCGGTCGATGGGACGCCCATGCTGCCCTCCGGCAAGTACACGGTCGAAATGATCGTGCCGCCCGGTTACGAGCTGGTCAAGGAAGAGGACAAGAACATCCTGATCGGCGACAACTATATCGCGCCGGTGACGCAACAGTTTGGCGGCTTGGGCAGCATCTTCATCCTGCCGGACCAGGCGGAGGTCGCCGGCCAGTACAACGCCAACAACGCGCAGAACCCGACCATGAATCTGAACTCCCAGCCGCGCCATGAAGGCGACACGGGCAGCATCGAGACCTTCTGGCCCTGCGTCGGTCAGCTGCGCACGGTCCCGGACTACATCAGCCTGTTCCCCTACTCACAGGAGGTGGCGCCCTTTGCCGGTGCCGCCCGTCACCTCTGCGATCGCAAGCAGGTGACCCTGGAGGATCAAACCCAGGCGCTGGCCAAGTTCTGGGTGTTCAGCTCCACGCACGTCGCCGCCCATTACACCGGCTTCATGCTCGATGACTTCTCCTCCGAGTTCGATCCCTTCTCGCCGCAGTTCGGGGAGAAATTTGCGGTCCCGAACCTGCCGGTCTCGATCAAGGACTTCGACGGCAACGAAATCGAGCGCGTCTATGCCGACCAGTGGGGCCAGTACAACGGCCTGAACTATTCCACCTGGCAGGTCAATCCGCCCAATCCGACCGGCTACGCGCCCACCATGATGGTCGCCTGCATGAACGATCCGGGCACGGGCGCGACCCCGGACCCGCTGTACAACCCGGCCTACAGCCAGTTCTGCTACGAGATCCCGTACATGCCCGGGCAGACGCAGTACATGGATACGCCCGTGGTGCCGACGGCCGCTTTCGCGGAAGGCTACAACCCGGCGGACTGCGCCTACCCCGATGCCACCCCGGCGATCGCGTCCGTGCTCGGTGACTCCAGCGGCGGCGGCGCCGGACCCTGGGTCAGCGCCGCGGGGCATTCGCTGACGATCAACGCGCTTGGATTTACGGGTACGACCGACGTCGGGGTCCAGGTGCCGAACAACGCCTATTCCGGGCCCGCCGCGACGGTGGCGCCCTACAACCAGAAATTCATCACGCGGCACTACGGGTTCGGTGCCAGTCGCGGGAGCGGCTCGGTCACCATCGGTGGCGCGACAGCCGCCGTGTCGGCCTGGGCGAATGACCACATCACCGTCTCCGTGCCAAACCTGTCGGCGGCACAATCGAGCTGCACCATGCAGCAAAGCGGTGTGACGGCCGCCACGCGATGCGGTGAACTCGTTATTACGGCGGGCAACGGCCGGCAGTCGATCGACACGGTCACCGTCACGATCGGCGGCAAGGCCCCAGGCTATGTCAATGGGGAGAACGCCGCCAATAACGCGATCCAGACGGCGCTCGACAACGCGACGCCGGGTGATCTGATCATTGTCGGGCCGGGCTACTACAACGAGATGCTCGTGATGTGGAAGCCAGTCCGGCTGCAGGGTGTGGGTAGCGGCGCGGTCAAAGTCAACGCGAATACCCATCCCTCGGGCAAGATGGATGCCTGGCGCCGCCAGGTGGCCTGCCTGTTTGGCCTGTCCCTAAACGGCGGCTTCATCGGTTCCGGGCATCCATTCGACCCGAATGGCAACTTCACCTGTCCCACGGCCATGCAGGGCCAGGTGGATCCGATCCCCCTCGAGCCCCTGGTCGGCTGGGATCCGACGCTGAACGGCAATTTGGCCGAACTGCTGATGGAGCCCACGCTGATGGGCGCCTATGAGGGCGCAGGCATCACGGTCGTGGGCAAGGGTCTGAGGAACAACAACACGCCGGGCGTCTGCGACGCCATCGATGCCAACGGCTGCATACCGCTGACCGCCAACGCACAGGACTGCGCCTGGAAGAGCAATTTCCGCTGCAACCCCTCGCGCATCGATGGCATGAGTTTCCTTGACAGCTCCCAGGGTGGTGGTGGCATCTTCCTGCACGGCTGGAACCACTACACCGAGGTGTCCAACAACCGCGCCTACGCCAACGCCGGAACACTCTCGGGTGGCATCACCATTGGTCAGCCGGAGACCCCCGATCCCACCGTCGTCGGCACCGACGCGCAGCCGCTGCACCTGAACGACAACGTGCAGGTGCACCACAATTCCGTCACCCAGAATGCCGCGTACGGCGATGAGTTGAACTCGACCACGCCGAGTGCGGCCGGCGGCGTGACGTTCTGCACGGGCGCCGATAATTACAAATTCAATCACAACTGGGTCTGTGGGAACCTCAGCACCGGTGACGGCGGCGGCTTTGCGCACCTCGGCTTCAGCGCCAATGGCAACATCTCGAACAACCAGTTCCTGTTCAACCAGAGCTCGAATCCGACGATTCCGACCCATGGCGGCGGCGTCACGATCATCGGCGATCTGCCCGATGGACCGGTCTGCGAGGCCCTGACGCCCGACACGGACTGCCCGCCGGATTTGACTAACGGCATCGGCGGCAATCTCATCTTCGATGGCAACCTGATCGTCGGCAACACGGCCGAGAGCGGCAGCGGCGGCGGCCTGCGGATGTCGAACATCAACGGTACCGACGTGGTGAACAATCCGAACAGCGCGGCGCACTGGTGGCAGGTCACCGTGACCAACAACATCATCGCCAACAACGTCGCGGGATGGGACGGTGGCGGCGTGTCCATCCAGGACGCGCTGCGAGCCGACTTCATCAACAATACCGTGGTCTCGAACGACACGACGGCTTCCGCGGGCGTGCTGTTCAACACCCTGGGCGCCGCGCACGCCAACAATCCACCGCCGGGCTGCACTCCGAACCCGGATCCGAACGCGCCGCAGAATGCCAACTGCTTCTACCAGCTGGCGCCGACGACTCCGCAACCGGCCGGTCTCTCGGTGCAGGCTCACAGCTCGAACCTGGCACAGGCCCTGGCGCCCTTGTCGGTGAACTGCCCGGCCGATTACAGCCCGAGCGGGGCGGGGGCCGCGATCGCCTGCAAGCAGGCCTCGGCACCGCGGATTCGCAATGACCTGTTCTGGGACAATCGCGCCTTCCACATTGGCAACCCGACCCCCGGGACGGGTCTGCTCGGCCAGCAGAACGTCGTGACACTGCTGCCGACCCTGAATCAGACCGCGACCGGCCAGTGCGTCAGCGGCGCCAGCTACTGGGATATCGGCTATCGGGGCGATACGAGTCCGACCAACCACAGCGGTACGGGATTTACCCTCGCGCCGGCGAACTCGATCCTGACCAGCAACGCCGGGTACCCGGGCAACCTCCAGTCCAGCGCGAACCCGGGCCTGATCAGCGTCTACTGCAACGGGGCCCGCGTGCCGCCTGAAAACGGCGGGATGGGCTACAACGTGCCGCCGGGCATGGCCGATGCGACGCTGCCCAACCCCGTGTTCAGCCTGACCGCCTCCGCGACGGTCGATGAAGGGAACAACTGGGTTAATATGAGCTACGGGCCGCTCTCGCTCGCGAACCCGACCGGCACCACCACGCTCGGCAACTATTCGATCAATGGCGGTCCAGCCGTCAACGCGGGCGCGGCGCCCGGCGCACCAACCCACGACTTCTTCGGCAACTCAAGGCCGCAGGGGGGTGGTTTCGATATTGGTGCGGTGGAGATGGCCGGCGGCGGTGGCGGCGGTGGCCCAAGTGCAACGCTGACGCCGACGACCCACGACTTCGGCTCCGTGGCACGCGGAACGACCACGGCAGGTCCGGTCCAGGTGTTCGTCCTGACGAATACCGGCACCGCACCGCTGACCGGCGTTACGCAGGCCGTACTCGGGGGTCCCAATGCCGCTGATTACTTCATAGCCCGGTTGCTCTCGACCTGCGGACCGGCCGGCGGCGGCCAGCTGCTGGGCCAGACGACGCTGGCCGTGGCACCGGCGTTGGGCTCCGCCTGCGTCATCACGGTGCAATTCCGGCCGCTGGCGGGCGATACGGCCGGCACTGCGACGAGCGCCACGCTGACCGTGACGGACGCGGCGGGCACGCAGGTGTCTACGTTAAGCGGAGTGGCCCAGTAGCGAACATCTGGCCGCGCACGAACTACCGATGGATGCTGGAACCGGCGGCGGCTCGCGAGACGGCTCGCGAGCCGCCGCGCCGACAAAGGGTCCGGAGCGGCGATCCCGGCGCTGGCCGCGGTGCGTGGGGCGGCTGGTGCTGGTGGCCTGCTCGGTGGCAGGCCTCGCCCTGCCGCCCCTACACGCGCAGGCGCCGGCCGCGCGCCCGGAGCAGAGGGTAGCCCGGGAAAATCCTGCCCAAAGGCTGTCCAGAGACTTGGGCCTCGATGAGGCGCAGCGAACCGAAGTGAGCCGGATATTGCAGCATCGGCAGCAGCAGATCCGCAACCTGTGGAGCCAGGAATCCGTTCCGCAAGCGTACCGGGTCTCCGTCATGCGGGGCATCAATGAGCGGGCCGAAGGACAGATTCGTGCCTTGCTGACCGATGAGCAGAAGGAGCACTACATCCCGGCCAGATCCACTGAGAGTACGGCCATTCACGGCCTGGACAAACTGGATGATTGGTTGCGCGCAAGTCAGTCGAAGTAGGGCGGTACCCGTGCCCCCCCGCCATTTACTGTCCCTGCTGGCGGCCGCGGCGTTGCTGCTGCGACCCGCGACCGGCGTTTCGCAGGAATTTGCGGCCGACGTTGTCTACGCGCCGGTCGCCGGTATGTCCAGGAGCATGGTACCGGCTTCGCCCGCCCGGCTGTTTGTCCGCAAAGAGAAAATGCGACTCGATTTTGCCGACGTCGCCGGCCAGACGCTGATTGTCGATGACCAGCGGCATGAGACGCTGGTGCTGACGCGGGCACGGCGAACCTACCAGCAGCTGGGCTCCCGTCCGGCGGAGTATTTCCGGGTCGCCGATGCCGACCATGCCTGCCCGGATTGGGAGCAGGCGGTGGGACGGCCGATCAGCTGCGAACGCGTCGGGCCTGAAGAGGTCGATGGGCGAGCGGCCGTGAAGTACCAACGCACCGGCGATAACGGCCGGCGCGACTACGTCTGGATCGATGTGAATCTCAGATACGTGATCAAGTGGCGCGCAGACGCTACGGAGGCGGAACTGCGCAACGTCAGGGAAGGTCCGCAATGGGCGGATTGGTTTGAAATTCCCGCAGACTACGAGGCGGCCCGGCCCCTGGGCTCGAAGTCCGGCACGGCGCCGCGGGCGCACTAGGAGGATCCAATGGGCGCACGTTCTGATTCGAACGCGGATTTAACAGGATCGACGAGACGGCGGGCGCGCGGCCTGCTGGTCTGCCTGGCCGCGGTATCCGCCGCGCAGGCCGTGGATCGGCCCTTGAACGCGCCATCGCCCTACGCTTCCATCACGCGCAGTGATCGCGCCAGGGACCACGACCTGCTGGCCTGGGGTGTCGAGGCGCTGCAGGTGCGGATGCTCGAGTCGGGCCAGCTGCTGCGCTTCAGCTACCGGGTCGCGGATGCCGCCAAGGGACGAGTTCTGACGGACAGATCCGCGGAACCGAATCTCTATGACGAGCGGGCGCACGCGATCCTGGTGGTCCCGGTCATGGATCAGATCGGGAAGTTGCGCCAGACTCAGCCCGCCGAGAACGGCAAGATCTACTGGATTGTGTTTTCGAACAAAGGCGGTGTCGCCAGACGCGGAGACCGCGTCAGTGTGGTGATCGGCGAATTTCGCGCCGACGGCCTGATCGTGGAATGACCGACCTTGGCGAGCCAGCGAAACGCCCGGTTGGTCGTTGCCGCATGACACGCCAGAGTGGCTACCGGACTTCCGGTAGCGCAGGTACAGGGAAGCGGGAATTTTCGAACAAGCAGCGACGCGCCATGCTCTTGCCGCTGCCACGGTCTCCCGGGAGCCCGCCATTCGAGATAGGCCAAGCATGAACGAGAAAAAGAAAGCGGCGGGTGCTCATTTCGGGAGCCACTTTGCGTGGGGCCTGGACAGTGGCGGAGCCGGCAGTATCGCGCGCGAAATCGCGCCAGGGCGCGATGATGGCAGATAAGGGTCAAAACGGGACGGAAGAGCCGGAGTGGCCTCCTGCGCCAGCTCATGTCGGCGCGACGAGCTTCGAAATCCTGCTACCTGAGGACCTGGCGGCGTGGCTGCGGGAGAAGATAACGCACGGAGTGTACCGGGACGCCCGCGAGGCCGCGCTACTGGCATTTCAGGACATGCGCGAGCTCGATCGGCACCCTGAGGTGCGTCGCCGCCTGTTCGACGATACGATTCATGCCTTGCTTGACGATCCCGACCCGTCCATGCCAGCGGAGCAGATTCTCGCGGAGCTGCGGGCCCAGACGCGGGATTGGGCACGGCCCAACGCGCCGCCGCCCAGGAGATCGAGGAAGTAGGGCGTCGCGGGGCATTGCTTCGTTCAGCGCGGGTTCGGCCATCTGTACTGCGGACCATACCGCATTTTATGGCGATCTTCCGCGCGGCCTGCCTGCCAGCAGTGCCGGATCCCGAAAGGACGATGCGCATGGCGCGCTCGCGCTGGTCGCGCCCCAGGGCGGGGAATCGTTGGTTGACCGGCCCGCGCGGAGCGCGCCGCCGGGTGGCCTTGGCCAGCCTGAGGAGGCTCTGCTGCACGCGACGGCAGGCGGCCATCCAGAGCTGAAATCACTTCCGATCGCTCTCGCGCGGCCTATCCGTGGCTACCGGGTAAGGGGTAGTTGATTACCAGATAGCCTGAATTTCGATTTTCATGACGGCCCTGTAGTTTCTCCATCCACGGCGCTGCCTCAAATGAACGGGAACAACGGGTCGAGCCACGGTAGCCAAGAAGAAAAATATGAACTCCTTTTTGCTTGTTATTTTCGGCGGTGACGCCCAGCGCTCCGCCATGGGTTGTGTCGAGGCGCGGTGCATCGCGACACTCAGCTTGTCCGCAGCGCGATCGATCCACGACCCTGCGATCGCCCGACGGCGCCCGAATCTCGCGATCCCGCGAGCTGCGACGCCGGATGCATGCGGATCGCTTCTCGGAGAATAATCTATGAGCACTGATTGCCCCAAGCAGGTTGCGCTGAGCAGTGAAGGTCTCTCCTTCCACGAGGAGGGGCTGGGCCAATATGAGCGCGCATACGAGCCGGGGAACGGGATGCAGTCCGTGACGGCGCGCGCGGCACGCGCGCGATCGCACCCCAAGTCCTCGACCGCCTCCGGCGCTCCCGTCTGGCCACAGTGGGCCAGCCGAAAGGCGCGGCCCAGCTACGCGGTAGTGCTGGTGGACGATCACGCCGTGGTGCGTGAAGGCATCGCGGCGCTACTTGCCCTTGAATCGGGTCTGGAGGTTGTCGGATGCGCCGGCGATGTCGCGTCAGCGATCGAGCTGGTGAGAGCCGCGCAGCCCGCGGTCGTGGTCTGCGACCTGAATTTGCCAGGCGTATCCGGCGGCCAGGCCGTACAGGCGATTCGCGAGGAGGTACCCAAGGCCGCCATCCTGGTCTTGACCGTCCACAACTCCCTGGAATACGTGCGCGCGGCCTTTATCAGCGGCGCTGTCGGCTTTGTATGCAAGGATGCTCCGGCTCGTGAATTGGCGCGTGCTGTGCGCCGTGCCGCCAGCGGGCAGCGCACGGTATGCGGCTCGGTCCGCGAAGCGGTAATCGGAGACTGGCTCGAGCATTGCCCGCCGGCCGAGCCCGCGTTCGATGCGGATCTGGATGAGCAGGCGCGGCAGATGTTGCGCTACATTGCCCTGGGTGTGCCCACCTGGCGCATCGCGCGGGATCTGGGCTACGGCGTAAAGGAAGCGGAACGATACCGGGGAAAACTGATGCGGCGCCTGGCACTGAAGAGTTCCGCGGCGGTGACGCGTTTCGCCGTCGGCCATCGACTGGTGAACAGTCTGGAGCTTGATCACGTACTGGAAGTGCAGGGGGCATGAGACTCGTGCCCATCGGAGATCACGAGTCATTGATCCGAAGATGCGCTCGGGCGGTACGACGGCATGTCCCTTCTCCGTGCACGCCCACGGCACCGACGGGCGTGAATTGACGGGAGGGCTGGCTGCATGAGTGCCGTACTATCCGAGGCGAAGTTGATCCGCGTATTGCTGGCCATTTCGGACGAGTTGCTGGGCTATGGGCTCAAGGCTGCGTTGGAGCAGGAAAGCGACATCCAGGTGGTCGGCGTCGCGCGGACGGCCGCGAGTGCGTTCGCCGTAGCGGGACGGGTCAATCCTGAACTCATAGTCGCGGAAGTGCCGTTCTGCGGACAAAGCGTCACGGACCTGCTCGGTGCATTACGGCAGTCTGGTTGCAACAGTCGCGTCCTTGTGCTCAGCAGTGAGGCGAGCGAGACGCAGATGCGCATCGCCATGGCGGCGGGGGCCAGCGGCTATGTGCTGAAGGAGGACGACTACGACGAACTGCTCGATGCACTGCGGGCGGTGTATTCAGGACGGCGTTCCTTCAGTGATTGCGTCGAATCGACGATCCTCAAGCAATATGCAGAACGCATCGCGGTGCGCTTCGAGGTTGCCGCCGCGCCTGTCACGGCTCGGGAGCGCGAGGTGCTGGCGCGCATAGGCCAGGGCCATACTAACAAGGCCATCGCCAGGGCGCTGCGCATCTCGGTGAAGACAGTGGAAAAGCATCGTTCGAACCTGATGCGGAAACTCGGACTCCATAACACCGCCGCAGTCACGGTCTATGCCATGCGCCAGGGCCTCGTCGGTCCAGAACAGCCCGGCACCGGCCGGTAGGCCCGGAGCCACCGGCCGGTCGCCGCGGCCTCACTTCCAGGGCAGCGGGTGGGCGCCTATTTAACGGGGACCATCAGGTGCTGGTAGGGCGTGCCGGCCCACATGACGTAGGGAGCGGAGGTGTCAGGATCCGCGCTCTTCGGGTAGGCCTCATAGAAGGCTGCGTCGGCGCCGGCAATCATCAGGTGCGGCCCGGTGCTGATCCAGTGATCGGCCTTGGAGGGCTTGGTCGAGTAGGGATCCGTGTTGCTGGCATCCGTCCCGCCCGCCAGCATGTACATGAGCCCGACCTTGCCGCCCTCGGGCGTGGCATGCGTCATCAGGGCGTGGACCCAGCCCATCGACATCTTGTCGAGGCACATCGGATCAGGGCCGGGCGTACTCGGTTCGTCGGGCATGCAGGTAAAGCCGTTGGTGCCCGCGCGTAGCGTGCGCATGCCGCCGTTGGCGTCCATGGCGACCACGGCCGCGTGCTTGGCGACGCCGGCGGGTGCGGCAGACAGGGCGCTCTTGATCAACTGTGCATCCGTTTGCTTCGGCGCGTCGGCGGCAGCGGCGGCGAGCGGCATCAGCAGCAGGGCTAACAGCCAGAACCAAGTGGCCTTGCGATAGTCGGCAAACATGGGGAACTCCTTCTTGGGAAGGCTGATTGTGGGGCGGCCGGTATAGCGCGATTCCCGCCGGGGCGCAACACGACGGGGCGGCGGCCGCAACCGTATAATGAGCCGGTACGCCCGCGTCCCACAAGGATGGTTTCCTGCGATGTGCCTCATTCTCCTCGCCTGGCGCGTGCACCCGAACTTTCCCTGCGTCGTTGCCGCGAATCGCGACGAGTATTTTGAGCGGCCCACAGCGAGCGCCGACTGGTGGACCGGGGACAGCGGCATTCTCGCCGGCCGCGATCTGCAGGCGGGTGGCACCTGGCTCGGCGTCACGCGCAGCGGACGGTTCGCCGCGCTCACCAATTATCGCGATCCGGCCGTGTTCAGCATGGACGCGCCCAGTCGTGGCACGCTGGTCACCGACTTTCTGACCGCGACCTGGTCCACCGCGGAAGGGCTCGAGGAACTCGCCCGGCGCGGTGCGCGTTGCAATCCGTTCAACCTGATGTGCAGCGATGGCCAGACCCTAGGCGTCTATGAGAGCACGATCGGGCGCGCTCGCGCGCTGGAGCCGGGCGTCTACGCGCTGTCAAATCACCTGCTCGACACGCCCTGGCCCAAGGTGCGCCAGGCCAAGTCACAACTGCGCGCCGCCCTGGATGAGCTGCCGCAGGCGGCCGCGATGCTCGACCTGCTGCGCGATGACGAGACGGCCGCCGACGGGGAGCTGCCGCGGACGGGTGTCAGCCTGGAGCTCGAGCGCATGCTGTCAAGCGCCTTCGTGCGCGGGGAGAGCTACGGTACTCGCTGCTCCACCATCTTTACCATCGCGGTGGACGGAACGGCCAGTTTTGCCGAGTGGAGCTGGAACGAGGCCGGGTCGCTGGCCGGGCTGGCGCGCTATCATTTTCAGGTTGCGGGAGCGCGATGATTCGGTAATCCTCGCGGTTGGGAGGTGTGCGGGATGGGGGACCGAAGTCCGATGCGAAACTGGTCATTGCTGTTGTTGGCCTGCACCGTGTCGGCCTGCGCGACCAACGGTCCCACGGCGCGGGCGCTGCGGGCGCAGCAGAATACGGCGGTGGTGCTGGGCTTCCTGGACACCGCGTTCAACAAACATGAGGTCGAGAAGGCCTTCAAGCTCTACGTGGGTCCTTACTACCGCCAGCACAATCCGCACGTGCCCGACGGCGTCGATGGCGCGATTACGGCCTTGACGCACCTGACCCGCGAGGTCTATCCCGAACTCCGCCAGGATGTGAAGCGCACGTTGGCGCAGGGCGATCTGGTGGCGGTGCATTCCCGCTACACGCATGGGGCCGCCGAGCGGGCCGGAAGCGGCGGCGACGCGGTCGTCGATATCTTCCGCCTGGAACACGGCAAGATCGTCGAGCACTGGGATGTGATCGAGAGCGTTCCGGAAACGCCTGCGAACGACAACTCAATGTTCTGATGAAAAAACCCCGAACCCAGGGCGAGGCGCTGCTGGTCGCTGACATCGGCGGCACCAACGCCCGCTTTGGCATCTGGTACAAGGCGGCCCTGCACAGCGAGCAGGTCTACAAGTGCGGCAGCTATCCCGGGCCGGCCGAGGCCGCGGCGGCTTACCTGAAGCAGATCCGCGCCAACAGCTCGCTGCCGGTTCCGCGCGCGGCGGCCTTTGCGATTGCCGGTCCGCTACTCGACGATCGCGTCGTCCTCACGAATAACAACTGGGATTTCTCTGCCGCCGCGACCCGCCATGCGCTGGGACTTGAGCGACTCATTTTGCTGAACGATTTCACGGCGCTCGCACTGGCGGTGCCGCAGCTGGCGGCCTCGGAGCGCTTTCAGGTGGGCGGGGCGGCGCCGCTCGCCGAAGCGGCCATGGCGGTGATCGGACCGGGCACGGGGCTCGGGGTGTCCGGGTTGCTGCGTGAAGGCGGCCGCTGGTTGGCGCTGGCAGGCGAGGGCGGGCATGCGACCTTGCCCGTGGTCGATCCGCGCGAGATGGCGGTGGTCAGCGCCCTGCATCGCCAGTACTCGCATGTGTCTGCCGAACGCATCCTGTCCGGCGACGGCATGGAGCTGCTGTATCGCACGCTCGCCGAGCTGGATGGCGTCGCCGTGGCACCGCTCCCCGCCGGAGAGGTCACTGAGCAGGCGCTCGCTGGGACGGATCCACGCTGCCGCGAGACCGTGGATCTGTTCTGCGGCTGGCTTGGCAACGTGGCCGGAAACCTCGCGCTGACCCTGGGCGCGCGTGGCGGTGTTTACATCGGCGGCGGCATCGTGCCGCGCCTGGGCGGATATTTCGCCGCCTCGCCCTTCCGCCAGCGCTTCGAGGCGAAAGGGCGCTACGCCAAGTTCCTGGCGACCCTGCCGGTGTTCGTCATCACGGCAAAATATCCGGCGCTGATCGGTTGCGTGCAGGCCTTCGAGCACTCCAGTCCACGCCTGGAGGCGGGCTAGGACTCAAGACCGGGACTTCGGAGGCGGGCCGCTGCGCCCGCTACGGGGCGGTAAAGATCGTCGCCGGATGTTCCAGCAGGTCCTTCAGGGCCTGGATGAGTCCTGCGGCATCTGCCCCATCGACGAAGCGATGATCGAAGGAGGAGGACAGGTTCATCATCAGCCGCACCTGGACCGTGCCATTGACGACCATGGGACGCTCGACCGCGCGATTCACGCCGATGATCGCCACTTCCGGCATGTTGATGATCGGCGTGCTGGCAATGCCACCGAGCTTGCCGAGGCTCGTGACCGTAATGGTCGAGCCGCTCAGTTCCTGGCGGCGCGCGCTGCGATCCCGCGCGGCGGTCGTGACGCGCACGATCTCGGCCGCCAGGGCGCGCAGCCCCAGGCGCTCGGCATCGCGAACCACCGGTACCTTCAGGCCTTCAGCGGTCTGCGTGGCGATGCCGACGTGCTTTGACTGGTAGCGCACCAGCATTTCGCGCGCGGCGTCGTAGTGGGCGTTGCACTGCGGATAGCTCGGCAGCGCTCGGGTCAGGGCCGCGACGATGAAGGGCAGGAGCGTCATGGGCGCCGCGCCCTTGGGTGCCTGGCTATTCAGGTGGGCGCGCAGCCGCTGCAACTCGGTGATGTCCACTTCCTCCACGTAGGAGAAGTGGGGAATGCTGCGGGACGCATCGCTCATGCGCTGGGCGATGACCCGGCGGATGCCGATCACCGGCACTTCCTGCACACCGCCGGCAGGCGATGCGGCGGCCGCAGGCGCTGCGGCCACACTCTGGGATGGGAGGGCGCGTCCGAGGTCTTCGGGCATCACGCGGCCGCCCACGCCGCTGCCGGCCACGGTGGCCAGATCGACTCCGGCTTCCTGCGCGCGGCGGCGAGTGGCGGGCGAAGCGCGCACCGGGCCGCGCTCCCGGCTGTTCGCGGCGGCCGGCGCGGGCACCACGGGGGAGGGGGCCGGGCCCGGGGCCAGGATGATGAGGGGCGATTCGGCGGTATCGCCGGTATCGAAAGTGGCGAGTTCGGCGCCGACGGCGATCACATCGCCCGGTTTGCCGGTGATGGTCAGAATCCGGCCGCTGAAGGGCGCCGGGATCTCCACGACCGCCTTGTCGGTCGACATCTCGACCAGCGGCTGGTCCTCCTCCAGCACATCGCCGGGCTTGACGTGCCAGGCCACGATCTCGGCGGACACCGTACCTTCGCCGAGGTCGGGAAGCTTGAAGACTTGGCGGCTCATCGGGGCTCCATGACGGCTTTGAGCGCCAGTGCCACGCGCGCCTGGCCCGGAAAATACTCCCACTCGAAGGCGTGCGGATAGGGCGTGTCCCAGCCGGCAACGCGCTGGATCGGCGCCTCGAGGTTCCAGAAGCAGTTCTCCATCACGGTCGCCGCCAGCTCTGCGCCAAACCCGGCAAAGCGCGTGGCTTCATGCGCGATCAGGCAGCGCCCGGTCCTGCACACGGAATTGCAGAGCGTGTCGACATCGAGCGGCACGAGACTGCGCACGTCGATGATCTCGGCGTCGAGTCCCATGGAGGCCGCCGCCGCCTCGACCACGTGCAGCATCGTGCCGTAGGCAATGATCGTGACGGCCGAGCCGCTGCGCACGATCTCGGCGCGCCCGAAGGGCACGGTGTAATGCTCCGTTGGCACTTCACCCTTGGGATGCGAATTCCACGGCACCGCCGGTTTGTTGGCATCGCCGTCAAACGGCCCGTTGTAGATGCGCTTGGGTTCGAACAGGATCACGGGGTCATCATCCTCGATGGCCGCGATCAGCAGCCCCTTGGCATCGAAGGGGTTCGAGGGCATCGCCACCTTCAGCCCGCACACATGCGCGAACAGCACCTCCGGGCTCTGCGAATGCGTCTGCCCGCCGCGTATGCCCCCGCCGCAGGGCATGCGCACCGTGACAGGTGCGAAGAACTCGCCGGCACTGCGGTAGCGAAGCCGAGCCAGTTCACTGACGATCTGGTCGTAGCCCGGATAGACATAGTCGGCGAACTGCACCTCGGCCACGGGCCGCAGTCCGTTGACACCCATGCCGATGGCCGCCGCGATGATGCCGCCTTCGGCGATGGGTGTGTCGATCACCCGATGCTCGCCATACTTGCGCTGCAGGCCGTCCGTGCAGCGGAACACGCCGCCGAAATAGCCCACATCCTGGCCGAGCACCACCACGGTCGGGTCACGTCCCATCGAGACATCCATGGCGGAATTCAGCGCCTGGATCATGTTCATTTGCGCCACCGGCAGACCTTCAGCCCTGCGCGGCGAATTCAGCGCGCAGCAGTTCGCGTTGCCGGCGCAGATGCTCGGGGATCTCCTTGAACACATCCTCGAACATCAGGTCGCGATCGAGGCGGGGCCCATCGTTCATGGTGCCGTAGCTGAGCGCCTCCTTCCACGAGGCGGCCACATGGGCATCGAGTTCTTCGCTTAAGGCCTGGTGACGCTCCTCCGACCATTCCCCGAGCGCGATCAGGTGCTGCTTGAGGCGCTCGACCGGATCGCCCAGAGGCCACAGCTGGTATTCGTCACGCGGCCGGTAGCGGGCCGGATCGTCGCTGGTTGAATGCGCCGCCGCGCGGTAGGTGACGAGTTCGATCACGGTAGCCCCGCCGCCGGTGCGGGCGCGGTCCGCGGCCCAGCGGGTCGCGGCATAAACCGCCAGAAAATCATTGCCGTCGACGCGCAGCCCCGGCAGTCCGTAAGCGGGGCCGCGGGCCGCAAATGAGCTCTGCTCACCGCCAGCGGTGCCCTGAAAGGTCGAGATCGCCCACTGATTGTTGACGACGTTGAGGATGACCGGGGCGCGGTACACCGAGGCGAACAGCAGGGCATGGTGGAAGTCCGCCTCCGCCGTACTGCCTTCACCGGTCCAGGTGGCCGCGATGTGATCCTCGCCCTTGATGGCTGCCGCCATTGCCCAGCCGACCGCCTGCGGGAACTGCGTCGCGAGATTCCCGGAGATCGAGAACAGGTTGGCCTGCGCCGAGTGGTACATGACCGGAAGCTGGCGGCCCTTGCACATATCGCGCGTGTTGGACAGCAGCTGGCACATCAGCCCGACCAGCGGCTGGCCGCGCACCACCTGCAGGCCCTGATTGCGGTAGGCGGGAAACAGCATGTCGCCGGGCTGCAGTGCCATGCCGGCGGCGACGGACACGGCCTCTTCGCCCGTGCTCTTCATATAAAAGGAGAGCTTTCCCTGCCGCTGCATGCGCACCGAGCGATCGTCGAACAGCCGCGTGAGCAGCATGTGGCGCAGGCCCACCTGCAACTCCTGCGCATCCAGGCGCGGGTTCCAGGGTCCGACCGCGCGGTGTTTATCGTCCAGCACGCGCACCAGGCCGCTCGCCTGGTCGCCCAGCTCGCGCCACGAGGCGCTGATTTCCGGCCGGCCGATGGCACCGGCCGCGGACAGCTTCAGGTAGCTGAAGTCCGGCGGCTGTCCCGGTCGGGCGGGCGGTGCGGGTACGTGCAGTCGTGAGCGGGTCGGCATGGAATTCTTCAGTCCCGGTTCTCTTCCCATTGTCGCAGCATACCGCCGCCAGCAGGCCCCTCTCAATGCAATTCAGTTGCCGCCAACGGATCGAATGAGTACTTTGGCGCCATCCATGGACAGCAAAGCAGAATTCCAGCATGCGCTGCAGCTGAGCCCCCGGCGCCACAGCAGTGCCGCCACCACGCTGCCCGGGCTGGTGGAGGAGCAGCTGCGCCATTTCGGTGTCGATCCGGATTCCGAAGGCGGGCGCGTGCTCGGGCGGCTGGTGCAGCAGCTCGGTGCGGCCAACTGCGCCGCGCACGAGTTGTGGGAGCTCACCGTGCGCACGCTCGGGGGCCTTGACCGGCAGGATCGCATCGCCTGGTTCAACGCCAAGCGCTTCGCCTGCTTCCAGCTCGCCAAGGTGCTCGACACGCTGCAGAACCCGCTGCGCTCCACCTACCAGGCGTTGATCGATGACATGAGCACGGCGGGGGCCAAGGGACCGAACCCCCTGTTCGACAATGTCACGGCCCTGTTCAGCGCGACGCCCGTGATCACGCGCACGGCCACCTACGTCTACGCCTGCACGGAGTGGATCGAGGATGCTTTCAAGGGCCGCGAACTGCTGCACGAGATTTATTCGCGGTTGCTCAACCCCACCTCGATCTGCCTCGCCAATCACATCGTGCACCTGGAGGCGGGCCCGGAGGCCGGCGCCTATTTTGCCTGGAACTTCAACTCCGGCATGGCGGCGATCGATACCACCCTGGCGCACCTGCTGGGCGCGCGCGATATCGTCCTCGCCAGCCGCAACGTCTACGGCGGCACCTACCAGCTGCTGCACGACTGGTACGGCAAGAAGGCCAACCTCGATGTGGCGCTGGAATGGTTCGATGGCGAGTCGGCATCCGAGTTCGCCGTGCAACTCGATGCCGTGACCACGCGGCATGCCGATCGCCTGGCCGCGGGCCGGCAGATCTTCATTTTCCTCGAATCCCCCTGCAATCCGCACGGCTATGTGCTGGACGTGCCCGGCATCTGCCGGCTGGCGCATGCGCGCGGACTGACGGTGATCTGCGATGCCACCATCGCCACGCCGTTTCTGCAGCCCACGCTGCGACGCGCGGATCTGGCCGAGCGGCCTGATTTCGTCATTCACTCCTACACCAAGGAGCTGTGCGGCTCGGGCAACACCACCGCCGGCGTCGTGATCGCACGCGGTGAGCGCATGTTCCTGCCCAAGGGCGAGACGGTGCGGGCGCGGGGCCATGACGGGCGTGAGCGCGAGTGTCGCTGGGACGAGACCATGTTCTGGAATGTCTACTACGTGAAGGGCGCCTTCCTGGATTCCGACAAGGCCTTTGAGGTGCTCAGCGGCCTGCGGACCGTGGAACTGCGGCTGCTGACCAAGTGCATCAACACGATCGTGCTGGCCCGCTCGCTCGCGCTCCACCCGCAGATCAACGTGCATTGCGGCGCGCTTCCCGGTCATCGCAACGCGCCGCTGTGTGCGCAGCTGATGACCCTGGGGCTGCCCGCACCGCTGTTCACGATCGACTTCGAGCGCCAGGCCGCGGCGGTGTCGCGGCCCATGATGAAGCGGCTCTTTGACAGCCTTGAGCCTGCCTTCGGATTGCAGGTGAGCCTGGGCCAGGTGAACACGGTCGTGCTCTGTCCGGCACTCACCAGTCATTCGGAGATGTCGGACGAGGCGCTGCGCCAGGCGGGCATCGTGCCCAGCGCGGTCCGCATCAGTGTCGGGGACGAGGATCCGCGCTTCCTGCTCGAGCACCTGCGGCGCGCAGCGGCCCTGGCGGGAGGGCGCGAGCAGCCGGCACTGGCGGAGGGATTCCCCTCCGAGGAGCACATCGCCCGGATCTACCGTGAAGTCTATCTGGACGTGCACACCCGCTGGGTCGATTGGCGCCTGAAGTTCTGGCGCGCGAAGGCCTGAGGCGCCGGGCGTGCGCGCCTGCGTGCTGGAGCGTGAGGGCGAGGCATTGCGCCTCCGGGAGCGCCCGGGCCTCGCGCCCGCCGCGGGCGAACTGCATCTGGCGGTGCTGGCCTGCGCGGTGTGCCGCACGGATCTGCACCTCATCGACGGTGAATTGGCGGGCACCACCCTGCCGCGCGTGCCAGGCCATGAGATCGTCGGCCGCGTGCTGGCGCTCGGCGCCGGTGTGAAGGGATGGCAGGTGGGGGACCGCGCCGGCGTGCCCTGGCTGGCCTGGACCTGCGGCGAGTGCGAGCCTTGCCGCCGCGGCGAGGAGAATCTGTGCACGCGGGCGAAATTCACGGGCCAGCATGTCGACGGCGGTTTTGCCACCGAAGCCATCGCCGATGCGCGCTTCGCGGTGCCGCTGCCCGAGCACTACAGCGACGAGCAGGCCGCTCCTTTGCTGTGCGCCGGACTGATCGGCTGGCGAGCGCTTAAGGCGGCGGGCCCCGCGCCGCGCCTGGGCCTGTACGGGTTCGGCGCCGCGGCGCACCTCGTCGCGCAGCTCGCGCACGCGCGCGCTCAGGAGTGTTTCGCCTTCGTGCGGCCGGGCGATGCCGCGGCGGCGGATTTCGCCCGCTCGCTGGGCGCCGTGTGGGCGGGCGGCTCGGATGAGCGTCCTCCCCAAAGCCTGGACGCCGCGATCATCTTTGCGCCGGTGGGCGCCCTGGTGCCGCAGGCACTGCGCGCGGTGCGTCCGGGCGGCACCGTGATCTGCGCCGGTATACATATGAGCGACATTCCGGCCTTTCCCTACCAGATCCTCTGGGGCGAGCGGGTACTGCGATCGGTGGCGAACCTGACGCGGCGCGACGCGCGCGAGTTCTTCGAGGTCGCCGCGCGGACCCGCCTCCACGTGTCGACGGTGCGTTATGCACTGGCCGATGCCAACCAGGCCGTGAGCGATCTGCGCGCCGGGCGCATCAGCGGCACGGCCGTCCTGGACTGCCTGGGCTGATTGCTCTCAACTCTGCGGGGGGGCGCCGATGGTAGGGCGCGCGATTTAAGCTTGGGAGCTGTCGGCTGCGGGCGACATAATACTCGCGCCCACCGCAGCAAATTAAATGCGCAGCCGATACCCCACGTTCGTCAGGGTCTCGATACCACCTCCGGGCGGTGGCGTGTCACCCAGCTTCTGCCGCAGGCGATGCACGAGCTGCTTGAGCAGCTGCCGATCGCCCCCGGCGCGCTGACCCCAGACGTGTTTCAGCAGGCGCTCCGTCGTGACCGGTTGCCCGGCATGGGCGATCAGCAACTGCAGGAGCCTGGATTCCAGCGGTGTGAGTCGATAGGCGACTTCGCCCACCCGCAACTCGAGTGCGGCGGGGTCGAGGCGAAAGGGTCCGGCACTGCTGTGATCGTCGACGGCGCTGGCGGTACGCCGCAACAGTGCCTTGACCCGCGCGATCAGGGTGCGGGGACTGTAGGGCTTGCCCAGATAATCATCGGCGCTGAGCTCCAGGGCGCGAACCAGGTCCGCCTCCTCATTGCGCACGGTCAGCATCAGGATGGGCAGTCTCGATTCGCGCCGCAGGGCCTGGCACAGCTCGAAGCCGCTGCCGCCTGGAATATTGATGTCGAGGATCGCGAGGTCGGGCTGCTCCGCTCGAAACACTGCCAGCGCGCTGTCGTAGGTAGTGGCCTCCACGACCAGCATGCCCGCCTGCCGCAGCGCGAAGCTGGTTACCGCCAGCATGTCCGGATCATCGTCGACGAGCAGGATCTTCATGGCGGGGCACCGGCCGGCAGGTTCAGCACAAAGCGCGTGTGCGCATCGGCCGTGCGCTCGACGCGGATGGTGCCTGCATGCCGCTCAATGATCGAGCGCACGATCCACAGGCCCAGCCCGAGGCCGGGTGCATCCGGTTCGGCATTATCGCCGCGCCGGAAGCGCTCAAAAATGGCGCCCGGATCTCCGGGCGGGATTCCAGGGCCCGCGTCCTCGACCCAGGACTCGACCCGGGCCCCGGCGCGTGAGGCACCGATCAGGATCGTGCTGCCACGGGGCGCGAACTTGGCCGCGTTCGAGAGCAGATTGACGTAGACCTGCTGCAGGCGCAGCGCGTCGCCGGGCACCTGCTCTCCCTGTAGTGCACCGAAATCCAGGGCGACCACCAGCTCCGATTGCGCCAGCAGCGGCCGCATCAGTTCCGTGGCCTCGCGGGCGGTGGCTTCCAGGGACACTTCCTGCCGCCGCAGCTCCAGCTGCCCGGACTCGATGCGCACGCTCTCGAGCAGATTGTCGATCAGGCGCATCAGGCGCAGCACGCCGCGCTCGACATTGGCCAGCAGTGAGCGCTGTCCGGCCGCATCGATGCTGTCGATGCCATCGCGCAGCATCTCGATGGCCGCGAGCTGCGCGGCAAGCGGGGTGCGAAATTCATGCGAGATATTGCCGAGCACGCTGTCGCGGGCGCGGCGCACCCCTTCCAGCTCCGTCTCATCGCGCAGCAGCTGCACCTGCCGGCCATCGGCCGGCGGCGCGCTCACGACTATGGTGGACCGGAGCAGTCCGTCTGCGCCCTTGAGCTGTTCGGCGGCGCGTGCCGGCCGGCCCTGGCGCGCGCCCATGATCGGGCAGTGGCGCTCGCAGGGCCGCTCGGCGCTTGTCAGGTGGGGGTGCAATACATCGCCACAGAATTTTCCGACCGCACCGCTACCTGCCCCCGGAGCGCTGCGCGTGAACTGGGGATTGGCGTAGACGATGACGCGCTGCTCGTCGGTGACGAATACCCCTTCGACGACCCCGCTCAATACGGCCTGCGCTTCCGCCTCACGGCTGCGCAGCCGCGCGGTGAGCTCGATCAGGTTCTGGCGCATCTCATCCATCGCGTGCGCCAGCGCATCCAGTTCGCGCGGCACCACCGTTGGCACGGCCGGACTGAAATCCCCCTGGCCGATGCGGCGCGCCATCTCCGCCAGGCGCACGACCGGCGCGGCCAGCCAGCGACCGGAGATGAGCCCGGCGAGGCCGGCCAGCGCTGCGACCAGCACGCTGATCAGGATCACGACGTGGCGGTAAGCGGCCGCCAGACGATCGAAGTCCTGCGCCGGGAGCCGGGCGTCGAGCAGCGCCACCGGCTCGCCTGTGCCGCTGATCATGACGACGCTCGCGGCGTAGGAGTCCAGGGCGCTCACGCGCGCCGCGGCGTGCACGCCGTTGGTCAGCGCGGCGGCATGGAGGGGTGTCAGGGGATCGTCATCGGGCGCGCGATAGGTGGCCAGGTTCTGCACCCCGATCGCCGCACCGCTCTGCCGGCCTGCCTCGATGAGCGCGCCGCCGGCGAGCGCCTGCAGCATCAGGACCTCGAAGCCGGCGTGTGTGGCCACGGGCACCAGCGCGCCCAGCAGTGGCGGGCCGCCGCTGCGCGGTCCGAGTGCAAAGTGCTCGCCCTGTTCGGCGCGGGCGGCGGTGATCTCGGGCCACGCCGGAACGGCCGCCGAACTGGCGATAACGGTGTCTGCCTGGCGCACCAGGCAGGTGGTGGCGCGCACCGATTCGCAGTAGTTGCGCAGGAACAGGGTCAGGGCTGGGGCCGCCGGGAAGTCCAGCAGCCGGGCCAGCGTCGGGTTGCCCGCCAGGGTGCGCGCGGCGACCAGGTTGCTCTCGCCCAGGCGGCGGAAATATTCGCGCGCCGCGCTGGCGGCCAGTTCACTGCGCGCCAGGGCCTGCCGCGCCACGAACTGGCTCACGATGACCGATGATGCCAGCGCCATCACGGTGAGTGCCACGAGGACGATGAGCAGGCTCCCCGCGCTCAGCCAGGTGGCCAGCCGATACTTTGGTGAGCGGGCTGGCGGCGTGCTCACCGCGGCGCCAGCCGTGGCGGCACGGCGCTGGCCTTCCGGGTCCGTGCGCTGCGCAGCTCCGGATGGCTGCCTTCCAGCAAAGTCTTGAGGGCGAGTGTCAGGAGCGCGAGCATGGCGAGCAGTGAGGCCGTGGCAAAGGCGCCGACGAAATTGTACTCGTTGTAAAGGATTTCCACATGCAGGGGCAGGGTGTTGGTCTCGCCCCGGATGTGGCCCGAGACCACCGAAACGGCGCCGAATTCCCCCATCGCGCGGGCATTGCACAGCAGGATTCCGTAGAGCATCCCCCAGCGCACGTTGGGGAGCGTCACGACGCGGAATATGCGCCAGCCGCCGGCGCCCATCGACAGCGCGGCTTCCTCGTCATCGCGCCCCTGCGCCTGCATCAGCGGGATCAGCTCCCGTGCGATGAAGGGAAAGGTGATGAAGGTCGTGGCCAGCACCATGCCCGGCATCGCGAAGATGACCTTGAAATCGTGGTCACTCAGCCATTCTCCAAACCACCCGCGGGCGCCGAACACCAGCACGAATATGAGGCCGGCGATGACCGGGGATACCGCAAAAGGCAGGTCGATGAGGGTCAGCAGGAAGCCCTTGCCACGAAATTCAAACTTGCTGATCGCCCAGGCCGCCGCGACGCCGAAGACCGTATTGAGGGGCACGGATATCGCCGCCACGGTAAGTGTCATGCGCATCGCGGCCAGCGCGTCGCCATCGCCCAGCGCCTGCCAGTAATCCACGACGCCATGCGCCAGGGCCTGCGCAAACACGGTGATCAGCGGCAGCAGCAGAAACACGGCCAGGTAGAGCACCGCCACGCCGATCAGGAACACGCGCCCCATGGTCCGGGCCGCGCCGGAGCTGCCGGGGAAATCCTCGCGCGGCCTCATCGCTTCCCCAGATGGCGGCGTTGCAGCGCCAGCTGCGCGGCATTGACCATGAACATCATGGCGAAGGACAACAGCAGCATGGCGACGGCGACGACGGCCGCTTCGCGGTACTGGAACTGCTCGAGCTTGGTCATGATGACCAGCGGCACGATCTCGGAGACCTGCGGTATGTTGCCGGCGATGAAGATCACCGAACCGTATTCACCCAGGGCCCGGGAAAAGGCCAGGGCGCTGCCGGTGATCAGGGCCGGGAGCAGGGCCGGGAAAATGACGCGGCGAAATACCAGCAGCGGACCGGCCCCGAGCGTGTCGGCGGCGCGTTCCAGATCCTGGTCAAGATCGGCGATTACCGGCTGCAGGGTGCGCACCACGAAGGGCAAGCTGATGAAGCTCAACGCCACGACGACGCCCAGGGGTGTGAAGGCGACCTTGATACCGAGCGGCAGGAGCAGCCGGCCCAGCCAGCCGCCGGGCGCATAAAGCGTCGTCAGGGCGATGCCGGCGACCGCCGTGGGCAGGGCGAAGGGCAGGTCGACCAGTGCATCGAGCAGGCGCCGGCCTGGAAAATCATAGCGCGTGAGTACCCAGGCGATGAGCAGCCCGAAGACGGCATTCACCAGCGCCGCAATCAGGCTCGCGCCCACGCTGAGCCGGAAGGAGGCCAGGACACGCGGGGCGGCCAGGACGCTGACCCACCGGGCCAGCGGCAGGCCGTAGGCGCTCAGCACCACGGCGGCGAGCGGGATGAGCACGATCAGGCTGAGGTAGGTGACCGTGTAGCCCATGGTCAGTCCAAAACCCGGCAGGATCTGCTGGCGACGCGGCCGCCTGAGCAGCCGGGCCGCGTCGCCGATCTTCACGGTTGCGCCTCGACGGCAAACAGCACGGCCGCGCGGCTCTCAGGGGAGAACAGGGGCGCCAGCTCACCCTTGAGCGCCTCGGCGAGGCGTTCAGGTGCCGCCGGCAATCCCAGCACGATCAGCACCGGTTCGGGCTGGGCGGCGACCTCGCGCAGCCAGCTGCGCAGGTCGCCCATGAAACGCTCGCCGCGTAGGTCCAGACCGTGGGCGCCGCGCAGATCGGCGCGCGTGTCGAGCAGCCTGCGCTGGGCCTCGACGACTTCGCTCCGGCTGGCTTCCGCGCGCTGCACCGTGACGGCGGTCGTGGGCACGGGCAGGTGCCGCATGGCGCTCGACACCAGCGCCAGCAGGTCGCTGCTGCGCATTTCATCGCCCGCATAAATCAGCATGCGCGCCGGCAGCGCAGCGAGCGGTGGTACGCACAGCAGGCGGCGCGCACCGTGCGCCACCGCAGCGCCGATCGCGGCCACCGTATTGGCCTCGAGCGGCAGGACGCAGATGCCGGCGTCCAGCCGCTCGGGATGCGCTTTGCTGGCCCGCGGGCGCGTGACGCGCGCCTGCATGCTGCGCAGCAGCTGCGTCAGCAGCGGGCTGGCCTCCAGCGCGGCGCTCTGGGCCACGTCGGTGGTCAGGAGGCGGAAGCTCGAGATGGGAGTGGGCAGGGCGTGCAGCCGGCGTACGCCAAGATTGACCGCGGTGCCGACGCTCAGGGCCACGGCGCTTTGCTCTGCCGCCGAGCGCAGCGCTTCGACCGTCACGGCCACTCCCGTGCCGTCAGCGGTTGCCGTCTCGACGCCGCTGAGCTCGTCCAGTTCGATGCTGACATACTGCTGGTGGCCGGCAAAGGTCAGCGCCCGGACCTTGCCGCCCGCAAATGGCGGGCTGAGCGGTGCGCCGCTCCGGGCTGCGATTTCAATGTCCTCGGGCCGCACCAGCAGTACCGCCTCGTTGCCCAACGTCGCCGCAACGCTGGCGCGCTGCGGCGCCAGGACGGCGGTGCCGAGCCGCAGACCCTGGTCCGAGACCTCGCCGAGGAACAGGTTCGCCGCTCCGAGGAAACGCGCCACGAAGCGCGTTGCCGGGTGACGGTACAGCTCCTCGGGTGAACCGGTCTCGAGCAATCGCCCCATCTGCATGACACCCATCCGGTCGGCGAGCGCGAACGCCTCCTCCTGGTCGTGCGTCACCAGGATCGTGGTCATGCCGATGCGCTGCTGCACGGCGCGCACCGTCTCACGCAGTTCAACGCGAATCTTGGCATCGAGTGCCCCGAAGGGCTCATCGAGCAGCAGCACCGCTGGCTCGTGGGCGAGCGCGCGGGCCACGGCGACACGCTGCTGCTGTCCGCCCGAGAGCTGGCTCGGGTAGCGCTCGTCGTAGCCCTCCAGGGCCACCAGCTGCAGCAGCTCCTGCCGCCGGCGACGTCGCTCCGCGGCCCGCAAGCGCCGCACGCGCAGCGCGAATTCAATGTTGTCGGCCACCGTCATGTGGCGGAACAGGGCGTAGTTCTGGAACACGAGGCCGACGCCGCGCTCGCGCGCCGGCATCTCGGTGACATCGCGCCCGTGCAGGGACATGCGACCGTGATCGATGTGCGTCAGGCCGGCGAGCGCCCGCAGCAGCGTGCTCTTGCCGCTGCCGGAGGGTCCGAGCAGCACGAAGAACTCCCCGGTCTCGATTTCGACCGTCACGTCATTGACGACCGGGATGGCCTGGTAGAGCTTGGTGACCTGTTCGATCCTGATCGACATGCGCGGCTTTTATCAGGACTCAGTGCGCGGCGTAGATCCGGTCGAAACTGCCGCCGTCCGCGAAATGCTCGGCTTCGGCCCGGGCCCAGCCGCCAAAATCGCCGATGGTGGCGAGGTGAGCGATGGCGCCAAAGTGGCTGGCATACTTCGCCCCGATCGCCGGATCCCGCGGCCGGTAATAGTTCTGCGCGATGATTTCCTGGGCGGCCGGGGTGTACAGGTATTGCAGGTAGGCCCCGGCCACGACGGTGGTGCCGTGGCGCTGGGCGATCCTGTCGATCAGGGCCACCGGCGGCTCGGCCAGGATGCTGACCGACGGATAAACGATGTCGAAGCTGCCCGGGCCCAGTTCCTTCAGTGCCAGATGGGCCTCGTTTTCCCAGGCGAGCAGCACGTCGCCCAGGCCCCGCTGCACGAAAGTGGTCGTCGAGCCGCGCGCACCGGAATCCAGTACCGGCACATTGCGGTAGAGTTTGCCCACGAACTGTTCGGCCCTGGCCGGACTCCCGCCCGGCTGGCGCAGCGCCCAGGCCCAGGCCGCCAGGTAGTTCCAGCGCGCTCCGCCGGAGGTCTTGGGATTGGGCGTGATGACGCCGATGCCGGGACGGATCAGGTCATTCCAGTCGAGGATGCGCTTCGGATTGCCCTTGCGCACCAGGAACACGATCGTCGAGGTGTAGGGTGCGCTGTTCTGGGGCAGGCGCGTTTGCCAGTTCGCGGGCAACAATTGGCCATTGGCGGCGATGGCGTCGATATCGCCGGCCAGCGCCAGCGTGACCACGTCCGCCTCGAGGCCGTCAATCACGGAGCGCGCCTGCTTGCCCGAGCCACCGTGGGACTGGCGCACGATCAGCGTATCGCCGGTCTTCTGCTTCCAATACGCGGCGAAGGCGGCGTTGTACTGCACGTAGAACTCACGGGTCGGATCGTAGGATACGTTGAGCAGAGTGACCCGGGCCGCGGCCGCCGGAGCGGCCATGGCGGCCCAGGACAGCAGCGCGCAGCCGATGCGGGTGATCAGTGTTCGGCGTCGGATCATGCGAAGCAGTCTCCCTGAAACTGCCATGATCTCCCAGGGCGGCAATCAATTCGATAACAGAGCGGTTATGTTGTTGTCACCTCACCGGCGCTGGCGCCTGGCTGTACCATCGGCGGATGTACGAACGTTCCGGGCCGCGCGGCCGCGCTCTTCCTCATGGCTGAAGGCTTGCGGGACAACATCGCGAACTCGCGCTTCGAGCTGGAACTCGAGGGTGGGCTGGCGTTCATCGACTACCGGCGCGTGGGCCGCACCCTGTGGCTGAATCATGCCGAGGTGCCACTGGCACTGGGCGGCCGCGGTGTGGGCAGCACGCTGGTCCGGCAGGCCCTGGAGCTGATCCGCAGCCGCGGGGAGCGGCTCGTGCCAGCCTGTTCCTTTGTGGCCTGGTTCATCCGTGAGCACCCGGAGTACGCCGATCTGCGTGACAAGCAGGGCACGCAGGGCACGGGCGCCGAGATCGCGCCGGCGCTGCTGAATTTCATCAACGAGGAAGCGATCCCGGGCACCGGAATCGATCCGGCGGCGTTCTGGAGCGCCCTCGTTGGCCTGTTGCGGGAACTTGCGCCCATCAACCGCGCGCTCCTGTCCCGGCGCGATGAGCTCCAGAAGCGCATCGATGCCTGGCACGCCGCGCGGCCGGGCGAGGGCGGCCTGGGCGCGCCCTATGAAGCGATGCTGCGGCAAATCGGCTATCTAGTGCCCGAGGGGCCACCTTTCAGCATCGAGACGACGGGCGTCGATGCGGAGATCGCGAGCGTCGCCGGCCCGCAGCTCGTCGTTCCGGTGAGCAACGCGCGCTACGCCCTGAATGCCGCGAACGCACGCTGGGGGAGCGTCTACGACGCACTCTACGGCACGGACGTGCTGCCGGAGAGCGACGGTGCAGCGCGCGGGGAAGCGTACAACCCAAAGCGCGGTGCGCGGGTGGTGGCTTACGGGCGGGAATTTCTCGACCAATATTTCCCGCTTTCCTCTGCCTCGCATCGCGATGCCAGCGCTTACCGTGTGGAGGAGGGGTCGCTGGCCGTGGCGACCGCATCCGGCGTGCAGGGGCTCGCCGATCCTTCCGCCTTCGTGGGTTTCCGGGGCGTTCCCGCGGCGCCCAGCGCCCTGCTGCTGCGACACCACGGCCTGCACGTGGAGCTGAGCGTTGATCGTGCTCATCCCATCGGCCGCGCCGATGCGGCCGGGATCAGCGATCTGCTGCTGGAGTCCGCGGTCTCCACCATCCAGGACCTCGAAGACTCGGTCGCGGCGGTCGATGCCGCGGACAAGGTCGCGGCGTACCGCAACTGGCTGGGCCTGATGCGCGGCACGCTCGAAGCGCAATTTCAGAAAGGGGAGCGCCTGCTCACTCGCCGCCTGAACCCGGATCGTCGCTACCAGGGCCCGGATGGCAGGGAGTTCGCCTTGCCGGGGCGGAGCCTGATGCTGGTGCGAAACGTCGGGCACCACATGATGAGCGACATGGTGCGCATCGATGGCGAAGAGGTGCCCGAAACCATGCTCGATGCGGCCATCTGCGCTCTCATCGCGCTGCACGACCTGCGTGCCAGCGGCGCGCGGCGCAACAGCCGCCGCGGGTCCGTCTACATCGTCAAGCCCAAGCTGCACGGACCGGAGGAGGTGGCCCTGGCGGCGCGCCTGTTCGATGGGGTGGAGGATCTGCTCGGCCTGGACCGCAACACGCTCAAGATGGGCATCATGGACGAGGAGCGCCGCACGACGCTCAATCTGGCCGAGTGCATCCGCGCGGCGCGCGCGCGCGTCGTGTTCATCAATACCGGGTTTCTCGACCGCACCGGGGATGAGATCCACACCTCGATGGCGGCCGGGGCGATGCTGCGCAAGGCGGAAATCAAAGAGGCCCGCTGGCTCGATGCCTACGAGCGGCAAAACGTCGATATCGGGCTGAGCAGCGGGCTGGCGGGCCGGGCACAGATCGGCAAGGGCATGTGGGCGATGCCGGATCTGATGGCGCAGATGGTGGCCAGCAAGATCGCGCAGCCGCGCGCCGGCGCCAGCACCGCCTGGGTCCCCTCACCGACGGCCGCCACGCTCCATGCCCTGCATTACCACGCGGTGGACGTGCCGGCGGTGCAGGCCGGGCTGCGCGGCCGGCCGCGCGCGGCGCTGTCCGAGCTGCTCGCGGTGCCGCTCGCGCCCGCGCCGAGGTGGAGCGCCGCGGAGATCGAACACGAAATCAACAACAATGCCCAGGGGGTCCTGGGGTACGTGGTGCGCTGGGTGGACCTGGGGGTCGGCTGTTCCAAGGTGCCCGATATCCAGAACGTGGCCCTCATGGAAGATCGCGCCACCCTGCGCATCTCCAGCCAGCACCTGGCGAACTGGCTGCATCACGGGGTGTGCACGCCCGAGCAGGCACTCGCCGCCCTGCAGCGCATGGCCCGGATCGTGGATGAGCAGAACGCGCGGGAGCCGCAGTATCGGCCGATGGCACCCCAGTTTGGCCGGAGTCTGGCCTTCCAGGCCGCCTGTGAACTCGTGTTCAAGGGCCGTAAGCAGCCCAATGGCTACACCGAGTGGGTGCTGCATGCACGACGCCGGGAAGCCAAGCGCCGCCATGAGGGATAATCTCCGGCAGCGATCTTTGCGGAGGGTGAGGCGATGAAGCTGGTGACCTGCGTCCACGAGGGCCGGACCCTGACGGGCCTGTGGCAGGCCGGCCAGGTGCTGGATCTGGCCGTGGCCGGCCGGCGGGCCAACGAAGCGACCGACCTCGGCAGCATGCTGGCCATCGTGCGCGGCGGGGGCGGTGCCCTCGCGGCGGTCCGCCGTTTGCAGGAGCGCGCGGAGGATTTTCCCGAGGCCTGGATCGAGGAGGGCCAGGTGGAGTTGCTCGCGCCCATTCCCAATCCGGTCCGCAATGTGTTCTGCGTGGGCCGCAATTACCTCGATCATGTGCGGGAAGGCTATGCCCGCGGAGGGCAGGAAACGAAACTGCCGGCCGCGCCGCAGTTCTTTACCAAGGCGACCCGCGCCGTGAATGCACCCCATGGCGACATACGGCTCGATTCACAGCTCACGCGGCTGCTCGACTACGAGGTGGAACTGGCCGTGGTCATCGGCGCGGGTGGCCGCGACATTTCGGCCGGGCAGGCCTTCGAGCATGTCTTTGGCTACATGGTTGCCAACGACTTCACGGCGCGCGATCTGCAACGCCGGCATGAGCAGTGGTTCAAGGGCAAATCACTCGACAGCAGCTGCCCGCTGGGCCCCTGCATCGTCGATCGGGCCGAGATCGGCGATCCGGGCACGCTGGAGCTTTCCCTGACGGTCAATGGCGAGCCACGCCAGCGCGCCCGGGTGGCGCAGATGATTTTCGATATCCCGGCCATCATCGCTTCGCTGTCGGCGGGCCTGACGCTCGAGCCCGGCGATGTCATCGCGACCGGCACGCCGGCCGGAGTCGGCTTTGCGATGAATCCGCCGCAGGCCCTCAAGGGAGGCGATCTGGTGGTCTCGAGCATCGATCGCATTGGCGAACTGCGCAATCGCATCGTCGAGGCCTGAAGTGGCCGCGGCGCAGCGCCCGTGCGGACGATGATCATCTCCGCTCCCGGTGATTTCAGGGCGGCGGCACGCCGCCGCCTGCCGCGCTTCCTGTTCGATTACATCGACGGCGGTGCGGGCCAGGAATTGACCCTGGCTCGCAACAGCGGCGACCTGGCCGAAATCGGACTGCGCCAGAGAGTCCTGACTGGCGTCGCCGCGCCGCAGCTGGCCACCACGCTCTTCGGGCGCGCGCAGGCGCTGCCGCTGGTGCTGGCCCCCGTGGGTCTCACCGGAATGTTTGCCCGTCGCGGGGAAGTGCAGGCCGCGCGTGCCGCCAAGCTTGCGGGCATCCCCTACTGCCTGTCGACGCTCTCGGTCTGCGGGCTGGAGGAAGTGTCGGCGGCGGCCGCGCCCATCTGGTTCCAGCTGTACATGATTCGCGATCGCGGTTTCATGCGCGAGCTGCTGGGGCGGGTGAAGGCGGCGGGCTGCACGGCACTGGCCTTCACCGTCGATCTGCCGCTGCCGGGCGTGCGTTATCGCGATGGCCACTCGGGCATGTCGGGGCCGGGCGCGTCCCTGCGGCGCTACCTGCAGGCCATCGGCCACCCCAGGTGGGCCTGGGACGTGGCCTTCCGTGGGCGGCCGCTCAACCTGGGCAATATCGCCTCCGCGCTCCGTCCTGGCAGCGGCCTGCAGGACTACGTCGCCTGGCTGGGGGCGAATCTCGATCCGGTGCTGCAGTGGCGCGATCTCGAATGGATTCGCGAACACTGGGACGGAGCGCTCATCGTCAAGGGGATCCTGGAAGTCGAGGATGCGCGGGCCGCTGCCGCCGCGGGCGTCGAGGGCATCGTGGTCTCGAACCATGGCGGCCGCCAGCTGGATGGCGCGCCCTCGACGGCGCGGGCGCTGCCCGCGATTGCCGAAGCGGTCGGTGACCGGTTGACCGTGCTCGCCGATTCAGGCGTCCGCTCTGGCGCCGACGTGGTGCGACTCCTCGCGCTCGGCGCGCGGGCCGTGCTGATCGGTCGCTGCTGGATCTATGCGCTGGCGGCTCGCGGGCAGGCCGGCGTCACGCAACTGCTCGAACTGCTGGCGGGGGAAATGCGGACCACGATGATTCTGACGGGCTCGCCCGAGCTCAGCGCGCTGGACCGTAACACAGTAATATTGCCGATAAAGTAGCGGTCCGGTGGTGTAGCCAGGAGAGCTCGCATGGAAGAAGTGGTGATTGTCGCGGCATTGCGCACGGCGGTAGGCAAGTTCGGCGGCAGCATCGCCCGCATCGCCGCCTCGGATCTCGGAGCCCAGGTCATCAAGGCCCTGCTCGCACAGAGCGGCGTGGCGCCCGGCCAGATTTCCGAAGTGCTCATGGGACAGGTGCTCACGGCGGGGTGCGGGCAGAATCCGGCGCGCCAGGCCTCCATCCGGGCCGGCCTGCCCGACAGCGTTCCGGCCATGACGGTCGGCAAAGTCTGCGGGAGCGGCCTGAAGGCGACGCATCTGGCGGCCCAGGCGATCCGGTGCGGAGATGCCGAGGTCGTGATTGCCGGTGGCCAGGAGAACATGAGCGCCTCGCCCCACGTGCTCCCGGGCTCGCGCGACGGTTTTCGCATGGGTGAGGCGAAGCTCATCGACAGCATGATCGTCGATGGGCTGTGGGATGCGTATAACAACATCCACATGGGCATCACAGCGGAAAACGTCGCCAGCCAGTTCGGGATCTCGCGGCGCGAGCAGGACGAGTTTGCGGCCGCCTCGCAGCAGAAGGCCGAGGCCGCGCAGCGGGCCGGGCGCTTCAAGGACGAAATCGTCCCCGTCGAGATTGCCATGAAGAAGGCCACGGTGCGCTTCGAGAGCGATGAATATATCCGCCTGGGCGCGACGGCCGAGGCGCTGGCGGAACTCAAGCCCGCCTTCAGCAAGGAGGGTACCGTGACCGCCGGCAATGCCTCAGGTCTCAACGACGGTGCGGCGGCGGTGTTGATGATGTCGGCCAAGAAGGCGCGGGAACTGCAACTCACGCCGCTGGCGCGCGTCAAGGCCTACTCCTCGGCCGGCGTGGATCCGAAACTCATGGGCATGGGCCCCGTGCCGGCCAGCCAGCTGTGCCTGCAGAAGGCGGGGTGGACGCACAAGGATCTGGACCTGATGGAAATCAACGAGGCTTTCGCCGCCCAGGCCATCGGCGTCAACCGGAAGATGGGCTGGGACACCTCCAAGATCAACGTCAACGGCGGCGCGATCGCGATCGGTCATCCGATCGGCGCCTCCGGTTGCCGGATCCTGGTCACCCTGCTGCACGAAATGGTGCGGCGTGATGCGCATCGGGGGCTGGCGAGCCTGTGCATCGGCGGTGGCATGGGGGTCGCGCTGGCGGTGGAACGCTAGGGGCGGGCCGCCAGCCGGCTAATTTTCATCAACATTGAACGGGGGCGCTGATTGTGGCAACGAAACGCATAGCACTGGTAACGGGCGGCATGGGCGGACTGGGCGAAGCGATCTGCATCAAGCTGGCGGCCCTGGGCGACATCGTGGTCACCACCTATTCGCCCGGCAATACCAAGGCCACCGCATGGCTCGGCGGCATGAAAGTGCGCGGCTTCAGTTTCCACGCCTACGCCTGCGATGTGACGGACTGGAACTCCTGCGCGGCCTGCGTGGCGAAAGTCGTGGCGGAAGTCGGTCCCATCGACGTGCTGGTGAACAACGCCGGCATCACCCGCGACATGACTTTCAGGAAAATGGATCGCGTCAACTGGGACGCGGTCATTCACACCAATCTCGATTCCTGCTTCAACATGTGCAAGCAGGTCTGCGACGGGATGGTCGAGCGCCAGTGGGGCCGTATCATCAATGTCTCGTCGGTCAACGGCCAGAAGGGCGCGTTCGGGCAGACCAATTACTCCGCCGCCAAGGCCGGCATGCACGGCTTCACCAAGGCCCTGTCGCTCGAGGTGGCACGCAAGGGTGTCACGGTGAACACGATATCGCCCGGATACATCGGCACGCAGATGGTGATGGCGATCCCGAAGGAAGTGCTGGATACCAAGATCATCCCGCAGATCCCCATGGGGCGCCTGGGAAAGCCGGAGGAGGTTGCCGGGCTGGTGGCGTACCTGGCGAGCGAGGAAGCCGCATTCGTGACGGGTGCCAACATCGCCATCAACGGCGGGCAGCACATGCAGTAGGGGCCGCAGCTACAGGGCGGCCACTTCCTTCGGGCTGAGCCTTCGCCACCGGCCTTTTGGCAAGGCGCCGAGCGACAGCGGGCCCACGGCCACCCGCACCAGGCGCAGCACCGAGACATCGAGTGCCGTCAACAGGCGGCGTATCTGCCGGTTGCGGCCGGCGCCCAGCACCAGTTCGAGCCACGCATGCCGGATTCCACTGCGCAGCAGCCGCGCTGAAATGGCGTTCAGGCGTTCCCCGTCCAGGACCACACCGTGGCGGATGGCCGCCAGCATCGCAGCGTCCGGCAGGCAATCGACTTGCACGTGGTAGGTTTTTTCAGGCCCGGTCTTCGGGTCGCTGATCCGGGCAGCCCAGGCCGGGTCGTTGCTGAAGAGCAGCAGTCCCTCGCTCGCCTTGTCCAGCCGGCCGATGGGGGCAAGCCAGGGCAGCGCCGCGTCGGCCAGACAGCGATAGACCGTGTCACGGCCCTGCTCGTCCTGCCGGGTCGTGACCAGGCCGCGCGGCTTATTCAGCATCAGCACCAGCCGCTCCGCCGGAAGGCATTCCTGCCCGTCGAGTTCGACCCGGTCGAGGCCGGGCCGCACCGGAAATTCTGCGTCCTGCACCCGCCTGCCGTTTACCCGGACGCGTCCCTCCTGCACCCACCGCGTGGCCTGGGTGCGCGAAGCCAGGCCCCGCTTTGAAATCGCGCGCGCCACGCCGTGGCGCGGTGGGCGCGATCTGCCGGCGGGGGGCCTCGTCACCATTGCGGTAGCATGGCCTAACAGCCACGCGCCTGACAGTCACGCGCCCGAAAGCCACGGGCATGGCGATGAGCCCGGCGCGTAGAATGGCTGAACGCGCCTTTGGCATGAGGTTGAACGCATGGAATTGCAATCGTGAGCGCCGCAAAGCCGGCGCTGGCAATGATCGGCCTGGGGCGCATGGGCGCGAACATGCTGCGGCGCCTGGCGCGCGCAGGGATCCCGGTCATTGGCTACGACGCCTCGGCGGCGGCCGGCGCCGCGCTGTCCGGAGAGCCGGGCGTGCAGGTTGCCGCGACGCTGGCGGAGGCGGTGGCCGCACTCAGCGTCCCGCGTGCCGTGTGGATCATGCTGCCCGCGGGTGAAATCACCGACGGCACCGTCCGTGCGCTCGCCGCGCTCCTGTCACCCGGGGACGCCATCATGGACGGTGGCAACACGGACTATCTCGACACGCTGCGGCGTGCGACGCAACTGGCGGCAAAGAGCCTGAATTTCATTGACGTCGGCGTATCCGGCGGCGTGTGGGGACTGGAGAACGGCTACGGGCTCATGTTTGGCGGCCCGCGGGGAGCCGTTGAGCCTCTGCTGCCGATCTTTCGGGCACTGGCGCCCGCTCCCGATCGCGGCTGGGTGCATTGCGGTCCCACGGGCAGCGGACATTACGCCAAGATGGTCCATAACGGGATTGAATACGGATTGATGCAGTCTTATGCCGAGGGCCTGGCACTGTTGCACGCCAAGTCGGATTTCGGCTACGACCTCGCCGCCGTCACCGAGGCGTGGCGGTCGGGGACGGTCATTCGCTCCTGGCTGCTCGATCTGGCCGCCGGCGCGTTGCGCCAGGACGGTGCGCTCGAGGGCATCGCGCCGGTGGTGGCCGATTCGGGGGAGGGACGCTGGTCGATCCGCGAGGCCCTCGAACTTGGCGTGCCCGTGCCCGTGATGGCCTCCGCGCTGCACGCACGCCTGGTCAGCCAGGGCCGGGGGGATTTCACCGCCCGCATCCTGGCCCGCCTGCGCCAGGCTTTCGGCGGCCACGCGGTGTCGAGCGCTGGCGGGAACCCCGGGAAGCGCTGAGCGGTGTGCACCGGGCTGGCGCGAACGATATGCCAGCGCTCGTGTCCAAGATTTATCGTTCCCGTAGCTGGATGGAGGTGGATCATGAACCGAATCGCTCCGGCCTCTTTGCTGACGACCTGTCTGATGGTCCTGGGATTGGCAAGCCCCGGCCTGTCCCTGGCCGCGGCTGCGCAGGGTGCGACGGCGGGCGCGGACACCGGCACTACGGCGGCCGAGTGGCATCCCCAGCAGATGACGTTCAATTACAGCGGTTTCACGACGCTGTATTCCTGCGATGGCATTGAAGACAAGGTCCGCAACATCCTCCTCGCCTTCGGCGCGCGCAAGGACCTCAAGGTGAGGGCCACGGGTTGCGATGAAGGGGCGAGCCGGCCGAGCCGCTTTGCCTTTGTGCGTGCCGAATTCAACACCCTGGCGCCGGCCACGGATCCCGCGGCCACCGCTGCGGTCAAGTCGGCCTGGGCCAAAGTGCAGATCGCACCGCACCGGCCCGACTTCATGGGCGCGGGCGAGTGTGAGCTGGTGGAGCAGATGAAGGACATGCTGCAGAAGGGATTCACGCTGCGCAACGCCGAATTCCGGACGGCCTGCATTCCGCATCAGGTCTCGATGGCCGACTACAGCGTGACCGCCGAGGTGCTCAAATCCGCCGCACCTTGATCGTGAATACGTATGCGGCCGGTTCTCATTCCCTGGGAGGCCGAACTACAGTGAGGCTCTAGCACGGGGGTCGGGCTTATGCTGAGGCCGGGGTTGCGGGTCATTTCCGGCGCACGCCGCAGGTGGGGTGCCATCCTCTCACTGGTCCTGCTGGCCGCCTGCGGCGGTGGCGGCGGGTACGGTGGCGGCGGCGGGGGTGGTGGTGGCGGTTCGGGTCCGGTGATCCTCAGCACCGCGCGCGCGGTCTGGCTGGATGCCACGACCCTCGTATGGCCCGGAACGGACTCTTCCCACAGCTACCGGCTCTACTATTCGGCGAGTGCCGCGCTCGCTCCGGTCAGCAGCGGCGTCTCCGGAGCGGACAATCCATCGGGCGATGCGCTGAGCGTCGGAGCCTTAAGCGCCGCGCTCCAGAGCCAGTTCCCGCAGTACGCCACGACTTCGGCTTTGCAGTTCCCCGCCGCGACCCAGGCCCAGATCGCTGCGATCCTCCGCGACCAGTTGGCAGTGGTTCAGTACCAGGGCAGCACGCCGACCGCAGGCACCGCCGTGCAGATCGGGCCGGTGCTCGATGCCCTGTACGCCGCCGCAGCGGCGCCGGTCCCGCTGGGCCTGAGCTTCAGCGCCGGCGACGTGCCGACATTCCGGCTGTGGGCGCCGACGGCACACACCGTGAAGCTCAATATTTATGCCAGCGCCAGCGCCACGACCGCGACCTCCTTCGACCTGGTGGAAGACGCCGCCTCCGGCATCTGGTCCTATACGGCGCCGGACGCGGGCTGGACCAACAGCGCCTACTACACCTACAGCGTCAACGTGTTCAGCCGCGGGGCGGGCAGCGGTGGTGCGATGGGCGGCGCGCTGGTCACGAACGAAGTGACGGATCCCTACTCGGTCTCGCTCAACGCCAACAGCCGCTATTCCATGGTGCTCAATCTCGCCGATCCGGTCACCAGGCCGGCCAGCTGGCCCGGCACCCTGATTCCCACCTCGGCGACCCCGACCGACAGCGTGATTTACGAGCTGCACCTGCGCGATTTTTCCGTCAGCGACAGTACGGTGCTGCCGGCCACGTATCGGGGCAAGTATCTCGCCTTCAGCGCCGCGGCTTCCGCCGGCATGCTGCACTTAAGCGCCCTGGCCGCGGCGGGATTGACGCACGTCCACCTGTTACCGGTCTTTGACATCGCCTCGGTGGATGAAAGTGCCTGCACAGTGCCCACCATCACCCCCAGCAGCGGGTCAGGCATAGCCGCCGAGACCGACGTCAAGGCCACGCAGAACAGTGATTGCTTCAACTGGGGCTATGACCCCCTGCACTATGGGGCGCCGGAGGGCAGTTATTCGAGCAATCCGGACGATGGCCTGGCGCGCGTGGTGGAATTCCGGCAGATGGTGCAGGCCCTGCACGCCGCCGGATTGCGCGTGATCATGGACGTGGTCTACAACCACACCTCCGCGAGTGGTCAGGATCCCAAATCCGTCCTGGATCGCGCCGTGCCGGGTTACTACCACCGGCTGAACGGGAGCGGCGCGGTGGAGACGCACTCCTGCTGTGCCGATACGGCCACCGAGCGGGCCATGATGGCCAGACTCATGACCGATACGCTGGTCAGGTGGGCCGATCAGTACAAAGTCGATGGCTTCCGCTTCGACGTCATGGGCATGATCCCGATGAGCGCCGTGACCGGGGCGCGCACGGCGGTGAATGCGATCGCCGCCGCCGATGGCCGCGGCTTCACCTATTTTTACGGCGAGGGTTGGACGCCCGATCCCGAAGTGTCGGCGGTCATCGCACCGGCGATCCAGGCGGCCCTGGCCGGCACCGGCATCGGGACTTTCAACGATCGATTGCGCGACGGCGTGCGCGGTGGCAGCCCCTTCGACAGCGGGGCGTCGATGGTCAGCAACCAGGGCTTCGTCAATGGCCTCTGTTACGACCCCGCGGGCAGCGCGGGTTGTTCGGGGGTTGCGGGTGACGTGGCCTTCGACAAACAGAATCGCATCAGCATAGGCCTGGCGGGGAATCTTGCCAGTTTTGCCGGCGTGGGCGGGGTCGCCGGTTTCGGCGGTATCGGTTACACCGGCACGCCGCAGGAAAACATCGCCTATGTCTCCGTCCACGACAGCGAGACGCTCTTCGACGTCAGCCAGTACCGACACCCGGCGGGTACGGCCTACGCCGATGTGGGCCGCGCGCAGGTCGTGGGTCTGTCGCTCGCCGTGCTGGCGCAGGGCGTACCCTTTATCCATGCCGGCGACGAGTTGCTGCGCTCGAAATCAGGAGACAGCAACAGCTACAACTCGGGCGACTACTTCAATCGCATTTACTGGGACGGTGCCGCCAACAACTGGGCGGTGGGCCTGCCCCCGGACAACACCGGCAACAACGGGGCCAACGCCGCGACGCTCACGCCGATCCTCGATCGGGCGCTGCCGAGCCAGGCCAGCCAGCAGGCCACCATTCTTGCGGCCAGCGCCGCCTTCACCGAGCTGTTGCGTGTGCGCCGGGACACCGATCTGTTTCGGCTCACGACCGCGGCGGACATCAACAACTGCGTGAGTTTTCCCGATCAGGGCGCGCAGGTGCACGGGCTGATCGTGGAACGGATCCTCGGCCACGGTGCCATCGCCTCCTGCCCAGGCACGGCATACCGCAGTGTGGTCGTGCTCTTCAACGCCAGCAGTACAGCCCAGTCCTTTGCGATCGCCGCTTATGCCAGCCGGCTGAAGGGCACCGCCGCGGGCAATGTCTATCTGCACCCGGGGCAAGTCAGCGGGACGGATGGCGTGCTGCAGGCCGGATGGAATTTCAGCGCCGACGCCACGGCCGGGAGTTTTACTGTTCCGGCGCGGACGACGGCCGTGTTCGTCGAATATAACTGAGCAGCGACTGCTCGATGATCGCGATGCCGGCGCGCGCCTGCAGCGGGTCGACGGCCGGCGGGGCGCCGTTGCGTATGGCCGTGGCAAGTTCGGCATAGAACTGCTCCCACCGCCCGGCCTCGAACTGCAACTCCTCGCGCCGGCCCGCGGCGTCCACGCGTACGCCCCTCATTCTCGCGAGGCGGTCCCGGAGGGCGGTCTCCCCTGATGTCCTGCCACCGCGCAGGGCGTCCTCCAGAGGGTCGACGCCGAAAGTGAGGCAGCTGCCGTTCGTGCCGTGCACGGCGAAACGCGCTCGCGGCAGTGCGATCAGTGTCGAGGCGGAAAGGATGCAGCGCATCGGTCCGTAGTGCAGCGTGAGTTCGAAGTAATCATCGACCACGGCTCCGCTGCGCTGCTGCGCGATGTCCGCATCGATCCGGTCAGGCGAGCCGAACAGGCACAGCGCCTGGTCGATCAGGTGCGGACCGAGATCCCAGAGCAGGCCCGCGCCCGGTACCCGCTGGTTGCGCCAGCCGGCGCCGACCTCGGGTCGAAACCGGTCCCAGCGCGCCTCAAACAGCATCACCTCACCGAGCTCGGCGCGGCGCAGCAGATCGGTGATGTACAGGAAATCGCCGTCCAGGCGCCGGTTGAAGAACACCGTGAGGAGCCGGCGTTGCCGGGCCGCCAGCGCGATGAGCTCATCAGCCTCCAGGGTCGAGAGCACCATGGGTTTGTCGACGACGACGTGCTTGCCGGCGCGCAAGGCCAGCGCGGCCAGTGGAAAATGCGTTTCATTCGGCGATGCGATCACCACCAGCTCCACATCGTCCAGGCCGCAGGCTGCGGCCGGATCGGCCACCATGCGCGGCGCGTCACGGCGCAGCTGCAGCGACTCCTGGTTGGAGGTCGCGACGGCGACGATCTTCAGGCCGGGCTCGGCCTCGATGAGCGGCGCGTGGAAATAGGCGCCGGCCAGCCCGTGTCCGATGAGCGCCACGCGAATCGGCCCGCGGCCCGTTACCACGGTGATGCGCCCGCTGGATGAACTGCCGACATGGTTCAACTATAACGATGGTGCCGGGGGGCGGGCCATATAATTGAACGGATGGACCGGATGGTCATTCTGCCGCTGTGGCTGGCGCTGGCCGCCGGCGCCGCACTGATCTGGCTCCTGCTTACGCTGCTGTTGCTGCCCGGCGCCCGCTGGTTCCTGCGCCGCCGCATCAACCGCCTGACCGCAGCCCTCAACGAGCGGCTGCACCTGAAAATTCCGCCGATCGCGATGACGCGCCGCGCGGTGCTGATCGACCGGCTGGTCTACGATCCGAAGGTGCTGCGCGAAGTGAGCGCCCACGCGGCCGCCAGCGGGATTCCGGTGGCGGTGGCGCTGCGCCGGGTGCGCCACTACGCGCGCGAAATCGTCCCGGCCTTCAACGCCTACCTCTACTTCCGCGTGGGCAATCGCCTGGCGCGCGCGCTCGTGAACCTGCTGTACCGCGTGCGGCTGGGCCATGCCGACAGCCGCGCGCTGCGCCTGCTGCCTCCAAGCACCAGTGTCGTGTTCGTGATGAATCATCGCAGCAACGTGGACTATGTCCTGGTCGCCTACCTCGCCAGCAAGCGCGTGGCCTTAAGCTATGCCGTGGGCGAGTGGGCTCGCGTCTGGCCGTTGCAGCAGATCGTGCGTTCGCTGGGCGCGTATTTCGTGAGGCGCGGCAGCGGCGATGAGATCTACCGCCGCGTGCTCGAGCGCTACGTGCAGATGGCCATCGAGGGCGGAGCGGTGCAGGCCATATTCCCGGAAGGGGCCTTGAGCCGCGACGGGCTGTTGCGCGCCCCGAAGGTCGGGCTGCTGGATTACATGCTGCGTGGCTTCGATCCACGGGGCGAGCGCGACATCGCCTTTGTGCCGGTCGGCGTCAACTACGACCGCGTGCTCGAGGACCGGAGCCTGCTCGGTGCGGGGACGGCCGGGGGCGAGCGCCGCTCGGCATCGGCGGCCATCGCGGTGGCCCTGGGCTTTCTGGTATCCCAGTTCTGGCTGCGCCTGCGGGGACGCTGGTACCGATACGGTTATGCCCGCGCCAACTTCGGTGCACCGATCTCGCTGCGCCAGTACCTCGCCGATGCGGGGTGGAATCCGCTCACGCTCGATCGCGAGGCCCGCGGTGAGCGCGTGGTGCAGCTGGCCGGCCAACTGATGGCCGCCGTCGGCCGCGTGGTGCCGGTGCTGCCCGTTTCCCTGGTGGCGCGCGTCTTCATCGATGCGGCTTCGGGCGCCTTGCTTGCGGAGGGCGAGATCAACACCCGGGCGCTTGCTTTGCAGCGCCTTCTGGAAGGCCTTGGCGCACACGTCTACGTGCCACGGAGCGATCCGGAGTATTCCGTGCTGGTGGGCCTGAGGATGCTGAGGCTGAGGAATCTGGTGCTGGAAGAGGGCGGCCGCTACTGCGCGAATCCTGCCGAGCTCGAACTGCTTCGCTACTACGCCAATGCCATCGCGCACCTGGGGGCCGAGGGCCCCTAGCGAAGTGCGGCGATGACGGCCGCGCCGGCTGCCTGCGTGGTGGCGGGAGACTTCCCCGGCGCGACGATGTCCGCCGTGTGCACGCCGGCGATGATGACGGCGGACACGGCCGCTTCCACGGCGGCCGCTTCGGCGCTGAGTCCCAGGGAGTGGCGCAGCAGCAGGGCCGCGCTGAGGATGGCCCCGAAGGGGTTGGCAATGCCGCGGCCGGCGATGTCGGGCGCAGAACCATGGATGGGCTCATAGAGCCCGCGCCGGCCTTCCCCGAGGGACGCGGAGGGCAGGAGCCCTAGGGAGCCGGCGAGCATCGAGGCCTCGTCGGTGAGGATGTCACCGAACATGTTCTCGGTCACCGCGACGTCGAAATCGCGCGGGCGGCGCAGCAGGTGCATGGCGGCCGCGTCCACGAGCATGTGCTCCAGTTGCACGTCGGGAAATTCGGCGCGCATCACGCGCTCGCAGACCTCGCGCCACAGGCGCGAAGTCTCGAGCACGTTGGCCTTGTCGATCGAGACCAGCTTGCGGTGCCGCTCGCGCGCCAGGCGCCCGGCGACCCGCACGATCCGCTCGACCTCGGCGACCGAGTAGCTGCACAGGTCGGTGGCCATCTCGGCGGTGCGCGTCTTGGCGCCGAAGTAGATGCCGCCGGTCAGCTCCCGCACGAACAGCAGATCGACGGCCTCGATCACCTCGGCCTTGAGCGTGGAGGCGTGGCGCAGGGCAGGGTGCACCGTGACCGGGCGCAGGTTGGCGTACACGCCCAGTTCCTGGCGCAGGCGCAGCAGGCCCTGTTCGGGGCGCACCGCGGCCATTGGCGATGACCATTTAGGTCCGCCGATCGCGCCCAGCAGCACGGCGTCGGCACCGAGGCACAACTTGAGCGTGTGCGGCGGCAGGGGTTCGCCGCCCTGGTCGATGGCGATGCCGCCAAACGCCGCCTCCTGCAGCGCAAACTCATGGCCGGATCGCGCGGCCACCGCCTTCAGAACCGCCGCTGCCTCCGCCGTCACCTCCGGCCCGATGCCATCGCCGGGGAGGACCGCAATGAGCGCTTTCATGCCCGCGTGCTTTCGAAGCGCGCGATCGCCGGTTCCTGTGAGCGCAGGAAGCCGAGTTCATCGACACCATTGAGCAGGCAATAGCGCGCGAAGCGCTCGATCTGAAACGGCAGCTGGGCACCATCCGGTCGCGTGATCCGGCTGGCGGCCAGGTCGATGAGCAACTCGATGCCGGGGTGATCCAGGAGCCAGGCCGCATGGCCCTCGGTGACCGCGATGGGGAGCAGGCCATTCTTGAGGGCGTTGTTGCAGAAGATGTCCGCGATTCCGGCGCTGATCACGGCGCGCAGGCCATAGTCGAGCAGCGCCCAGGGGGCGTGCTCGCGTGAGGAACCGCAGCCGAAGTTGCGTCCGGCCACCAGGATCTCGCAGCCCCTTGCGGCCGCCTGGTTCAGCGGAAAGTCGGCCTTTTCGGCGCCGTCGGCCTGGTAGCGCCAGTCGGAGAACAGGTGCCGGCCAAGACCGGCCCGTGCCGTGGTGCGCAGGAAGCGCGCCGGGATGATCTGGTCGGTGTCGATATTCGTGTAGGGCAGCACGACCGTGCGCGAGCGGATCTGGCGGATGGGAGACATGGGGGGTTTAGCCGCCGAGCAGTTCGCGTGGATCGGTGACCCGGCCGCGCACGGCGCTCGCCGCGGCCGTGAGCGGACTGGCCAGCAGCGTGCGGGCGCCCGGGCCCTGGCGGCCCTCGAAATTGCGATTGCTGGTGCTCACCGCGTACTGGCCGCGCCCAACCGTATCGCCATTCATCCCGATGCACATGGAGCAGCCCGATTCACGCCAGTCGCCGCCGGCATCGATGAAGACGCGATCGAGTCCCTCCGCTTCGGCGGCCCGCTTGACCTGCTGCGAGCCAGGGACGACGAGCAGTTGCACGCCGCGCGCGATTTTCTGCCCGCGCAGCAGCTGGGCCGCGGCACGCAGGTCGGAGAGCCGGCCATTGGTGCAGCTCCCGATGAACACCACGTTGACGGGCTGGTCGCGGATCGGCGCACCGGCGCTGAAGCCCATGTAGGCCAGCGCCTTGTCGAACACCGGATCATCGCTCCGCCCTGGAATGCAGGCGCCGATGGGCATGACCATGCCCGGATGCGTGCCGTAGCTGATCATCGGCTCGATCGCATCCGCATCGAGGCGGACCTCGCGATCAAAGCGCGCGCCCGGGTCGGTGGGCAGGGCACGCCAGGCTTCCATCGCCCGTTCCCAGGCCGGACCTTGCGGCGCGCGCGGCCGGTTCGCCAGGTACTCGAAGGTCGTCTCGTCCGGTGCGATCAGGCCCGCCTTGGCGCCGGCTTCAATCGACATATTGCACACGGTCATGCGCTCTTCCATGCCGAGCGCGCGCACGGCGCTGCCGCGATATTCCAGCACGTGGCCGCTGCCGCCGGCGACGCCGATCCGGGCGATGATCGCCAGGATCATGTCCTTGGCGGTGACGCCGGCGCCCAGGGCGCCGCCGACCTCGATCGCATAGGTCTTCGGCCGCCGTTGCAGCAGGCATTGGGTGGCGAGCACATGGGCCACCTCGGTGGTGCCGATGCCGAAGGCGAGGGCGCCGAAGGCACCGTGCGTGCTGGTGTGACTGTCGCCGCAGACCACGGTCTTGCCCGGCTGCGTCAGCCCCAGCTCAGGTCCCACGATATGCACGATGCCGCGGGAAGCACTGCGCAGATTGAACAGCTCGATGCCGGCCTGCGCGCAGTTGCGCTCCAGCTCGGCGATCTGCAGCGCCGCCGATTCCACCGCGATCGGTGCGCCGCCGAACACCTGCTCGGTGCGCGTGGGTGTGGAGTGGTCCATGGTGGCGAGCGCGAGATCGGGGCGGCGCGGGCGCAGGCCCTGTTCACGCAGCATGGTGAAGGCCTGCGGGGTGGTGACCTCGTGCAGCAGATGCAGGTCGATGTACAGGACCGCCGGGGTCTCGGGCGTCTCCGGGACGACCTCATGTCGTTCCCAGATCTTCTGGAACATGGTTTTCACGTCAGCGCGCGGCGGCCACCTTGGCATCGCTCCGCATGTCGACGTGATCCAGCCAGCCCCATTTGTCCTCGGTGCGGCCATTGAACAGCCCGAAGAACGCCTGCTGGATCCGCTCCGTGACCGGGCCGCGCCGGCCCGCACCGATCGTGATCCGGTCGACCGATCGTATCGGCGTGACTTCGACGGCCGTGCCGGTGAAAAACAGCTCATCGGCCAGGTACAGCAGTTCCCGTGGCACGGCGCATTCGCGCACTTCCAGTCCGAGCTCGCCGGCCAGGCGGATGACGGAGTCGCGGGTGATGCCCCCGAGCACCGAGTGTGCGAGGGCCGGGGTCAGCAGCACGCCATCCTTCACGAGGAACACGTTTTCACCGCCGCCTTCGCTGACCACGCCATCGGTTGTGAGCGCGATGCCCTCGGCGAAGCCAAGACGCTTGGCCTCGAGGCTGATCAGCTGGCTGGACAGGTAATTGCCCGCGGCCTTGGCCATCGCCGGCAGGGTGTTGGGCGCCATGCGCTGCCAGGAGGACACGCAGACATCCACGCCCTCGGCGTCGCTTTCATTCGCCAGGTACTTGCCCCATTCCCAGGCCGCCACGGCCACATCGATCGGCGGCTCGATCTTCGGTACCACGCCCATCTCGCCATAACCGCGAAACGCCACCGGGCGCAGGTAGGCGCCGCGGGCGAGGCGGTTGACCGCCACGACCTCGCGGCAGGCCGCGTCGATCTGCGCCGCCTCGTAGGGGATCTGGATGCGGTAGATCTTGGCGGAGTCGTACAGCCGCCGCGTGTGGTCCCGCAGCCGGAAAACGGCGACGCCGCCGGGGGTGGCATAGGCCCGGATGCCCTCGAAGACCGAGGAGCCGTAGTGCAGCGCGTGCGCCAGCACGTGCACGGTCGCCTTGTCCCAGGCCACGAGCTTGCCGTTGAACCAGATGTAGTCGGTTGCTGGAATTGGCATGAGTTCCTCGGGATGCGCTTTGAAAGATAGAGCCGCTGATCCTAGAGCGCGGTGTGGCCGGCCAGCGCGGCGGCCTCCGCCGAGGCCAGGCGTGCGCCACCCTGCTGCGACTGCAGGATGCGGTTGATGACCTCGAGCAGCGCCTTGCAGCTCGCCTCGATGATGTCGGTGGAGACGCTCGAACCTCGGTAACTGCGGTTATTGTAATCGACATAGATCACCGTCTCACCCTGCGCATCCTCGCCCACCGTTACGGCGTGCACCTCGAACTTGCGGATCTTCACCACCAGCCCGGTGGCCTTCTCGATCGCCTTGTAGGCGGCATCGACCGGTCCGTCGCCGCTGCTCTGGCAGTTCATCACGCGCCCGTCGGCATGCTGCAGCCGCACGGATGCCGTGGCGGGGGCGCCGAGCTGGGAGTTCACTTCCAGCTGCGCCAGCGACCAGGGCCCGTGCGCCGAACCCTCGGCGCGCAACACGAGGGCCTCGATGTCCCCGTCGAACAGCTCCTTCTTGCGGTCGGCCAGCGCCTTGAATTCCTCGAAGACGCGATTGAGCTCGAGCTCCTCCAGTTCGAAGCCCAGCTCGCGCACGCGCTCGCGGAAGGCGTGCCGGCCGCTGTGCTTGCCGAGCACGAGACTGCTGCGTGGCACGCCGACATCCTCGGGCCGCATGATCTCGTAGGTGCTGCGGTTCTGCAGCATGCCGTGCTGGTGGATACCCGCCTCGTGGGAAAACGCGTTTTCGCCGATCACGGCCTTGTTGCGCGGAATCGGCTGGCCCGTGATGCTCGCCAGCAGGCGGCTGACCGGATAGAGCCGGTTGGTCTGCACCCCGGTCTTGAGGTTGAAGAACTGCGAACGCGTGGCCAGCGCCATCACGACTTCCTCGAGCGAACAGTTGCCGGCACGCTCGCCGATGCCGTTGATCGTGCATTCGATCTGGCGGGCACCGGCCACGACCGCGGTGAGGCTGTTGGCCACCGCCATGCCCAGATCGTCGTGGCAATGTACCGAGAGGCAGACCTTGTCGATGCCGCGCACGTTCTGGCGCAGATAGCGGAACAGCTCGCCGAATTCATCGGGCACCGTGTAGCCGACGGTGTCGGGAATGTTGATGGTGGTCGCACCGGCCTCGACGGCCGCTTCGACCACCTCCGCCAGGAAATCCAGCTCGGTGCGCGAGGCGTCTTCGGGCGAGAACTCCACGTCCTCGCAGAACTCGCGGGCGATGCGGATGGCCGCCACGGCGCTGCGCACGATCTCATCCTGCGCCATGTTCAGCTTGTACTGGCGGTGGATCGCGCTGGTGGCGAGGACCAGGTGCAGGCGCCGGCGCGGCGCGGGTTCCAGTGCCCGTGCCGCCTTCTCAATGTCATCGCGGGTGCAGCGGGCGAGGGCCGCGATGATCGGGCCCTGCACTTCGCGCGCCACGGCGTGGACCGATTCCCAGTCGCCACGGGAAGCTGCCGGAAATCCCGCCTCGATCACATCGACGCCCAGGTCCGCCAGCGCCCGCGCCAGCCGCAGTTTTTCCGGCTGCGTCATGGTGCAGCCGGGCGATTGCTCGCCGTCGCGCAAGGTGGTGTCGAATATCAGCACTCGGTCCGGGTCGGGAGCCATGACGGCCTCCAGGGGGTTGGATTGATTCATGGGATGTGCGATCAGCGCGTCGCCTTCAGCCAGGGCATGCGGGCCCGGAGCTTGACGCCCACCTTCTCGATCGGTTGCTCGAGGTCGGCCTTGAGCAGGCGGCGGTAGTTGGCGCCGCCCGATTCGCTCTCGCGGATCCACTCGCGGGCAAAGCGGCCGCTGCGGATTTCCTGGAGTATCTTGCGCATCTCCTTGCGCACGCGCTCGTTGATGATGCGCGGGCCGCGCGTCAGGTCGCCGAATTTCGCGGTATCGCTGATGTACTTGTGCATCTTGGTGATGCCGCCCTCGTGCAGCAGGTCGACGATGAGCTTCAGTTCGTGCAGGCATTCGTAGTAGGCCACCTCGGGCTGGTAGCCCGCCTCGACCAGCGTCGCGAAGCCCTGGACCACCAGTTCGGTGGCGCCACCGCACAGCACCGCCTGCTCGCCAAACAGGTCGGTCTCCGTTTCCTCTGAGAAAGTGGTTTCCAGTACTCCGCCGCGGGTGCCGCCGATCCCGTGGGCGTAGGCGAGGGCGCGCTGATGCGCCTTGCCGGTCGCATCCTGGGCCACGGCGATCAGGCAGGGCACCCCGTAGCCCTGCTGGTACTGGCGGCGCACCAGATCGCCCGGACCTTTCGGCGCGATGAGCACGACGTCCAGGTCCTTGCGCGGCCGGATCTGCCGGAAGTGGATGTTGAAGCCGTGCGCGAACAGCAGCGTTGAATTCCGGCCGAGCTCCGCCTTGATGTCGGTGTACAGCAGCTTCTGCGCCAGGTCCGGCACCAGCATGGCCGTGAGGTCGGCGCCGCTCACGGCCGCGATGGGTTCGGCGACGGCGAGTCCCTCGCGCCGGGCGCTCTTCCAGCTGGGGCCACCCTTGCGGACGCCGACGACGACGTTGAAGCCGCTGTCCTTGAGGTTCAGGGCATGGGCCCGGCCCTGGCTGCCAAAGCCCAGGACGGCGATGCGCGCGCCCTTGAGCGCCTTCCTGTCGACATCCCGCTGCGAGTAAAACTGCATGTGCAAACCTCCAGTACGCTAAAAAAAACCCCGCATCGGCGGCCGGTGCGGGGTTCTGTTGTTGTTTGGTCCCTCGGACTTCAGCTCAACATGCAGCACCCGCATGGTCTGCCAAGCAGCAGCAGCAGGCCCAGGGCCTCGCGGCGGACCTCATCGGAAATGCTCGAAACTGCCTGTGGTCGCATGAATCCCCGGACAATGTGTGAACGCCCCCGGATGACACCATGGCATGCCGTGCTTGTCAATGCAGCGGGCGCTAAAGGCGCCGCCTGCGGCGCCGAACGGTTAAGCTATTCGCATGCTGCTGGGCTCCGAAAGCCGCTCCACCGCCGTTCCACTCTGGCTGGTTACCGAAGGCCAGCTGCCGCAGTTCCTGGCACAGCTCGATCCGCCGGCCGCGGCCTGGCTGCGCAGCCACGGCTTCCAGGCCGAGCGGGCCCGGATCATGACAATTCCGGGCGGGCAGGGCGGCATCGCGGCCGCGGTGGGCGGCCTGGGCACGCTCGCCAATCCCTCCCAGCTTTCCCTCTGGGACGCCGCCGCCTGCGCGGAGCGCTTGCCGGCCGGCCACTACGCGCTCGCTACCGAGCTGCCGGAAGCCGTGGCGACCCAGTTTGCCCTGGGGTGGCTCCTGGGGAGCTACCGCTTCAACCGCTTTCGCAGCCAGCCCAAGGGCCCAAGCGCTGCGCACCTGGTCAGGCCGAGTCAGGCCGATGCGGCTTTCGCCGAGGCCGCCGCCCAGTCGATCGGCTGGGCGCGCGATCTGATCAACACGCCGGCCAACGAACTGGGCCCGGCTGAACTGGCGCAGGCCGCCCGCGCCCTGACCGGGGAATTTGGCGGGCAGTTCCTCGAGTGCACCGGAGAGGAGCTGCGCCGGCAATATCCGCTGATCCACGCCGTCGGCCAGGGGAGCGAGCGGCCACCGCGCCTCATCGACTGCCGCTGGCCGAAGGCCGGGGCACCGCGGCTGACGCTGGTCGGCAAGGGCGTGTGCTTCGACAGCGGCGGGCTGGATCTGAAGCCTTCGGCCGGCATGCTGCTGATGAAGAAGGACATGGGCGGTGCGGCCTGCGCCCTGGGCCTGGCGCGTCTGCTGCTGTCGATGCAGGTCCCGCTGCAGCTGCGGGTGCTCATTCCGGCAGTGGAGAACAGCGTCGGGGGCGGCGCCTACCGGCCCGGCGATGTGTGGGTCTCGCGCAAGGGCCTGACCGTCGAGATCGGCAACACCGATGCAGAAGGGCGACTGGTGCTGGCCGATGCGCTCGCGGACGCCGACACTGAGCGTCCTGATCTGCTGATCGACCTGGCGACGCTGACGGGCGCGGCCCGCACGGCCCTCGGATCGGATCTGCCGGCGCTGTTTGCCAGTCGCGCGGCACTGGCCAGCGAGGCGCAGGAAGCGGGGGACAGCGTCGCGGATCCGCTCTGGCCCATGCCCCTGTGGGCGGGCTACGACGAGGAGCTGTCCAGCCGGGTCGCGGACCTCAACAATGTCTCCGCCGGTACTTTTGCCGGGGCCATCATTGCGGCGCTGTTCCTGAAGCGCTTCGTGACCGCCACCCCCGACTGGCTGCACCTCGATCTCTATGCCTGGAACCTGAAGGATCGCCCCGGCCGGCCTCAGGGCGCCGACACGCAGGGGCTGCGCGCCCTGTACGCGCTGATACGCAGAAAATTTGGCTGAGGCGCCGCACAGCACCGGCACCGGTGGGGCGGCGGCGCGCCCCAGCTCGCTCGTCGAAGCGATGTACGCCCGCGAGCTGTGGCCCTGGACGCTGCTCGGCTTCGCCAGCGGGCTCGTCGAGGGCGGGACCGTCGCCGTGCTGGTGAAGAAGGGTTTCGCGGGCCTGGTGGCACCCCATTGGGTTGATTTCGCGGTGGCGCTGGTGAGCGGCGCACCGGCGCTGGCCAATATCTCGAGCTTTGCCTGGGCCAACCTGGCGCACGGACGGGCGCGCGTCGGGGTGCTGGCCGCACTGCAGGGCGCCTTTGCGCTCGCGGTCGGACTGATCGCGCTGGCGCCCTTTGCCCCCGCGGGCCTGGTGCTCACCATCGTCATGGTGATCATCGCCCGCGTATTGTGGGCGGGGATCCTGACGGTGCGCGCCGCGGTGTGGAGCGCCAACTATCCGCGCCACATCATGGCGCGCATCACCGGGCGCATCGTGACGGCCGGATCGCTGGGCGTTGCCGCCGTCGCCTTGCTCGCCGGCTGGATCCTCGACCGGCACACTGCGGCGGCGCGCTGGCTGTATCTGCTGGCGGCCCTGTGCGGCCTGCTGGCGGCGCTCCGTTATCGCGCGGTGCGGGTGCGGCGCGAGTACCAGCTGCTCGCCGCCGAAGCGGGCAGCGGGGCGGGGTCCGGTGCCTTCAGCCTGTCCATGCTGCGGGAAATCCTGCGCGAGGATCCGGGCTTTCGCAGCTACATGTTCTGGCTGAGCCTCTACGGCTCGGGGAACCTGATGATGAATGCTCAACTGGTGGTGCTGTTCACCGACCGGCTGCACCTCGGGAGCCTGAGGCAGATCCTGTTGCTGACGGTGGTGCCGCTGATGCTGACGCCGGTGTTTCTGCCGCTGTGGGCGCGCCTGTTCGATCGTGGTCACATCATCGAGTATCGCTCGCGCCAATGCTGGGCCCTGGTCGGGGCGATCGCGATCCTGACGCTGGCGGTGATGCTACGGGCGCCGGCGCTGCTGTGGCCGGGGGCCGTGCTGGTGGGGGTCAGCTACGCGGGCGCGAACCTCGGCTGGAATCTGGGCCATAATGATTTCGCGTCGCTGGGCCGCACGCAGCACTACATGGGCGTGCACGTCACGCTCACCGGCGTGCGTGGCCTCATCGCCCCGCCGGTCGGCATGGCCTGCTATGAACTGCTCGAGCGGCAGCGCGCCGGATGGGGCGCGGCGGCGATGCTTCTGCCCCTCGGGCTGGTCACGATAGGGGCCATCGGCTTTCTCAGGATGCGCCGCGACGTGCGAGAAAAAACATGAAGAAACAGACTCAACCATATGATATCAGGAAATATTCATCCCTAGTCGTGGATGGGCTGAAGCAGACGGCGGCGCGCGCCATGCTGCGCGCGGTGGGCTTCAGCGACGCGGATTTCTCGCGGCCTCAGATCGGCATCGCCTCGACCTGGTCGAACCTCACGCCCTGCAATATGCATATCGCGGACCTGGCGCGCGAGGCGGGACTCGGCGCCGATGCGGCCGGAGGCAAGAGCGTGCCCTTCAACACCATCACGGTCTCCGATGGCATCTCGATGGGCTCGCCCGGGATGCGTTACTCGCTGGTCTCGCGCGAGGTGATCGCCGATTCGATCGAGACCGTCGTCGCCGCGGAAGGCTTCGATGGTTTCGTCGCGATCGGCGGATGCGACAAGAACATGCCGGGCTGCGCCATGGCGATGGCGCGCCTGAATCGCCCCGCGGTCTTCGTCTACGGCGGCACCATCCGGCCGGGCGCGCAGCGGCGCGACATTGTTTCGGTCTTCGAGGCGGTAGGCGCGCGCGCGGCCGGCAAACTTTCCGCCGCGCAGCTGGACGAGGTCGAACGCACCTCGATCCCGGGCCCCGGCAGCTGCGGGGGCATGTACACCGCCAACACCATGGCAAGCGCGATCGAGGCGCTGGGACTGAGCCTGCCGGGCAGTTCGGCACAGGAGGCGGTGGGCGAGATGAAACGTGAGGACTGCCGGCGCGCCGGCGCGGCCGTGGTGGCGCTGCTGAAGCAGGGGTTGAGGCCTGCCGATATCCTCACACGCAAGGCCTTTGAAAATGCCATCGCCGTGAGCATCGCGCTCGGCGGCTCCACCAACGTGGTCTTGCATCTGCTGGCCATCGCGCAGGCCGCGCGCGTCCGATTGCGCCTCGATGATTTCACGCGCGTCGGCCGGCGGGTGCCGGTGCTGGCCGACCTGCGACCCAGCGGCCGCTATCTGATGTCAGAGCTCATCGCCATCGGCGGCGTCCAGCCGCTCATGCGCACTCTGCTCGAGGCGGGTCTCCTGCACGCCGAGTGCCTGACGGTCACGGGCCGGAACCTCGAGGAGAACCTCCGTGGCGTGCAGCCCTATCCGGCCGGCCAGGACATCGTCCGGCCGCTGGGCAATCCGCTCAAGGCGAGCAGCCACATCGTTGTGCTTTACGGCAATCTCGCCCCCGAGGGTGCCGTGGCCAAGATCACCGGCAAGGAGGGGCTGCGATTTGCCGGGCCGGCCAGGGTCTATGACGGCGAGGAGCGCGCGACGCAAGCGATCCTGGCCGGCCGCGTCAAGGCGGGCGAAGTGCTGGTCATTCGCAATGAGGGGCCGAAGGGGGGGCCGGGGATGCGCGAGATGTTGAGCCCCACCGCGGCGATCATGGGGCGTGGTCTGGGCGACAAGGTGGCACTGATCACCGATGGGCGTTTCTCCGGCGGCAGCCACGGCTTCGTCGTCGGCCACGTGGCGCCGGAGGCCGCCGTGGGAGGACCGATCGCACTACTGCGCAACGGCGATCGGATCAGCATCGATGCGGCGCGGCGACGGATCGAAGTGGAGCTGCCGGCGAGTGAACTGCGGCGGCGTGCCAGGGCGCACCGGCCGCGCAAGCCCTTTGCGCGGCAGGGCGTATTGGCCAAATATGCGCGGGTGGTAAGCAGCGCATCATTGGGCGCGGTCACCGACCAGGCCGAGTGAAGGCCGATTCTTTAGAGTTGTAACCGCGAGTCGTTGCGGCTAAAGTTCGGACGGCTAGAGGTTACTCGCGCACCATTAGGCGCAAGAGCCCGGCGGATTCCCGGGGTGATCAATTTCCCTTGGGACCCGTAGGGCGGGCGCCCAGCTGTAAGGTTGGACAAAAATATGGCGGGGTACATGCACGATTCGGGTTACAACCAGCGCCGCGTCATGGCGTTCGGGGCGATTGTCGCGCTACACGTGATCATCGCCTGGGCCTTCATCACCGGCTTTGGCCAGGCCATGGTGGCGCAGATCGTCAAGGACGTGCAGGTCAGCATCATCAAGCCCGACGAGGTCAAGGAGACCCCGCCACCGCCACCGAAGCCCAATCTGGACAAGCCGCCGCCTGTATCGGTCCCGCCGCCGCTCGTCAACATCACGATTCCCATCGAGGCGCCGCCGATGGTGGTGACCGCCCAGCCGCCGCCGCCGCGCCCGATTGCCGTGGTCGCCTCCACGGCGGTCGTGACCGTGCAGGTGCCCGATTGCAAGGAAGACTACTACCCCTCGCAGGCCATACGCCTCAACCAGGAGGGAACGGTGGTGGTCAAGCTGTGCGTGGGCGTCAACAACAAGATTGACCGCCCGGTGGAACTGATCACCAGTTCCGGCTTCCCGCTGCTCGATGAAGCCGCCGGCAAGTGCATGGCGGCGGGCCGCTACAAAGCCGGCACCATCGAGGGCAAGCCGGCACCCACGTGCAAGAGTTACAGGGTGAAATTCCAGGTGAAGGAATAGTCCGGACGGGGCCCGCGTGGGCGCGGTGCCTGGAGAGTTGAGGGTCCTTGAGGTTTCAGGTTTGCGATTCAATCCGGCCCGAAGGGCGGACTCAAGATAAAGCAAGAGCAAGATAAAGCAATGAGGAATAAACATGGATAACGCCGCCGCCGCCAGTCAACAGGTCTATGGCCTGATCCCCCTGTGGGTTAACGGCAATATTGTCACGCGCGCCACGCTGATCGTGCTGGTCATCATGTCGCTGGGTTCCTGGTTCATCATCTTCACCAAGGTGTGGGACCAGCGGAACATGAAGAAGTCTGCCCGCATCGTCGAGAAGCAGTTCTGGACGGCCCCGTCGATCAAGGACGGCGTGGAGCGCCTGCCCAAGGGGGATGACTTCAGGTTCATCGCCGAAGACGGGCTGCGCGCGGCCTCGCACCATGAGGGCCGGCTCACCGACCGCATCGATCTGCACGAGTGGATCACGATGGCGCTGATGCGCGCGACCGATCTGGTCAACGGCAAGCTCTCCAACGGCCTGGCCTTCCTGGCGACGGTGGGATCCACCGCGCCGTTCGTCGGCCTGTTCGGCACGGTCATGGGCATCCTGAACGCGCTGATTGCCATCGGTGTCGCCGGCCAGGCGAGCATCGACAAGGTCGCAGGACCGGTGGGCGAGGCGCTGATCATGACGGCAATCGGATTGTTCGTGGCGGTCCCGGCGGTGCTGGGCTACAACTGGCTGCTGCGCCGTAACAAGGGCCTGCAGGACAGTCTGCGCAACTTCTCCGGCGATCTGCATGCCTACCTGGTCGGCGGCGCGCGCGTCGGCGAGAGCAGCCCCGCGGGTGCGCGCAAGTAGCGGCAAAGCAGGACTATCAGGAAGCAAGCGCGGGTGATTCCAACATGTCAATGAATGTCCAGTCTTCGGACGCGGAAGAGCACGGCATCATGTCGGATATCAACACGACGCCGCTGGTCGACGTCATGCTGGTGCTGCTGATCATCTTCCTGATCACCATTCCCATCATCACCAAGACGGTGCCGGTCCAGTTGCCAAAGGCGGTGAATATCCCGACCAAGACCAAGCCGGAAAACATCACCATCTCGGTGGATTTGGCCGGCCAAACCTGGTGGAACGGCAAGCTGGTGGCCGACCGGGATACGCTGATCCGAAAGGTGATCGTCGAGGCGGTCAAGGTGCCGCAGCCGGAGATCCACATCCGCGGCGATGCCGGCGTACGCTACGAAGCCATCGGCCGGACGCTGTATTCCATCCAGCGCGGGGGCGTCGTGAAGATCGGCTTCATCATCGAACCCGACCGTGGCCTTGGCCGTTAGCAGCAGGCGGAGTCAGCAAACATGTCGATGAGCGTGGGTGGAGACAAGCAGGGTGTGATGTGCGACATCAACACGACGCCCCTGATCGACGTCATGCTGGTGCTGCTCGTGACCCTCATCATGTCGCTGCCGATCCAGACGCATGCCGTCAAGCTCGACATGCCGCCACCGGATCCGCACGCGATCCCGCCAGAGATATTGCCCGACGTCATCAATCTCGACATCGATTTCGACGACAGCATCTACTGGAATGGCAACAAGGTGGATATGTCGCAGCTCGACGGGTTCTTTCGCAGCGAACGCGTCAAACCTGACCAGCCCGAGATTCACCTGCGTCCCGACAAGCGCTCGCACTACGACACGACCGCCAAGGTGCTCGCCTCGGCGCAGCGCAATCAGATGCTGAAAATTGGCTTTGTGAATACGACGGAATTCGCGGAATAGCTCCCGGGTTGCGCTTGCCAGGGTGCATAGCCACTGCCGCTGCCGGGAACGATCGTGCAGCCCGACGCTCAAATCAGGATAACGGGTCAGCGCAAGCTTAAGCCCGCACAGAGGTTGACCATGACTCGTGTTGCATTAACGCTCGCTGCGGTACTCGCATTCGCCCTGTGCAATGGCATGGCCGGCGCCCAGGAGCCCCCGCAGGTGAGCAAGGGCACGGCGAAGATGCTCAAGGCCGCGCAGGAAGCGCTGGCGGTGAAGAACTACAACGAAGTGCTCACCAAGACCCGCGAAGCGATGGCCGTCACGCCGCGCAACGCCTACGACGATTTCGTCATTCACGAACTGCAGATGGCGGTCTACGCGGCACAGAGCGACTACACCCAGACCGGAACTGCGATCGAGGCCATCATCGACTCGCCCTATCTGCCGGCCGCCCAGAAGCCGCAGCTATTGCGCACGCTGATGAGCATCGAATACCAGAACAAGGATTACGACAAGGCCATCGAGTACGGCGAGCGAGCGCGGCACGCGGGCGATTCCAGCTCGGATACCGAGCTGACCATCGCACAGGCCTACTTCCTGAATGGCAAGTACAAGGAAGCACTGGCGGGCATGGAGTCCATTGTCGAGCGTGATGAACAGGCCGGACGCAAACCGGCCGAGAAGGCCCTCAGCCTGATCTGGACCTGCGCCCTGAAGGTGAAGGACGACGCCGCGGCCTCCCGGGTGGTGGAAAAGCTGATCCTCAATTATCCGAAACCCGACTACTGGGCCAATGCCATGGTCAGCGTGCAGATGAAGACCACCGATAACGATGATCGGTTGCGTCTCATGACCTATCGCCTGATGGCGCAGGTGGGCGTGCTCAAGAAGGGCGGTGATTTCACCGAGATGGCGCAGATTGCGCTCGACCAGGGCAACCCGGGTGAGGCACAGACCGTGCTGGAGCAGGCCCTGGCGAAGAATCTGTATACCGACGCGCACGACAAGGAGCGCACGCAACGTCTGCTCGACAAGGTGCGCAAGCAGGCGACCGAAGATCGCGCCAGCATGGCACGCAGTGAGAAGGATGCGGCTTCTGCGGCCACCGGGGATGGCTACGTGCAGGTGGGTGCGGCCTATCTCGGATTCGGCGACGCGGAGAAGGCGGTCACCGCGATCAGCACCGGCATCGCCAAGGGCAAGCTCAAGCACCAGGATGAAGCCTATCTGCTGCTGGGCATGGCCTATGAGCGGGCCAAGAACAAAGCCGAGGCCGTGAAGGCCTTTGGCAGGGCGACCAGTGATCCGAAATACGCCCGCCTCGCCAGGCTCTGGGTGCTCGAGGCCCGTTCCTGACCGGCGGGGTCCCGACACGCGGAGGGGATCGGCGTGGCCGGAGGCCGAGTGAGATCGGAGGGACTTAAACCATGACCATCACGGCCGGCGATCGGATGCCCGCGGGCAAGTTCAGGATCATGGGCGAGAAGGGCCCGCAGGATCTGAGCACCGCCGAATTGTTCAATGGCAAGCGGGTGGTGCTGGTTTCCGTCCCCGGTGCCTTTACCCCAACCTGCAACGCCAAGCACCTGCCCGGATACCTCAGCCAGGCGGCGCAATTCAAGGCCAAGGGGATCGACACCATCGCCTGCATGGCCGTCAACGACGTGTTCGTCATGAGCGCCTGGGGAAAGAGCGCCAACGTCGGGACTGCAGTGAAAATGCTGGCGGACGGGAACGGCGAATATGCACGGGCGCTGGGCCTGGAGCTCGATGCCCGCGGCTTTGGCATGGGCGTGCGCGGCCAGCGCTTTGCCCTGGTCGTCGACAATGGCGTCGCGACCCAGGTGTTCGTCGAAGCCCCGGGTGAATTCAAGGTATCGACGGCCGAGCATGTGCTGAGCCAGCTCTAAGAGCGGCGGCTAGTGACTTGATTTGTCACTAATCCATTCCCGGATTGCGACCGCCCTGGAGCAGGGGGGAACGCTCGTCGTACCCAGCCGGCAGCGCGAGGTGGCCCTCCGCCTGGCGCACACCCGCGCGCAGCTTGCCGCCGGGGCCGGTGCCTGGCCTTCCCCTGATATCTGCACCTGGAGCACCTGGCTGGAGCGCTGCGCGGAGCGGGCGCGGCGCGGATCCTTGGGTGGGCGACGCCGGCTGGGGCGGGGAGAGGAATGGCTCCTCTGGCGCGAGGCGGCGCTGGAAGCCTGCGAAGGCCTGACGCTCATGAGTCCGGCCAGCCTGGGCGATGCCCTGCACCGCGCCTCGCTGTTGCAGGACGCCTGGGGGTTGCACTCATCGGGCGCCGACGGGTCGGAATACGGCGTGCTGCAGCGGGCCCGGGCGGCCCTAGCGCGCCGTTGCCGGGCGCTGCGAGCGTATTCCGCCCGCGATTGGACGGTCGTGCTGGAAGAGGCCCGGCCCACGCGCTCACCCCTCCTGTTCGCCGGCTTCCCGCCCCTCGGCGGCGCTCTCCAGGCTCGCCTGCGGGCGTGGGGCGCGTCATTCGCAGAAGACGCTGCGGGTACAGCGCCGGCGGAGCGCGCACTCCCTCATGTCCGCTCGGGTGCCGACCGGAGCGATGAACTGCGCCTCGCGGCACAGTGGTGCCGGGAGCGGCTCGAAGAGGATCCGGCGGCACGGCTTCTGGTGGTGATCCCGGAGCTCCAGCAGCAGCGCGCGAGCGCCGTCCAGGCGTTCGAGCACGCGCTGCACGGCCGAGCGCTGCTGGCCGCGCCGGGCGACGCCCTGTTCGCGCTGGAAGGCGGGCAAGCCCTGAGCAGCTACCCACTGGTGGCGGTGGCCTTAAGCTTGCTGGCCCTGGCCAGCGGGCCCATCAGTTTCAGCCAGGCCGCCGCGCTCTTGCGCTCGCCATACTTGAGCTGTGGATCGCAGGCCGAGCGCGCGGCGCTTGAACTGCTGCTCCGTGAGCGCAACGTACACCGGACGGATTTTGCCCTGCTGCGGGAGGTGGCACGGACCGGGAGGCCGGGCCTGCTGGCCGGACTTGCCGCCGCCCTGGAAGTGAGCGCGCCCGCGATGGATCTGCCGCGGGCCGAGCGCCACGGGGCAGGGTGGTGGGCGCGACGTTATGTTGAAATCCTGGAGGTCCAGGGCTGGTGCGGTACCGAACCGCTGGGCAGCCAGGAACTGCAGCAGCGCGACCGTTTTCGCGAACTGCTCGGTGAACTGGACCGGCTCGAGGCCGAGGGCGAGCCGCTGCGTGCGGCGGAGGCGTTCGAGCTGCTTGAGGCGCTCGCCCACCAGACCGCCTTTGAGCCGGAGAGCGCCGATGTGCCGGTAACCCTGACGGCGTCCCTGGATGACCCCCTGGTGGCCTACGAGGGCATCTGGGTGGCAGGTCTGGGCGCAGAGAGCTGGCCCGCGCCGCCCCGGCCCGATCCCTTCCTGCCGATCGCCGCCCAGCGGGAACTGGGCTGTCCGGCGGCCAGCCCGCAGGGGCAGCTGCTGGCTGGGAAGAGGGCGATGGCCGCCTGGGAGCGCTGCGCCGCCCGACTGGTCTACAGCTGGCCGGCCTCGGACGGGGAGGTGAGGCTCGAACCGAGCCACCTGCTCGGGCCGGCACCGGAGCCGAAGTCCCGAACCGAAGTGCGGGCGCCCGTGCCCCTGTGCCCTGATCCGCTCGTACAGGCCCTGCATCGCTCGGCGCGACGCGAAGCGCGGCCGGTGGAACAGCCCATCGCCTGGCCCCGCGCACAACATTTGCCGCGGGGCACGCGGACCGTGGAGCTGCAATCCCTGTGTCCGTTCCGCGCGCTCGCCGAATTACGGCTCGCGGCCAGTCCGGTGGCGGAACCCGTGCCGGGCATCGATGCACTCGAGCGCGGCCAGATCCTGCACCAGGCGCTCGAACTGCTCTGGGGCGGGCTGCAGGGCTCACGAGAGCTGCAGGCCCAGTCGCGCGAGACGGGCGCCCTGGGAGTCCTGGTGCGCAGCGCCGTGGCGCGAGCGCTCGACGCGCGCCTGTCACGGCGCATCCGGCCCCTGGCCCGGGTGCTGCGGGACAATGAGCAGCGCCGCCTCGAGGCGCTGATCCTGGCGCTGCTGAGGCAGGACCTGGCGCGTGCCGAGGCGGCGGACTTCACCGTCAGCCAGCTCGAACAGGCGCAGGAGGCCGAGCTGGGCGGATGGCCGATCCGCGTGCGCATGGATCGCGTGGACCGGCTGGAGGATGGACGCCTCGTCATCCTCGACTACAAGAGCGGCGCGGCGCAGCCGTTCAGTCCCCTGGATGAGCGCCCGCGGCAGGCCCAGCTGCTCGCCTATGCGACGCTCGCGCCCGCGCCGCTGGCCGCCGTGGCCGCCGTGCACCTGCGCGCCGGAGAAATCCGCTGGCGCGGTGCCGCCGCCGATCCTGCCCTGTTGCCGGAGCTCAGGCCCGCGCGCGCGGCCAGTGCGCCGTGGCCTGAGCTGCTGTTGCACTGGCGCCAAGTCATCGAGCGGCTGGCCGGGGAATTCGCGGCTGGCGTGGCCCACGTGCAACCCCTTCCCGGAGCCTGCCGGAACTGCCACCTGCCGGGCCTGTGCCGGATCGCCGCGGCAAAGCAGCCGCCGGCAGAAGTCGAAACTGAGGGGCCCGCGAACGATGGCGCCTGATCCGGCCTCATTGACCACGGAGCAGGCGCTGCAGGCGGACATCGCGGCGCGCGCCGCGGCGCTGGACCCCAAGCGCTCTTTCCTGCTGCAGGCGCCGGCGGGCTCGGGCAAGACCACCGTGCTGAGCTGCCGCCTGCTGGCGCTGCTGGCGCATGTCGATGCGCCGGAGGAAATCCTCGCCATCACCTTCACGCGCAAGGCAGCGGCCGAGATGCGTGCCCGGGTACTGAAAGCGCTGCGCGCCGCACAGCAGGGCGAGGCCGGGCGCGCACTGGAGGCGCCACTCGCAGCCGCCGCGCTGCGCCGGGATCGCGAGCGCGATTGGCGCTTGCTTGAAACGCCAGCGCGCCTGCGCGTGATGACGATCGACGCCTACTGCCAGACGCTCGCCGCGCAGCTGCCCATCGCTTCGCGCAGCGCATTGCGGCTCGAAATTGCCGCGCCCGCCCGCCCACTGTACGCCGCGGCGGCACGGCGCCTGCTGGAACGCGCCCTCGAGGATGCAGAACTGGTAACGCCAGTACAGTTGCTCTTCGGCCGCCTGGACAACGACTGGTCACGCTTCGAGGAACTGCTGGTCCTGATGCTGGAGCAGCGCGCCCACTGGTTGCCGCGCGTGCTGGCGAGTGAGGGACCGGAACTCGGCGCACGCGTCGTCGCGAGCTTGGCGGTGCTGGTGGCCGAGCAGCTGGGCCAGGCGCTGGACGCCTTGCCCGCGGCGCAGCTCCGGCAGGGCGCTGAACTCGCCGCGCGCGCCGCGCGCAATCTCCTGGCCGCGGCCACCGGCCGTGCTGAGGCGCTCGAGGCCGGCGCGCGGGATTGGGCCGCCGCGCCCGCAGGAACTCCGCTCCGTGCCGACCCCAAGGATCTGCCGCGCTGGCAATTCATGGCGCGACTGGCCGTGACTTCCGCGGGTGAATGGCGCCGGGCCTGGAACAAGACACTGGGTGTCAATCCGGCGCCGAGCCCGGACAAAGCGGCGCTCGAGAGCTGGGTCAAGGCCCTCTCGGGGTTCGATTCGGCGCGGGCCACGATCAATGGGCTGTTGCTCCTCCCGGACACCATCATCAGCGCCGAAGACACCGAGGCGCTTGGCGCGCTCTCATTCCTGCTTCGTCACGCGGCGGCAGAATTGCAGCTGGAATTTGCCGTCCAGGGGCGCGTCGATTTCGCCGCCATCGCCGCGGCCGCGCGCGCCGCGCTGACGGAGGCGGGCGAACCGACCGATCTGGCGCTGCGCTGTGGCAGCGCCATCCACCATATCCTGATCGATGAGTTCCAGGACACCTCGCTCGACCAGTTCGAGCTGCTGCAGGCCCTTACGGCCGGCTGGGAGCCCCACGACGGGCGCACCCTGTTCGCGGTCGGGGATCCGATGCAGTCGATCTACCAGTTTCGCGAGGCCGAAGTGGGGCTGTTCCTGCGCGCGCGCGCCTCGGGTATCGGCGCCGTGCGGCTCGAGTCACTGCAGCTGCACCGCAATTTTCGCTCCGCACCGCAGCTCATCGACTGGGTCAATGAGCGCTGCGGGGCGCTGTTTCCCGCGCGCGATGACGCCCGCCTGGCGGCGATCCGTTATCTGCCGGCGGTCGCGGCACGCACCGAGCTCACCGGAGCCGTCGCCGTGCATGCGCTGGGCTCGCCAGGGGCTGAAGTGGAGGCGGCGCGCATCGTCGAGCTGGTGCGCGCCCGCCGCTCGCGCGAGCCCGGTCTCGAAATCGCAGTCCTGGTGAATGCGCGCCAGCAGGCGGCTCCGATCGCCGAGGCCCTGCTGGCGGCGGGAATCCCCGTCCGCGGCCTGAAGCTCGAGCCGCTGCGTGACGCCTCTGTGGTGCGTGACCTGTGTGCCCTGGCGCGCGCGCTGCAGCACCCCGGCGATCGCAACGCCTGGCTGTCGGTACTGCACGCCCCGTACTGCGGCCTGTCGCTGGCGGAACTGCAGCTCTTGAGTGAAGGGCAGGGGGCGACGCTCTGGGAGCTTGCCACCGAGCCGTCACGGAGGGCGTTGCTTCCGGCCGATGCGCAACGCCGGCTGGCGCGCGTGTGCCTGGCCCTGCAACCGGCCCTGTGGGGGCCGGAACGGGCCTTGCCGCTGTGGCAGCGGGTCGATCGGGCCTGGCTGCGCCTGGGCGGGCCGGCGGCCTGCGAGGAGGAACGCGAACTGCTTGATGCACGGGAATTCCTGCGTGCGCTGGCCGCGGAGCCGCGCGCGGAGGAACTGTCCGGCGATGCCTTCGACGAATTTGCCGCGGCCCTGTATGCCGCGCCGGCGGCCGCCGAAAACGCGGTCGAGATCCTGACCATGCACGGCGCCAAGGGACTGGAATGGGACATCGTCATTGTGCCCGGCATCGGCCTGGGCCAGCGCCACGATGTGGAACCGTTGCTGCACTGGCTGGAATTGCCGGGCACCGGCGCCAGGCCCGAACTGCTCCTGGCGCCGATCGGCGCCGCGGGTGTGGCGCCGTCCCGGTCGCTGGCCGGCTACATCCGGCATCTGCGCCGCGCACGCGCGCGCCTGGAACGCGTGCGCCTGCTGTACGTGGCGGCGACGCGCGCACGCCGCGAACTGCACTGGTTGGGCACCGCGCCGGTGAACAGCGCCGGCGAGCTCGCGCCGCGGCCGGGTACGGCACTCGCTCTGCTGTGGCCGAGCGTCAGCGAGGTATTCCAGGCGGCGCACGCCGCGGGCGTCGCCGAGCGGCCGCAGGAATCAAGCGATGTGCCTGTGGCGGGCCGGCGCCTCAGTGCGGACTGGGAGCCGCGCGATCTGCCGCCACCAGCGCCGGCCACGCGCCTGGAGCACTCGCTGCGCGAAGACACCACCGAGCCGGAATATTCATGGGTGCGGCTGGCCTCGCGCGCTGTGGGCACGATCGTGCACGCCGAACTGCAGCGCCTGGCGCAGGAGGCTTCGCTCCCGGAGCGCCTCGATACGGTGCCGGAGGACTATGACGGCTGGCTCGAGGAGCAGGGCGTCGCAGCGGTGGAGCGCGCGGCGGCGGGGGCGCGCATTCATGCCGCGCTCAGCGCCGCGCTGCGCGATGCACGCGGGCGCTGGCTGCTGGGCGGAGAGCATCGCGCCGCGCACAGCGAGTGGCGCCTGACGGGGCGTCATGCCGGCCGCGTGGTAAACGTGGTCATCGATCGGCTGCTCATCGAACCGGACGGGCAGCGCTGGGTCGTGGACTACAAGACCGGCACGCACGAAGGCGGCCAGCTGGCGGCCTTCCTGGCGGAGGAGGAGTTGCGCTACCGGCCGCAGCTGCAGCGCTACGCCGCGCTCGTGCGCGCCGCATCGCCAGGTCCGGTGCGCGCCGCCCTGTACTTTCCGCTGCTCGGGGAGTTTCGCGAAGTGGCCCTGGACGGTTCGGGTAAGTGAGGTCCAGACGCGACGCACGCCCTTCGGCACGCCAGGAAGGTCCGTACGGTGCCAGCCGGTACTGTGAGCGGGTCACTCAGCTCAGGCGTGTAAAGCCGTCCGCGCTCCAATCGTCGCTCCCCACGCCGTGGTGCACGAAGAACAGCCCGTCGGGATCGTATTTCGTCTTGGTGGCCCGCAATTTCGAATAATTCTTTCCCCAGTAGGCGTGCCGCCAGGAGCGGTTGAAGTAGTTGCTCTCCGAGACATAGGAGCCAGCATCCGGAACTATGTCGCGTAGCGCCGCTGTTGCGAGATCGATAGCTCGAGCATCCTGGCGCGCAGCGGCGAGATCAATGGTTGGGCGCGAGAGCCCCGAATAAGCCGGTGCCTCACCATCGGCAATAAGGGCGAGCGCAAAGGCCTCCGCCACCGCCGGGTTGGTCGCCGTCTGCCGCACGGACGCGAGGGCCTCGGGTGGCGCACCCGCCAGTCCCTTGTTGATATGGAGCTGCACCCTCTTGTGGCGACTCGCCGCAAACAGCGCGCCTACGAAATAACTCTGCCGATCTTCCCGCAACAGCGACGCCGGCAGCCAGATCGACTCCATGCCGTGGAGGAAGGCGCCGACCTGGTCCTGATCCCCATGCCACCAGCCACGGCCCTTGGGTGCATCCTCGCGGGTATCGGGGATCATCGAAGGGTTTCCTTCGATTTGCCACCAGCTTCTGGCATCTCCTGCAGCGGAGCGAAGCGGCGGCGTCATCACAAAATCCTTGGGTGACGCGTTCACCCAGGTGATAAACGGCTTCCACACGGCGATCATCTGCTCTTCGCTGAGCCCCTGACAGACCATCGAGATCTCGAGCGAGTTATCAGGCCAGAGGGACACCTGCTCGCCCCAGTGCGGATTGAGTAGCTGCTCGCGATAAAAGGTGAGGAAGTGTGCAATCAGTTGACGGAATGCCGCGTCAGAGGGAGCTCTAATCTTTCCCCAGGTCGCACCGAAGAACTCCGGAAGATCGTGGGTGCGAAGGGTAAGCTCGGTAACGACACCAAAAGTGCCTCCACCACCACCCTTGATCGCCCAGAAAAGGTCGGGATCACTGCAGGCGTTGACGATGCGCACGCGGCCGTCGGCGGTGACGACCTCGGCCTGGAGCAGTCCCGCCGACGCCGTGCCGAAGCCTTTCGAAAACGAACCGAATCCTCCGCTTTGAACGAGACCCGCGACGCCCACATCCGTGCAGCCACCGCCCTGCACGTAACGGCCACCTTTCACCGTTACGGCGTTGTAGAGGTCCATCCACACCGCACCCGCTCCGGCGCTGACAGCGGGTACGGGCGTGACGCGGCCTTCGCAACCTTTGCCGACGAAAGCCGTGTGCAACCTGACCTGGTTCATTGCCCTTGTCCAGATGAGCAGGGAGTCCGATGCGTTGGATGTGCCCAAATAGCTGTGGCCTGCACCCTTGACCACGAGCCGCAGATTATTCTCCCTGGCAAAGCTCACGCCGGCGGCCACGTCGGCTGCGCCTCGTGCCTTGATCACATAGGCACTCGGCGCGGGCGTCCACGCATCGAGCCATCCGGAGACTTGTGTGCCTGCGGGCTGGTCTCCGATCCAGAAGGGGTTGCCGATGTTCTTGTGCGCATCGAGGCAAGCCGAACCATTCGGCTCCGCCGCGCACGATCCAAACAGGGCCTGCGGCTCGATCAGTTGACCTCCCAATTCCTCTTTCAGATTCGCCCAGCTCGCGGCGTCGGGCCAATTCCGATCGGAGGGACGCACGCGCCGATTCGGCCGCGGCATGGCCGCCCTTGCCGCGCTCGCTGGAACACATGTATCCCCGAAGGGAGCGTATAGAAGCGGTAGCACCCCAAGCGAACGCAACAGATTTCTTCTATTCATGGCTCGACCCTGGGACAAGAGAGGCAATCGGAACTAAAGCAAGAATTGGCTCTTTCCCTGCACTGACTGCGCTACAAGGTACCGGTCAGTGAGAATTCTCGGCGCCCCTGCGCATCGCTGGCACCGAGGAATTCCACGGTTTTCGTCAGCTCGGCACTGGCTGTGGGCCGCGCCGCGACCCGGCCATTGAGTTCATACTCGCTCCCGTTGCGCAGCCGCAGGGTGCCCGTGACGGCCAGCGGGCCGCCCACGTCGCGCAGATTTCCCACGATGGCGTCGTCGCCCGGTTTCACGGGCCCGAAGTTCAGCTCGTAACTGCCAAAGGCAATGGGCGGGCTGCGCTGTTCCAGGTCAAGGGCCGTTACCGTGCCGATCAGGGCCTGGAGGCGATGCTGCTCGAATTCGACCTGCCGCAGATCGAGGCGCAGCTTGCCCTTCCAGGTGGTGGGAAACAGCGGCAGAAATTCCGTGCCCACCGGCAGCTGCGCCTGCAGGTCGCGTAACTCCAGGTGTCCGCCCAATCCGATCGACAGCCGCACGCGCCCCGGTGCACGCGCATCGGCGCTGGATACCTCCACGTCGAAGTGCCCGCGCAGCAACGGCCAGGCGTGCGCGGTCCAGCCCACCTCCTGCAGCTCCACTCCGGCGGCGCGCAGGCGCGCGCAGGAGCCGTGCCACAGGGATCCGGAGGGCAGCGAACAATCGACACCCGGCGGGGCCAATTTCAGCGCCCAGGAGGCGGGCGCCCTGATCAGCACGGTGAGCAGGAACAGCGAGGCTGCCAGGACCGCCATTGATCGCCACGGCATCGGGGTGCAACCCTTAGGGCGGCGCGAGCACGAAGCTGGCGCTCACGAGGCCTGGATTGTTGCCCGCGTCGATGCTGGCCGACATCACGCGCACCCCGTGCCGCTGCACGAGCGCCGCGGCCCAGTTCAGCAGGCTGTCGAAGGCCACCTGCTCGACGCGCACGCTCAAGGCACCGCCGCCGCTGGACTGGCTCGTGAGTGCGCGCGCGATGCCGGTCTCACGCGCCACTCGATCGACGAGCACCACCAGCGAGGTGCCGCCCGCGGCCGGAGCGCTTGCCCGCAGCACGCCCAGCTGCGGCGCCACCGACTGCAGCCAGGCGAGGTCCGCGCGCCGCGTTTCCACCCGCTGCTCGAGGCGCGCGACGTGGCGTTCGAAGGGCAGCAGGATACCGAGCAGCAGCACGGCCGCGCCGGTGGCCGATCCGATCAGCAGCACGCGCCGCTCGCGCGGCGCGAGGCCCAGGAACCAATTGACGAGCCCTTGCATCAGGAGGCCCCTGCGCGCAGTTGCACGTTGCCCTCGAAGGCATCGCCAGCCTGGTTGCCCGATACGATTTCTGCCTGCCATCCCGCGGTGCGCAGCGACTGGTTGATGCGATCGAGACTCTGGGCATCGCCCGCGCGCACCTTGAGCTGCAGCGCACCGTCACGGAAGCTCAGCGCCTGGATGCGCGAGCCCGGCACCGCACTCATGGCCTGGGCGAGGACCTGCAGTGCCGGCAGCAATCCGCTGCGCCCGCCGGTGGACTGCGCGCTCAGCAGGGCCTGCCCGACGCGCTCGCGTATGGAGCCACTGCCGCTGGCCCACTGCGGATCGACCAGCTGGCTGATCATGCGGTCCAGTTCATGATCGGCGCGGTTCAATCGCCACAGCGACCAGGCCTGCGCCCCAACGTGCAGCAGCAGCAACGCTCCGGCCAGCGCGGCCGCGACGCGCCAGCGCTGCCAGTGCGCGCTGAGGTTTCCGCGCGGTGCGTAGCTGCCCTGCAGGAGATTGATGGGTGCCGCGACCGGGAGCTGCGCCGCCAGCCAGGGCAGGGGACCTGCGCCCAGCAGCTGCACCTTGAGACCGGCCAGTCGTGCGCGCGTGTCTTCGATCTCGGTGGAGCGGCGCTGCCACTCCGCCGAGCTCATATACAGCAGCAACTGGGTGGTGGCGATGGCTTCACCAAAGGCGATGGTGAGGGCGGCGGCAAATCCGCCCGGCGGCGCCGAGACGCTCAGCGCCGGTGCCTCACCGGTGCTGAGATTCAGGGCCTCGCCGTCGAGCAGCGCCACGGCGTAGGCGGGACTGCGCGGCAGCAGCTCCGCTTCGCTGCACAGCAGTTCCGGATCGAGGCCCGCGCCGCCAAGCTGCTCGAGGCACCCATCAAGAAAAGTCCGGGCCACGACCGCGACGCGCGTGCGGCCGGCGGCGTCGGTCGTACCCAGGGCACAATGCTGCGCCTCGATGTCGGAGGCGATCCGCTCTTCAATCGCGAATGGCGCGAGTTCGGCCGCGCGCGCGCCGGAGCGGGGCGGCAGCTCCACATCGAGACACAGCACGTCGGCCGGATTCAACACGACCGCGACGCGACGGTTGAGGGCCTCGGCGGCCGCCTGCTCGAGCGGGCCTTCCTGGAGCGAGGTGAGGGGCAGGCCGGTGGCGTCGATCGCCAGCCATGCGGCCGCGGTCTCGGCGGCGCGGGGCATGCGTACGATGAGCCATTCCGCCATGCTTATTCCGTGCCGAACGTTCTGAAAATCGGGCGCGTCTGACCGCTCGGGTCCTGCTCGAGCAGACTGTACAAGGTGAAGCGAGTGGTGCCAATAGTGATCCAGGTGCGCAGGCGGAAATAGGAAGAGGTGGTACCGATGTTGAGACCCGCCTTCTGCGCGGTCCCGAGCCCGCTCATGTAGCCCGCCATGTCCGGATAGCAGGGATTGTGCTGGCGTTGCAGCGCCATCTCCTTGGCATCGATCGCATAGGCGCGCTGGCCGCCGGCCACGGCGTCGAGTACTAAACCGGGCGCGGTGCAGATGTTGAGTCGGGTGGCCGCCGGCAAGGCGGTGACATAGGGTGCCAACTTGTCGTAACTGGCCCGTTCCATCCCCATCGCCAGCAGCTCTGAGATGCTGGTCAGCGGGAGATTCGACACGCGATGCGCGGGCTCCTGCGCGAGGTAGAGGCTGTCCTCGCCACCACCGGGAAAGATCGGCTGATCGTCGCTGTCGATCCAGTCCACCAGGCGCGCGGCATAGCTGATGTCCAGATCGAGGGACTGCAGGAGCGCTTCGAACTGGGCCACACCCGTCGGATTGCGCACCAGCACGCCGCTGGTCGCGGGCGCCGGCGCCGGTGCGCCCAGACCCGCGGGGCCCGCAGGGCGTGTGGCCGGCGCGCCCGTGGCCGTTGAGCCCGGCACGCCGGGGCCCGCTGCCGCCATCACGACGCTGTTGAGATTGAACTTGCCGGACTCGTCTTCCAGAAAGGCTTCCAGCACCACACCAGGGGTGATTTCCGTCGGCCCGAACGGTATGGCCCAATCCTGATTGGGGGCCACGAGCTGCGGATTCTTCTGGCGATTGTCGCGGAGCGTGTAGCCCGCCATGCCCTCCGCGGCTTCTGCAATTGCGAAACTCTGAGCCATCGTGAAGACGGCCGCCGCGCGGCGCGCCGACAGGGAAGCTTGCCATGCGATGGCGGTGGCTACGATCGTCGCGAGCGCCACCAGGATGATCGCCGTGAGCAAGGCCACGCCTCGCTCGCGCCGCTTGCCCGGTGGCCTGCCCATCAACCTGCGATCTCGAAGACGCGCAGCAGTTTTCCCCAGTCCTTGAGCTGCAGCGTGACTTCAATCGCGACCGGCCGGGCGCGCAGCAGATCCTGCGGCGGGCCGTTGAGCAGGATCGGGGTGGGCCACGTGCTCTGCCAGACCAGTCCGCCATCCATGTAGCGGAAACTCAGCGCTTCCACCTGGGCGAGCAGCTCCCGCTCCTCGAAGGGCAACGCGGCGGTGGCGTCAAGTGCCTGCAGGTCGCGCCGGATGAGCTTGCCATCGCGCAGCAGATAGCTCACGCGCTGCAGTTCACTGCGCGGGAGCCCCGCCGGATTGGCCCAGCCGCCGCGCGTGAAGGTCAGGATCCCGGTCTGGCTCAGGGTAACGGCATTCTCGTAGCCGCTGCCGAGCGGATCGCGCACCGGCCGCGGTTGCAACAGCTCGAAATCCTGCTCCATGACCCGCAGTGCCTGCTGCACGGCATTGAGGCGCGCGGCCTGCTCGTCGACGCCCTTGCGATTGCCCAGCGCCTGTGACAGCGCGCCGTAGCCCATCGCGAACAATATGGCGGTGATGAACAGCGCCACCAGCAATTCCACCAGCGTGAAGCCCGATTGACGTGCCGGCCGCATCAGTTGGGCTTGCCCGTGGGATTGGATGGCGCGCCGCCGCCCGGACCGGGCCCAGGCCCGCCACCGGGGCCACCACCGCCGCCGGGGATCACAGCATTGTCCCAGTACGACATCACGCCCTGCGCGGTGCGGATCGCATCGCCGCGGAAGCCCACGACCGTGGCCACCCAATGATCCTTCGGCACATCGTCACCGGCGTGCCGGACCTGGATGGTGATGCGCTTGAGCCCTGGAACCGCCATGTCGGTGACCTCCTGCTGCCAGTGCCAGGTGGACCCGGCAAAGTCCACATCTTTCTCGCTCTTGCCGTTCGCCGGCAGGGCGTGGCTGAGGCGTGCGGTCGCCAGCTGATTGAGCCCGATCCATTCGGCAAAGGATTTCTCGCGCAGCTGCATGGTGCTTTGCGCGGCGCCTGTCAGGGCTGTCATCAGCGCGCCCATCCCCAGAGCCACGATGACCAGCGCCACCAGCACTTCGATCAGCGTGAAGCCGCGCGCCTGCCGCCCGCCGCTCACGTGGGCTTCTCCACGATTGCGCCCACTTCGAACTTGCCGGCGCTGGTGCCGCTCAGCACAGCACTGCGGCCGGTGCCGGCGCGCGAGAGGGTCAGTTTGAAACTCGTCAGATCGCCGCTGGAGTACAGCATGATCTGTGGCTTCAGCTCGGCGGCCGTGTCCTGCGATGTTGCCGAGGCGTCGCGCGGCATCGGGGTGTTGCGCGGAGTGGGGGCGGCAGCGCCCGGAGCGGTGGCGCTCCGCGGCAGGACGATGGCGCGATCCTCGACCACGAGCGCGATCTCCAGTCCGGCGGGAAGCTTGCGCGCCCGCAGGGAATCATCCAGCGGATCTTCGAGCCACAGTGCCTTGCGATTGTCGTACATGAGAAAACGGTAGACGCCCTGTTCGCAGCGCAGGCCGTACTCCACCGTCTGCAGCGCGGCGCGCTCACGCACGTATTCGATCAGCGCACCGAGCCGGTCACGTTCCTGCTCGAGCTGGCTGTCCCTGCCGCTGCCGCCGAGCGACAGCAAGGTCGTGGCGGCCAGCAGGCCGATGATCACGATCACCACCATGAGCTCGACCAGCGTGAAGCCCGCCGGGGAAGGACGGGCAGTGCGGGAGCGGCTCACGGACGGGAACCCGCGGCGGGCCCGATGGATCGCACGCAGACTTACTGATCCAGATTCCAGTTGCCGATGTCCGCGTTGATGCCCTCGCCGCCGGGCTGGCCGTCGGCGCCGAGCGAGTACAGGTCGAACTCGTTGCCGTGCTTGCCGGGGACCTCATACAGGTAGGCATTTCCCCAGGGATCCTTGTTGACGTGTTGCAGGTAGCCGCCCGGGCGCCAGTTCTTGATCAGCGTGGAATCAGGCTTCTGCGTCAGCGCCTGCAGGCCCAGCTCGGTGGTTGGATAGACGTAGTTGTCGAGCTTGAACATCGTCAGCGCCGTCTGCATGCCCTGGATATCCTGTTTGGCCTTGGCCATGCGCGCATCGTCGACGCGCCCCAGGAACTGCGGGACGACCACCGCCGCCAGCAATCCGATGATGATGACCACCACCATGATTTCAATGAGCGTGAATCCGCTCTGGTGTATCCGCAGCGGTTGCGCAGGGTTCCAGACTGAGGGCGCGCGTCTACGCATGGTGCTTCCGTGCCGGCTTAGGCGTTAGCATGGCAATGGATGATGATAACAAATGCCCGCGAGAGCCCGGCCAGGCCGGTGCGCAGTTTCCTGCGCCCGCTGAACTGCGACGCTCGCTACGGTTTGACCCTGCTGGCGGCTCTTGGGTTCCTGGGCCTGTTGGCCGCCGGGGGGCCGGCCTGGGCCGCGCGGCTTCAGTATGAGCGTTCGGCGATCGTCGCGGGCGAGTGGTGGCGCCTGCTCACGGCACATTGGGTCCATCTCGGGGCGCGGCATCTGCTCCTGGATGCGGCGGGCCTGGTGCTGCTGTGGGTGCTGTACGCGCGCGAACTGCGCCCGCTCACGTGGCTGCTCGTCCTCGCAGGCGCGACCGGCGTGATCGATGCCGGATTGTGGTGGGGCGAGCCGCAAATTACGTGGTACCTGGGACTCTCGGGTCTTTTGCACGCCTTCTGGTCGGCAGGCGCCGCCGGGGCGGCCCTGCGGCGCAATCCCCTCGGCTATCTGATGCTCGTGATACTCGCCGTCAAGCTCGGCGTCGAGCAGGCCAGCGGCGGCAGCATGGTCACAGAGGCATTTCCTGTGGTGACCACTTCCCATTGGTACGGTGCCGTCGGCGGCCTGGTCGTGATCGCCGCGTTGGCGCTGGGGCGCAAGCCGCTATAATCCGCGCCGCAATCAACGCATACGGGGAAAGGCATGCTGGCGCTGGTATTTCCCGGGCAGGGGTCGCAGTCGGTGGGCATGCTGGGGGAGCTGGCCGCGAACCATGCGGTGGTGCGCTCCACCTTTGAGGAGGCGTCAGCGGCCCTCGGGTATGACCTCTGGCAGCTCGTCGCGAGCGGCCCGGCCGAGCAGCTCAATCGCACCGAGTTCACGCAGCCGGCCATGCTGACGGCGGGGATCGCCACCTGGCGGCTGTGGCGAGAGCATGGGGGTGAGGCTCCGGCGCTGGTGGCCGGTCACAGCCTGGGCGAATTCACCGCCCTGGTCTGCGCGGAAAGCCTGGATCTGTCCGCCGGCGTCAGGCTGGTGCGCGAGCGGGGCCGCTACATGCAGGAGGCGGTGCCCAAGGGCGGGGGTGCAATGGCCGCCATCCTGGGACTGGACGACGCCGCGGCCGAAGCGGCCTGCCTCGAGGCGGCGCAGGGCGAAGTGGTCGAAGCGGTGAACTACAACGCGCCGGGCCAGATCGTCATCGCCGGCCAGTTGGCCGCCGTCGAACGTGCGATGGCGGCGGCCAAGGCGCGCGGTGCCAAGCGTACGCTGACACTTCCCGTGAGTGTACCGGCCCATTCCTCGCTGATGAAAGCGGCCGCTGAGCGATTGCAGGAGCGCCTCGGCGACCTGGTCCTCAAGGCACCGATTTACACCTACATCAGCGCCGTCGATGCGGACGAGCATCGGGATCCGGAAGAGATCCGCTCTTTGCTGGTGCGCCAGCTGGCAAGCCCGGTGCGCTGGACCACCACCGTACAGGCCCTGACGGGGAAGGGCGCAAGAGTGCTGGTCGAGTGCGGACCGGGCAAGGTGCTGACGGCACTGAATCGTCGCATCGAGCGGCGTCCAGACATCAACTGTTGCGCCGTCGAGGACGGCGCCTCATTGCAAACGGCACTCAGTGCCGCGGGGAGTGGCAGTTCATGACAGCAACGGATGTGGCGCTGGTGACCGGTGCCTCGCGTGGGATAGGGCAGGCCATCGCCTCAGCGCTGGCAAACGCTGGTGTGCGTGTCATCGGCACGGCAACGACCGGCGCGGGCGCCGCGGCCATCACGGCGGCTTTTGGGTCGCGGAGTCTCCCGGTACGCGGCGCGCTCTACAATGCCCTCGACCCGGAGGCTCCGGAGTCGCTGCTGGCGGACCTTGAAGCGCACGAAGGGCTGCCGACCATCCTGGTCAACAACGCGGGGGTGGCGCGGGACGGCCTGCTGCTGCGAATGAAAAACGAGGAATGGGACCAGACGATCAACATCAATCTGTCTGCGATCTTCCGCCTGACCAAGCTGTCTCTCCGGCGCATGCTCAAGGAGCGACGCGGGCGCATCGTCAACATCAGCTCGGTCATTGCCGCGATCGGCAATCCGGGCCAGGCGCACTATGCGGCGGCCAAGGCCGGGTTGATCGGATTTACCCGCTCGCTGGCCCGGGAGTTGGCCTCCCGCAACATCACGGTGAACGCGGTGGCGCCCGGGTTCATCGAGACCGACATGACGCGCGCTCTGCCCGAGCCGCAACGCGAGGCCTACCAGGCGCAGATTCCGCTGGGCCGCTTTGGCACGGTCGAGGACGTTGCTAACGCCGTGATTTATCTCGCCGGAGAGCAGGGCCAATACCTGACCGGCCAGACCCTGCACGTCAACGGCGGGATGTACATGGGGTAGGGCGTAGGCTTCTTTGCAACGGCAAATCATCAGAAAAATCAAGAACTCGCAAAATTGGCTGGTGGCGGTGCGCAAGGTGTTCCCCTACAATACGCCGCGCGTACGGGAGGCCTGCCGGGCCGCATTGCCATACGAACAGAGGTCCAAACTAAGATGAGCAACGTTGAACAGCAAGTGAAGGCGATAGTTGCCGAACAATTAGGTGTCAAGGCCGAGCAGGTCACCAACGCTGCTTCCTTTGTGGACGACCTGGGGGCTGATTCGCTCGATACGGTCGAACTGGTCATGGCCCTGGAAGAGGAATTCGAAATCGAAATTCCTGACGAGGACGCGGAAAAAATCACTACGGTGCAGCAGGCCGTCGACTACATCACCGAGCGCCGCAGCAAGGCCTGAGCCTGACCCGCTCGGCCGCCGGCTCGCCGCGGGACACCTGGGCGCCAGGACTTCAAGTAGCCAGGTTTGCTTGTGAGTAAACGTCGCGTAGTCGTTACCGGTCTTGGCATGGTCTGTCCGCTGGGCAGCACCGTGACGGACGCGTGGGCCGCGGCGCTGCGCGGCGAGAGCGGTATCGGACCGATTACCCGCTTTGACACCACCGCTTTCCCGGTGCGCATCGGCGGCGCGGTGCGCGGATTCGACCTGAACACCTACCTGCCGGCCAAAGAGGCGCGGCGCATGGACCCCTTCATGCACTACGGAGTGGCCGCCGGGGTGCAGGCGGCCGCGGACGCGGGCGCGGATTTCGAGCGCCTGGATCGTGATCGCTGCGGGGTCGTGATGGGTGCGGGTATCGGTGGGCTGAGCACCATCGAGTCCGAACACGACGCCTTCCTGGCCGGCGGCGTGCGCCGGATCACGCCGTTCTACATCCCCGGCTCGATCATCAATATGCTGGCCGGGCACCTGTCCATCCGCTTCGGGCTGCGCGGCCCGAACCTCGGTGTCGTGACCGCCTGCACGACCTCCACCCACGCGCTCGGGCTCGCGATGCGCAGCATCCAGTATGGCGATGCCGACCTGGTGATCTCGGGCGGTGCCGAGATGGGCACCACGCCCACCGCGGTCGGCGGATTTGCGCAGGCCAAGGCGCTGTCCACCCGCAATGATTCGCCGGCCACCGCCAGCCGTCCCTGGGATCTGGATCGCGATGGATTCGTGCTGGGCGATGGCGGTGGGGCGATGGTGCTGGAAGAGTACGAGCACGCGCGCCGGCGTGGCGCGCGCATCTACGCCGAGCTGGCCGGCTTCGGCATGAGCGGCGATGCCTACCACATCACCGCGCCGCCCGAGGATGGCGCGGGCGCAAGCCTGGCGATGGTGAATGCGCTGCGCGATGCCGGCATCAACGGCAGCGAGGTGCAGTATCTCAACGCCCACGCCACCTCGACCCCGCTGGGCGATCGGGCCGAAACGGCGGCGATCAAGGCGACCTTCGGGGATCATGCGCACAAGTTCGCGGTCAGTTCCACCAAATCGATGACCGGCCACCTGCTGGGCGCAGCGGGCGTGGTGGAAGCCATCTTCTGCGTGCTGGCGCTGCGCGATCAGGTCGCGCCCCCCACGATCAACTACATGACTCCTGATCCGGATTGCGACCTCGACTTCGTGCCCAACGCGGCGCGCAAGATGCGCATCGACATCGCCGTCTCGAATTCCTTTGGCTTTGGCGGCACCAACGGCACGCTGGTGCTGCGCCGCCTGCCGGGCTGACCTATCCGGGCAGTCGCCATGAACGCGCGCAGCCTGAAGGTGCGCGAAGTGCGGGCCGCGCATGCGCAGCTGCGCGCACTGGCGGCACGCCATCCCCGCCAGTTCCCGGTGCTGTTTGACAGCGCCGCGCCCGGCGTCCTGTCCCGCTACTCGATACTCGCCGCCTGGCCACGCGCCACGCTGCTGCTGCGCGGCGACGGCTCGCTTGAGCAGCACGGCGTGCAGCTCAGAGGAAAGACTTTCCTTGCGGCGCTCGATGAATGGTGGCATTCAGAGCGCGAGCCTCCGGGCCGCTCCGGGCTGCCCTTCAGCGGCGGCTGGGTGGTGTTCCTGGGATACGAACTCGCCGGCAGCATCGAGGCCGGACTGAGCCTTCCGCCCCTGGCGCGCGAGGCCATCTGTGCCGCGGCGATTCGGGTTGGGGGCGCGCTCATCTACGATCACGGTGAGCAGCGTTGCCAGCTGGTGAGCGAAGCCGCCGCGGCGGGTGATGCCGCGGAGTTCGAGTCCGTGTGCTCGAAGCTGCAGGAGGCGACACCCGAGCCGGCGGTGGCTCCGTTTGCACCCGGCGCGATCATCGAGCAGGATCCGGAGGATTTTCGCCGCGCCGTGCTTCAGGCCCAGGATCACATCGGTCGCGGCGATGTCTACCAGGCGAACCTGTCGCGCCACTGGCGTGTGCGCCTACAGGATCGCGCCGATGCCGGTGTGCTCTACGAGCGCCTGCGCCTGGCGAACGCGGCACCGTTTGCAGCACTGGCGAGCATCGGCGACATGACGCTGTTGAGTTCCTCGCCCGAGCGGCTGGTGCGCGTCGCGGGAAACCTGGTCGAGACGCGGCCGATCGCCGGAACGCGGGGCCGGCTCGGCACGCCGGACGCGGATCCGCCCGAACGCCTGGAGCTGCTCGCCAATCCCAAGGAGCGCGCCGAGCATGTCATGCTCATTGACCTGGAGCGCAATGACCTGGGCCGCATCTGCGAGGCCGGCAGCGTCGAGGTCAATGAGTTCATGGTGACCGAGAGCTACCCGAACCTGCATCACATTGTCTCGAACGTGCGCGGGCGCCTGCGTCCTGGCGTCACGCCGGGGGACACGCTGCGCGCAGTGTTCCCGGGAGGCACGATCACGGGCTGTCCCAAGTACCGCTGCATGCAGATCATCGCGCAGCTCGAAGACGGCCCGCGCGGCGCCTACACCGGCTCGCTGGGGTATCTGAACTGTGACGGCGACATGGATTTCAACATCCTGATCCGGACGGCGACGCTGCGCGGTCACGAACTGGAATTCCGGGCGGGTGCCGGCATCGTGGCCGATTCGGACTGGCAGCGGGAGCTGGCCGAGACGCGCTCCAAGGCGCGCGGCATGTTGCGCGCCTTCGGCGGTGGCGCGGAAGGAGCGCTCGCGTGAATGCGGGCGAGACTGCGGCGCTGGTGAACGGCCTGCCGCAGGCCGTGGTCTCGGTCCACGATCGCGGGCTTCAGTACGGGGATGGATTGTTCGAGACGTTTCGCTGCGAGCAGGGGCGGGTGCGCTGGTTCGAGCGCCACCTGGCGCGCCTCGGCGCGGGCTGCGCACGGCTCGGGATCCCACGACCCGACGGAGAAGTGCTGCGGCGCGAAGCCGAATCGCTGGTGGCGGGTCAGGCGCGTGCGCTCGTGAAGCTGCTGCTGACGCGGGGCGTGGCGAGGGCCAGGGGTTACCGGCCGGCCGGCGATGAGCAGGCCACCCGCATCCTCAGTGTCCATCCCTGGCCCGCGGCGGGCCGTCCGGAATTTCGCCTGGGTCTCTCGCCGGTGCCGCTGGCCTGCAATCCGCTGCTGGCGGGACTGAAGCATCTGAATCGACTCGAGCAGGTGCTGGCGCAGCAGGGCGCCGCCGCGTCCGGCGTCGATGAGGTGCTCATGTGCGCGCGAAGCGGCCAGGTGATCAGTGGCAGCATGTCGAACCTGTTCGTGGTGCAGGATGAAACATTGCTGACCCCACCACTGGAGGAGGGCGGTGTCGCCGGAGTCATGCGCTCCCTGGTGCTGGATCTGGCGCCGCAGCGTGGAATTGCGGTGCGGGTGCAGCCGCTCTCGCCCAAGGCCGTGGCGCTCGCACCGGCCCTGTTCGTGACGAATGTGCGCCTGGGCGTGCAGGCCGTACACTGGTACGAAGGGCGCCGGCTTCAGCCCGACGCCCGCGGATTAGCGCTGCAGGAGTTGATCGATCGTGCAGAACCGTAGCCGCGGAAGGATCCTCGCCAAGCTGGCCGCCGTGGTGGTGGCGCTGGGCGCCGGTGCGCTTTATACAGGACATCGGCTGGAGGCGAGCCTGGAGGAGCGCGCGAGCGTCGCCGCGGGCACGCGCATCCAGGTGCACCAGGGCGCGAGCCTGCGCGCGGTACTCGGTGAACTGGCGCGCGTGGGCGGCGTCGCGCACCCGCGGCTGGTGGAGTGGAATCTGCGGCTCCATGGCGAGAGCCTGCGTGCCCTGGCGGGCAGCTACGAGCTGGCCCCGGGTGAAAGCGTGCGGCAGATCCTGGCCCAGCTCAACGCCGGCCAGGTGGTGATGGAGCAGCTGACCATTGTCGAGGGCTGGAGCTTCGCGCAGATGCGTCAGACCCTTGATGCCAGCAGCGCCCTGACGCACGAGTGGCGTACTCTCAATGGACCTAAACTGATGGCGGCGCTCGGGAAACCGGGCGTGCCGGCGGAGGGGCGCTTTTTTCCCGACACCTACCGGTTCGCCGCCGGCACCAGCGACCGGCGTATTTATGAGTTGGCGATGCAGCGGATGGAGGAACACCTGCAGCAGGCCTGGATGGCACGGCAGCCGGACCTGCCGCTCTCCGACGCCACGGCCGCGCTGATCCTGGCCTCGATCGTGGAGAAGGAGACCGCGCGCGAGGATGAGCGCGACAAGGTCGCGGCGGTGTTCGTCAATCGATTGCGCCTGCACATGCGCCTGCAGTCCGACCCGACCGTCATCTACGGGCTGGGGAGCCACTTCGATGGGAACCTCAGGCGGCGCGATCTCGAAAATGACGGTCCCTACAACAGCTATACCCGCAGCGGGCTGCCGCCAACGCCGATCGCGCTGCCCGGCGAAGCGGCCCTGCGGGCCAGCCTGCACCCGGCGGCCATCAAGGCCCTGTATTTTGTGGCCACCGGGCGGGGCGATGGGAGCCACCATTTCTCGGCCACTTATGCCGAGCACAACGAGGCCTTGCACCAGTTCCTAAAGCGCACCGGGGCGGTGCCGGATGCGGCGGTCAGCGGGAGCGGCGGCTGATGGCCGGACAGTTCATTACGCTCGAAGGCATCGAGGGCGCGGGCAAGTCCACGATCGCTGTGGCGCTCAAATTCGAGCTGGAGCGCCTGGGCTGCGCGGTGCTGCTGACCCGCGAACCCGGTGGAACGCCCCTGGCCGAGGAATTGCGGGCGCTGTTGCTGCGCGGCGCTGAAGAGCGGATCACCCCTGGCACTGAGACGCTGCTGATGTTCGCGGCGCGCGCGCTGCACCTGGACAACGCCATTCGCCCGGCCCTCGCGGCCGGCCAGTGGGTGATCTGCGATCGCTTCACCGACGCCAGCTTTGCCTATCAGGGAGCCGGACGCGGTGTGAGCGTGGGGCTGCTGGACCAGCTGGCCGCCGCGGTCCATGCCGACTTGTGGCCCGCGCGCACCCTGTTGCTCGACCTGCCGGTGGCCGATGGACTGGCGCGCGCGCGCGCGCGCGGCGGCGCCGCGGATCGCTTCGAGCTTGAATCGGGTGCTTTCTTTGAGCGCGTGCGTGGCGGATATCTGGTGCGAGCCCGCGGGGAGCCCGCGCGCTTCGCGGTCATCGATGCCACGGCTCCCTTCGCGCAGGTGCTCCAGGCCTGCCTCGCGGCGATCGCCGACCTGCTGCCCGCATGAGCGAGGCTGACGCCGCGGCCGCTGACCTGTTCTGGCTGGCGCCGCAACGCGCCGCCCTGAAGCAGGCGCGGGCCCAGGGGCGCTTCCCGCATGCGCTGCTCATCCAGGATGTGCCGGGCGGTGGCGGAGAGCAGCTGGCGCTGATCGCCGCGCAGACGCGGCTGTGCGCGCGGCCGGACGCCCCCTGCGGGGCCTGCCCGGACTGCGAGCGAGTCGCCCGCCGGGCCCACCCGGACCTGTGGCTGGTCGCCCCGGAAGAGGAATCGCGCCAGATCAGGGTCGATCAGATCCGTGCGCTGACCGACACGCTGGCCTTGAGCGGGCACGGCGCCACCGGCACGGTCGCCATCCTTGATCCTGCGGACATGCTCAATGCCAACGCCAGCAATGCGCTGCTCAAGACACTGGAGGAACCGCGGCCCGGCGTGCTCATCGTGCTGGTGACGATGGCTGCGGCGCGCCTGTCGGCAACCATCCGCAGCCGCTGCCAACGGCTCGCCGTACGCGTCCCCGATCTGGCGGCCAGTGCCGCCTGGCTGCACCGGCACCGGGGTCCGGGCGCATGGGAGGAGGTCCTGGAGGTGCTCGGCAATGCGCCCCTGCGGGCGCTCGCGGTCGAGCCGGCCCAGTTGCTGCGCGCGCGCGCGGAGACGCACGCGCAGCTCGCCAGCGCCCTGGCCGGCACGCTGGACATGCCCGCGGCCGCGGCGGCCTGGGCGCGCGATGGCTTCGAGCTGCGGCTGCTGTGCGCTGAGAACTGGATCACACGCTGTATGCAAGAGCGCCTGCGCCCGGGAGGCCATATGACAGAATTGCACAGTGGCGCGCACTTGCCAGCGGTCAATTCCTCTATGAATATGCGCAACCTGATCCGCCTGGCGGATACACTGCACGAGCTGCGCCGGCTGGCCGCGACTTCGGTCAACAAGTCCCTCGCCGTCGAGCAGTTCCTGTGGCAGGTGCGCGCGGCGCGCACGCCGCAGGTGGTTCAGGGTTCAGGCTGAACGTTTAAGGTAGAGTGAGTGTAATGGCAAAGGACAACCAGGCCCGAAGCGCCGAGGCGGCCGGTCGCAGTGACGGTATGCCGCGCTCCGATCTGGGGCGTACCGGTTCCGCCAAGCCTGGCCTGCTGACCCTGACCATCAAGGACAAGAGCGCGCTGTACCTGGCCTATATGCCCTTCGTGACCAACGGCGGGCTGTTCATTCCGACCAACAGCAACTACCGGCTCGGCGATGAAGTGTTCATGCTGCTGAATCTGATGGGCGAGGATGAGAAATTGCCGGTGGCCGGACGCGTCATCTGGGTGACCCCGAAAGGGGCGCAGGGCAAGCGCACTGCCGGCATCGGCGTGCAGTTCAGTGAACAGGATCGCGGCCAGACCCGCCACAAGATCGAGAATTACCTGGCGGGCGCCCTCTCGGGCGACAAAGCCACGCACACGATGTAAGGCTCAGCCGGGCCGCCGCAGCTCCGGCTCGGCGCTCGACAGCCCTCCCTTCAGTACGTAGGCATCGAAGCCGCGCTCGAGCAGGATGAATGCGCCGGCGGAACTGCGCCGGCCGGTGTCGCAGTAGACGACGTAGGGGATTTTCCGATCGAGCGTCGCCAGCTTCAGGCGGATGAAATACAGCGGAATATTGAGCGCGCCCTCGATCGCGAGGTTCTGGAACTCCGAGGGCAGCCGCACGTCCAGCCAGCGGCCACCGCGGTCGATCACGGCGCGCGCCCCGGCGTAGTCCACCCACTGCTGCAGCGGCTCATTCATCAGTTCACGGAAGTCCTCCTTGCTGAGCCGCATCAGGACCCCGTCGGTGAGCATGGCCACGGTCGCATTGCGCTTGGCCTCGGAGATCAGCGCTTCCTCGCCAAAAGTCTCACCGACCGTGAGCTCCGCGAGGCGGATGCCTTCGCGGTTCAGGGGCGTCTCGCGCGTCACCACGCACTTGCCACTCACGATGGCGTAGAAAAAGTCCCCCTCGGTGCCCTGCCTGATGATGACTTCCCCGGTGCGGCAGGCCACGCGCTGCATGCGCATGAAGATCGCCTGGATGTTCGCGGGCGGAATGCGGTGAAAAGCCTTGGTCTGCAGGAGCGTTGTCATCCAGTCGTCGCTCCCGCCGGTGCCGAACTGGGCCTGCAATTCGCTCACCTCGTAGGTGCCCGTCTGGTCCCAGGTGATCATCATGTCGAGCAGGTCGGCATCGACGACGATGTATTCCACGGCGTCGACGGCGCGCGCGGTGGCGCGCCGCGGGAGCTTCGGGGACAGCTGATTCTTGGCCTCGGGAGTGCCGCCGCGGATCATCGCCACGGTGCGGTCGCCCTCGCGCAGGTCCAGCATGCCGGAGATCAGCCAGTAGCAGCGCCGCTCGGAATCGCCTTCCTTGAAGAGGGTGCGGTTGGCCGCGAGTTCGCTGACCCGCACTTTGCGCGCCAGGGCGGCGATATTCTCGTTCTTCATCCCACCGAGGGGCGAAAGCTTGCGCAGCAGCGGCACGTCGGCGGGACGACCTTCACTCATGCGAACCCCTTGGGAACAGCCAGCCAAAGGATGTTAGCACAGCGAATTACCCCAACCCGCGTCGGGGTGAAAGCGCTTGCCGTGGCGTTGCTCGAGTTCAGTGAGCCGCGCTACGATCGCGCCGATGCCGCGGGTGCGCGCGTAATTCAGCGGCCCGCCACGGAAGGGCGCAAAGCCGGTGCCGAACACCACGCCGGCATCGAGCAGGTCGGCATCGGCCACCACCTGCTCGCGCAGGCAGGCGGCGCACTCGTTGAGAAGCGCGAGAATCAGCCGATCGGCAAGGTCCTCCGGCGCTGCAGCGGGCGCGGGCGGGCGCACCGGCTTGCCCTCCTGCCAGCGATAGAATCCTTCGCCACTCTTGCGTCCGAGCTTGCGCGCCGCGACAAGATCGCGCAGCCGCTGTGTGTAGGGCGGCATTTCCCGTCCCAGTTCCCGGGTGATGATTTCGCCGACGTGTACGATCACGTCGAGCCCGACCACGTCGGACAGCTCGATCGGACCCATCGGCATGCCGAAGTCCACGGCGGCGCGATCGATCACGCCCAGCGGCACGCCTTCACCGGCGGCGTACAGGGCTTCGTGCAGGTAGGGGAACAGCACGCGATTGACGAGGAATCCCGGTCCGCTGCGGCAGGGCAGGGGCAGCTTGTCGATGCGGCGGGCAAAGGCCATGGCGGCCGCGAGCGGCTCAGGCTTGGTCTGTGCCGAGTGAATCACCTCGACCAGCGGCATCTGCGCCACGGGGTTGAAAAAATGCAGCCCGACAAGCCGCCCCGGGTCGAGGAGCTTTTCGGCCAGCAGTTCCAGCGTGATGCTCGAGGTGTTGCTGGCGAGGACCGCGGCGGCGCCGAGGCGCGGTTCGGCCTGCGCATAGAGCGCGCGCTTGGCCTCGAGGTTCTCGAAGATCGCCTCGATCAGGATGTCCGCATCGCCGACCCCGGCGCCGGGCACGTCGGCACGCAGGCGGGCCAGGGCGGCGGAGCGTTCGGCCGGATCGCGCAAGCGCTTGGCAAAGAGATCCGCGGCGCGCTTCAGTGCCGGATCGACAAAGTGCTGTTCGCGGTCCTGGAGCGTGACCTCCAGGCCGCGCAGGGCGCACCAGGCGGCGATATCGCCGCCCATGACACCGGCGCCGATCACGTGCACGCGCTTGAGGGGCGTTGCGGGCTTGCCGCCCAGGGCCTTGAGGCGGTCCTGCAGCAGGAACATGCGCACCAGGCTGCGGGCGGTTTCACTGGAAAAGAGCCGCGCGATCGAATGCGCCTCCGCTTCGTAGGCGGCGCGCCCGCGGGCACCGTAGCGGACCCACAGGTCGATGATGGCGTAGGGGGCGGGATAGTGATCGCGGCGGGCGTGCTTCGCGACACGCGCCTCCAGCGAGGAGCGCAATAGGGAGCGGACGCCGGGCAGGTTGAGCAGCCGGTCCAGGAATGGTGGGCCTCCCCGGGGTGGGCCGTCCGCCAGGATCTGCCGGGCCGCCGCTTCCAGATCCGCCGCGCTCACGAGCCGATCGATGAGGCCCATGGCGCGCGCGCGATCGGCGCGCACCGGCTTGCCGGTCAGCATCAGCTCCATGGCCGCGCGCACCCCGAGCAGCCGCACCGCGCGCACTGTGCCGCCAAAACCGGGATGGATCCCCAGCTGCACCTCAGGCAGCCCCAGGGACAGGCGGGCATCATCGACGCCGACGCGGTAGCGGCAGGCCAGCGCCAGCTCGAGCCCACCGCCCAGCGCGAAGCCCTGGATGGCTGCGACGGTGGGACAGGGCAGGGCCTCGAGCTGGTCGAAGACCTGCTGGCCGGTGAGGATCGTCTCCAGCGCGTCCGCCTCGCTGCGAAAGCGGGTGAATTCACGCACGTCGGCGCCCGCGATGAATCCCGAGCTCTTGCCTGATCGCAGCAGCAGGCCGCGCGGCGGCTCGCGCTGCAACATGCGCAACAGCTCGCCGAGTTCGAGGAGCACGGCGCGGGACAGGGAGTTGGCGGAGGTGCCGGGCCGGTCGAGGGTGAGGCAGGCCAGTCCGCTCGCCTCGCGGTCCAGACGCCATGCCTTATCAGTGCTCATGATCCACCCCTTCCGGCCCCGTTTATTTCAAAGTCACAGATCAGTGGGCGGTGATCGGAGTAACGCACTTCCGGAATGCGGAATCCGGTGACCTCGATTCCGGCACTGACGAGCACGAAATCCAGTTCCACCCGCGGGTGGCGCGCCGGATAGGACGGCAGGCCCTGCGTGTTGGCGCTGTGCAGGCCCGCGGCGCGCATGAACAGGTAGATCTCGTGCGTGCCCCAGAAGGTATTGAAATCCCCGGCAACGATCACCGGTTTGCGGGAGCCGGCGATCAGGTCATACAGCGTGCGCAGCTGGTACTGGCGGTGGCGGTACTTCAGGGACAGGTGCACGAGGAAAACGCAGACCTGGTCCAGTTCCAGCTCGATGATCAGCCGCTTTATGCCGGTGTCGAAATAGTGGAATCGCTGGCCCGTCACGCTGGGGGCGGCCAGCAGGGCATTGGCCTGTTTACGCACGATCGGCACCAGGTTGTTGAGCGAGCGCGAACCGTACTTGCACTCATAGGCGGTGAAATGGCCCAGCGAGGCGGCGATGTGCTCGGCCTGGTTGACCATGCCGCTGCGTATCGAGCCCGTGTCGACCTCAATGAGCCCGACCAGGTCCGGGTTTTCCTGGCGGATGAACTGGGTGATCTCATCCAGCACGGCTCGGCTGCTGCGCAGGTACCCGGCGCCCGGGACCGGCAGGTGAAAGGCGGGGCCCGCACCGGTCGCATAGCGGATGTTATAGACGAGCAATCGCAACGGTTTCCCTCATCCGGGTTGTCACAGTACACTTAAAGGCATGCCGCAGCCCGATCCCATACGGGTATTCGTCACCCACGCGTTCGAGCTGAGCGATGACTACCTGCGCGTTTTCGAGTTCCTCGAGAGCGCGCGCAATTTCTATTATCGCAATTGCGGCGGCCCGGAACAGCGTCCGGTCGACATATCGGTGGAAGGGCAGCACGAGGCTCTGCGCCAGCAGATGGCGAAGGCCGAAACCGTGGTGGCGCTCTCCAGTCTGTTTACGACACATCGCGAGCTGCTGCTGTTCCAGCTCAACTACGCCAAGGCCAGTGACAAGCCGGTGGTGCTGCTGCCCGGATTCGGGCGCGAGGTGGTGCTCCCGGCCGCCGTGATGCAGATGTCCGCGGAGCGGGCCAAATGGGATGAACGCGCGCTCGTGGATGCGATTCGGCACCAGGCGCGCCATGAAGAGACGACGCGTTGGGACACCATCGAGTTCAAGATCGATTGACGGCCGCACTGCGGCCGTGGCGAGCTGCCTTAGGGAGTGTTCGCCAGTCCGCCGCGCGATGCGCCGGCACTGCCGCCGTCGATCGCCAGCAGGGAAACCACCGAGGTCGTGCCGCGCGCCGCGGCGCTGATGCGCGCCGGGGACTTGGCACTGGAGGTCAGGCTTTGCATGCGCAGCGAGTACATGCGGACGATCAGGGCGGCGAAGCGCTGCGCCTCTTCGTTGGACAACTTGCGCACCGAGGCACGCACGACGTTATCGCCTGGAAGGGCACGGGCCAGGTGCATGGTCCTCGACATCTGCGAATACTCAAGCTGCACTTCGTCGGGCAATTCGAGTTCCTCGATCTCATCGAGGTGTTCACGAAACGCCGCGGCGAGCCTCTCCTTGAGAGTGCCGTCGCCGGCGAGCCGTTTTACGGCCGCTTCAAGTCGGTGAGAAAGAGTCGTGTCCATGGCATGGGTCCCGGCGGCTTGGCGAGCTGATACTGCACATTCCTGGCCTCTCTCGCGCTGCTGCCCTAGTTGTTTTGTTATTCCGTTCTAAACGCTTCCGCCTCATACACCTAGAGCGAGAATATCGCGTGCTGCATGCAATGATCAACGTACTTTTTGGCACGGATGCAGTGGTCGGGATGGAAAAGACCGTTGGGCCTGTGAAACTGGCCAGCGGGTGCGTAACCTAGTTTGGGAATTTAACATTAAGAGTCTGCCTTAAGTACTCTGATAGTATTCGCTTTAACTGCAACGGACGGAATATGGCTGAGACCTGGCGCGGCATCTACCCGATCACCAGCTTTGTGCTGGAGGCCCTGGGGCGTAAGCGTGATTCCGGGCCCGCCGGGGCGCTGACCGAGCGCGAGCAGGTGCTGCTCGTCGTGGTGGAATTCTGGGCCGCCGCCGCGCACGGGACCCTGCAGAAACACCTGTTTCCCGAACCGCACGCCAGGCTGGCGCAGGCACAGCAAGCGTTCGCCGCGATTGGCGCAGTGCGCATCGTCAGCCTGCTGCGTGTCGCCGTGGAGGAACTGGAAGGACGCGTCGGCAACAATACCGCTGAAGCCGTGATCGATCAGCTCGATGAGCGCCTGGCGCGCACCGATGACAACGTGGATGACCTGTTGGTGCGCTATCTCGGCGCGACCGAGGAAACACTGGTGGATGCCGGCACGGGTTAAGGCATGAGCATCGCAGTTTTTACCACCGGCGGCACCATCGACAAGGTGTACTTCGATGCCAAGGGTGGCTACCAGGTCGGGGCGCCGATGGTGCTGGAGTTGCTCCGCCACGCGCGGCTGCCGACGCTCCCCGAGGTCACGGAGCTGCTGCGCAAAGACAGCCTGGAGATGACCGCAGCGGACCGGCAGGTGATCCGCGCGGCGGTCGCAGAGAGCGCGGCGGCGCAGATCCTGATCACCCACGGCACCGACACGATCGTCGAAACGGCGCGCGAGCTGGCCGGACTGGCCGGCAAGACCATCGTGCTGACCGGCGCCTTGCAGCCCGGGCGCTTCGCCGACAGCGACGCGGCCTTCAATCTGGGCCTGGCTTTCGGGGCCGTCCAGCTGTGCCCGCCGGGTGTCTTTGTGGTCGCAAACGGCACGGTTTTCCCGGCCGACCGGGTGCGGAAGAACCCGGCCCTGAATCGCTTTGAGTGGCAATAATGGCTGTTTTTAGGCTGCCGCAGCGCAGTTTCCTGACTATCTATAGACCCGGGTCACAGACCGGGCAGGCCGCGACGCGCTAATTTGACCTCCCATGTTCCTGTCTTCTGTAGCCCCCGCGCTGCGCACGGCGCGCCCACCTATGCAGGCCGGTACCTGTGGCCAGCGCATCGTTGCTGCGCTGCCGCTGTTATGGGCCAAATTGGTGTCCCTGCACGATGCGGGGGGCCGGATTCACTGGCATCGCGGCGAGGTCCTCGGCCCGCCGGAGCGCGAGGCCATGCGCATGGCGCTGGAGAGTTTCGTGGGCCCCGGCGCCCCCAGCCGCGTGAACCATCCGCTGCAGCGCGATCGCACCGCGGTGCTGCTGCGCACTGGCGACGAGAGTCATGAATTCCTGGGTTTCGTCATGCTGGTGGTCGATGACCGCTGGCTGAAGGGCAATGGCACTTCGGCGCCCGACCTGCCGGTCCCGGTGGTGCGGGCGGTGCGCGAATGGGGCATCACCCTCGCCAGCGGCGTGCAGCCCCCGGCGCAGGAATTGTCCACGCCCAGTGCCGAGATCAAGCCCACCCAGGTGGTGGCGTTGCTCCAGGGCGGCGATATCAATGCGGCCACCACCGAACAGGTCGCTGCCCGAGTGCGCTCCTTCGAAATCGAATTGCACAGCCAGAGCCTGACACCCATCCAGGCCGGAATCCGTATCCGCCGCCACGAAATTCTGCTGCGGGATGCGGGTCAGGCGGACTCGGCCGTGGCCCCGCAGGAGCTGATCCACAGCGCCGAAGCCCACGGCCTGGGGGCCACGCTCGATCGGCGCGTGCTCGGCGAGCTGGTGAACTGGCTGGCCAAGCACAAGGAGATCTGGTCCGGTGAGCCGACCCAGTTCTCCGTCAATCTCACCGCCGCCTCGATGAGTGATCGCAAGTTCCCGGCCTTCGTGTCCCAATCGATCGCCTCGGCCGGGCTGCCGCAGGGGCTGCTGGCCTTTGAGGTGCAGCACGAGGCCTGCCTGCGCGACATGCGGCAGTTCGCCAAGTTTGCCGGGCAGCTCGAGCAGTCAGGCGCGGGCCTGGTCATCGACAACTACGTCTTGAGCGAGGCGGGCATCGACCTGCTGCTCCAGTCCGGCGTGCGCCTCGTCAAGCTCGATCCAGGGCTCACCCAGGACCTGGTGGCCGATCGCAACCGCCAGGCGAGGGTGGCCGCCATCGCCCAGGCGGCCCGCATTGCCGGCGTGCACGTCGTGGCCAAGCAGGTGGAGTGCGAAGAGGGCCAGGCCTTGATGCAGGCGCTGGGCGTGGATTTCATCCAGGGCTTTGCGGCCAGCATCCCGGCCGCGCTCGAGAACTTCGATTCCAAGCCTGAGCAAGCCGCGGCGGGTTGAACCGCGGCCTTAAAAGTTATTCCCGTGCCAGAACTCCACGACGCGCTTGATCGCGCAGACGGCGAACGCCGCGGCGGTCAGGAGCGGCGTTCCCACGTGTGGCAGGCGTTGCTGGCCGGCGCCTGGCGTGCTCGCCGCCGCGACCTGCGCCGCGGGGAGCGAGGCAGCCTGGGGTATGTGGATTGGCACGCGCCGCAATGGTTTGCCGCGGCACTCCTGGTGCTGCTGCTTTCGCTGGTTGATACCTTCCTGACCATCGTGCTGGTGGATCATGGCGCCATCGAAGTCAATCCGTTGATGCGCTTCTTTGTAAATGACGACGGCCGTCAGTTCGCCTTCGTCAAGCTGGCCCTGACGGCCTGGGGCGTCGCCATCCTGGTGGTATTGGCGAGGGTGCCCGTATTCAGCCGGTACATCGCCGGGCCCGTGCTGGTAGCGGCCGCGCTGCTATACCTGTCGCTAGTTGGCTACGAATTGTGGCTCCTGTGCTGGGTCGTGGCGTAGGATACAGCTGACGTCAAATGTAGCTGTCTCGGATGGCGCAGTGCGCTACCCTGAACCTGAACTTCACTGGGACTTCAGGATCAAATCAGGTGATGAACCAGGGCAACAAGAATCAGTTGATCGCCGCGCGTCTGGTGCGCACTCCCTGGTGGCGCACGGCGCTCGAGCGGCTCGGCGCGCGTTCGCAGGAACAGCGCTACCGCGAGACGCTCGGTCGTCTGGCGGAGCGTGACGTCACTGATACGATCGCGGAAGAGGACCTGAAATCCTGGCTGGCTGCGCTCGAAGGGGAGTCGCAGGCCACCACAAAGAAGCCCACACGTCCGCACCGACCTTAGCTACGTTTTATATCGCGCAGGCGATTTTCGGGACCTGCCGGCGCCGCAGGGCATCCAACAGGCCGACGGGTGGAGGAGGCGGCGCAATCACTCGGACTCGGAGGCCGCGCGCACCGCCGCCTTATTGCATCCCTGGCCAATGGAGACGGCCTTCTCGACCATCGCCTTCAAGGCCCAGGCTCGATCGCCGCCGGCCGCGCCTTCGGTGGCAAGAGCGCGATCAAAGGCTTCTTTTGCGTCGGCATACGACCCGCCGGCGGCAATTACGCGGTAGGCGACATTCTGCAGGGTAGGCGAATAGGCCGCCATTGCCCGCATGTGGCATTCCGTAAGGGCCTTCGCCATCTCGGTTGTGGCTTTTTCACGTTCCTGAGGCGTGTCCTTCGCGAAGTCGGGGCTGACGGAGACTACCTGCTTAATCGTCGACAGGATGCTTTTGTAGAATGCTTCCCGGTATGCAGCATCTCCGGATGCTTCTGCGCTCCAAGCCGCCGTCCCGTAGAGCCCCAGGATTAGCGCCAGGTAGGCTGCACGCATGTTTCCCCCTTGCTGGCCGAATTCGCACGATACGCCAATGAAGGCCCATTCCAGTGCGAAAATGCACTTGCTCATCTGACGTGTAGCCAGCCCAGGAATTTAGCGCTTTAGCGCTTGGATGCAGCAGTGGGTGCAGCGTGCACGAGCGATGCGCTCTCCGGTACTCGAGCGAGCCCCCTTAGTGGGACCCTGGGCTGCGGTAAGCGCCACGGCGGTACGCCTGAATAAAACTTAACTACCACATTGAGCGCCGTGGGAAGGATAAAGCGCCAAGCTCGAGCGTGAGTGCCCGCGGCGCTCATGCGAAGCGTTAGAGGGCGCTGTTATGCCAACTCGAAGCACGATGATTCAGCGGTTGGCATTAGCGCCACTGGTGACAGTCGTTCTGGCGCTCTGTAGCCCCGTTTCGGCGTCTGCCGCAAATGTGCTTGGCTTCTACGCCGGCGCAGCGGTCGGACAGGCCGACGTCAGGGCGAATGAAGTAGCTCCCCTGGGATTCAGCGAACACGCGACGGGCTGGAAGGTTCTGGTCGGTATCAGGCCGATCTCGCTCATCGGCGCAGAATTGGAATACGTGAATTTCGGCCATCCGTCGGCACAAGTGCCCTTGCAGCCACAAGGCATCTTCAACGCGAATATGCTGGCTGATGCCCACCCGAGAGCGACGATACTCTCTGGATTGCTCCATGCGCCGCTTCCCGTACCGCTTCTCGATCTTTACGGCAAGGTTGGCCTATCACGCCTGCGGACCAATGTGCACGCAAGTGTGGTCTGCAGCGTCAACGGCATAAACACTGCCTGTCCCCCGAACTTCCCGTTTCCGGCTTTTGACCGCGACGAATCGACCACCGAATTCGCGTACGGCGCGGGCGCGCAGCTGAAATTTTCGGCAGTTGCCGCTCGGCTTGAATACGAACGGCTTAACGCCAGTGGAGGTAACCCGGACCTCCTGTCGATTGGAATAACCTGGACATTCTAGAAGTCCGCTCCCGCAATCTTTGGGGGGGGCCGTGAGGCGTGATCTGTTTGGCGACTTGGGCCCGGGGATTGGCGGGTATTGCCCGTTGTCGCAATAGCCCCGGCCTACTTCGCATAATGTATATTATGTTAAGTCACAGATTGATGTCGTTTGGCCAAAGCTGACTTTCCATCCCGGCTGCTTCATCCGCCCGCGTCCCCTTCTGGCCCGCCCGAGCCCTGGCGCGGCTCCTACGGAACGCCAGTGTTTCCCGTTCTTCTCAGGCGGCTGGCGATAGGCTAGCCTGCACGGTCACCCTAAGGACGCGCATGGCACAAGAAGAAGTATTCGTCAGCTATTCGCGCGAAGACAACGACAAGGTTCTAGCACTGACCGCCAAGCTCCGCGCCGCGGGTGTACCGCTGTGGATGGACGTGCGCAGCATCGACG